>JAYQUJ010000015.1:0-66892 GCA_038147895.1 Pseudomonas sp.
GGCTACAGGAGAGCAGAGAACATGACTAAAAAGATCAGCGTCACCGATACCATCCTGCGCGATGCCCACCAGTCGATCATCGCCACGCGCATGCGCACCGAAGACATGCTGCCGATCTGTGACAAGCTGGACAAAGTCGGCTACTGGTCGCTGGAAGTCTGGGGCGGTGCCACCTTCGACGCCTGCGTGCGCTTCCTCAAGGAGGATCCCTGGGAGCGCCTGCGCAAGCTCAAGGCCGCGCTGCCCAATACCCGCCTGCAAATGCTCCTGCGCGGGCAGAACCTGCTCGGCTACCGCCACTACAGCGACGACGTGGTGCGCGCCTTCGTGGCCAAGGCCGCGGTCAATGGCATCGACGTGTTCCGCATCTTCGATGCGATGAACGACGTGCGTAACCTGCGCGTGGCCATCGAGGCGGTGAAGGCCGCCGGCAAGCACGCCCAGGGCACCATCGCCTACACCACCAGCCCGGTGCACACCATCGACGCTTTCGTCGAGCAGGCCAAACAGATGGCCGCGATGGGCGTCGACTCGATCGCCATCAAGGACATGGCTGGGCTGCTCACCCCCTATGCCACCGGTGATCTGGTCAAGGCGCTGAAGGAAGCCCTGCCGCTGGAGGTGGTGGTGCACTCCCACGACACCGCCGGTGTAGCCAGCATGTGCCAGCTCAAGGCCGTGGAAAACGGTGCTGACCGCATCGATACCGCCATCTCCAGCTTCGCCTGGGGCACCAGCCATCCGGGTACCGAGTCGATGGTCGCTGCCCTGCGCGGCACGCCCTATGACACCGGCCTGGACCTGGAGCTGATCCAGGAAGTCGGCATGTACTTTCACGCCGTGCGCAAGAAGTACCACCAGTTCGAAAGCGAGTTCACCGGCGTCGACACCCGTGTGCAGGTCAACCAGGTACCGGGCGGGATGATTTCCAACCTGGCCAACCAGCTCAAGGAGCAGGGTGCGCTCAATCGCATGAACGAAGTGTTGGCGGAAATCCCGCGGGTGCGCGAAGACCTCGGCTTCCCGCCGCTGGTGACGCCGACCTCGCAGATCGTCGGCACCCAGGCGTTTTTCAACGTGCTGGCCGGCGAGCGTTACAAGACCATCACCAACGAGGTGAAGCTGTATCTGCAGGGCCGCTACGGCAAGGCGCCGGGCAAGGTCAACGAGCAGCTGCGCAAACAGGCCATCGGCAGCGAGGAGGTCATCGACGTGCGTCCGGCCGACCTGCTCAAGCCCGAGCTGGATCGTCTGCGCAGCGAAATTGGTGCGCTGGCCAAGTCCGAAGAGGACGTGCTGACCTTCGCCATGTTCCCGGATATCGGGCGCAAGTTCCTCGAAGAGCGTGAGGCCGGCAGCCTGACCCCTGAGGTGCTGCTGCCGATTCCCGAGGCCGGCGGCGCCGCGCCGGTGGGTGGTGAGGGCGTGCCGACCGAGTTTGTGGTCGACGTGCATGGCGAGAGCTACCGCGTGGATATCACCGGCGTGGGCGTGAAGGGCGACGGCAAGCGCCACTTCTACCTGTCCATCGACGGCATGCCGGAAGAGGTGGTGTTCGAGCCGCTCAACGACTTCGTTGCAGGGGCCGGTGGCAAGCGCAAGAGCGCCAGCGCGCCGGGCGATGTATCGACCACCATGCCGGGGAATATCGTCGATGTGCTGGTCAAGGAGGGCGACAAGGTCAAGGCCGGCCAGGCCGTGCTGATCACCGAGGCGATGAAGATGGAGACCGAAGTGCAGGCGCCGATTGCCGGCACCGTCAAGGCCATCCATGTGGCCAAGGGGGACCGGGTCAACCCCGGCGAGGTCTTGGTGGAGATCGAAGGTTAAGTCCCTGGGGCGCGTAAAGCGCCCCTTTTTTTGTCTGCAATAAAGGAGGTGTGTGTTGGATCCGGTGGTGTTGTTCTTCGTTTTCGGCCTGGTGGCCGGGCTGCTCAAGAGCGAGCTGAAGTTGCCGGCGGCGCTGTACGAAACCCTGTCGATCATCCTGCTTCTGGCCATCGGCCTGCACGGCGGGGTGGAGTTGGCCGAGCAGGCCAGCGCGCAGCTGCTGGGCCAGGCCGGTCTGGTGTTGCTACTGGGGCTTGGCCTGCCGCTGCTGGCCTTCGTGCTGCTGCGTGGATTGTGCTTCGACCGGATCAACGCCGCGGCGGTGGCGGCCCACTACGGCTCGGTCAGCGCCGGTACCTTCGCCGTGGTGGTGGCCTTTCTGGTGTCGCGTGAGGTGGCGTTCGAGAGCTACATGCCGCTGTTCGTGGCGATTCTGGAGATACCGGCGATTCTGGTCGGCATCGTCCTGGCCAAGGGCATCAGTCGCGACACCCGGTGGCGCGAGCTGGGGCGGGAGATCTTCCTGGGCAAGAGCATCATGCTGCTGCTCGGCGGTCTGGTGATCGGTGCCATCGCCGGCAAGGAGGCGATCAAGCCGCTGGAGCCGCTGTACACCAGCATGTTCAAGCCGGTGCTGGCGTTCTTTCTGCTGGAGATGGGCCTGATTGCGTCCGGCCAGCTCGGTGCGCTGAAACAGTTCGGCCTGCGCCTGGCCGCGTTCGCCCTGCTCATGCCGCTGCTCGGTGCGCTGATCGGCGCGCTGCTGGCGCGTTTCATGGGGCTGAGTCTGGGCGGTACGGCCATGCTCGCTACCCTGGCGGCCTCGGCGTCCTATATCGCCGTGCCGGCGGCCTTGCGCCTGGCCTTGCCCGAGGCCAACCCTTCGCTGTCACTGACCGCCTCACTGGGCATCACCTTTCCCTTCAATATCCTCATCGGTATACCGCTGTATCTGGCGCTGGCCGAGCAACTGATCGCCTGGGGGCTCTGAGATGAATACGCATACCCGCACTCTGCTCACCGTCATTGGCGAAGCGGCGTTGGAGAAGAAACTGGAGGCCGACCTGGAAACCCTGGGCGCCCCCGGCTGGACCATCTCTGACGCTCGCGGTCGCGGCGCCCGTGGCGTACGCAGCGCCGGCTGGGATACCGAAGGCAATATCCGCCTGGAGGTGATCTGTACCCGCGAGCTGGCCGAGCGTATCGCCGAGCACCTGCAGCAGCGCTACTACGCTCACTACGCCATGGTCTGCTACCTGGCCGAAGTGCAGGTGCTGCGCGCGGAGAAGTTCTAGAAGGGATAAATCCGGGCGGGTGATTTCGCCTGCCCCAGGCCGCAGACAAAAAAAGGGATGGCCGAAGCCATCCCAGAGTGGTGAGGCCGGTGAGAGCCTCGTCTATGAACTTGTTTCCCGGAAGATCGCCGGATCAGGCGCTGAGCGGCACCAGGCGCGGGGCGATCATGTTTTCCGGGCGCAGGATGTCGGCCAGGGTGGCCTCGTCCAGCAGCTGCTCCTCGCGTACCAGCTCCAGCACGCCGCGGCCGCTGTCCAGCGCGGTCTTGGCGATGCGGGTGGCGTTCTCGTAGCCGATGTAGGGGTTGAGCGCGGTGATCAGGCCGATGGAGTTCTCCATCAGCGCGCGGCAATGGGCCTCGTTGGCAGTGATGCCGTCGATGCACAGCTCGCGCAGCATATCCATGGCGCGGGTCAGCAGGCGGATCGAGTCGAAGATCTTGTAGGCGATCAGCGGCTCCATCACGTTCAGCTGCAGCTGGCCACCCTCGGCGGCCAGGGTCAGGGCCAGGTCGTTGCCGATCACCTCGAAAGCCACCTGGTTGACCGCCTCCGGGATCACCGGGTTGACCTTGCCCGGCATGATCGAGCTGCCCGGCTGGCGCGGCGGCAGGTTGATCTCGTTGATGCCGGTGCGCGGGCCGCTGGAGAGCAGGCGCAGGTCGTTGCACAGCTTGGACAGCTTGACCGCGGTGCGCTTGAGCATGCCGGAGAACAGCACGAAGGCGCCCATGTCGCTGGTGGCTTCGATCAGGTCGGCGGCCGGCTTCAGCGGGTGGCCGCTGATGATGGCCAGGCGCTGTACGGCCAGCTGCTGGTATTTTGGGTCGGCGTTGATGCCGGTGCCGATCGCGGTGCCGCCCAGGTTGACCTCGTGCAGCAGGGTCGGGGCGAGCATCTTCAGGTGCTGCAGGTCTTCGCCCAGGGTGGTGGCGAAGGCGCGGAATTCCTGGCCCAGGGTCATCGGCACGGCGTCCTGCAGCTGGGTGCGGCCCATCTTCAGTACATGGCCGAACTCCAGGCCCTTGGCGGCCAGGGAGTTGATCAGCTTGTCCAGGGCATTGAGCAGGCTGTCGTGACCGAGCAGCAGGCCCAGGCGGATGGCGGTCGGGTAGGCGTCGTTGGTCGACTGCGCCATGTTCACATCGTTGTTCGGGTGCAGCTGCTTGTATTCGCCCTTCTCATGACCCATGGCTTCCAGGGCGATGTTGGCGATCACCTCGTTGGCATTCATGTTGGTCGAGGTGCCGGCGCCGCCCTGGATCATGTCGACCACGAACTGCTCGTGGAACTCACCCTGGATGATGCGTGCGCAAGCGGTGCTGATCGCCGTGTGCTTGGCGGCGGGCAGGTGGCCCAGCTCGCGGTTGGCGTCGGCGGCGGCCTGCTTGACCATGGCCAGGGCGATGACCAGTTTCGGGTAGTGGGACAGTGTTACGCCGGACAGTCGAAAATTCTGCACAGCTCGCAGGGTCTGGATGCCGTAATAGGCTTCGGCGGGGACTTCGAGGGTGCCAAGCAGATCTTTTTCGACGCGGGTTGATGCAACAGCGGACATGATGAGAGTTTTCTCGGGGAATACGGCGAGTGCCGCGATGGGTGTGTATAGTGCGGCCTGTAGCCGTTTGTCGGCCAATGCTGTTGGTGGCTGACCTATGCACAATCGGCATAATAAACCTGTGACTCGGCTGTTCAATCGTGTGTGCGAAATATTCAACGAAGGCGCTGCAGCATGAATCTGGAAAGCAAATGGCTGGAAGACTTCGTCGCCCTGGCCGCCACCCGCAGTTTTTCCCAGGCGGCGGTGAAGCGTTTCGTCACCCAGCCGGCCTTCAGCCGGCGCATTCGCAGCCTTGAGGAAGCCCTGGGCCTGACCCTGGTCAATCGCACTCGCACGCCGGTGGAGCTGACCGAATCCGGCCAGCTGTTTCTGGTGACCGCGCGCAACGTGGTCGAGCAGCTGAGCGAGGCGGTGCGTCACCTGCATCATCTGGAAGGGCAGCAGGGCGAGGTACTGCAGATCGCCGCGGCGCATTCGCTGACGCTGGGCTTCTTTCCCGAATGGATCGCGCGCCTGCGCCGCGATGGCCTGCCGCTGTCGACCCGCCTGGTGGCGGCCAACGTCGGTGATGCGGTGCACCTGCTGCGCGAGGGCAGTTGCGACCTGCTGCTGGCGTTCTACGACCCGGATGCGGCGTTGCAGCTGCCGGCCGACATCTTTCCCTCGATGCACCTGGGCAGCACGGCCATGCTGCCGGTCTGTGCCGTCGGCGAGGATGGTGCGCCGCTGTACGACCTCGACGGCGGGCAGAGCGTCCCCCTGCTGGCCTATAGCAGTGGCACCTTCCTCGGCCGCTCGGTCAACCAGTTGCTGCGCCAGCGCGCCCTGCGTTCCACCACGGTGTACGAAACGGCCATGGCCGACAGCCTCAAGACCATGGCTCTGCAGGGGCTCGGTGTGGCCTGGGTGCCGCGCTTGTCGGTGACCGCCGAGCTTGCCCGTGGCGAGCTGGCGGTGTGCGGGGCGGAGAGTTGGCAGATCCCGCTGGAAATCCGCGTCTACCGCTGGGTGCTGTCGCGCAAGGCGGCGCTGCGCCTGCTCTGGCGCAAGCTGGAGGGCGGCGTGGGCCGCGATTAGCGGCCGCGCAAGTGATCGCTCGGTAACAGCGGGTTTTCGGCGCCGGCATCGGCCGGCAGGGACGCGGCCGTGACCAGCGGGCAGACGATCAGCCTGTAGCAGAACACCGTGCCGGCGTGGGCTTCGCCTTCGGCGCCGTAAGCTCCTGACAGCTGAAGGTCGTTCTGCATGCCGTTGTCATGGCTGGCCTGGGCGGGCGGTGTGTCGCTGCCAGGGCCGAGCAGGGTGCCGCAGCCGGTGAGGCAGGCAATGGCAAGCAGGAGAAGGGGGAGCGTGCTGGTGCTGCGCATATTGAAATCCTTTTCAATCTGGCTGGTGGAATTGGGCGCGAATTGTACGGCACTGCTCGGCTGAACAGGGCGGCGGAGTTCTCGCTTTGCGCTGCTCGGTAGGGGCCCTGTTGCGCCGGGTGCTTGTTATCATCCCCCGCAACTGAAGCGGGGGTGCGGCATGCTCAACGGCCTGTGGCTGGGTTTTTTCGTGGTGGCGGCGCTGGCTGCCGGGGTGCGCTGGCTGGGCGGTGACCCGGCCGTGTGGGCGGCCATGGTCGAGAGCCTGTTCGCCATGGCCAAGCTCTCGGTCGAGCTGATGGTGGTGCTGTTCGGCACCCTGACCCTGTGGCTGGGCTTTCTGCGCATCGCCGAGAAGGCCGGCCTGGTCGACCTGCTCGGCCGCGGCCTCGGCCCGCTGTTCGCCCGCCTGATGCCGGAAGTGCCGCGCGGCCATCCGGCCCTCGGCCTGATCACCCTCAACTTCGCCGCCAACGGCCTGGGTCTGGATAACGCCGCTACACCCATCGGCCTCAAGGCGATGAAGGCGCTGCAGGAGCTCAACCCTAGCGCCACGGTGGCGAGCAACGCGCAGATCCTGTTTCTGGTGCTCAACGCCTCGTCGCTGACCCTGCTGCCGGTGTCGATCTTCATGTACCGGGTGCAGCAGGGCGCGGAAGACCCGACCCTGGTGTTCCTGCCGATCCTGCTGGCCACCAGCGCCTCGACCCTGGCCGGCCTGCTGTCGGTGGCGCTGATGCAGCGCCTGCGCCTGTGGGACCCGGTGGTGCTGGCCTACCTGATTCCCGGCGCGCTGCTGCTGGGTGGCTTCATGGCGCTGTTGGCCGGGTTGAGCGCGGTGGCGCTCAAGGAGCTGTCGGCACTGCTCGGCAACCTGACTTTGTTCGGTCTGATCCTGCTGTTTTTGCTGGTCGGCTGGCTGCGCAAGGTGCCGGTCTACGAAACATTCGTCGAAGGCGCCAAGGAAGGTTTCGACGTGGCTAAGAACCTGCTGCCGTACCTGGTGGCAATGCTCTGCGCCATCGGCGTGCTGCGTGCCTCCGGCGCCCTGGATTTCGGTCTCGATGGCATTCGTGCGCTGGTCGGCTGGCTGGGCTGGGATGGCCGCTTCGTCGATGCTCTGCCGACTGCGCTGGTCAAGCCTTTCTCCGGCAGTGCGGCGCGGGCCATGCTGATCGAGACCATGCAGAGTCAGGGCGTGGACAGCTTCCCGGCACTGCTCGCCGCTACTGTGCAGGGCAGCACCGAAACCCCCTTCTATGTGCTGGCCGTGTACTTCGGTGCCGTCGGCATCCAGCGCGCGCGCCATGCCGTGGGCTGCGCCCTGGTGGCCGACTTGGCAGGGGTGCTGGCGGCGATTGGGGTGTGTTACTGGTTCTTTGGCTGATGGAAAGTGTTGGGCTTCGCGCTGCTTGGCCCGTCGCTCGTAGGCTGGCGTAGAGGCGCCAAGCGCCGAAACCCAGCGGCGGACGGCACAGTGCGCTGGGTTTCGCTGCGCTCTACACCAGCCTACGCATTCGCCTGGCGGGAGAGCATCGTCGATTACTTGAGTCCCAGCCTCAGCGCCAGGCGGTGCAGGTTGGCGCGGTCGACGCCCAGTGCGCGGGCGGTGGCGGCCCAGTTGTCGTTGTGTCGCGCCAGGGCGGCCTGGATCAGCTGGCGCTGGTAGGCATCCACTGCAAGGCGCAGGTCGCCGTTGGCCACGCTTGGCGGCGGGGCGTCGGGGCTGGCGCTGAGCACGGCCGGAGCCGCGGGCGTCGCCAGGTCGAGATCGCAACCGTCCAGGCTGAGGATGCGCGGCCGCTCTGGCTGACGCGCCAGGGCCTTGAGCGCGGCGCGGCCGAGCAAGTGTTCCAGTTCGCGTACGTTGCCCGGCCAGTCGTGGGTCAGCAGGGCGGCCTGTGCCTCGCTACCCAGGCGCAGGCCGCGCAGGTGCAGGCGCGCCCGACTCTGTTCGAGGAAATGTCCGGCCAGCAACAGCACATCGCGGCCGCGCTCACGCAGCGGCGGAACCAGCAGCGGGTAGACGCTCAGGCGATGGTAGAGGTCGGCGCGGAAACGCCCGGCGCGCACTTCCTCGGCCAGGTCGCGGTTGGTGGCGGCGAGGATGCGTACGTCCACCCGGTGCTCGCGATCCGAGCCCAGGCGTTGCAGCTGGCCGCTCTGCAGCACCCGCAGCAGTTTGGCCTGCACCGCGAGCGGCAATTCGCCGACCTCGTCGAGCAGCAGGGTGCCACCATCGGCCAGCTCGAACTTGCCGCTGCGCTCGCCGCTGGCGCCGGTGAAGGCGCCGCGTACATGGCCGAACAGTTCGCTTTCCACCAGCTGGTCCGGTAGTGCTGCGCAGTTGATGCTGACCAGCGGCTTGCGCGCTCGCGCCGAGCGGGCGTGGATAGCCTGGGCCACCAGCTCCTTGCCGACGCCGGTTTCGCCGGTGATCAGCACGGTCAGATCGCTGCCGGCGACTGTGTCGATCTCGGCCAGCAGGCGCTTGTGCGCGGCGCCCTGGCCAATCAGCTCGGCCTGACTGCCTTGCCCGGCCACTTCGCGAAAGCGTGCTGCTAGCTGTTGTTCGGCCTCGGCCTGGCGCGCCAGGCCAAGCAGGCGCTGGTTGGCTTTGACCGCGGCGGCGGCCAGGCGGGCGAAGGCTTCGAGGTTATCCAGATCGCTCTGCGCAAAGCTGCCGGGGCGCAGGCTGTCGAGGGTCAGCAGGCCCCAGGGCTGGTCATCGATGAACAGCGGGCAACCCAGGCAGTCATGCACTTCCAGCTGGCCGACATGTTCCTCCACCAGGCCGTCGTAGGGGTCGGGCAGCTCGCTGTCGGCGGCGAAGCGGGTGGGGGTGCGCCGGGCCAGCAGCGCGGCGAAGCGCGGATGATCGGCCAGGGCGAAGCGCCGGCCCAGAGTGTCCGGGCTGAGGCCGTCCACGGCCAGCGGAATCAGCTGCTCGCCATCCAGGCGCAACAATGCGGTGGCGTCACAGGGGATCAGCGCGCGCAGGGTGTCGAGCAGGCGCCGGTAGCGCTCCTCCTCTGCCAGTTCGCGGCTGAGATCGTCGACCAGTGGCAGTAGGGCCTGAAGCAGCGGATTGGTTGTCATAAAGACTCTTGATAGTCTTTAGGACAGCTTTTTTCTTGCTGTCTTAAAGACAAATACTTAATTAAGTGATTGATTTTAATCAATAAAATATCTGGCACGTTTCCTGGTAATGCATAGAGAAAAATCCCTGCGTGCAAAAAAGGAAACCACCATGTTGTCTCCCGAACACATCGCCATCGTCAAGGCTACCGTCCCCCTGTTGGAGAGCGGCGGTGAGGCCCTGACCACCCACTTCTACCGCATGATGCTCAGCGAGTACCCGCAGGTACGGCCGCTGTTCAACCAGGCGCACCAGGCCAGCGGCGACCAGCCGCGTGCCCTGGCCAACGGCGTGCTGATGTACGCCAAGCATATCGATCGCCTACAGGCGCTCGGCCCGCTGGTGGGGCAGATCGTGCAGAAGCATGTATCGCTGCAGATCCTCCCCGAGCACTACCCGATTGTCGGTAGCTGCCTGCTGCGGGCGATTCGCGAAGTGCTGGGTGCCGAGGTGGCCACCGCTGCGGTGATCGCGGCCTGGGCTGCGGCCTACGGACAGCTGTCGCAGCTGCTGATCGGCGCCGAGGAGGAAGTCTATGCCGCCACCGAGCGTGCCCCCGGTGGCTGGCGCGGCGGGCGTGCATTCCGCGTAGTGGACAAGGTGCGCGAGAGCGAGGAGATCACCTCGTTCTATCTGCGCCCGGCGGACGAGGGCGCGTTGCTCGACTTCATCCCTGGTCAGTACATCGGCCTGCGTCTGCAACTGGAGGGCGAGGAGGTGCGCCGCAACTATTCACTGTCGCAGGCGCCGAATGGCCGCGAATACCGCATCAGCGTCAAGCGCGAGCCGGGTGGCAAGGTGTCCAACCACCTGCACGACCTGGTTGGCGTAGGCGACGAGCTGGAGCTGTTCGCACCGGCGGGCGAGTTCACCCTCAGCCCTTCGCGCAAGCCGCTGGTGCTGATCAGTGCCGGGGTCGGCATTACCCCGCTGCTGGCCATGCTGGAGCAGGCGGTGGCCGACGGGCGGCCGATTCATTTCATCCACTGCGCCCGAAATGGCGAGGTGCAGGCCTTTGCGCGTCGAGTCGACGCACTGGCTGCCCGGCATCCGCAGCTGCGTCGTTACCTGTGCCTGGAGCAGCCCGGCGCGGAGGCGGATGCCTACGGGCGGCTGAGCCGCGCGCTGCTGCAGCGCTGGCTGCCGGCCGAGCCCGATGTGGACGCCTACTTCCTCGGCCCCAAGCCCTTCATGGCTCAGGTACGTCGCGATCTGCTCGCGCTGGGCGTACCGCAGGCCCAGGCGCGTTATGAGTTCTTCGGCCCGGCCAGCGCATTGGAGAGCTGAACGCCAGGCGCAGCGGGCGCTCCGTGGCAAAGCCGACTATGGTTCAAGAAGGTATTGGCCTGTAGTCGGTGACCTGCCATGAATAACCTGACCATCCGTACCAGGCTGCTTGCCCTCATCGTTGTGATGCTGGCTGGCAGCCTGGCCATTGGCCTGTCCGGCATGCTGGGCATGCGCAGCGTGCTTGGCGGCCTCAACAGCGTGTATCTGGACCGGGTCGTGCCGCTGCGCGATCTCAAGGTCATCGCCGATCTGTATGCGGTGAAC
Organism: Pseudomonas sp.; assembly: GCA_038147895.1. GTDB lineage: Bacteria > Pseudomonadota > Gammaproteobacteria > Pseudomonadales > Pseudomonadaceae > Aquipseudomonas. The sequence continues at coordinate 10,747 of JAYQUJ010000015.1, forward strand.
ATCGTCGATGCCAGTCACAAGGCGCATGCCGGTGTGCTTTCCGGCGAAGAAGCGGCGCGCCAGGTGGAAGAAGCCGAAAGCCGCATTCGCGAGATCTGGAAGGCTTATCTGGCGACCCAGCTGATCGACGAGGAACAACAGCTGATTGCGCGCATAGAGCCACTCAAGGTCAAGGCAGATGAGCCTCTGCAACGGCTCAAAGCCATGCTTCGCACGGGTGATCGCGAGGCGCTGGAAGCGTTTACCGCCAAGGAGCTCTATCCACACATCGATCCGCTGTCCGAGCAGTTCAGTGCGCTGATCGAGGTGCAGATGCAGGAGTCCGAGCGCCAGTATCTGGCGGGCAAGGCCGAGTATGAGCGCGACTTCCTGCTGGTCGGCGGCCTGCTGTTGGCCCTGCTGCTCGGCGGCGGGTTGCAGGCCTGGAGCATGAGCCGCGGCATCAACCTGCGTCTGACCGAGCTGCGCGCGGTGGTGGCGCGCAACGCCGCTGGCGATCTCAGCCAGCCGGTGCAGTGCAGCGGGCGTGATGAGATCACCGAAGTACAGGCGTCGCTGCGGCAGATGCAGGAGAACCTGCGTGAGACCCTGCAGAGCATCCAGGGCGCGGCCACCCAGCTGGCTTCGGCGGCCGAGCAGTTGTATGCGGTCACCGAGGAATCGTCCAAAGGCATTACCCGGCAGAACGACGAGATCCAGATGGCGGCCACGGCGGTGACCCAGATGTCGGCGGCGGTGGACGAGGTGGCGCGCAATGCCAACCACACCTCCGACTCTTCCCGTGAGGCCGAGCAGAGCGCCGAGTCCGGACGCCAGCAGGTCAGCAGCACGCGCAGCACCATTGAGCAGCTCAGCGAAAGGCTGCGCATTACCTCGGGCACCATCGGCCGCCTGGCCGACGAGGCGATTGCCATCGGTCGCGTGCTGGAAGTGATCCGTACCATCGCCGAACAGACCAACCTGCTGGCCCTCAACGCCGCCATCGAGGCTGCGCGCGCCGGCGATCAGGGCCGGGGCTTCGCCGTGGTGGCCGATGAGGTGCGTGCTCTGGCGCAACGCACGCAGACCTCGACCCAGGAAATCGAGCGGATGATCAGCGCCATCCAGGGCGCCAGTCAGGAGTCCGTGGAGGCCATGGGCGAGAGCAGCGAATACGCCGGACGCAGCAGCCAGATGGCCAGCGAGGCGGATGGCGCGCTGGCGCTGATCGCCGAACGGGTCAGCCAGATCAACGAGATGAATCTGGTCATCGCCAGCGCCGCCGAAGAGCAGGCCCAGGTGGCGCGGGAAGTGGATCGCAACCTGGTGGCCATCCGTGACATCGCCGAGCAGAACGCCACCGGCGCCCACGAAACCTCGGTGGCCAGCGACCAGCTGGCGCGCCTGGCCAGTGACCTCAACGGCATGGTGCAGCGCTTCCGCCTTTAGCGCCTCGTAGGAGGGGCCTTGGCCGCGACAGCTCGGCCACTATGGGAGTGGCGGGGCGGCGTCCCGCTTCTGCGGGTTGGCCGGGTAGAGCGCAGCGAAGCCCGGCAGCGACAGGCGCTGGGTTTCACCGCTATGCGGCTCTATCCAGCCTACGAGCCGCTCGCTTCGTTAGTCCGCCACTTCGAAGCGCAGCACGCCAATCTGTTGGCCATTCTCGGTCACCACTTGCACCTGCCAGCGCCCCAGGGCGTTGTTGGGGAAGTTGCGTTTGTGGGTCCAGGCGCGGTAGCCGGCCTTGCGCCCGCCGTGGATGTCCAGGGCGATGCGATCCATCTCGCGGCCGTCGTGGCGCCAGACGTGGTAGATGCGCTCGTTCAAGCCGCGCGGCGCGCTGATGGCGGTGTAGGCGTACAGGCCGACATCCCTTAGCTGGCGGCTCGTCACCGTTTCCAGGCTGCGCCCGGGGCTGCGCGCCTGCAGCTGATTGGTTACCGCCACTTCGGTCAGCCACAGGGTCGCCGGTGGCACCCAGGGCCGTGCCAGCCAGGCCCCGCCGCCAAGTGAGAGGAGCAGCCCGGCAAGCAGCGGCCAGCGCCACCAGCGCTGCAGGCGCAGGCTGCCCACCAGGCTGGGAGCGGCCAGCAGCAGGGCGATGCCCAGGGCCAGACGGTAGCTTTCGGCGGTGGTCAGGTGGACGATCAGCGGCAACGCCACCAGCAGCACGGCGAACAGCGCCAGTACGTGGTAGCTCAGGTACAGCCAGCGCCTCTTGGCCAGCCAGCGGTAATACAGCGGGTCGATGATCGCCAGCAGCGCCGCGCAGCCAAGCAGGCCGGTGAACAGTGCCTGACCGCTGTTCCAGGCAGTGGTGAGGAAGAAGAAGGGCAGGGCGAAGAACAGACTTTCCTGGTGGATCATCTGGGTCAGGTAGCGCACCAGCACCGGCGGTATTTCCAGCCCCAGCCAGCGGGCCGCGCCGCGGGTCAGCAAGCCTTCGAGCAGCAGCACCACCCAGCTCAGCAGCATCAGCACGGCGATCACCTGGCCGACGCCAGCCTGGCGATCCACCAGAATGAAGCTGGCCACGCCGGAGCAGAAGCCGAACAGGGCGACCAGGCCCGGATAGCGTTGCAGCAGGGCGATCAGGCGCAGCAGGTGGGGTTTCCAGTTGGGCATGACGTGGCGTGGTGCGGGGACGGGCGCGCATGATCGCATGTGCGCTTGAAGGGTCAACCGCCGCCCGACGTGCTGGGCCGCTTCAGTGGTGGGTGTGCGCTGCGGCTTCCTGCCCCGCTTCATCCTCTCCGGGCTCCGGGCTGGCCGGCTCTTCCGGGGCACTGACATTGCTGTCGAGCAGGGCATAGGCGCTGCTGCAGAACAGTGTGTTGAGGCGCTTCATGTCGGCGATCAGTTGCAGATGCAGGTCGCTGGTTTCGATGCTCTGTACCACCTGTTGGCTCAGACGGCCGACATGGGCATGGGCCAGCTTGCGTTCCTCGCGGCGAAAACGGTGTTTTTCCTCCAGCAGGCGGCGGGCGTTTTCTCGGTTGCCGCCGAGGAACACGTTGAGCCCCAGACGCAGATTGGCCAGCAGCAGACCATGCAGGGCGATCAGCTCCTCCAGGCCGCTTTCGGAGAAGCTCAGGCGTTCACGCTTGTGGCTACTCAGGCGGCTGGCCATGCGTTCGATCAGGTCGCCAGCGTGCTGCAGGTTGACTGCCAGCTCGATGATTTCGGCCCAGCGATGGCTGTCATGCTGTGGCAGGTCGTCGCGCGGCATCTGCGCCAGGTACAGCTTGAGGGCGCCGTGCAGGGTATCGAGATCCTCGTCGAGGCGGTGGATCTGCTGCACGGCCTCGGTCGAGCCATGGCGCAGCACTTCCAGCAGCTGTTGCAGCATGCGCTCGACGATATCGCCGATGCGCAGGGTCTCGCGCACTGCATTGGCCAGGGCCAGGCTGGGAGTGCCCAGGGCCGTGCGGTCCAGGTGGCGAGGTTGGGCCACGCTTTCCTCGCGAGCCCGTTCGGGCAGCAGCAGGCGGCACAGGCGCGCCATCCAGTTCACCGTGGGCAACAGCAGCAGGCAGCGCAGGCTGTTGTAGGCCAGGTGGAAGAGGATCACCAGGGTCGCGGCATCCAGTTTCAGGCTGGCCATCCAGGCTACCAGCGGCTGCATCAGCGGCAGTACCAGTAGCAGGCCGAGCAGCTTGTACAGCAGGCTGCCGAGCGCCACCTGGCGGCCTGCGGCCGACTGCATGCCGCTGCTCAGCAGGGCCAGGATGCCGCTGCCGATATTGGCGCCGATGACCAGGCCGATGGCTACCGGCAGGCTGATCATGCTGCTGCCGGCCAGGGTTGCGGTGAGCAGCACGGCGGCCAGGCTGGAGTAGGTGATGATGGCGAACAGCGCGCCGACCAGGGCATCGAGCAGCAGGTCGCCGGTCAGCGAGGCGAACAGCGCCTCGATGCTGTTGGATTCGGCAATCGGCCGCGCCGCCTCGACGATCAGCTGCAGCGCCAGGATCAGCAGGCCGAGGCCGATGGCCACCCGGCCGATCTGCCCGGCGCGGGACTGCTTGCGCGACAGGAACAGGATCACGCCGGCGAAGATCAGCAGCGGCGACAGCCACGACAGGTCGAAGGTCAGCACCCGCGCCATCAGTGCCGTGCCGACATCGGCGCCGAGCATGATCGCCAGCGCCGGGGCCAGCGCCATCAGGCCCTGAGCGACAAAGGAGGTGGTCAGCAGCGCGGTCGCATTGCTGCTCTGCACCAGCGCGGTGACGCCGATACCGGCGGCAAAAGCCTGTGGGCGCTTGGTCACGCTATGGCTGAGCACGCGGCGCAGCTGCGAGCCGTACACCCGCAGAATGCCGGTACGGACGATATGAGTGCCCCATACCAGCAGGGCGATGGCGGACAACAGATTGAGCAAGGTGAGCATGGCGCAGCCTCCTAAACGCTATCGGGGCTCGCTCGTTTTGATGGGCGCCGTTCCCGGCACCGTCATGTTTCAGCTTGGTTGCTGATTGGCGAAGATGCCAGTCGCAACAGGCAATCCCGTCAGGACGGCGATGGCCGCCCTGATGGTCTCGGACGCCCTACGCGCTGCACCGGCAGGCTGTTACCCTAGCGGCCATTCACCGGATGCCCGCCCATGCTCAGCCTCTACCACGCCCCCGACCTGGAAACCCTCGGCCTGCTGGCCTGCAAGCTGCTCGCCCAGCCGCAGGCGGATGTGCTGGCGCCGGCGCGGGTGGTGGTGCCGAGCCAGGGTATCGGCCGCTGGCTGACCCTGCAGCTGGCGCGCGAGCAGGGCATCGCCATGCACCTCGACGTGCAGCTGCCGTCCAGCTTCGTCTGGGCCCTGGCGCGCCAGGTGCTCGGCGCGCTACCCGAGCAGTCGGCGTTCAACCCGCAGGCGATGACCTGGCGCCTGTACGACTGGCTGTGCGAGCCAGCCAACCTGGCCCGCGCCGAGCGCCTGGAGCGTTATCTGGACGGCGGCGACGAGCGCCGGCGTCTGGCCCTGGCGGCGAAGATCGCCGATGTGTTCGACCAGTACCTGCTCTATCGCGACGACTGGCTGGCGGCCTGGGAGCGCAGCGAGTCCTGCGACCTCGGGCCTGACGAAGCCTGGCAGGCGCTGCTCTGGGCCGAGCTGACCAAGGATGGCCACCCGCACCGCGCGCGTCTGCTCGGCGAGCTGCTGGCGCGCCTGCATGACCCGGCGCCGATTGCCGATTTACCCGAACGTTTGCTGGTATTCGGCATCAGCTCGTTGCCGCCACATCACCTGCGTGTGCTGGAAGGGCTGGCGCAGCACTGCGACGTCATCGTCTTCGCCCTCAACCCCTGTCGCGAGGCCTGGGGCGAGATTCGCGATGTGCGCGAGCTGGCCCAATCCGAGGTCAGCCCGGACGACTGGTACCTCGATGTCGGCCACCCGCTGCTGGCCAGCCTGGGCAAGCAGGGGCGCGACTTCTTCGACAGCCTGCTTGGCCAGATCGCCGAAGAACACGGCATTTACCCGCAAGATAATGAGCTTGCCGACGACAGCCTGCTGCACGCCCTGCAGCAGGATATCCTGCGCCTGCGTACCCGCTCGGCCGACGAGCGCCTGGCTCTGCGCGCGGACGACCGCTCGCTGGAGCTGCATATCGCCCACTCGCCGCTGCGCGAAGTGGAAATCCTGCATGACCAGCTGCTCGCCCGCTTCGCCGCCGACCCGAGCCTGAGCCCGGACCAGGTGGTGGTGCTGACCCCGGATATCGAGCGCTACGCACCCTACATCGAGGCGGTGTTCGCCCGCCGTGAAGGCGCACCTTACGTGCCCTACAGCCTGGCCGACCGTAGCCTGCGCGCCGAGACGCCGCTGATCGAGGCCTTCCTCGGCCTGCTCAGCCTGCCGGAGAGCCGCTTCGCCGCCGAGGAAATCCTCGCCTGGCTGGAGCAGCCAAGCATCGCCCGCCGCGCCGGTATCGAAGCGGAAGACCTGCCGCTGCTGCGCGACTGGCTGCGTGAGGCCGGCGTGCGCTGGGGCCGCGATGCCGGCCATCGCGCCGCGCTCGATCTGCCGGCCGACGACGCCTTCACCTGGCGCCAGGGCCTGGACCGCCTGCTGCTGGGCTTCGCCGCGCCGCCGCAACTGGCGGGCGATGGCCTGCCGCTGCTCGGTGACAGCCTGCCGCTGGATGCTCTGGAAGGCGCCCGTGCCCAGCTGCTCGGCCGCCTGTGTGCCTTCGTCGAGCTGCTTTCCAGCCTGGCCGAGCGCCTGCAGCGCGAGCGGCCGCTGGCCGATTGGGCGCTGGACTTGCAGGGCCTGATCGATGCGTTGTTCGACGAGCGCGAAGCCGGCGATACCCTGCTGTTGCTCAGCCAGGCCTGCGCGACCCTGGCGCGCCAGGCCGAGGACTCGGCCATCACCCGCCCGGTGGAACTGGCCCTGGTGCGCCAGCAGCTCGGCGCGGCGCTGGAGAGCGGCAGCGGCGCTTCCGGCTTTCTCACCGGCGCGGTGACCTTCTGCACCATGGTGCCGATGCGCAGCCTGCCGTTCCGCCAGGTCTGCCTGCTCGGCCTGGACGACGGCGCCCTGCCGCGGCGCACCCCGGCCGCCGGCTTCGACCTGATCGCCAAGCGCCCGCGACGTGGCGACCGCGCCCGGCGCCTGGACGACCGCTACCTGTTTCTCGAAACCCTGCTCAGCGCTCGTGATGGGCTGTACCTGAGCTATGTCGGCCGCGACCCGCGCGACAACGCCGAGCTGCCGCCGTCGGTGCTGGTCAGCGAGCTGCTGGAAGCGGTGGATCTGACTGCTGTGGCATCCACTTCCTGTAGGAGCGGCTTTAGCCGCGATTCAGCCCCCTCAGAAGCATCGCGGCTAAAGCCGCTCCCACAGGCGAAGGCCAGCGAAGCAATCACCATCGACCATCCGCTGCAGCCCTTCGCCCCCGGTAACTTCGAGCAGGCCGGCGCGCAGCGCAGCTTCGCCGCCAGCTGGTTCCGCGCCGCCCAGCGCCTGGCTGCCGCGCCGGCCGAGGCGCCAGCCTTTATCCAGCGCCTGCCGGAACCCAACGAAGATTGGCTGGCCATCGAGCCCAGCCAGTTGCTCTATTGCTTCCGCCACCCGGCGCGCTTTCTCTTGGAGCAACGCCTTGGCCTGCGCCTGGCCGATGCCGAGGAAGGCATCGCCGCCGACGAACCCTTCAGCCTGGAGCGCTCTTCCTACCAGGGCTTGCGCCAGTTGGCCCTGCAGGCGGTAGAGCGTGGCTGGAGCGACGAGCAGGAGCGCCGCGTGGCTCGCGCCGCCGGCTGGCTGCCACCCGGCGAGCTGGGCCTGGCCCTGTGGGGCAAGCAGCGCGGCCCGGTGCGCGCCTTCGCTCCGCGTCTGTTCGAGGCGCGCCCGGAGGAAGCGCCGCAACCGCTGCTGGTGGATATCGAACTGGCCGGCGTGCGCCTGCACGGCTGGCTGGATGGGGTGACTTCCTGCGGTCTGTTCGACTGGCGCCTGCGCGCGCCGGACGCTCGCGACCTGCCCGGTTTCTGGCTGCGCCACCTGCTGCTCAATGTCGCCGCCGGCGCGTCGGGCATTGCCCGCGAAAGCCTGCTGGTATCGCCGGCCGGCGACTGGCAACTCGGGCCGCTGAGCGACGCCCAGGCGCTGCTGGAGCCCTGGCTGGCCGCCTACCGCGAGGCGCTGAGCGAACCGTCGCCCTTTATCACCCGCAGCAGCTACGAGTTCGCCAAGGCGCTGGTCACGCCCAGCGCCAAGAGCCGCAAGGAGCCGATCGACGCCGCCCGCGACAAGGCCCTGGCCGCCTGGCAGGGCGCCGAGTTCAGCCCGTTGCCCGGCGAGTGCCAGGACCCCTGGTACGCCCTGGCCTTCCGCGAGCGCGAGCCGCTCGATGACCGCTTCGAGGCCCTGGCCGAACAGCTGCTCGGCCCGGCGCTCAAGGCCCTGGCCAGCAATGAGGAGGAGGGCGAATGAGCGACCTGAACCTGCACGACTCGCCCTTTGCCGGCCGCTCGCTGATCGAGGCCAGTGCCGGCACCGGCAAGACCTGGACCCTCACCGCGCTGTATGCGCGCCTGCTGCTGGAGCGCGAGCTGTCGGTTGGGCAGATCCTGGTCGTCACCTACACCACGGCGGCCACCGCCGAGCTGCGCGAGCGTATCCGTGCGCGCCTGGCCGAACTGCTGGCGCTGTACGAGGGTGGCGTCAGCGGCGATGCCTTTCTCAACGAGCTGCACCGCCGCTATCCCGGCGAGGCGGCGCGCCGGCGTCTGTTGCTGGCCGTACACGGCTTCGACGAGGCGGCGATCTTCACCATCCACGGCTTCTGCCAGCGCGCCCTGCAGGACTCGGCCTTCGAGGCCGGCGGCGACTTCGACGCCGAGCTGACCCAGGACGACCGCGAGGTGCTCGACGCCCTGCTCGGCGACGCCTGGCGTCATGTGCTGGCCGCGGCCGATCCGGCCTGGGCGCGTTTCCTGGCCAAACAGCGCATCACCCCGGCGACCCTGCGCCAGGCCCTGCGCAGCCATCTGGGCAAACCCTATCTACAAGTAGAACCGCGCGAGCCTGCCGGCGAAGACGAGCTGGATGCGGCCAGTGCCGCCTGGCAATGCGCCGCCGCACTCTGGCAGGCCGAAGGCTATGCCTGGGTCGAGGTGCTGCGCGAGCACGGCGGCCTGAGCCAGAGCACGCACAAGCTGGCCAAGCTGCCGCTGTGGTCGGCCGAGCTGGATGCCTACTTCGCCGATCCGGCGGCGCTGTTCGATGTGCCTGACGGCCTGGCCAAGCTGGGTGCGGCGGCGCTGCTCAAGGCCACCAAGAAGAGTTTCGACGCGCCGCAGAGTGCCGTGGCCGAGGCTCTGGATGCGCTGAGCGAGGCGCTGGCCGCTGCAGTGCCGGCCGGCCGGCAGAAGCTGATCGCCCTGCAGGTCGAGCTGCTCGATCGTCTGAATGTCGAGCTGCCCAAGCGCAAGGCCGCGCAGCGCCTGCTGGCCTTCGACGATCTGCTCAACAACCTGAATGAGGCACTGCTCAGTGCGGCTGGCGATGACCTGGCCACTCGCCTGCGCGAGCAGTACCCGTTGGCGCTGATCGACGAATTCCAGGACACCGATCCGATCCAGTACGCGATCTTCGATCGTGTCTACCGCGATGGTGGTGATCTTTGCTTCGTCGGCGATCCCAAGCAGGCCATCTACGCCTTCCGCGGCGCCGACCTGGCGACCTATCTGCAGGCCCGCGATGCTGCCGAGCGGCAGTACGACTTGCCGTTCAACTACCGCTCCACGCCCGAGCTGATCTTCGCGCTGAACCGGCTGTTCGACCGCCCGCAGCCCTTTGCCGAAAACGGGTTGGTGTACCCGCCGGTCAGTGCCGGCAAGAAGTCGCGAGCCACGCTGGTGCTGCCCGAGCAGGACGGCACGGCGCCGCTGGGGCTGGTCTGGCTGGGCGACGAGAGCCTGAACAAGGCCAGGGCCGGTGAACTGGCGGCGCTGGATACCGCAAGGCGGATTGCCGGGCTGCTGGCGGCGAGTTCGGATGGAACAGCTTATTTCGAAGACGATGGCGACATAAAGCCGCTCAAAGGCGGCGATATCGCCGTTTTGGTCAGCAACCATCGCGAGGCTGCCAGCGTCGCTGCCGAGCTGGCCGCACGCGGTGTGCCCAGCGTGCGCCGTGGTCGCGACAGCGTCTGGCACAGTGAGGAGGCCGGCGAGCTGGCGGCGGTGCTGGCCGCCTATGCCGAACCCGGTCGCGAGGGCGTGCTGCGCTATGCCCTGGCCACCCGCCTGCTCGGTCGCGACGCCGCGCAGATCGCCCGTTGCCAGGACGACGAACGCGCCTGGGACGGCGAACGCGCCGCCGCCGAGCAGTACCACCAGCTGTGGCAGCAGCAGGGTTTTATGCGCGTCTTTAGAGCCTGGTTGGATCAGGAGCAGGTCGCCGAGCGCCTGCTCGCCAGTCTCGATGGCGAACGCCGGCTGACCAACCTGTTGCACCTGGGCGAACTGTTGCAGGCCGAGAGCCTGCAACGTCCGGGGCTGGAGCCGTTGCTGGCCTGGTTCCAGGCCCAGCGTGGCAGCGAAGGCGCCGGCGAGGACGCCCTGCTGCGCCTGGAGAGCGATGCCGAGCGGGTGCAGATCGTCACCATCCACACCTCCAAGGGCCTGGAATACCCGCTGGTGTTCTGTCCCTTCCTGTGGGACGGCCGCCTGCTGGGCCAACACACCGACAGCGCACGCTGCCACGACGAGCACGGCCAGCCGCTGCTCGACCTCGGCAGCGACCGTTTGGACGAGCGCCTGCAGGCGGCACGCCGTGAGAGCTTCGCCGAGAAGCTACGGCTGACCTACGTGGCCCTGACCCGCGCCCGTGATCGCCTGTGGCTGCACTGGGGCCCGGCGGCGCTGCCCAAGCCGAAGAAGGATGGTTCGCTGGCCGACGAGGGCCTGCACAGCAGCGCCCTGGCCTGGCTGCTGCACGGCCGTGAGCTGCCCGGTGCCGATGCCCTGAGCGAGCTGGCGCAGCACCTGTCGAGCCGCGAAGGCCCGGCCCTGGCCGCCGAGCTGGATCAGCTGGCCGCGACCAGCGATGGGCTGATCGCTCGTCTGGCCCCTCTGGCGCAAGAGGCCAGCGCCGCCGGTGAAGGTCGCGCCGAGCCGCCGAAGGCGTTGCAGCCGTTCACCCGTAGCTTGCACAGCGCTTGGCGCATCGGTAGCTTCTCCGGCCTGGCCGCCGGCATGCATATGGAGGCGCCGGATCGCGACAGCCTGGCCCTGGTCGATGCCAGCGAGCCGGGCACCGGGTTCTTCGCCTTCCCCCGTGGCGCCCGTGCCGGTACCTGCTTGCACGCCATCCTCGAAGACTTGATGCGCGGCAAGGGCGAACTGGCGAAGCTGGTGCCGGCGGCGTTGCAGGCCCACGGTATCGACGCCGAGCTGTGGAGCGAGATCGCCACCCAGCAGCTGCAGGCGGTGCTGGATACCGACCTGGACGGCCACGGCCTGCGCCTGTCGGCGCTGCAAGCCAATCGCCGCCTGCCCGAGCTGGGCTTCACCTTCCCGGTCGAACGCCTGGATGTGCAGTGCCTGCGCGAGCTGCTCGCCGATCCTGCGTATGGCCTGCCGCCGGCCATGCGCCAGGCCGCAGAGCGTCTGCAGTTCGATGAGCTCAAGGGCTTCCTCAAGGGCTTTATCGACCTGACCTTCGAGCACGCCGGGCGCTGGTACATCCTCGACTACAAGTCCAACTGGCTCGGCCCGAGTGCCGCCCACTACGGCGCCGAGCGCCTGGAGCAGGCCATCGCCGCCGAGCACTACCACCTGCAGTACCTGATCTACCTGGTGGCGCTGCGGCGCTTCCTGCGCACGCGCCTGGCCGATTTTGCCGACGAACAGTTGGGCGGTGCCTGGTACCTGTTCCTGCGCGGCATGCCGGCGGCGGGGGTGTATTTCGCCCGACCGTCCGATGCGTTGCTGGATGCGCTGGATCGGCTGTTTGCGGAGGGCCACTGATGGGCTGCATGGCTGGCAACAACGCCGTAGGAGGGGCCTTGGCCGCGACTCAGGCAATCCCAGAGTGTCGCGGGCAAGCCCCCTCCTACAGAGCTTCCGGCTATGACGCAGGAGCTCCTGTGGGAGCGGCTTTAGCCGCGATGAGGCTGGCTTCGCGGCTGAAGCGGTGTGCCGCCCAGCCGCGCCCACAGTGGCTTCCTGGCCTGGAGGTCGCATGATCTTTTCCGATTTGCCCTTCGGCCCGCTGGAGCGCGCCCTGCTGGCCAGCCTGCAGCGCCTCGACGCCTTGGCCGATGAAGCTGTGCTGGCCTGTGCGGCCCTGTGCAGCGAGGCCCTGGCCGCGGGCGATGTGTGCCTGCCGCTGGCGCGGGTGGCCGGTCGCCGACCCTGGCCGGAGTTCGATTTCGCCCTGCCGCCTTTGGTCGAGCTGCATGGCCTGCTGCGCGCCTCCACCCTGGTTGGCGCACCGGGTGACTTTGCTCCGCTGATTGTCGAAGGCGAGCGCCTGTACCTGGCGCGCTATCAGGCCTACGAGCAGCGCCTGGCCGAGCGCCTGCTGGCCATGTCCGCCGAGCGCCCCGAGGTAGATGAGGCAGTGCTGAGCGCAAGCCTGACGCGCCTGTTCGCCTTCAACCAACAGCAACCGGACTGGCAGCGCCTGGCCGCCGCCCAGGCGGTACGTCGCCGCCTGGCGGTGATCTCCGGCGGCCCCGGCACCGGCAAGACCACCACCGTGGTGCGCCTGCTCGCCGCACTTTTGGAGCAGCCGGGCGGCGACAGGCTGGCCATCGGCCTGGCCGCACCGACCGGCAAGGCGGCTGCGCGTATGGCCGAGGCGATCCGCAATGCCAAGGCCAACCTGCCGCTGGCCGACGAACTCAAGGCGCTGCTGCCCGAGGAGGCGCGCACCCTGCACCGCCTGCTCGGCAGCCGTGGCGACAGCCCTGCGGTGCGCCACGACGCGGCGCGGCCGCTGGCGCTGGACGTGCTGGTGGTGGACGAGACATCGATGGTCGACCTGGCGCTGATGGCCAAGCTGGTCGCGGCGCTACCGCCGCAGGCGCGGCTGATCCTGCTCGGCGACAAGGACCAGTTGGCCGCCGTAGAGGCCGGCGCGGTATTCGCCGAGCTGTGCGAAGGGCGTGGTTTCGATGCCGCTGCGGCCGTCGAACTGCAGCGCATCACCGGGCAGAGCGTGCCGGTGGAAGCGCCGCGCTCGGCGCTGGGCGATGCCGTGGTGCTGCTGACCCACAGCCACCGTTTCGCCGGCGACAGTGGTATCGGCGAGCTGGCGCGACGGAGTAACGCTGGCGACTCCGCCGGCACGCTCAATCTGCTGCGCGAGAACCGCCCGGATCTGGCCTGGCAGGCCGAGCCGACCCAGGCCGCGCTGCTGGCCCGGCTGGAGCAGGGCTATCTGCCCTATCTGCAGGCGGCGCGCCGAGGCGATGCGGGCGAGGCCTTCGATGCGTTCAACCGTTTCCGCGCGCTGACCGCGCAGCGCGAAGGTCCCTGGGGTGTTGCCGGTATCAACGAGGCGCTGGAAGCGAGGATCAAGCGTCGTTACTCGTTACCCGAGCGCGAGCGCTGGTATCCCGGTCGCGCGGTGATGGTGCGGCAGAACGATTACGCCTTGGGTCTGTTCAATGGCGATATCGGCATCTGCCTGGCCAGCGACCATGGCCTGCGCGTCTATTTCGAAGGTGAGGAAGGTTTCCGCGCCTTCGCCCCGGCACGCCTGCCCAGCCACGACAGCGCCTTCGCCATGACCGTGCACAAGAGCCAGGGCTCGGAGTTCGCCGAGGTCCTGCTGGCCCTGCCGGAAAGCCCCAGCCCGCTGCTGACCCGCGCGCTGTTCTACACCGGCATCACCCGCGCCAAACAGAAAGTGGAAATCTGGGGCCTGCCGGCGCGCCTGGCCGAGGCGGTAAATACCAAGGCCGAACGCGCGGCGGGGTTGGCCGAGCGCCTGGGATTCGGCCCGCAGACAGTCGCCAGTGAGGTGGTCGCACCTGCGGCGCCATCGGCAACCGACCAGCTCAGTCTGTTTTGATGTCGACAGGGCTCCCGGACTGAAGTCCGGGCTACGGGGTGGCGGTTCGGCGCTAGGCTGATTGGGTAGCCCGGACTTTAGTCCGGGGTCTTCCGGGGACCTAGGTAAGGCCGAACAAGGAGGTTCAGCCAATGGTGCTCTACAGACGTGCCCGGATTGCGGGCGGCAGTTATTTCCTGACGCTGACCCTGGCAGATCGGCGCCAGGATCTGCTTACGCGCCATATCGACCTGCTGCGCGAGTGCTTCCGCCAGATGCGCCGGAACCGGCCTTGTGTGATCGATGCCGCAGTCATTTTGCCCGAGCACCTTCACCTGATCATGAGCTTGCCGGAAGGCGATGAGGATTACGCGGCACGCATCGCTTTGCTCAAGGTGCTGTTCGTCAAAGGGCTACGCGAGCGCGGCCTACCGATAAAGCCGAATGCCCGGCGTGAGGCGGGCACCTGGCAGCCGCGCTATTGGGAGCATGCCCTGCGCGATGAGCGGGATTTTGCCGCGCACGTCGATTACATCCACATCAATCCGCTCAAGCATGGTTTGGTGCAGCGGGTCGTGGACTGGCCCTGGTCGAGTTTTCATCGTTATGTGCGGGCAGGGTGGTTGGCGGCGGATTGGGCGGGAGGGGGTGAGGCAGAGGTGGGGGGATTCCCGGACTGAAGTCCGGGCTACAGTTCGGGCTACTTCGGGGTAGGGATAGAACAACGGGGCCATTCGGCCCCGTTGTTCTATCCCTACATCCGGCTTATTCGCCTGGCATGTCCTTGCGCAGCTTGACCGGGTCTTCCTTGCGGCCGCGGGCGATGCGCATGCGGATGTTCAGCGCTTCGACGCCCAGGGAGAAGGCCATGGCGAAGTAGACGTAGCCCTTCGGCACGTGGACTTCGAAGGCTTCGGCGATCAGCACGGTGCCGACCACCACCAGGAAGGCCAGGGCCAGCATCTTCAGCGACGGATGTTTGTCGATGAAGTCGCTGATGGTGCCTGCAGCCAGCATCATCACCAGCACGGCGACGATGATCGCGGCGACCATGACCGGCACCTGGTCGACCATGCCGACGGCGGTGATCACCGAGTCGAGGCTGAACACGATGTCGATGATGGCGATCTGGATGATGGTGCCGATGAAGTTGCGCGCGGCGGTATTGCCCGGCGTCTGCTCGGCTTCTTCCTCGCCTTCCAGGCTGTGATACATCTCGGTGGTGCTCTTCCACAGCAGGAACAGGCCGCCGAAGAACAGGATCAGGTCACGTCCGGAGATGCCCTGGCCGAACAGTTCGAACAGGTCGCTGGTCAGGCGCATGATCCAGGTGATCGACAGCAGTAAAAGGATGCGGGTGATCATCGCCAGGGCCAGGCCGAACAGGCGGGTACGCGCCTGCAGGTGCGGCGGCATGCGCCCGACCAGGATGGCGATCATGATGATGTTGTCGATGCCGAGGACGATTTCCAGGGCGGTCAGGGTCAGAAAGGCAACCCAGATTTCCGGGTTGGTCAGCCATTCCATAGGGATTCCTTGGTGTGAGGGGCACGCGCCGTGAGCGGCGCGCGATTCTAGCGCCTGATTTGTGAAAAAAACGTCGAAACCGACCAGCGTCAGGTTGCCGTGCTCAATGGCTCAGCAGGCTCATCACCAAAGGCAGGCTGGCTGCGGCCAGCAGGGTTTGCAGGGTGATGATCCCGGCCATCAGGTGGCTGTCACCGCCGAGCTGGCGGGTCAGCACGTAGGCGGTGGGCGCGGTGGGCAGGGCGAAGAACAGGATCAGCACGCTGCTTTCCAGTGGTGGCAGCTGTAGCAGGCGGGCGACGGCATAGGCCAGGGCGGGCATGGCCAGCAGGCGCAGGACGCAGTTCCAGGTCAGCGCGGCCTTTTCGCCGCGCAGCTCCTGCGGGCGCAGGGCCGCGCCGACACAGAGCAGACCGAGCGGCAGGCTGGCGGCGGCCAGCAGGCCGAGCAGGCGGTCGCTGCCACCGGGCAGGCCGAGGCCGCTCAGGTTGACCAGGACGCCGGCCAGGCAGGCCAGGATCAGCGGGTTCTTCAGCACCGGCAGCAGCAGGCCGCGGGCGCTGACGCCGCGGTCCGCCGACAGCGACCAGACCGACAGCACGTTCACCGTCGGCACCATCAGCGCCAGCAGCAAGGCGGCCAGTACCAGGCCCGGTTTGCCGTACAAGCTGCCGATGGCGGCCAGGCCCAGGTAGGTATTGAAACGCAGGATGCCCTGACTGAAAGCGCCGAAACGCGCCGCCGGCCAGCCGCGCAGGCGGCGCATTAGCAACAGGCCGAGCCAGCTGGCGCCAAGACCGCAGAACACCGCCAGGGCCAGTTGCGGCAGTGCCGGGTTGTCCAGCGGCGCGGTGGCCAGGCTGTTGAACAGCAGGGCGGGAAACAGGATGAAGTAGTTGAGGCGCTCGGCCTCGGGCCAGAAGGCTTCACCGGGAAACTGCCAGCGGCGCAGGGCGTAACCGGCGATGATCAGGGCGAACAGGGGCCAGAGGGCTTGCAGAAGAGTGGTCACGGCGTTGTCCGGGCGCAAAGCGGCCATCTTGGGCAAATCGTCGGCCCTGCGCTAGGGTTTAGCCGTTGTTTCAGCTGTTCCGGCCAGAGCGGCTTCCGCGCAATGCATGGTGCGGCCGCGTCTGTAGGGGGGCTTCGTGAGTCAGTCTGTCACCGGTGGCTGCCATTGCGGGCGGTTGCGTTACCAACTCGATGTCATCGTGCATGACGTCGCCCACTGTCACTGCTCGACCTGTCGGCGCACCACCGGCGGCATTGTCACTACCTGGATGACGGTGCCACTGGCCAGCTTTCGCTGGCTGCGTGGCACGGCGGCGGCTTACGCCTCGTCGGCCAGCTGCATGCGTTACTTCTGCAGCCATTGCGGCTGCCACCTCGCGCTGTTCACCAGCCTCAGTCCGGACAGCCTGGACATCACCGTGGCCAGTCTCGATCAGCCCGAGCAGGTGCCGGCCGACCGGCATATCTGGGTCAGCAGCCGCCTGCCCTGGCTGCAGCTCGACCCACAGTTGCCTGGTGAGGACGAAGAGTCGTTGTGATCACCAGAACGCTACCACCAGCGCGGCGGTCGCCAGGGTCAACAGCAGCGCGCCGATACGTACCCCTTTCGACAGGCGTTCGCCCTGGCCCTGGGCGGTGCTGGCCAGCTGTGCCGCACTCGGCTGGTCGGCTCCCGGCAATGCCTGGCAGGCGAGGATGGCGAGCAGGCTGAAGGCGAACAGCAGCCCGGCGACGATGCTGAAGTGCAGCTGGTGCCAGCCGAGCTGGGCCGCGCCGAACAGCGCGGCCGAGAGCAGATGCCCGGCAAGCACGCCGCGCCAGGCGGCGCGGCTGCCGATGCGCCGGCTGCACAGGGCCAGGGCGAATACCGCCACCAGCGGTGGCGTGACATAGGCGAAGGCCTGCTGCAGGTAGGCGAACAGCCCGGGGAAGTGGTCAATGGCCGGCGCCCAGAGCGCCGCCAGGCACATCAGAATCAAGGTGCTGTAACGGCCCCAGCGAGCCAATTGCTGCGGGCTCAGGCCCGGTCGGCGGGGCTGGACGAAATCCACCATCAGCAAGGTCGAGGCCGAGTTCAGGGTGGAGTCGACGCTGGACATGATGGCCGCCAGCAGCGCAGCCAACATAAGCCCGGCGAGGCCGGGCGGGGCGAACTCGGCGATCATCCGTGGGAACACCGTGTCGGCGCGCTCCAGGTCGCTGAACAGCGCCGCGGCCATGGCGCCGGGCAGCACCATGAGAAACAGCGGCAGCAGCTTCAACGCCGCGGCCAGCAGGGCGCCACGCCCGGCAGCCTCGACGCTGCGCGCACCAAGCAGGCGCTGGGCCACGTACTGATTCATGGTCCAGTAGTAGAAGCCGAGGATCGGCAGGCCGATCAGAGTGCCCAGCCAGGGCAGGGCGGGATCGTCCAGCGGGCGGATCAGTGACAGATGGTCCGGCTCCAGGCGTGCCGTGACCTGGCTCCAGCTGAAGTCGAACTGGGCGAACACCAGGATGCTCAGCACCAGTGAACCCACCAGCAACACCACGGACTGCAGGACATCGGTGTAGGCCACCGCACGCAGGCCTCCGGCGGTGGTGTAGAGGCCGGCGAACAGCGCCAGTGCGGCGCAGGTTGGCACCAGCTCCAGGCCCGGAACGAACAGCATCAGCACCAGGGCGCCGGCGTACAGGCTGCCGGCGGTGTCCAGCACCACGCTGAGAAACAGCGAGGTGCCCGAGAGGTAATTGCGCAGCCGCGTGTCGAAACGCCGTTCGAGCAGTTCGGGCACCGTGGTCAGGCGCTGCCCGATGAACAGCGGGGCAACGAAGATGGCGCTGAACAACAGCACCAGCGCGGCCATCCACTCGTAGTTGGCCACCGAGATGCCGTGTTCCCAGGCTGCACCCGGCAGGCCTATCAGGGTGGTTGAGGAGATATTGGAAGCGAACAGCGAGAGGCCGATGACGGCAGGCCCGAGGCTGCGTCCGGCGAGGAACAGCTCGTCCAGATCGGGGGAGCGGCGTGTGACACGCACGCAGAGGACAACGACGACCAGCAGGTAGAGCGCGACGATGGCGTAATCGAGATCGGCGAGAACGGGCACCCTTTCTCCTCGGTTCGGTTAGCGGAGGGACAGGGTATACCACTCATGGCCACGGGTTTGAACCCGTAGCGGGGTCAGGGCAGGTGCAGGCCGCCGCTGGCTTCGTGCAGCTGGCGCAGGTGTGTGCCGAGGCTTTTAAGGTTGCTTTCGCTGGCCTCGACCTCGGCCAACAGCGCGGGCTCCAGCAGGTTGCGCACCTCCTGATCGAGGTTGTCGCTGAGCTGGCGCAGGCGTACCTGGCGGGCCGTGCTTTCCGCCTCCAGGCGCTGCCATTCGCCGGGCTGTGGCAGGCCGTAACCGGCATCCAGCAGCTCGGCCGGGCGGCTGAGGAAGCCACTGTTGGCGAGGATCTCGCGCAGGGTGGCGTCGGCTTCGCTGAAGCGTTGGTCTTGGGCATCGTCGCGGGCGTTCAGGTAACGCTGCTTGAGCTGCTCCTGAGCCAGCAGCAACTGGCGGCGCAGGGCGGCCTGTTCGAGCAGCAGCAGGGCGGCGCTGGCGCGCAGGTCCGCCGGCTCGATCCACTGCTGGCGCTGTGTGGCGGGCAGATCCAGCCAGTCTTCGACCTGCTCCTGGGTAATCGGCAGGCGTTCGCGCAGGACGGCGAACATGGCCTGATAACGTTCGCGGAAGGAGTCGAAGTGATAGCCCAGGCGCAGCGCCTCGCGGCGGTCGTCGAGCACGCTCATGTCGGCCAGGCCGCGCCCGGCCAGCAGGGCAAGCAGGCCGTTGGGCATGATGCTGTCGAGGGTCTGCAGCTGGCGCTGGTCAGTGCCGCTGCGCAGCAGCTTGAGGGTTTCCACTGCGCAGTTGTTGGACAGGAACCAGTAGTCGCCGTCGTAGCTCCAGTGCTGCTCGGCGGCGCGGGCCACCAGCTGTTCGAGCTCGTCACGGCTGAGTCTTAGCGGCACCGATGCCAGGCTGCGCAGCTCGACCTTGGTGTACTCCTCGATCACCTGCTCCAGCGGCAGGATGAACAGGCGCGAGGGGTAGGCGCCGGTCAGGCCGTCCCAGCTGGACAGTTGCACGTCGCCGACGAAGGCGCGGTAGGACAGCACCAGGTGATGGCTCAGATCCAGGCGACAGGCCGGGCCGCGCGGTTTTCCCGGCGCGCAGATGACCAGCCGCAGCATGCTGTGGCCCCAGCGGCTGGCCCACTGGTCGTTGGCCTCGGCGAGCAGGTAGTCGACCTCGTAGACCCGCTCCGGGTCGAGTTGCCCCAGCGGCTGCCGGGCGAAGTCGCGACCGGCGTTGAGGTAGGGGTAGCTGTTGGGGCAGATGTTTTGCTCGGCGGGTTGCCAGGCGAAGTGCTCGCGCAGGTAGCGCTGCAGGCCTGGGCGACGGCAGGCGTAAGCGGGGTCGAGGAGGAAGTACTCCATGTTCACCGCGAGGAACTCGCGCGGGTTGCTCAGCTCGTAGCTGTCCGGGCTGCGCGCCACCTGACCGTTGTCGGTCTCACGGACGCCTCGCTTGCCCACGGCCTGCTGCCAGCCGGCCAGGTCGAGCAGGCGCGGGTCGTCGCTGAGGCTGAAGCGTCGTGCGGTCTGCCCGCGGCATTCGTCGCGCAGGCCGACCGGACCGCTGCGCGCCAGGTCGAGTTTGCAGCGTTGCAGCAAGCGTTGCTCGGTCTCCGGCCACAGGCGGGCGCGGTCGTACAGGTGGGTCAGTTCATGCAGCACGGTAGCCAGCACCTCGCGCTGCAGGCTGCCATGGCTGCGGCCGTTGTCGGCCTTGGCCTGGGCTGGATCGAGCAGCTGTGGCAGCAGGCGGGCGTTGAGGCTGAGCGCATCGAGGCGGGTGATGCGGCCGTAGGCGTCGGCGGTGAGGTCGTTTGACCAGTGCACGCTGACTTCGCGATCCAGGCGCTGGATAAAACTGGGCGGCAGATGAGCCATGGCCTGATCGAGCAGCGCCTGGCTGGCCTGGCGTTCATTCGGACTCAGACCTTCGCTATCCAGTTTCAGGCGCAGTTCGGCCTGGGCGCCACCGCCCAGCAGGAGGAGCGCCGCCAGCCACGCGGCGCGTAGCCTCACAGCGCGAGAATGGCTTCGGCCAGCTGCAGGTCGGAAGCCTGACGCGCTTCCGGCAGACGCTCGCGCAGGGCGCCGAACGCGGCTTCCAGCTGCGCACCGCGCAGATCGCCACCACTGGCCACGAAGCTGGCAGCATCATCCCGCGCGGCGCGCACGACCTTCATGTCACGCACCGAAGTGGTGGTGTCGGAAGTGAAGTCGAGGCTGCGATCCAGCGCGCGGACGATGATATTGCTG
Source organism: Pseudomonas sp. (assembly GCA_038147895.1). Classification (GTDB taxonomy): domain Bacteria; phylum Pseudomonadota; class Gammaproteobacteria; order Pseudomonadales; family Pseudomonadaceae; genus Aquipseudomonas. Next base: position 31,131 of record JAYQUJ010000015.1, read on the forward strand.
GTGGCGACCAGGGTTTGCGCCTGGGTGGTGGCGGTCAAGCAGAGAGAAGAGAGGGCAACGGCGGACAGCAGGCGGCGCATGGTGGCTCCAGACAAGGGAAAGACGAATTGGCTATTGGACGAAAATAGCTGAATCCAGTTCAAGAGCTAGTAGTGGTTTCTCGTTTGAGATGGGTGGTGCAACCATAAAAAACCCGGCACAAGGCCGGGTTTTTGTAGACGGGCAGGCTGCCTTACTCGACCGCCTTCACCATGTCCTCGATGACCTTCTTCGCGTCGCCGAACACCATCATGGTCTTGTCCATGTAGAACAGTTCGTTGTCCAGGCCGGCGTAGCCGCTGGCCATGGAACGCTTGTTGACGATGATGGTCTTGGCTTTGTAGGCCTCAAGGATCGGCATGCCGGCGATCGGCGACTTCGGATCGTTCTTCGCCGCCGGGTTGACTACGTCGTTGGCGCCGAGCACCAGCACCACGTCGGTCTGACCGAACTCGGAGTTGATGTCCTCCATCTCGAACACCTGCTCGTAAGGCACTTCGGCCTCGGCCAGCAGGACGTTCATGTGGCCCGGCATACGACCGGCCACCGGGTGGATGGCGTACTTCACGGTCACGCCGCGGTGGGTCAGCTTCTCGGCCAGTTCCATCAGCGCGTGCTGGGCACGGGCCACGGCCAGGCCGTAACCCGGGACGATGACCACGGTGTCGGCGTTGGTCAGCAGGAAGGCGGCGTCGTCGGAGGAGCCCGACTTCACGTTGCGTTCCTGCTGGGCGCCAGCCGGGCCACCGGCGTCGGCATCGGCGCCGAAGCCGCCGAGGATGACGTTGAAGAACGAGCGGTTCATCGCCTTGCACATGATGTACGAGAGGATGGCACCGGACGAACCGACCAGCGAACCGGCGACGATCAGCATCGAGTTGTTCAGCGAGAAGCCGATACCGGCGGCCGCCCAGCCCGAGTAGCTGTTGAGCATCGACACCACGACCGGCATGTCGGCACCGCCGATCGGGATGATGATCAGCACGCCGATGACGAAGGCCAGGGCCACGACTACGGCGAAGGCGGTGATGTTGCCGGTGAAGGTGAAGTACAGGCCCAGGGCCAGGATCGCCAGGCCGATGACCAGGTTGACCATGTGCTGGCCCTTGAACACCACCGGGGCGCCCTGGAACAGACGGAACTTGTACTTGCCGGACAGCTTGCCGAAGGCGATCACCGAACCGGAGAAGGTGATGGCACCGATGGCCGCGCCGAGGAACAGCTCCAGGCGGTTGCCCGAGGGAATGGCGTCACCGAGATTGGCGACGATGCCCAGCGACTGCGGCTCGACGACTGCGGCGATGGCGATGAACACGGCGGCCAGGCCGATCATGCTGTGCATGAAGGCGACCAGTTCCGGCATCTTGGTCATTTCCACGCGCTTGGCCATGATCGAGCCGGCGGTGCCGCCGACCAGCAGGCCGACCAGCACGTAGCCCAGGCCCTTGGCGGCGCCGCCCTCGGCCATTTCCGCGCCGAGCTTGAACACCAGGAAGATGGTGGTGACCACGGCGATGGCCATGCCGACCATGCCGAAGGCGTTGCCCTGGCGCGAGGAGGTCGGGTGGGACAGGCCTTTCAGCGCCTGGATGAAACACACCGAGGCGACGAGGTACAGCAGGGTGATCAGGTTCATGCTCATCTTATTTGCCCTCCGCCTTGGCACTCTCTTTGGCAGCCGGGCGCGCCTTCTTCTTGAACATTTCCAGCATGCGGCGGGTGACCAGGAAGCCACCGAACACGTTGACCGCGGCCAGGGCCACGGCCAGGGTGCCCATGGCCTTGCCCAGCGGGGTCACGGTCAGGGCGGCGGCCAGCATGGCGCCGACGATGACAATGGCGGAAATGGCGTTGGTCACGGCCATCAGCGGGGTGTGCAGGGCCGGGGTGACGTTCCACACCACGTGGTAGCCCACGTAGATGGCCAGCACGAAGATGATCAGGTTGTAGATGCTGGGGGAGATCAGTTCCATCTCGCGACTCCTTAACCGTTCTTGCGCACGACTTCTCCGCCGTTGCACATCAGGCAAGCGGCGACGATGTCGTCTTCGAGGTTGAGCTGGAACTGGCCTTCCTTGTCGATCACGAGCTTGAGGAAGTCCAGCAGGTTGCGGGCGTACAGGGCGGAGGCATCCGCCGGCACCAGCGCGGCCAGGTTGGTGTGGCCGACGATGGTCACGCCGCGCTCTACCACCACCTGTTCGGCGACGGTCAGCGGGCAGTTACCACCCTGGGCGGCAGCCAGGTCGATGACCACGGAGCCCGGCTTCATTTCGGCAACGGTGGCCTCATGCAGCAGGGTCGGTGCCTTGCGGCCCGGGATCAGCGCGGTGGTGATGACGATGTCGGCCTGCTTGGCGCGCTCGTGCACGGCCTTGGCCTGGCGCTCCATCCACGACTGTGGCATCGGGCGGGCATAACCGCCGACACCCTGGGCGCACTCGCGCTCTTCATCGGTCTCGAACGGTACGTCGACGAATTTGGCGCCGAGCGACTCGATCTGCTCCTTCACCGCTGGGCGCACGTCCGAGGCCTCGATCACCGCACCCAGACGCTTGGCCGTGGCGATGGCCTGCAGGCCGGCAACACCGGCGCCGAGAATGAGGATGCGCGCGGCCTTCACGGTGCCGGCAGCGGTCATCAGCATCGGCATGAAGCGCGGGTAGTGGTGCGCAGCCAGCAGCACGGCCTTGTAGCCGGCGATGTTGGCTTGCGAACTCAGCACGTCCAGGCTCTGCGCGCGGGAGGTGCGCGGGGCGGCCTCCAGGGCGAAGGCGGTGACGCCGCGGGCGTTCATGCGGGCGATGGTGTCGTTGCAGAACGGGTTGAGCATGCCGACCAGCACGGCGCCGGTCTTCATGTGGGCCAGTTCGGCTTCGGTCGGGGCGACCACTTTCAGCACCAGGTCGGCGCCGAAGGCGGAGGCGTCGTTGCCAATGGTTGCGCCAGCCGCTTCATAGAGGCTGTCCGGGATGCTGGCGCTAACGCCGGCACCCGCCTGGACGGTCACCTGGTGGCCTTGGCCGACCAGTTTCTTGACGGTCTCGGGCGTCGCGGCAACCCGCGTCTCCCCGGCGTGGGTCTCGAGAGGAACACCGATGTGCACTTGAAAATCTCCTGCGTGATCTTTTAGGTGAACCCGCCTACTACGCTGGTACGCGGGCAAAAGGGGATCAGCACAAACCGCCCCACAACAGGGCGGGCGCGGCATTGTGCAGGCGATTGGCAGGGGCATCAAGAATTTCTGAAGCGGCACCGTGGAATAACTACAAGTCACGCGGTGACCAAATATTTGTTATGCGCCTCGCAAAGCGCCGCCGTCGCTGGGATAGCGCTAAATTGCGGATGGATAAAGGGTTTGACGGTTATCAGGGAGCTGAATGACCGTTTGTCAGTCACAGCCAATACGCGGGGAGATGTCGCAAAGTCGACAGACGGAGTCGTTCTTGTAGTGATGCCGGCAGAGGCACTACCTGCTGCCGGCAAGCGCCTTCAGACCAGGGCTTTGCCTGGGCGGATGCAGGTCGGGCCGGCACGATTCTCGACGGCTTCCTGCACTTCCGGGCGCAGGCCGAGCAGGAAGCCCAGCTCGGCGACCACGAATAGCGGGCCCACCACCAGGCCCATCAGGTCGTCGACGAAGGCCGGTTTACGCCCCTCGTAGTAGTGACCGATGAACTGGATGACCCAGCCGACCACGAACAGGGCGAGGCCGCCGCTGAGCCAGACCAGGGTGGCCTGCTGGGCCAGCGCGGCGCCGGCCCACAGGCTCAGCGCCAGCAGGACGCCCATGATGAGGCCGAAGCGCAGGTCCAGGCGCAGGTAGAAAAGGCCGGCGGCGATGGCGGTGAGCAGGGCGGGCGAGGCCCACAGGCCGGCGATGTCCCAGCCCGGGCGCGAGAGGAGTACGGCGACGGCGACCACGATCATCGGGATGCCGATGAAGTGGCTGAAGATGTTGCGGCGGTCACGGTGATATTCGGCATATTGGCCGAGGTGATCGACGAGGGCTTTCATTGTTATGGTCCTCAGCAAGGCAGGTAGCTGGCATCATCGCGCCAGCCCCTGCGGCACGACTGTCAGTTAGGCGACAAAGCCCATGCCCGAAGCTCCACACTCCCATCGTCCCCTTTTGCAGGCCGGCCAGTGGTTCAGCCATCTGCCGCCAGCCTTGGCCTCCGCCTTGCTGGACCATGCGCGGCTGGTGCAGCTGGAGCCGGGCCAGCGCCTGTTTCGCCGTGGCGATCCACCTTGTGGCCTGTATGCCGTGCTGCAGGGGATGATGCGGGTCGGCGCGGTCGGCCGGGATGGCAAGGAAGCGCTGCTGACCCTGGTCGAACCACCCTACTGGTTCGGCGAGATCTCCCTGTTCGACGGCCAGCCGCGCACCCATGACGCCTATGCTGAAGGAGCGACTCGCCTGCTGCATGTACCGCAGGCGGCGCTGCTGGAGCTGCTCGCCCGTGAGCCCGGTTACTGGCGGGATTTCGCCCTGTTGATGAGTCAGAAGCTGCGCCTGACCTTTATCGCCCTGGAGCAGATGAGCCTGATGCCGGCCGCCCAGCGCCTGGCGCAGAGGCTGCTGCTGATGGCCGAAGGCTACGGCGAGACGGGGCCGCGCCAGGTGCTGCACCTGGCCCAGGAGCAACTGGCGCTGATGCTGGGACTGTCACGCCAGACCACCAACCAGATTCTCAAGGACCTGCAGGCGCGCGGCGCGGTGCGCCTGACCTATGGCGAGATCGAGATAGTCGACCTTGCTGGCCTGCGCCTGGCGGCGGAGGCGGGCTAGGCCGGGCGCAGCAGGTGGCCTGGTACTTCATGTAGCAACTCGCTGCGCAGGCGCAGCAAGCGGGCGGGGCGAGAGTCGAGCAGTGTCTGTGGGCTGCCGCCCACCGGCAGTGCCAGCAAGGCGGCACTGAGATTGAGCACCAGAGCTTCGCGGCTGAATACGCCGTTGCCGAGCTGATAGAACGCGGCGATCAGCTGACGCAGACCAAGCGGCAGGCGCCAGCGCATGCGCAGGGCTGAACCGAAGCCGGAGGCACGGGTGTGCAGGCAGGCCGTGATCTGTTCGTCGCGCAGGTCGCCACCCAGGTTCTGCCAGTCCTGCAGGCTGCGCAGCAGTGCCAGTTCGCCGATGTTATGCAGCAGGCCGGCGGTGTAGCACAGCTCATGGTCGAGGCGCAGCTGCGCGGCCAGCCAGTGGGCCAGCTCCGCGCACTGCTGGGCCTGGTCGCCCGCCTGGGTGGCCAGTTCGCCCAGGCGTGGGTCCTGCAGGCGCGCGTTGCGCTGTACCGCCAGGCCCAGCACCAGATTCAGGCTGTGGGCTATGCCCAGGCGCTGCAGGGCCTGGGGCAGGGTCTGGCAGATGCCGCTGCGTTGTTCGGCCGCGCTGTTGGCGGCGGCGATAAGGCGCGCGGTGATCTGCGGGTCGCGGGAAAAGTCGCGGGCCAGGCTGCCCAGGTCGCTGCTGGAGGCCTGCAGGCAGGCGCTGACGGCATCGCGCACCTCGGCCAGCAGTGGCGCGCCTTGGCCTTCTTCGCGCACGTCATCGAGGTACTGCTCCAGGCTGCTTGCCGGCGCTGTTAGGCTTGCCGGGTAGCTGGCCGTGTTGGCCGCCGGCAGCAGGCCGGCAATTCTCTGGCGCAACTGCTCGGCGTTGAAGGGACGGGCCAGGTAGGCGGTGGGAGCCAGAGGCAGCACCGCGCGCACGCTTTTGGCGTCGACCCGACGGCTGATCAGAATGCAGGGCAGGGCCGGGGTTCTCGGTTGGCGGCGCAGCTGGCGCAATAGCTCGATACCGTCGAGACCAGGCAGTTCGCCATCGGCAATGACCAGGTCGGGCAAGCGTTTTCGGCAGCTGGCCAGGGCTGCCGTGCCATCGCTCAGGCGTTGGATGCGGGCATCGCCGCGGATATCGAGCACCAGCTGGGTGAGCAGTTCGGCAGTCCAGGGGTCTGCTTCGGCGATCAGAACTTCCGGGGCAGTGGCCTGGAGAGACATACGGGACTCGAAGTGGTGGCGAAATAGTGGCGCCAATAGGGCGGCGCGCATTCTACGATTTGCCCGATTTTTATCCAGACTCGGCCGACGAAGTGCCGGGTATCGGAGTGATAGGTGGAATCTATCCCGATCTTTGCCGGCACTTATTGCGCTGGATCAACCAGGTGACTACTGATCAGCGTGCGACTTGAGTGCAGCACGTCGGCCTGGCTTTCCCGGCTGGCCAGCATGCGCGCCACGACCAGCGCACCGACACATTGGGCGAGAATCGCCCAGGCCAGTTGCGGGTCGGCCAGCTCCTTGGCCCAGGCCTGTTGTAGGCGTATCAGCCAGTGTTCGGCGAGTTCGCGCACGCTGTGGTCGGTACGGGCGATTTCGGCACCCAGGCTGGGAATGGCGCAACCGCTGTCCGGCTGCTCGACGTGCTGCATGCTCAGGTAAAGATCCAGGCAGCGCTGCAGTTTGTCGCGGCTGGCCTCCTCGCTGCCGAGCAACTCCAGGCTATGGCTGAGTTCACGTTCGACGATGGCGGCGAACAGCTCGTCCTTGGAGCTGAAGTGGCCGTAGAAGGCGCCGCCGGTCAGGCCAATGGCCTTCATCAGGCCGTCCACCCCGGTGCTGGCGAAGCCGCCGCGCTTGGCCAGCGCGCCGCTGCTGGCCAGCAGTTTCTCGCGGGTCTGGGCCTTGTGTTCGGCGGAATAGCGCATGATGGTCTCTCTGCTTGACGGCTGCCGGAAGCGTAGCATAACGTTCGTTTAATAAGTGATCGTTTAGTAAAGAGGCGCGCGCATGAACAATGACAAGAAAGTGGTGCTGGTGATCGGTGCTGGCGATGCAACGGGCGGTGCCATCGCCAAACGCTTTGCCCGTGAGGGCTATGTGGCCTGTGTGACCCGGCGCAGTGCCGACAAGCTGCAGCCGCTGGTCGACGAAATTCGTGCTGCCGGTGGCGAGGCCCATGGCTTTGCCTCCGATGCGCGCAAGGAAGAGGAGGTGGCCGAGCTGGTCGAGACGATCGAGCGCGATATCGGGCCGATCGAGGCCTTCGTCTTCAATATCGGCGCCAACGTGCCCTGCAGCATTCTCGACGAGACCGCGCGCAAGTATTTCAAGATCTGGGAAATGGCCTGCTTCTCGGCCTTCCTCACTGCCCAGGCGGTGGCGCGGCGCATGGTTACCCGCGAGCGCGGCACCATCCTCTTTACCGGCGCCACTGCCGGCCTGCGCGGCGCCGCCAACTTCGCCGCCTTCGCCGGCGCCAAGCACGGCGTACGTGCCCTGGCACAGAGCATGGCGCGCGAGCTGGGGCCGCGGAACATTCACGTCGCTCATGTGGTGGTGGACGGTGCCATCGACACCGCCTTTATCCGCGATAGCTTCCCTGAGATGTATGCGCGCAAGGCGCAGGACGGCATCCTCGACCCCGCGCATATCGCCGACAACTACTGGTTCCTGCACGCCCAGCCGCGCGATGCCTGGACCTTCGAGCTGGATCTGCGCCCCTGGATGGAGAAGTGGTAAACGGCTGGCTGCGCGCCGATCAGGCGTCGTTGGCGTGCCGGTGAAAAATGCTCATTGGCTACAGCCAACTCCGCTTTTGCCCCGACCCGCCGCCTAGCCTGAGCGCCGCTCGCTCAGCCTCGGCATTCGTGTAAACAACAATCAGAAGAGCGCAATCCCATGAGCAAAACCGTCGAGTTCTATTTCGATTTCGGCAGCCCCGCCACCTACCTGGCCTGGACTCAACTGCCTCAGCTCTGCGCCGAAAGCGGCGCGAGCCTGGTGTACAAGCCGATGCTGCTTGGCGGGGTGTTTCAGGCCACCGGCAACGCCTCGCCGGTGACCATCCCGGCCAAGGGGCGCTTCATGCTGCAGGATCTGGCGCGCTTTGCTCGTCGCTATCAGGTGCCGATGCAGTTCAATCCGCACTTCCCGATCAATACCCTGGGGCTGATGCGTGGCGCCGTCGCGGTGCAGATGTATCAGCCGCAGCGTTTCGAGGCTTTTCTCACGCTGATCTTCGAGGCCATGTGGGTGCAGGGGCGCAATCTGGGGGATCTGGCGGTGTTGGGCGAGACCCTGGCTGGCGGTGGCTTCGATCCGCAGCAGCTGCTGGCCTGGAGCGGCGAGCAGGAGGTCAAGGACGCGCTCAAGGCCACCACCGAGGAGGCGATCAGGCGCGGCGTGTTTGGCGCGCCGGCCATGTTTGTCGGTGATGAGCTGTTCTTCGGTCAGGATCGCCTGGATTTCGTGCGTGAGGCGCTGCAGGGCTGATCTGCTAATAGCCGGGAAAATGCAGTCAAGCGAGCTCTGCTCGCGAATCCAGCCACGCCAGAGCTTCGCGAGCAAAGCTCGCTCCTACAAAGGACCCTGGCATTTGGGCGTGGGCTGGAAATGAAAAAGCCGGGCATGCCCGGCTTTTTTCCGCGAAACGGGCGTTATGGTGCCCCGGCGACCTGCCCCAGGCTCATCCACTGGTCGGTGAGGGAGCGGGTGTGGCGATCGACCGTGGTGGGAGCAAACGCGCGGCCGGAGGCGCTGGCCAGAGCGTTGCTGCCGCTATTCATGTCCACCAGGGCGGCGCGCAGGAACTTCCAGCGGGTCTTCAGCTTGGCGATGGAGCTGTTGCCTTTGCTATTGAGCGCGGCGACTTCCGCATCGATCTGCGGCACCAGGATGCGTTCATCCTGGCCGACATAGTTGCCGGGTTGTTCGCGGGCGATTTCGAAGCTGCCGACATAGGAACGGCTCAGGTACTGCACGCCCAGGTACTCGATCTTGGCGGGCAGTTCGCCGCTGGGGTCGGCGTTCGGCACACTCCGAGCGGTGCTCAGCAGGGTGCGCAGGGCGTGGGCTAGTTCCTCGGGGTAGCGCCAGGGCATGTTCTCTTCATTGGGGCCAAAGGAAACACCGCGGCGTAACTGGGTAACAAGTTGGGTGGTCAGGCCGGGTATTTCCGAACTGGCGCTCATGGCGTTCTGCGCGGCGGTTTCCAGTTCGGCGATATCCTTCTCCAGGCGCGCCTTGTGCGCCTCCTGGAAGCCCTCGCCACGCAGCAGCAGCAGGCTGCTGGTCGCCCGTGAGGCGTAGATCTGTACTTGTTCAGCCGCGGTCATGGCGGCCGCCTGGGCCACCGCGGAGAAAGCCGTCAGCAGTCCAAAGGCCAATGAAAAGTACAGCTTGATCAAAGGGTTACGTTTCATCCCCGGTCGCTCCTTATTATTTTTCTCGGCGCGGATGCGGAGGGTGCCGTTCAGGTCCCGACGCAGTAACAACAGCCTACTGCGCAAGCTGATAGCAAAGGATGAGCCAAAAGAGTGAATTTGATCGCAATTTTGACGCCGCACGGATGGCGCACGGCGAACTGTGCTAGGCGGCCGGGGTGGCCGGCCGCCTGATGGACCTCAGAGCCGGGGGCGGAAATACAGCGTCGTGCCGCGCGTCAGACCGCTCAGGCTGTTGTGATCCTTGACCACTTCGGCCTCGATCAGCTCATCCTGGCCGTCGACCTTGAGGGTCACCCGGGTGATGGCGCCCAGCGGACGGATATCACGTACTTCCGCGGCCCGATGCTCCTCCTGCGCCTGGCGTGACAGCGACACCTCGTGCGGGCGGAACAGCAGGTGCTCGTCGCCGCCCAGGTGCAGGCGGTTGGCGTCGCCGAGGAAGTGGTAGACGAAGTCGCTGGCCGGGTTTTCGTAGACCTCGCCCGGCGAGCCGATCTGCTCGATCACGCCCTTGTTCATCACCACGATGCGGTCGGCCACTTCCATGGCTTCTTCCTGGTCGTGGGTGACGAACACCGAGGTCAGGTTGATCTCCTCGTGCAGGCGCGCCAGCCAGCGGCGCAGCTCCTTGCGCACCTTGGCGTCGAGGGCGCCGAAGGGTTCGTCGAGCAGCAGGATCTTCGGCTTCACCGCCAGGGCGCGGGCCAGGGCGATGCGCTGGCGCTGGCCGCCGGAGAGCTGCTCCGGGTAGCGGTCGGCGAGCCAGTCGAGCTGCACCATGTTGAGCAGCTCGTGGACCTTCTCGGCAATCTCCGGCTCGCTCGGGCGCTCGCCCTTGGGCTTCATGCGCAGGCCGAAGGCGACGTTGTCGAACACGGTCATGTGGCGGAACAGGGCGTAGTGCTGGAACACGAAACCGACATTGCGATCGCGCACGTCGTGGTTGGACACGTCCTCGCCGTGGAACTGGATGCTGCCGTTATCCGGGGTTTCCAGGCCGGCGATGATGCGCAGCAGGCTGGTCTTGCCGCAGCCGGACGGGCCGAGCAGGGCGACCAGTTCGCCGCTGCGGATGTCCAGGTTGATGTCGTTGAGCGCGCGGAAGGCGCCGAAGTGCTTGCTGACGTTACGGATTGCAATGGACATCAGTTATTCCTCGTCGGCATTCGACTTGAGACGGGACAGACGCGACTCGCTCCACTGCTTGAGCAGCAGGATGACCAGCGCGAGCAGCAGCAACAGGCTGGCAACGCTGAAGGCGGCGACGTGGTTGTATTCGTTGTAGAGAATCTCGACGTGCAGCGGCAGGGTGTTGGTGACGCCACGGATGTGCCCGGACACCACCGACACCGCGCCGAACTCGCCCATGGCCCGCGCGGTGCACAGCACCACGCCGTAGATCAGGCCCCATTTGATGTTGGGCAGGGTCACGTGCCAGAACATCTGCCAGCCGCCCGCGCCGAGCAGGCGAGCGGCTTCTTCCTCCTGGGTGCCCTGTTCCTGCATCAGCGGAATCAGCTCGCGGGCGACGAAGGGCACGGTGACGAACAGGGTGGCCAGAACGATGCCGGGCACGGCGAAGATGATCTGGATATCGCGATCCTGCAGCCAGGGGCCGAGCCAGCCCTGGGCGCCGAACATCAGCACGTAGATCAGGCCGGCGATCACCGGCGACACCGAGAACGGCAGGTCGATCAGCGTGACCAGGATGCTCTTGCCGCGGAACTCGAACTTGCTCACGCACCAGGCGGCGGCCACGCCGAACACCAGGTTGAGCGGCACCGAGATGGCCACGGCGATCAGCGTCAGCTTCAGTGCGGCAAGGGCGTCCGCTTCGAGAATGGACTCGAAGAAGGTACCGAGGCCGAGCTTCAGCGCCTCGCCGAGCACCACGAGCAGCGGCAGCAGGAGAAACAGGGCGAACACCAGCCAGGCCAGGCCGATGAGCACACGGCGGCCGGCGACGTTGCCGCGGCGGGAGGCATTGGCGGCGGAGGCCGCAGTCAGGGATGCACTGGACATGGCGGGCTCCTCAAGGCGTCTCGATACGGCGCTGCAGCAGGTTGATCAGCAGCAGCAGGATGAAGGACACCACCAGCATCAGCACACCGATGGCGGTGGCGCCGGCGTAGTCGTACTGGTCGAGCTTGACCATGATCAGCAGCGGCAGGATCTCGGTCTTCATCGGCATGTTGCCGGCGATGAAGATCACCGAGCCGTACTCGCCGACGCCGCGGGCGAAGGCCAGGGCGAAGCCGGTCAGCCAGGCCGGCAGCAGTGCCGGCAGGAGGATGTGGCGGAACACCTGCAGCGGCCTGGCGCCCAGGCAGGCGGCGGCCTCTTCCACTTCACGCGGGATATCGGCCAGCACCGGCTGCACCGTGCGCACCACGAAGGGCAGGGTGACGAAGGTCAGGGCCAGGGTGATGCCGAGCGGGGTGTAGGCGATCTTCAGGCCGAGCTCGGTGGCGAACTGGCCGACCAGGCCGGCCGGCGCGTAGAGCGCGGTCAGGGCGATGCCGGCAACCGCAGTGGGCAGGGCGAACGGCAGGTCGATCATCGCCTCGATGATTCGGCGCCCGGGGAAGCGGTAGCGCACCAGCACCCAGGCCAGCAGCGTGCCGATCACCCCGTTGAGCAGGGCGGCGGCGAAGGCTGTGCCGAAGGAGAGTTTGAGCGCGGCGAGCACGCGAGGGGCGCTGACGATGGCCCAGAACTGCGCCCAGGTCAGGTCGAAGGTCTTGATGAACATCGCAGCCAGGGGAATCAGCACCAACAGGCTGAGGTACACCAGGGTGTAGCCCAGCGTCAGCCCGAAGCCGGGTATGACGGGGGAGATACGGCGGGACATAAGGCCTCGAACGAGATGGGGTGGAAGTCGTCGGTGGGTCGCAAGCGCGCGACCCACCCTGCGGGTGTTTATTGGGCCTGGTAGATCTGGTCGAAGATGCCGCCGTCGTTGAAGAACTTGGGCTGAGCGCTCTTCCAGCCGCCGAAGTCCTGGTCGATGGTCACCAGCTTGAGCTGCGGGAACTGCTTGGCGAACTCGGCAGCGACCTTCTCGTCACGCGGGCGGTAGAAGTTCTTGGCGGCGATGCGCTGGCCTTCCTCGCTGTACAGGTACTGCAGGTAGGCGGTGGCCACTTCGCGGGTGCCTTTACGCTCCACGTTCTTGTCGACCACGGCCACCGGCGGCTCGGCCAGGATCGACAGCGAGGGCGCGACGATCTCGAACTGGTCGCCACCCTGTTCCTTCAGGGCCAGGAAGGCTTCGTTCTCCCAGGCCAGCAGCACGTCGCCGATCTGGTTGTTGACGAAGGTGATGGTCGAGCCGCGGGCGCCGGTATCCAGCACCGGCACGTGCTGATACAGCTTCTGCACGTATTCCTGCGCCTTGGCCTCGCTGCCGTAGTGCTGCTGGGCCCAGGCCCAGGCGGCGAGGAAGTTCCAGCGTGCGCCGCCGCTGGTCTTGGGGTTGGGGGTGATGACTTCCACGCCTTCCTTGGTCAGGTCGGCCCAGTCCTGGATGCCCTTCGGGTTGCCCTTGCGCACCAGGAAGACGATGGTCGAGGTGTAAGGCGTGCTGGACTGCGGCAGGCGTGCCTGCCAGTCCTCGGGGATCAGCTTGCCGAGCCGGTTCAGCTCGTCGATATCGCCGGCCAGGGCCAGGGTCACCACGTCGGCGCGCAGGCCGTCGATCACTGCGCGGGCCTGCTTGCCCGAGCCGCCGTGGGATTGCTGGACGGTCACGGCCTCGTGGCCCTGGCTCTGCCAGTGCTGGTTGAAGGCGGCGTTGAATTCGCTGTACAGCTCGCGGGTAGGATCGTAGGAGACGTTGAGGATTTCCGTGGCGGCGAAGGACGGGCTGGCAAACAGGGCGCTGGCGAGGGCAGCCAGGGCGAAATGGCGAATGGACATGCTGAGGCTCCTTGGGATGCGGTAATGGCGTGGCGTCTGGCGCCGCCGAGGCGTGCGCTTTTCTAGTGGTTTTGGCTCACGCCCTCCGGTGTTCCGGTCGGGCCTAGGGTTGTTCAGGGTTTCTGGGGCTGGGGTGGCAGGCGAAACTTTTCCTTGCGCTCAATCTGCACGACCTGGCCGTTGTGTACGGTGATCTCCACCGAGCCGAAGCGCAGTTCGCGCAGGGCGCTCTGGATTTCCCGCAGGATGCTGGCCTGGTCGGCATCGCTGATGTGAGAGACGTGCATGACTCTGCTCCTTGAACGCCGGTCTGGCGTGGAGCGGATATTACGGAGAGTTTTTTTATTCTTAAAAATACCGTTTAAGAATTTTGTTATATGTTTTGGTTATTTGAGGCGGTGGCTAGATGACTGCCTTCACCTTTGAGGATTGAGCTCATGATTCCAGCCAGCACCGCGCGTGGTGAGCTGATCGCCACGCCGCTGGGCCAGATGCTGGCCCTGGTCGATCAACAGGGCGCCCTGTTGCGCCTGGACTTTCTCCCCGACGACCAGACTGTACCCATGTGCTGGCAGGGCTACGCCTGGCAACGCGACAGCGCGGCCGTGGCGGCGGTTGCCGCGCAGCTGGGGGAATATTTCGCCGGCCGCCGCCGGCATTTCGAACTACCCCTGGCGCCGCGTGGTACGGCCTATCAGCAATTGGCCTGGAGCCATTTGCGTCAGGTGCCCTACGGCTGCACCCTGAGCTACGCCGAATTGGGCGCACGCCTGCCGCACAAGACCTCGGCGCGGGCCATCGGCCGGGCCAACGCGCTCAATCCGATCGCCATCGTCGTGCCCTGTCATCGCATCATCGGTGCCGATGGCAGCCTGACCGGCTATGCCGGAGGCCTGGCGCGCAAGCAGGCGTTGCTGGCGCTGGAAGGCGTGGTGACGCCGGGCTGCCAGCCGCTGTTGCTCTAGAGCGCCAGCAGTCGCTCACTCAGGCTGTGGCTGTAGCGGCTGACCACCAGTGGCACCAGCGGTTTGCCGGAGTGACCGAGACGGGCGCGGCCGGCGCTGTCGAAGTCGGCTAGGGCGGCGCGCAGGTAGCGCCACTCCGCCTGCACCTTGCGCGCCTCGGTCGGACTCTGCTGCTGCAGGGCTGGTAGCTGGTGCTGCATGTCCTGATCGAGGCTGGCCAGCAGTTGCTCGCCGCTCTGGTTGGGAAAGCGTGCATCGGGCGCCGGGGTGATATCGAAATAGCCGAGGTAGGCCTGGCCGAGGTACAAGCTGGTGAAGAACTCCAGGGTCAGTGCGCTACGCAGCGGCGAAGGTGCAGGCTGCCCGCCAGCGCTGCTGGCCGTTTCCAGCAGCGTCACCAGGGCGCGGCTGAGCTGTTCCGGGTACTGCCAGGGCAGGTCGTCCTCGCGGGGGCCGAAGCCCAGGCCCTGATCGAAGCGCACCAGCAACTGCAGATAGGGTTGCTGTAGCACCTGACGCTGCTCCGGTGTCAGTTGCAGATAGGCGTTCTGCAAGCCTGCGTGTTCCTGCTCGAAACGCTGGCGGTGGCTGGCTTGCTGGCCCTCGCCGCGCAACATCATGAAGCTGCTGGTAGTGCGGCAGGCCGCCAGTTGCAAGCGTTCCAGCGCTGCGGCATGGGCTGGCAGGTGCATGAGCCAGGCCAGTAGCAGGCTGGCCAGTGGCAGAAGAAATCGGCGCATCGTGGGTCTCTTCACTGAGGGGGGAACCGGATTTCACGTCGGTGCAGCGTCCCGCGACTTTAAGGCGGGGCCGGGACCGGGCCTATTGCAGAAAAGGCATGCCCATGCGCTGCGGTAATGACTCTGGCGATTTCTTGAACGAACGGCTCTGGCCGCGGGTCTTACCTGCCGGGGTGGATACCGCGCTGCAACGCCCGAGTTCCGTGGCTGTGTGGCGCTGTTCGAAATTCTCGCCATCCGTCACATCGGCCACGCTCGGCCATCGTCAGAAGGCGGTGGCAGGCTTAAGCTCGAACAACCGGTCAAGAATTGAAGAGGTTGGGTTATGGAAGACCAAAGCCAGGTGGCCAGTGAGGTGGAACAGCTGACGCTGAGCCTGCTGCATTGCCGCGGCGAGGTAGAGCGCCTGCGTGAGCGCGAGCAACTGGTTGGCAGCCTGCTGGCCAGTGTCAACGTGGTGCTCTGGGCCTTTGACTGGGAGCAGCAGCAGATCGTTTACGTCAGCCCCGCCTACGAGCGGGTCTTCGGTCGCAGCCCGGCCTTGCTGCTGGCCGACTATGGCGAGTGGCGCAACAGCATCTACCCGGACGACATGGAGTACGCCGAGCAGAGCCTGCGCTCGGTGCTGCAGGCCGGTGCGGTGGAGCAGCGCGAGTACCGCATCATCCGTGGCGATGGTCAGGTGCGCTGGCTCAGCGACAAGTGCTTTATCAGCCCGCCGACCCTGTTCGGTGGCCGCGCCCTGGTGGTCGGTATCGCCGAGGACATCACCGAGAAGAAGGTGATGCAGAGTGAACTGCAGCGCCTGGCCACCAGCGATGTGCTGACCGGCGCGAGCAACCGCCGGCACTTCTTCGAGCGCGCCGGCGAGCTGTTCGCCGAGGCTCGTGACAGTGGGCAACCGTTGTCCTTCCTGCTGCTGGATATCGACGACTTCAAGAAGATCAACGACAGCCACGGCCACCAGGTCGGCGACCGCGTGTTGCAGCGCGTGGCTCATTGTGGCGCCTATGTGGTGCGTCGCGACGATCTGTTCGGGCGGATTGGCGGCGAGGAGTTCGCCGCCGTCTTCCCCGGCTGCGACCTGCGCCAGGCGCAGCAGGTGGCGCAGCGTCTACAGCGCGAAGTGCAACGTCTGCAATTTCCCGCCGGCGACGATAGCTTCGGCGTGACCATCAGTCAGGGACTGACCTTTCAGGGTGAAGGCGACAGTCTGGATGATCTCTATGCCCGCGCCGATGCAGCGATGTACCAGGCCAAGCGGCAGGGCAAGGACTGCATTGTGCTCGGATGATAAAAAGGAATAAGCAAATAAATTCTTATTCCTTAACTTGGTTTTAATCCCTGCCTAGACTGGCCTCCACACGCACCCAGGGAGGCACGTCATGGCCAGCCAGAGCATTCACTACCTGATCCTGCCGGGTTGGCAGGGCTCGCCCGACGATCATTGGCAGAGCCACTGGCAGCGCAGCCTGCCGTACGCCCGCCGGGTCGAGCAGACGGACTGGGATGCGCCAGAGCCACACGATTGGGTCGCGGCTCTCGAGCAGCAGGTCGCGGCGTCCCGTGCTCCATTGATCCTGGTGGCGCACAGCCTGGGTTGCATCACCGTGGCCCGCTGGGCTGCGCAGGCACCGCAGAGCTCGTTGCGCAAGGTGCGCGGGGCCCTGCTGGTGGCGCCGGCCGATGTCGAGCGGGCCAACTGCCCAGAAGCCCTGCGCGGTTTCGCGCCTATCCCGCGTCAGTCGCTACCTTTTCCCAGCCTGCTGGTGGGTTCGGACAACGACCCTGCGGCAACGGCCCGGCGTGCTCGGCAGCTGGCCGGTGACTGGGGGGCTCAGGCCACGATCCTGAACGGCGCTGGGCATATCAACGTGAAGTCCGGTCATCAGCGTTGGGAGCAGGGTTTCGCCTATCTCTACCGCCTGCAGCAACAGATTGAGCAACTGGAGCGACAGAGCGCATGAGCACCAGCTGTCGACGAATGCGGCTTCTGCCCAACAGTCCACTCACTCCCACCTGAGTCGCCGTGCCTGGCGGCTCGCCTGTGCCGAGATTCGCCATGCGCCAACCTGCCGTTCCCTCGCAAGCCTTGCTGACCTTCGCCGACAGCGAGAAAAGTCCGCTGAGCATCCGCGCCAAGGCGCTGGTGTTCGTCGATCCGCGTTCGCGCCGGTTGCGTGAGCAGGCCAATGCCCTGGCCGGTGCCACGTTGCCAGTGCTGATCCAGGGTGAGAGTGGCACCGGCAAGGAGTTGCTGGCCCGGCATATCCACCGCGAAAGCGAACGCGGCGGACTGTTCGTATCCGCCAGTTGCGGCGCCATCAGCCCGCGCTGGGGCGAAGCCGAGTTGTTTGGCCACGTTGCCGGCGCTTATGCCGGCGGCCCCGGCAGCCGTGCCGGCTGGTTCGGCTCGGCCAACGGCGGCACGCTGTATCTGGATGAAATTGCTGATCTGCCCAGGTCTTTGCAGGTGCAGTTGCTCAGCGCGCTGGAAACCCGCGAGGTGCAGCGTGTCGGCAGTGCCAACCCCGTGCCGGTGGACGTACGCCTGGTGACCGCCACCAGCATCGACCTGGCCCGCGCGGTAGAGGCCGGCAAGTTCGACGAGCACCTCTACCGCTACCTGGCCGAAGGGCGTCTGGAGCTGCCGGCGCTGCGTGAGCGGCCTGGCGACATCCTGCCGCTGGCCGAGTACTTCCTCGGCATCCATGCCCAGCGCCTGGATCTGCCGATACCAGAGGTCGATCCGGCCGCCTTGAGCGCATTGCAAGCTCATCCCTGGCCCGGCAACACCCGTGAGTTGGAAAACGTCATCCACTTCGCCCTGCTGATCAGCTCCGCCGAAACGATACTGCCGGAGCATCTCAATCTACCGGTTGAGCGCTCCTGAGCGCCGCGCCAGCAATCGCGGCAGTGCCATTGCCTTTCTGCCGTAAAAATGGGCATCGTCCCACCTGCTAGCGGCTCCCGTGTAAAGCACTGTCCCAGGCAGCAAGGGTGCTGCGGTCGGCCACACGGGCTGAGCGACGGTAAGCGCAATGCATCCGGCTTTCTGGCTCTTGGGGGCGTGCTCAGGCTGTGGTGCAGGCTGATTTGGAGAAGGCCGGCACGGCGGTAAGCTCTGGTCAGTGACAGCCGACAAGCCAGGCGATCTAGAAAGGGGATAGAGCGCTTTAGGGCAAGAGTCGCGGATCAGTGCTTGTTATTTCTAATGGCTATATAAAACTAATAAATAATTCCTTTTTATTGTTTATCCAATCTCCTAGATTGGCCATCAAGCCGCCAGCGGACCACCGCACCGAGCCCGATCCCAGGGGCTCCCATTCAAAAGAGCCCCAGACAAGAGCAAACAGCATCTGGAGCAGCACATGAACAAATCGTCCCTGGCCCTTGCCATCAGCCTGGCCGCCGTGGCCAACCAAGCCAGCGCCGCCGGCTTCATCGACGACAGCAAGGCCAGCATCGCCCTGCGCAATTTCTATTACGACCGCAACGACAAGAACACCGCCGACAACCGCAACGAAGCCAGCGAGTGGGGCCAGGGCTTCATCTTCAACTACAGCTCCGGCTTCACCGCAGGCACCGTCGGCTTCGGCCTGGACGCCGTCGGCCTGCTCGGCCTCAAGCTCGATGGCGGCGGGGACGGCGATACCGGCGACAGCCGCAAGCCCGGCCAGCTGTTCCCGCTGGACAGCGACGGCAAGGCGGTGGACGACTACAGCAAGGGCGGCGTGACCGCCAAGGTGCGCCTGTCCAAGACCGAAGCGCGCATCGGCACCCTGCAGCCCAAGCTGCCGGTGGTGAACTTCAATGACGGTCGCCTGCTGCCGCAACTGTTCGAAGGCGGCCAGATCACCTCCAACGAGATCGACAACCTGACCCTCACCGCCGGCCAGCTGGAGCACACCAAGACCCGCTCCTCCACCGACGACATCGGCCTGCGTATCGGCGGTGCCTCAACCGCCGCCGACAGCAACAAGTTCTACTTCGCCGGCGGCGACTACAAGGTCAGCAAGGACCTGCTGCTGCAGTACTACTACGGCAACCTGGAAGACTTCTACCAACAGCACTTCGTCGGCCTGATACACAACCTGGGCCTGGGCGAAGGCGCCCTGAAGACCGACCTGCGCTACTTCAACAGCGGCTCCGACGGCAAGAACGGCAGCGCCGCCGGGCGTGCCGATGGCTACGTCAGCAGCGGCTACTGGGAAGCCGGCGACGCCAGCCGTGGCGAAGTCGACAACGACACCTGGAGCGCCCTGTTCACCTACACCCTGGGCGGCCACGCGCTGAGCGCCGGCTACCAGCAGGTCGATGGCGACAGCGCCTTCCCGTTCCTCAACCAGGGCGATGGCTCCACGGCCTACCTGATCACCGACCGCCAGATCGGCAAGTTCCTGTCGGCTGGCGAGCGCACCTGGCTGGCCGAGTACGGTTATGACTTCAGCAAGGTCGGCGTACCGGGCCTGAAGGCCACCGTGACCTACCTGTCGGGCGACAACATCGACGCCGCCAATGGCGAGCAGAAGGAGTGGGAACGCGACCTGCGCCTCGACTACAGCCTGCAGCAGGGCGCGTTGAAAGGCCTCGGCTTCTCCTGGCGCAACGCCTCGCTGCGTGGCAACACCAGCACCGCCGACCAGGACGAAAACCGCCTGATCGTCAGCTATACCCTGACGCTGCTGTAAACGAGTGAGCGCCTCCAATACACATCCGGGCCATATGGCCCGGTTTTTTTAGCTGCGCTGCAGTGAGGAAGCCGCTAGGCCCAAGCCCAGAGCGACCAGCACACTGCCTATAGCGCGTTCGATCAGGTGCCGGCTGCGGGCGACGAAGCCGCGCGCCGCGGCCGAGGACAAGCCATAGGCCACCAGGGCGAACCAGAACAGGTGCGCGGCGGACATGAACAGGCCGTAGCCGAGCTGAGTCAGGGGAGCGGTGTCGGGGCTGATCACCTGAGTGAACAGGGCGACCACGAACAATGTGGTCTTGGGGTTCAGCGCGTTGGTCAGGAAGCCTACGCGCAGCGCCTGCCAGTCGCTCAGCTGCGGTGCGGCCACCACCTGCTGCGGATCGACCTTGCGGCTGCGCAGCATGCCGATACCGAGCCAGATCAGGTAGGCAGCACCGGCGAACTTGACCAGATTGAACATCAGGATCGACTGCGAGATCAGCAGGCCGATGCCGAGCATGGAGTAGGTCACGTGGACCAGCACGCCGAGGCTGATACCCAGCGCGGTGAGCAGGCCGGCGCGCCGCGAGAGGAACATGCTGTTGCGGCTGACCATGGCGAAGTCGGCACCGGGGCTGATCACGGCGAGCAGGGTGATGGTGACGACCGAGACGAGTTCGAGCATGGTGCAGTCCGCTTTCCGGGGGGGCTGCTCAAGATGGGGGCAGGCGCTGCGTCCTGCAAGCCCGAACCTAGCTCTGCGCCAGCTGGCGCAGGTATTCCGCGCTCTCGGCATCGGCCGGGAAGAAGGTCTCCAGAGCCAGTTCGGCCAGGGTCACGTCATTGGGCGTGCCAAACACCGTGACGGTGCTGATCAGGCTCAGCACGCCCTGCTCGGTACGGAACTGCAGCGGCATCAGCACGTTCTCCGTTACCGGCCCAGCCTTCTCGGCCGGCGCCGGGTAGCTCAGTAGCTCCTCCTGCAGGGCCATCAGCTGCGTGTCGCCGCTGATGTCGATGTCGTGCTGCAGGCGCATCAGCAGGTAGGCACGCCACTGCGCCAGGTTGACGATGCGGGGCGCCAGGCCATCGGGATGCAGCGACACGCGCAGTACGTTGAGCGGCGGGCCGAGCAGCTCGGTCGGCAGCCCGGCCAGGAAGGGCGCCACCGAGGCATTGGCCGCCAGCAGGTTCCACTGGCGGTCGATGGTCAGCGCCGGGTAGGGCTCGTGGGCCTTGAGCAGTTGCTCGATGGCGGCACGGGCGGCGGCCAGGGCCGGGTCGTCCAGGCCGTGCTGGCTGTACAGCGGCGCATAACCTGCGGCGCTGAGCAGGCGATTGCGTTCGCGCAACGGAATCTCCAGCTGCTCGGCCAGGTGCAGGAGCATCTCGCGGCTGGGCAAGGAACGGCCGGTCTCGACGAAGCTCAGGTGGCGGGTGGAAATGTCCGCCTCGCAGGCCAGGTCGAGCTGGCTCAGGCGACGGCGCTGGCGCCACTGGCGCAACAGGGCGCCGACAGGGTGATTGGCTGTGTTCATGGGATCGGACGATAGCCCAGGCGCGTCAAGGCGACCATTACCTGACAGGTAATCGACGCGCTGCCCGTAGTGGGCGAACGCTATGGCCAGGCGCCAGTCCGGCGCCCTCATTGGAGGATTCGCCATGCATACCCTGAACGCTTCTCCGTTGTTGCGCCGCGCCCTGCTTGCCGATGGCGTGGTCGGCTTGGTCACTGGTTCGCTGCTGGTGCTGGCCGCCGGCTGGCTCGCCGAACTGCTGGCCCTGCCGCGCGAACTGCTGCTCGGTGCCGGTTGGGCACTGCTGCCGCTGGGCGTGTTCCTGGTCTGGCTGGGTAGTTGCGAGCAGATCAACCGTCTGGCGGTATGGGCGGTGCTGGCGATCAACGCGCTGTGGGTGATCGACAGCCTTGTGCTGCTGCTCGCCGGTTGGGTCACGCCGAACCTGCTCGGCCACGTCTTCATAATCGGCCAGGCGCTGACGGTGCTGCTGTTCCTCGAACTGGAACTGGTCGGCCTGAAACGCTCCGAGCCGCTGGCGGCATGAGCCAGGAAGCAGAAAGCCCGGCGGCTGCCGGGCTTTCTGGGGTCACTGGGCGGTGTAGATCTGGTCGAACACGCCGCCGTCGTTGAAGTGGGTCTTCTGGATGCTCGGCCAGTCGCCGAAGGTCTTGTTCACGTTGAGGAAGGTGACCTTGGGGAAGCGGTCGGAAAACTCGGCGAGGATCTTCTCGTTGCGCGGCCGCAGGTAGTTGCTGGCGGCGATGCGCTGGCCCTCGTCGGACCACAGGTATTTCAGGTAGGCCTCGGCCTCGGCGCGGGTGCCTTTCTTGTCCACCACCTTGTCGACCACGGTCACTGGCGGCTCGGCTTCGGCGGAGACGCTGGGGTAGACCACTTCGAAGCCACCGCGACCGAATTCGCGGGCGATCATCTCGGCCTCGTTCTCGAAGGTCACCAGCACGTCGCCGATCTGGTTCTGCATGAAGGTGGTAGTGGCGGCGCGGCCTCCGGTGTCGAGTACCGGCGCGTGCTGGAACAGCTGGCCGACGAACTCGCGGGCCTTGGCCTCGTCGCCGCCGTTCTGCAGCACATAGCTCCAGGCGGAGAGGTAGGTGTAGCGGCCGTTACCCGAGGTCTTCGGGTTGGGCACCACGACTTGTACGCCATCCTTGAGCAGATCCGGCCAGTCTTTCAGGGCCTTGGGGTTGCCCTTGCGCACGATGAACACGGTGGCGGAGGTGAAGGGCGCGCTGTTGTCCGGCAGGCGGGCGGCCCAGTCTTCGGGAATCAGCTTGCCGTGCTCGGCCAGGGCGTTGATGTCGGTGGCCATGTTCATGGTGATGACGTCGGCCGGCAGGCCGTCGATCACCGAGCGCGCCTGCTTGCTCGAACCGCCGTGGGACATCTGGATGGTCAGCGGCTTGCCGCCCTCGGCCTGCCAGTGTTTCTGGAACGCGGCGTTGTAGTCCTTGTAGAAGTCACGCATCACGTCATAGGAGACGTTGAGCAGGGTAGCCGCTTGGGCGGAAGTGGCCAGGACGAGGCTGGCAGCTATGGAGAGGGACAGTAGGCGTTTCATCGGGTGTCCTTATGGGGAGGGAACGCGACGGAAACTATAAAAAAGCATTTCTTATTCTAGGAAAGAATAATTTATTTAGTATCTATGCCTATTTGTTTTATTTACGTGGCCAGGGAGTGCCTGGGTGTTGTGCCGAGTGCCGGTCTCATTGGCAATCGTCCCACGGCAAGTCCCGCGCAGAGTCGATCTTTACCCTGTAAACCGATGCTGCCTTGTGCCAGGCCCTTGGCTGGCAAGCTGTCCATCGGGTTTCTGAAGGTCGCTATAGATACGGAGTCTTCCAGCGCATTCTCGTCTAAAGGTCTACTGGCAATCTCACCTCGCATGGGGATAATGCCGCAAGGTGGTCGATGTTCGGCCCACCGTTTTACTCCCCCGCGAGGCGACACCTTCCATGTGGTACAACGGTTTACTCGATCTTTCGGTCTGGCAGCTCATCGCCGTGACCCTGGTGCTGACCCACATCACCATCGTCAGCGTCACCGTCTATCTGCACCGCTATTCCGCGCATCGCTCGCTGGAACTGCATCCTGTGCTCAAGCATTTCTTCCGTTTCTGGCTGTGGATGACCACCGGCCAGAACACTCGTGAGTGGACCGCCATCCACCGCAAGCACCACGCCAAGTGTGAAACCGCCGATGATCCGCACAGCCCGGTGGTCAAGGGCCTGGGTACCGTGCTGCGCAAGGGTGCGGAGCTTTACCAGGAAGAGGCGAAGAACGAAGAGACCTTGCGCATCTACGGCAAGAACTGCCCGGAAGACTGGATCGAGCGCAACGTCTACAGCCGCTACACCATGGGTGGCATCGTGCTGATGGCGATCATTGACCTGGCCCTGTTCGGCGTGCTCGGCATGACCGTGTGGGCGGTGCAGATGATGTGGATTCCGGTGTGGGCTGCCGGTGTGATCAACGGCCTCGGCCATGCAGTCGGCTACCGCAACTTCGAGTGCCGCGACGCCGCCACCAACCTGGTGCCCTGGGGCATCCTGATTGGCGGCGAGGAGCTGCACAACAACCACCACACCTACCCGAACAGCGCCAAGCTCTCGGTGAAAAAGTGGGAATTCGACATGGGCTGGGCCTGGATCAAGCTGTTCAGCTGGCTGGGCATGGCCAAGGTGCAGCGCGTGGCGCCCATCGCCCACCGCGTCGAGGGCAAGCACAACCTGGACATGGACACCGCCATGGCCATCCTCAACAACCGTTTCCAGATCATGGCGCAGTACCGCAAGCTGGTGATCAAGCCACTGGTGCAGCAGGAGCTGGCCAAGGCCGACGAGTCGGTGCGTCATTTGTTCCGTCGTGCCAAGCGTCTGCTGTCGCGTGAAACCAGCCTGCTCGACGAGCATCACCATGCGCGCATCAGCGAGCTGCTGGCGCAGAGCCAGGCGCTCAAGGTGATCTACGAGAAGCGCATCGCCCTGCAGCAGATCTGGGTCAAGACCAGCAGCAACGGCCACGACATGCTCGAAGCGATCAAGCAATGGGTGCACGAGGCCGAAGCCAGCGGCATCCAGTCTCTGCGCGAGTTTGCCGAGCAGTTGAAGACCTACTCGCTGCGCCCGACTGCGGCCTGATCCGCTTCTTCAGCCGCCCGAAAACGCCGCGACTGCTCTGCAGCGCGGCGTTTTTCTTTGTCCGGGGTTTGTTGGTGCAGGTTGGGTCGCGTCGCGTAGGTTGAGCGCAGCAAAGCCCGACAGGCGAGTGCTCAGAAAACACCAGCGTTGGGCTTCGGCGCTTCGTACCTCAACCCAACCTACACGTGCAGGACAAAGCGCTCTGCTGCTGTCGGAAAGCTGGATGAATACAGCTTTCCGTCTGCAGGGCTCAGCGCTTTTGCGGCGCCGGTTGCTGCTGGGTGATGCAGTGGATATTGCCGCCGCCGAGCAGGATTTCGCGGCCTGGGACCATTACCACCTGATGCTCGGGGAAGACCCGCTCCAGGATGCTCTTGGCTTCGGCGTCCATGGGGTCGTCGAAGCTCGGCGCGACGATGCCGCCGTTGACGATCAGGAAATTGACGTAGGAGCCGGCCAGGCGGATCGACGGGTCGCGCTCCTGGCTGCCGGCCACCAGGTCGACGCCAGCACATTCTTCCTCGGTGGCATGCAGCGGGCCGGGAATCGGCATCTTGTGTACCACCAGCTGACGGCCCTTGGCGTCGCGCGCGCGCTCCAGTACCTGCATTGCCGCCTGGCAGCGTGGGTAGTTGGGGTTCTGCGGGTCGTCGGTCCAGGCCAGCAGCACTTCGCCCGGGCGCACGTAGCAGCAGAAGTTGTCGACGTGGCCATTGGTTTCGTCGTTGAACAGGCCATCCGGCAGCCAGATCACCGTGTCGATGGCCAGGTGCTCGCGTAGCGTTGCTTCTATCTCTTCGCGGGACAGGTGTGGGTTGCGGTTGCGGTTGAGCAGGCATTCCTCGGTGGTGATCAGGGTGCCTTCACCGTCGACGTGGATGGAGCCGCCTTCCAGCACGAAGCCTTCGGTACGGTAACGCGCGCAGCGCTCGACCTGAAGGATCTTGCTCGCCACCTGGTCGTCACGCAGCCAGGGGAAGTACAGGCCGCCGTCGAGGCCGCCCCAGGCATTGAAGGTCCAGTCCACGCCGCGAACGTCACCGGCATCGTCGATCACGAAGGTCGGGCCGGTATCGCGCACCCAGGCGTCATCGGTGCTGATCTCGATCACCCGGATGGCGTCGCTCAGGCGCGCGCGGGCGTTTTCGAACTGGGCAGCCGAAGCGCAGACGGTAACCGGCTCGAAGCGGGCGATGGCCTCGGCCACGGCGCTGAAGGCGGCCTGCGCCGGCTTGCCACCCAGGCGCCAGTTGTCCGGGCGTTCGGGCCAGACCATCCAGGTCTGGCTATGGGGTTCCCACTCGGCGGGCATACGGAAGCCATCGGCGCGGGGAGTGGTGTTCAGCGTGCTCATGAGGGTCACCAGATTCGGGCAGCCTGAAACGCAGCGGCGCAGGTCGCCTGTCATGTATTCGAGTTAGGAGTTCGTCGCCAGTATAGGCGGCGACTCCGTGTCCGCCTTTTCGTTCTGCCGGGAAGAGGCTGTGCTCATTTATATCCGATAAAAATCGATTTAAAAAGTCATCTAGTATCTTTACTAGGCTTTATTTACAGATTTATGTGGATAAATATTTACCTAACGCCTGGTTGGCCGGCTTTTACTGGGCGGGCTTCGGCTAAAGGCCGATAGAAATCGGTCAGTCGAGTGGGGTTGTGCGCTTGGGTAGCGCAGGCGGCAGGTACAGGCCGAGGTAGGCATCGAACACGCGCATGCCTTCCTCGGCCAGGCGCGGGGTGATCTCGCCGTGCAGTTGCACCGAGCGGGCGTAGACGCGGTCGCCCAGCTCCATGGCCAGGGCGAACACGTCGATATCGGCCGGCAGCTGCGGCAAGGGGAAGTGGCGATCGAACAGTTGCTGCATCAGGCGGCCCAGTTCCAGGTCGTGCTGGCGGTCTGCCTGGGTGACTTCGGACAGGCCGTGCTGGGCCAGAATCAGCTGGCGTGCAGCACTGTCGTCGGCGTAGATGGCCAGCATGCGCTGTTCGACGATGCACGACAGGTCGTGCCAGCTGCGCAGTTGCTGGTGCTCCACCGGCTGCAGCAGGCAGTCGCGGAAAGCGGCGTGGATGTCGGCGGTCAGGGCTTCGAGCAGGGCCGGCACGCTGGCGAAGAAGTGGTACACGGACGAAGGCGGAATCTCCGCGCGTTCGGCCACCGCATAGATGGTCAGGCCGGCGAAGCCCTGCTCGCGCAGCAGCTCGCGGGCGGCGGCAAGGATCTGGGCGATGCGCGCCTGGCTGCTGGCGCGCGGTTTGCGGGGGCTGGCGGTGCGGCTCATGCCGGTCTCCTGTCCGGGGAAGGCGCTATTGGACGTCACTCGGCGAGGGGAGGCAAGTCACGCACCGCAGCACTCAGTTGCCGTCGCGAAAGCGCGTCCACACTTCGTCGCGGGCGGTTTTCAGCTTGTCGGAGAGCGGCGTCAGCGCGAACAGGCGGCTCTTGGCGTTCTCCAGATTGCGTCCCAGCTGGTCGCGCAGCTTGGTTTCGAGGAACTGCTGGGCGTCGACGTTGGCGCTGGGGTAGAGGGTTTCGCTGGTGATCAGGGCGGCTACTTGCGGTTGCATCAGGTAGTCGATGAACTGATGCGCCAGGTCGGCACGCCGTGCGCTGGCAGGGACGACCAGGTTGTCGATGAACAGGGTCGAGCCTTCTTCCGGCACGACGAACTCGACGGGTTGGCCTGAATCGCTGGCCCCCAGGGCGTCGCCAAGCCAGGCCACGGCCATGCACAGCTTGCCCTGGTTGAGATCCTCGATATAACGCTCGCTGTCGACATAGCGCAGGTTGGGGCGCAGGTTCTGCAGGGTTTCACCGGCCTTGCTGATGCGTCCCGGCGAGGTATTGCTGAAGCTGCGGCCCTGATAGTTGAGCAGGCTGTAGAGCACTTCGTCCGAGGCATCCAGCACGCTGATGCCGCAGCCACTCAGCTTGCCGCTCTGGGCGGGGTCGAACAGCAGGCTCCAGCTGTGTGGCAATGGCCCGCCATAGGCGGCTTCGGCCTGTGGCGTGTTAATCGCCAGGCCCACGGCGCCCCACAGGTAGGGCACGGCGTAGCGGTTGCGCGGGTCCACTGCGGCCAGCTTGCTCATCAGTTGTCGATCGAGGTGCTTGCGGTTGGGCAGGCGGCTGAGGTCAAGCGGCTGTAGCAGGCCGGCCTTGATCAGCGGCGGCAGGTCATTCTGCGAGGGTACGGCGACATCGATGCTTTCGCCGCTACGCAGTACCTGGTCCAGCTCTTCGGCAGAGGCGTAGGTGTGGTACTCCACCTCGATGCCGGTGGCCTTGGTGAAGTCGGCCAGTACCTGGGGTGCGATGTAGTCGTTCCAGTTGTAGACCCTGATGCTGTCGGCGGCAGCCGCCAGGGCTGGCATGAGACTGAGCAGCAGCGGAGCAAGAATACGAAACATGACGACCTCCTTGGCAAGTGTTGACAAGGCTCCGCCAGGCCGTGCAGGACGGCGGCGGGGCGAGCGTTGGCGGCAGATAAAAAAACGCCGGCACTGAGGCCGGCGTCGGGTGTTGCGTCAAACGGTATGCAGGTACCAGTTGTATTCGAGATCGGAGATGGTGGTCTCGAACTCTTGCAGCTCGGCTTCCTTACAGGCGACGAAGATGTCGATGTAATCCGGGCTGATGTACTGGTTCAGCACTTCACTGTCGTCCAACTCGCGCAGCGCATCGCGCAGGTTGTTCGGCAGGCTCGGTTCCAGCTGCTCGTAGGAGTTGCCTTCGATGGGCTCGCCCGGTTCGATCTTCTGGGTCAGGCCGTGGTGCACCCCGGCGAGGATGGCGGCCATCATCAGGTAGGGGTTGGCATCGGCGCCGGCCACGCGGTGCTCGATGCGCACGGCGTCCGGGCTGCCGGTGGGCACGCGTACGGCCACGGTACGGTTGTCCAGGGCCCAGCTCGGCGCGTTCGGCACGTAGAAGTTGGCACCGAAACGGCGGTACGAGTTGACGTTGGGGCAGAGGAAGGCCATCGACGCCGGCAGGGTCTCCAGTACACCACCTACGGCATGGCGCAGGGCTTCGTTCTGCAGAGGGTCTTCGCTGGCGAAGATGTTCTGCCCGGTTTTCTTGTCCAGCAGCGAGATGTGCACATGCAGCCCATTACCGGCCTGGCCCGGGTAGGGTTTGGCCATGAAGGTGCTGTCCATCTCGTGGTCGTAGGCGATGTTCTTGATCAGGCGCTTGAGCAGCAGGGCGTAGTCGCAGGCCTTGATCGCGTCTTCGACGTGATGCAGGTTGACCTCGAACTGCGCCGGGGCGCTTTCCTTGACGATGGCGTCAGCCGGAATGGCCTGTTCCTTGGCGGCTTCGAGCATGTCCTGCAGGCAGTCGACGTATTCGTCGAGGTCGTCGATCAGGTACACCTGGGTCGACTGTGGGCGTTTGCCGGAGATCGGCGAGCGTGGCGGCTGCGGGCGGCCGTTCACGTTCTCCTGATCGATCAGGTAGAACTCCAGCTCAAAGGCGGCGCAGATCTTCAGGCCCATGTCATCGAACTTCTGCACCACCTGGCGCAGCACCTCGCGCGGGTCGGCGAAGAACGGCTGGCCGTCCAGCTCGTGCATGGTCATCAGCAACTGGGCGGTCGGGCGCTTCTGCCACGGCTCGTTGCTCAGGGTATTGGGGATCGGGAAGCAGATGCGGTCGGCGTCGCCGATGTCCAGGCCGAGGCCGGTGCTTTCGACGGTGGAGCCGTTGATATCGAGGGCGAAGAGTGAGGCGGGAAGGTTGATGCCTTTCTCGTATACCTTGTGGAGGCTGTTGCGTTCGATGCGCTTGCCGCGCACAACCCCATTCATATCTGCAATCAGAAGGTCAACGAACTGGACCTCGGGATGTTCCTTGAGGAACGCGTTCGCTTCGTTGAGCTGAACGGCACGCGGGGGTACCGACATGATGCAACACCTTTATTGTTAAAAATTTCAATCATTCATTCGTACAGTCGTGAGTCAATCTCAAACACCCTGTACTGTCAATACTTTGCCATTTTGCCCTGATATGGGGCGTCGAGGCCAGTTTTGGGGCATTTCGGGCTGTTTGTAACCTCCTGGCAGCCTTGTGCCGCGTGGTGCTCAGTGCGGTGTGTTCAATTTTTTACAGCCCTATTGTGTAATAAATTGAACAAGGCTAATCTCGGCCTCAACCTAACAACAGCAATAAAACAGGTGTTCCATGTCGCGCCTGCCGATCATCGGCGTTACCGCCTGCACCAAGCAGGTGGGCCTGCACCCCAACCACATCGTTGGCGACAAATACGTCCGCGCCGTGGTGGTCGGAGCCGGAGGGCTGCCGCTGGTAATCCCTGCGCTGGGCGAGTTGATCGACCAGGACACCCTGCTGGCCAGCGTCGATGGCCTGCTGTTCACCGGTTCGCCGTCCAACGTCGAACCCCATCATTATAGTGGCCCTGCCAGCGTGCCGGGTACGCAACACGACAGTGGCCGTGACGCCACCACTCTACCGCTGATCCGCAAGGCCATAGAGGCTGGCATTCCGGTGCTGGGCATCTGCCGTGGCTTCCAGGAAATCAACGTAGCCTTTGGCGGTAGCCTGCACCAGCGGGTGCAGGAGGTGGCCGGAATGATGGACCACCGCGAGCCGGCCGATGAGCCGGTGGAAATTCAATATGCCCCCCGTCACACCGTGAGTGTACAGGCGGGAGGGGTGCTCGCTGGCATCGGCTTGCCGGACGAGATTCAAGTCAATTCCATTCATGGCCAGGGCGTGCAGCGTCTGGCGCCGGGCCTTCGCGTAGAAGCACTGGCGCCTGACGGGTTGGTCGAGGCTTTCTCTGTCGAGAATGCGCCAAGCTTCGCACTCGGAGTGCAATGGCACCCCGAGTGGCAGGTAAGCTCCAACCCGAATTATCTCGCCATCTTCCAGGCCTTTGGTGAGGCTTGCAGGAAGAAGGCGGGACAATGCTGAGTAGGTGAGCACCCGGCGAGCGGCGAATCTCTTGGGTTTCGCTAGGCTCTAACCGGTCCGCAGTAGCCGCTCTACAACCCTGAGGTCTTTATGACTAGCAAGCTCGACCAGCTGACCAGCTGGCTGAAAGAACGCAAAATCACCGAAGTTGAATGTCTGATCAGCGATCTTACCGGCATTGCCCGTGGCAAGATTTCGCCGACCAACAAGTTTCTCGACGAGAAGGGCATGCGCCTCCCCGAGAGTGTGCTGCTGCAGACCGTGACCGGCGACTACGTCGAGGACGACATCTATTACGAGTTGCTCGACGAGGCTGACATTGACATGTTCTGCCGCCCCGACGAGAACGCCGTGTTTCTCGTGCCCTGGGCCATCGAGCCCACTGCGATGGTGATCCACGACACCTTCGACAAGCAGGGCAACCCGATCGAGCTGTCGCCGCGCAACATTCTCAAGAATGTGCTCAAGCTCTACGCCGACAAGGGCTGGAAGCCGATCGTCGCGCCGGAGATGGAGTTCTACCTGACCAAGCGCAACAGCGACCCGGACTTCCCGCTGGAAGCACCGATGGGCCGCTCCGGTCGTCCGGAAGTCGGTCGCCAGTCGTTCTCCATCGACGCGGCCAACGAATTCGACCCGCTGTTCGAAGACGTCTACGACTGGTGCGAGCTGCAGGACCTGGATCTCGACACGCTGATCCACGAAGACGGCCCGGCGCAGATGGAAATCAACTTCCGTCATGGCGACGCGCTGCACCTGGCCGACCAGATCACCGTGTTCAAGCGCACCATGCGCGAGGCCGCGCTCAAGCATGACGTGGCGGCGACCTTCATGGCCAAGCCGATCACCGATCAGCCGGGCAGCGCCATGCACATCCACCAGAGCGTGGTCGACATCAAAACCGGCAAGAACCTGTTCTCCAATGCCGACGGCACCATGAGCGAACTGTTCCTGCATCACATTGGTGGTCTGCAGAAGTTCATTCCCGAGGTGTTGCCGCTGTTCGCGCCGAACGTCAACTCGTTCCGCCGCTTCCTGCCGGATACCTCGGCGCCGGTGAACGTCGAGTGGGGCGAGGAAAATCGCACCGTCGGCCTGCGTGTACCGGAAGCCGGTCCGCAGAACCGCCGCGTGGAGAACCGCCTGGCCGGTGCCGATGCCAACCCCTACCTGGTGCTGGCGGCATCGCTGTTGTGCGGCTACATCGGCATGGTCGATGGCATCAAGCCGAGCGCGCCGGTCAAGGGTCGTGGCTACGAGCGCCGCAATCTGCGCCTGCCGGTAACCATCGAGAGCGCCCTGGAGCGCATGGAAGCCTGCAAGGACGCTGAGAAGTACCTGGGCGAGAAGTTCGTGCGTGGCTATGTCGCGGTCAAGCGCGCCGAGCACGAGAACTACAAGCGGGTGATCAGCTCTTGGGAGCGTGAATTCCTGCTGTTGTCGGTGTGACCGGAGCGGGTGCGGCGTGCCGCACCCGTGTCCCCAGATTTCCTCGGGCCGCCGCCGGTGGCCCGCGTAATAAAGGTGTTGTTATGAACAGTTCAGTGACCAACCCGAAAACCCGCGAGTGGCAGGCCATGAGCCGTGAGCATCACCTCGCGCCGTTCAGCGACTACCAGCAGCTGCACGAGAAGGGCCCGCGCATCATCACCAAGGCGGACGGTGTCTATCTGTGGGATAGCGAAGGCCAGAAGGTTCTCGACGGCATGGCCGGCCTGTGGTGCGTAGCCGTCGGTTACGGCCGCGAGGAACTGGTGCAGGCCGCTGCGGCGCAGATGCGTGAACTGCCGTTCTACAACACCTTCTTCCAGACCGCCCACCCGCCGGCGCTGGAGTTCGCCAAGGCCATCGCCGACGTGGCGCCGGCCGGCATGAACCATGTGTTCTTCACCGGCTCCGGTTCGGAAGGCAACGACACCATGCTGCGCATGGTTCGCCACTACTGGGCGAGCAAAGGCCAGCCCAGCAAGAAGGTCATCATCAGTCGCAAGAACGGTTACCACGGCTCCACCGTGGCCGGCGCCAGCCTGGGCGGCATGACTTATATGCATGAGCAGGGCGACCTGCCGATTCCGGGCATCGTGCACATCGCGCAACCCTACTGGTTCGCCGAGGGTGGCGACATGACTCCGGACGAGTTCGGCATCTGGGCCGCCAACGAGCTGGAGAAGAAGATCCTCGAAGTCGGCGAAGAGAACGTCGCCGCCTTTATCGCCGAGCCGATTCAGGGTGCAGGTGGCGTGATCGTGCCGCCGGAGACCTACTGGCCGCGCATCCGCGAGATCCTCGCCAAGTACGACATCCTGTTCGTCGCCGACGAGGTTATCTGTGGTTTCGGCCGCACCGGCGAGTGGTTCGCCAGCGAGTACTACGGCAACAAGCCGGACCTGATCACCATCGCCAAGGGCATGACCTCGGGCTACGTGCCCATGGGCGGCCTGATCGTCAGCGACAAGGTGTTCCAGGTGATCAATGCCGCGGGCGACTTCAACCACGGCTTCACCTACTCGGGCCACCCGGTCGCGGCCGCCGTGGGTCTGGAAAACCTGCGCATCCTGCGCGACGAAAAAATTATCGAGCAGGTTAAAGCGGAAACGGCACCCTATTTGCAGCGTCGTTTGCGTGAGCTGGCGGATCACCCGCTGGTGGGCGAAGTCCGCGGTGTGGGCATGCTCGGCGCCATCGAACTGGCGAAGGACAAGACCACTCGCGAACGTTTCCCGAGCGAGATGGGCGTCGGCATGATCTGCCGCAACCACTGTTTCAGCAACGGACTGATCATGCGCGCCGTGGGCGACACCATGATCATCGCGCCGCCACTGGTGATCAGCAAAAACGAGATCGACGAATTGGTAGAAAAGGCGCGCAAGTGCCTCGATCTGACCGCCCGCGCGGTGCTGGTGTAAGGCTTGAGCCACGGCTCGGACCTTGCCAGACTGCACGAGCGTTGGCCAGGCTCACCGGAGGGTGTGTCGCCCAGGCGACGCAGCCCCGGATACTTCAAACGACAATGGAGCTAACCCGCATGATCAAGACCTTCGGTAAAACACTGCTTGCCATGACTCTGGCAGGCGCCGTGGCCGGCATGGCGCAGGCTGATGACAAGGTACTGCACGTTTACAACTGGTCGGACTATATCGCCCCGGACACCATCGATAAGTTCACCAAGGAAACCGGCATCAAGGTCGTCTACGACGTCTTCGACTCCAACGAAACGCTCGAAGCCAAGCTCCTGGCGGGTAAGTCCGGCTATGACATCGTCGTGCCGTCCAACAACTTCCTGGCCAAGCAGATCAAGGCCGGCGTCTACCAGCCGCTGGACAAGTCCAAGCTGCCTGGCTGGAAGAACCTCAACAAAGACCTGCTGAAAACCCTGGAAGTCAGCGACCCGGGCAACCAGTACTCCTTCCCCTACCTGTGGGGCTCCATCGGCATCGGCTTCAACCCGGAGAAGGTCAAGGCCGTGCTGGGCGAGAACGCCCCGGTGGATTCCTGGGACCTGCTGTTCAAGCCGGAAAACATCGAGAAGCTGAAGTCCTGTGGCGTGTCCTTCCTCGACTCGCCGACCGAGATCCTGCCGATCGCCCTGCAGTATCTGGGCTACAGCCCGCTGAGCGAGAACCCGAAAGAGCTGAAGGAAGCCGAGGCGCTGTTCCTCAAGATCCGCCCGCACATCACTTACTTCCACAGCTCCAAGTACATCTCCGACCTGGCCAACGGCAACCTGTGTGTGGCCGTCGGCTACTCGGGTGACGTGTACCAGGCCAAGTCCCGTGCCGAAGAAGCGGCGGCTGGCGTGACCGTGTCCTACAACATTCCGAAAGAAGGTGCCGGTACCTTCTTCGACATGATCGCCATGCCGAAGGATGCCGAGAACGTGGATGCGGCCTACGCCTTCATGGACTACCTGATGAAGCCGGAAGTCATGGCTGAAATCGTCAACTACGTGCAGTTCCCGAGCGGTAACTCGGCGGCGACTCCGATGGTCGACGAAGCCATCCGCAACGACCCGGGCATCTACCCGAGCGAAGCGACCATGGCCAAGCTGTACGCCTTCCCGGATCTGCCGGCCAAGGTGCAACGCGGCATGACTCGTAGCTGGACCACTATCAAGTCCGGCAAGTAATCAACAACAGCGACACCCTCCGGCGGGTGCTCCCGCCGGAGACCCGCCAGGAGGCCCCCATGCCCTTCAACCACCGTTACACACGAGCCCCACACAGCTCCGTGGGCGAACGGCTGGGCGAATGGCGCGGGTGTCAGGGACCGGCAGCGAACTAACCACTACCCCTGGCCGTATTGCGCGGCCTGCAAGATCAACAAAAAAGAGGACTGACGTGTGCGAATTTCCTTCCGCAAGACTCTGATCTCCGCTGCAGTCGTGATGGGCATGGCAGGAGCCGTTCAGGCGGCGCCGACCGTGCATATCTACAACTGGAGTGACTATATCGGTGAAACCACCCTCGACGATTTCGAAAAGGCTACCGGCATCAAGCCGAGCTACGACGTCTTCGATTCCAACGAAACCCTGGAAGGCAAGCTGCTGGCGGGCCGCACCGGCTACGACATCGTCGTGCCGTCCAACCACTTCCTCGGCCGGCAGATCAAGGCAGGCGCGTTCCAGAAGCTCGACCGCTCGCTGCTGCCGAACTGGAAGAACCTCGATCCGGCGCTGATGAAGCAGCTGGAAACCAACGACCCGGGCAACCTGTACGCCGTTCCCTATCTGTGGGGCACCAACGGCATCGGCTACAACGTCGAGAAGGTCAAAGCCGCGCTGGGTATCGACGAGGTCGACTCCTGGGCCGTGCTGTTCGAGCCGGAGAACCTGAAGAAACTGAGCAGCTGTGGCGTGGCACTGCTGGACTCGCCGGACGAAGTGTTCCCCTCGGTACTCAACTACCTGGGCCTCGATCCGCGCAGCACCAATCCCGAGGACTACAAGAAGGCCGAGGCCAAGCTGCTTGAGCTGCGCCCCTACGTGACCTACTTCCACAGCTCCAAGTACATCGGCGATCTGGCCAACGGCGACATCTGCGTTGCCTTCGGCTATTCCGGCGACGTGTTCCAGGCCGCTACCCGCGCCGAGGAAGCTGGCAAGGGCGTCGAAATCGCCTACAGCATCCCGAAGGAAGGCGCCAACCTGTGGTTCGACATGATGGCCATCCCGGCCGACGCGAAGAACACCAAGGAAGCCCATGCCTTCATGAACTACCTGCTGGACCCGGCGGTGATCGCGCCTGTCAGCGACTACGTGGGTTATGCCAACCCCAACCCGTCCGCCGACAAGCTGATGGACCAGGAAGTGCGCAACAATCCGGCGATCTATCCAAGTCCTGAAGTCATGAGCAAACTCTACATTTCGAGCGAATTGCCGCCGAAGATCATGCGTCAGATGACT
Source organism: Pseudomonas sp. (assembly GCA_038147895.1). Lineage (GTDB taxonomy): Bacteria > Pseudomonadota > Gammaproteobacteria > Pseudomonadales > Pseudomonadaceae > Aquipseudomonas. Next base: position 66,715 of record JAYQUJ010000015.1, read on the forward strand.
CGCAGCTGGTCGAAGATCAAGTCGGGCAAGTAAGCGCTGTTGAAGTACACCGTACGGCAGGTCGGGCCTGCCGTACGGTCCCGCCGCGCCAGGCGCGGCAGATTATGTTCGGGTCGATGACCCAATTTTTCCCCGGAGTTTTGGAAATTGCAGTAGCCTCCCCAGCCGACAAGAAAGC
>JAYQUJ010000016.1:0-61916 GCA_038147895.1 Pseudomonas sp.
GCGTCGAACTTGTAGAGGCTGAACATCAGCATGATGCTGGCCAGCGCCACGCCACACAGCACTACGGACAGCACCACCAGCTTGAGCGTGCCGCGGTTGAGGCTGCCGAAGAACTCCGGCCCGCTCTTGAAGCCGATGGCATAGATGAACAGCACGAAGAACACCGACTTGAGTACGTGTGGCACCTCCAGGCCGATCTGCCCGATCAGCAGGCCCATCAGCAACGCCCCCGCCACCGAGCCCAGGTGGAAACTACCCAGACGCAGGCGCCCGATCAAAACACCCAACGAGATAGCCAGGAATACAGCTATCTCGGGTGTGGCTCGCAGCGCATCGAGAATGAAGTCAATCATGTGCTACTCCCTGTTGCAGCGATAACCCTCTGTCGGCGGATCACCACGCCGTCATTCTTGTGCAGGCTCCCGGGCGGGCGCCTTGAACCAATGCTCGCGCGGCACCAGCTTGTCCTGCTGCGGGTCACCCAGATAGTGCGGCGACATGATCTGTACGCCGTACTCGTTGAACACATCCTGAATATTGGCGTGCAGCATGCTCAGCAGCACCGCCCGTGGCAGCGGCTGGCTGGGGATGGCCTGGGCCACGAGGCGGTACTCCGGATAGAAGTCCGACAGGGCCGTCTGAAACACGATGGGCTCAGGTTTCTGCAGTATGCCGTCGGTACGCCGGGCGGCCTCCAGCAGCATGGCTTCGACCTGGCGCCAGGGCGTGTCGTAGCCGATAGTCACGACCGTATCGACGATGTAGCCCTCGCCCTGCACTGCCCGCGAGTAATTCTTGGTCACTGCCCCGGTGATCATCGAATTGGGGATAGTCAGCACCTCACCCAGACCGGTACGGATGGTGGTGGTGAACATGCCCATCTCGGTCACCGTCCCCTCGTGCCCGCCCACCTGGACGAACTCGCCCGGCCGCAGAGTGCGCGAATAGGTGAGGATCAAACCCGCAGCCGCCTGCCCGACCACGCTGGAAGCGCCCAGGGAAATCATCAAGCCGATCAACACCGACAGTCCCTTGAACGCCTCGGTGCCGGCCCCCGGCAGATAGGGATAGGCCATGGCCAGGGCGAACAGCCAGATAGCCAGGGAGGTGAGGCGGGTGGTGGGCTGCAGGGTCTCGTGACTCAACCAGCTGATGGTGCCCGGGCGAGCCATGCGCTTGAGCAGGCTGCGCATGAAGCCGCTGATCCCGCGGGCGATCAGGAAGATGATGACCGCGATAGCCAGCCCCGGCAGCGCACCGAGAATACCGTTGAGCAGGTAGCGCGCCAGCTGCAACAGATGAATATTGAGGCTCTCGCCCCAGGGCCGGGTGTAGGGGAATTGCGACAGTACGAAACTGAGCCACTGGTAGCTGAATAGAAGCACCAGTGCCCAGTAGATCAGCCACATCAGGCGATTGACCAGGTAATACAGGTTCTGCATGTCGATGATCGGCGTATGACCGACCTTGAGCATGTTGGTATGGCGCTGCATGACCTGGGGAATCAGATTGAGCAACTTGCTGCGCACAAAACCGGCACCCCGCAGCAAGGCGATATACAGCAGGGTCGCGATGGCCGAGAAGCCTGCGGCCTTGAGCAGGAAACGTACATTGCGCGCCTCGCCACTCTCCTCCACGACCAGGCGCAGATTCTCTGCCGCCGCCTCAGCGGCCTCACGTACGGAGCTCTGGCCAGGAGCCAGATCAGAAGGCGTGACGATAAAGGCCCGGGTATAACCCAGCAGCACCAGGTAGCTTTGCTGAATGGGGTCGATGCTGACTTTGAGGTCCTCATCTCCTGCCAGGGCTTCATTGATCACCGCGCGTGCACGCTGGGCCCGCAGGGACGGCGTCTCCCCAAGCAAAGTCGCCCGGAAGGTAAGCACAGTTCGGTTGGCGATCTGCAGTTCGACAGTTTCCGCTGCAGGCGCTGCCGCGGCCTTCTGTTCCGCCGTTTCAATCGTTTCCGCCGCAGAGACCACAGCCGACCAGAGGAGCGCCGCAACCAGCGCCCCCCATGCAAACATCCGACACCCCATGCCACTTACCCCGATGATTGGACAGCCTCAACGCACGAGCCCCCTGCCCCTGCGACCTTACATTGCACCGCTGACAAGCAAGCGTAGCGCAGCTCTGTAAACACGCATCGGCAGCGCAGCCTGTAGCCCGAGCACATTCCATCCAACCTTGCCGCAGGAGCCTGCTACTTTTCTTGGGGGGCCTTATCAGCAGCAGCTTTCGACTGGAAAGCTGTTTTCAACGGATGACCACAAGGAGCGCGCCACATGCCGGGACTTTTCTACTCACGCCGAAGCCTCTTTTTCGCCGCACCGCTGCTCTTGGCCGTGAATCCAGCTTGGGCAGGCGGCATCATGATCTATGAGGCCGGCAACGAAGGCAGTGGCCTGGCCAACGCCGGGGCCGCCGCACTGGCCAGCGACCCCAGCGTATTGATGAACAACCCTGCCGGCCTGAGTGAGCTGACCGGCACCCAGATATCCGCCAACGGACAGCTGATCCTGGGCGATATCACCTTCTCCCGGGATGGCAACAACGACTTCTCCGGCAACGAAGGCGGCAACGCCCTGAAGTACCTGCCAGGCAGCAGCTTCTTCATCAGCCACCAGATCAACGACCGGGCAAGCATCGGCTTCGGCATGTACGGCAACTTCGGCCTGGCCGTGGACTATGACGATGACTGGGCCGGGCGCTATTTCACCCAGGAATCCGCCGTGCTGGGCGTGTCCCTGCAACCGACCTACGCCTACAAGATCAACGACGACCTCTCGATCGGCTTCGGCCCACGCCTGATGTACGGCTATTTCCGCACCGAAGTGGCGGTCAACAACAACGTGCTGGGTCTGGCAGACCGCGAAGATGGCCAGCTGGAATACAAGGACACCGATGTCGGCCTCGGCTTCAATATCGGCGTGCTCTACCGGCTCAATGAACGCACCAAGCTCGGTCTTGCCTACACCAGCAAGGTCGACCTGGAGTTCGAAGACAAGGCCAGCCTGGACGACATCAGCAACCCATTGCTGAACCTGGCCCTGCAACGCGCCAATCCCAGTAGCCTGGAGATAGACATGGAGGTGCCACAAACCGCCGTGATCAGCCTGGCCTACGACCTGGACTCACAATGGAAACTGCTCGGCAGCCTCGGCTGGCAGGACTGGAGCGAGTTCGGCAAGATCGGCGTCGAAGTGGACACTGACCTGGCAGGCACCAGCACCAGCGTCGACCGCCAATACAAGGACACCTGGCATGCCTCCCTCGGCGCCCAGTACCAGGCCAGCCGCCAGCTGCGCTGGAGCATGGGTGTGGGTTACGACAGTTCCGCAGTCGACGATGAAGACCGTACAGCCGACAACCCCATGAACGAGAGCTGGCGCCTCGCCACTGGGATCAACTATGCCGTGGACGAAGGTTTAGACCTGCACATGACCTACACCCTGGTGTGGCTGGGCGACATGGAAATCAACCAGACCAAGAGCCGGTCAGGCGATAGCCTGTCCGGCAGCTATGAAAACAGCGCCCTGCATATCCTCGGCGGAGGAGCCACCTGGCGCTTCTGAGCGGGTAACCGCCCACAAAAAAGGCCGCATCAGCGGCCTTTTTCATGACAGCACCAATCAGGCGAACGGGTGACGCAGCACGATGGTCTCGTTGCGGTCCGGGCCGGTGGAGATGATGTCGATCGGCGCACCGACCAGCTCTTCCACGCGCTTGATGTAGGCACGGGCAGCTGCCGGCAGCTCTTCCAGGCTCTTGGCGCCGACGGTGGAGTCGGTCCAGCCCGGCATCTCTTCGTACACCGGCTGCAGGCCGATGTAGCTGTCGGCGTCGGTCGGCGCATCGGTCAACAGGTTGCCGGCGGCATCCTTGTAGCCTGTGCAGATGTTGATGGTTTCCAGGCCGTCGAGCACGTCGAGCTTGGTCAGGCACAGGCCGGAGATGCTGTTGATCTCGATAGCGCGACGCAGGATCACGGCATCGAACCAACCGCAGCGACGTGCACGACCGGTGGTGGAACCAAACTCGTGGCCCTTCTTGGCCAGGTAGGCGCCAGTCTCGTCGAACAGCTCGGTGGGGAACGGGCCGGAGCCAACACGGGTGGTGTAGGCCTTGGTGATACCGAGGATGTAGTCCAGGTACAGCGGGCCGAAACCGGAGCCAGTGGCGGTACCGCCGGCGGTGGTGTTGGAGCTGGTGACGTAGGGATAGGTGCCGTGGTCGATGTCCAGCAGCGAACCCTGGGCGCCTTCGAACATGATGTCCTTGTCGGCGCGGCGCAGCTCGTGCAGCTCGGCGGTGACGTCGGTCATCATCGGACGCAGCTGCTCTGCGTAGGCCATGCACTCGTCCAGAGTCTTCTGGAAGTCGATAGCCGGCTCTTTGTAGTAATTGACCAGTACGAAGTTGTGGTAGTCCAGCAGCTCGCCGAGTTTGGAAGCGAAGCGCTCGCGGTGGAACAGGTCACCGATGCGCAGGCCGCGACGGGCCACCTTGTCTTCGTAGGCCGGGCCGATGCCGCGACCGGTGGTGCCAATCTTGGCGTCGCCGCGGGCCTTCTCACGGGCCTGGTCGAGGGCCACATGGTAGGACAGGATCAGCGGGCAGGACGGGCTGATGCGCAGGCGCTCGCGCACCGGTACACCCTTCTCTTCCAGCTTGGTGATCTCGCGCATCAGAGCGTCGGGGGCGACCACCACACCGTTGCCGATCAGGCAGCGTACGCCTTCGCGCAGGATGCCGGACGGGATCAGGTGCAGTACGGTCTTTTCACCGTCGATGACCAGAGTGTGGCCGGCATTGTGACCACCCTGATAGCGCACTACCGCGGCGGCCTGCTCGGTCAGCAGGTCGACGATCTTGCCCTTGCCCTCATCACCCCACTGGGTGCCCAGGACGACGACATTCTTACCCATAACACTTGTCCTCTATTCGGAAAGCTCGATGCCGGCCGCAGCCGGCGGAATACTCGTCAGGACGCCAGCGGCGCCACTTGCCAACGGCCATCGCGCAGCTGCAGCTGGCGATCACAACCCGCCTCGCTCGCCGCGCTCACATCCTGCTCAGGCAATGCCTGAACCACGCGCACACCTTCGCTGCGCAGACGCTGCACGGCCTGCCACAAATACAGATCATGGTGATCAGGAGCCCAGACGCCGCCTACGTGGGCCTCAGCCTGCATGTCACCGAGGGTCACCAGGGTCTTCAGGTCGGTGGAGAAGCCGGTGGCGGGACGTGCACGCCCGAAGTTGCCGCCGACATCATCGTAGCGGCCACCCTGGGCAATGGACTGGCCGACACCCGGCACGAAAGCGGCGAACACCACACCCGTGTGGTAGTGGTAGCCACGCAGCTCGCCGAGGTCAAAATACAGCGGCAGTTCGGGGTAGCGCAGCTCCAGCTGGTCGGCGATAGCCACGAGCTGGTCCAGCGCCGCATGCACTTCGGCTGGCGCTTCGACCAGTACCGCCTGGGCCAGATCCAGCACTTCGCGACCGCCACACAGCTCGACCAGTGCGCGCAGCATGCTGGCCAGGTGCGGTTGCAGGGATTCGGTGAGCGCATCGACCTCGTCGATGGCCTTGCGCTGCAGGGCGTCGAACAACTGCTGCTCGGCCTCGCCGGACAGGCCGGCGGCGCGGGCCAGGCCGCGGTAGATGCCGACATGACCGAGGTCCATGTGCACGTCCGGCACACGGGCCAGGGCCAGGGTATCGAGCATCAGGCTGATGACTTCCACGTCGCTGGCTGGGCTGGCATCGCCGTACAGTTCGGCACCCAGTTGGATCGGGCTGCGCGAGGTCGCCAGGGCACGCGGTTTGGCATGCAGCACGCTACCGGCGTAGCACAGGCGGCTCGGGCCTTCGCGACGCAGGCTGTGAGCATCCATGCGCGCCACCTGCGGGGTGATGTCGGCACGGAAGCCCATCTGCCGGCCGGACAGCGGATCGGTCACCTTGAAGGTACGCAGATCCAGATCCTGACCAGCACCGGTCAACAGGGACTCAAGATATTCGATGTGCGGAGTAACGACGAACTCGTAGCCCCAGCGCTGGAACAAATCCAGCACCTGGCGGCGCGCCGTTTCGATCAGTGCCGCTTCCGGCGGCAGTACTTCTTCGATGCCATCTGGCAGCAGCCAGCGGTCTACCGTTGCCATTTCGCCATTCCCCTCTCGGTACGGGCGGCAGCCTTCAGTGAAGCAAATAAAGGAGGGCAGTCCCCAGCAGCATGCTGGCCAACCCCATGAGGCGCAGCTGACGATCGGGCAGCTGAGCCAGTTGCGCGATAGCACCACGCCAACGTCGCGGATAGAGGAAGGGCAGGATGCCTTCCAGCACCAACATCAAACAAATCGCGATGCCCAGTTCCTGCCACATGATTCCCGCAGACGCAAAAAAGCCGGGCTTTTTCCCGGCTGACTCATGATAACACGTTTTCCCCGCCGGTCACCCCGACACGGCCGAACGGCCGCGCCAGGGTAGCTGGATCAGGGCTTGGACTGCTGCAGATAGCGGAAGAACTCGCTATCCGGGTCCAGCACCAGCACATCGCTCTTGCTGGCGAAGCTGTCGCGGTAGGCACCCAGGCTGCGGTAGAAGGCGTAGAACTCCGGGTCCTGGCCATAAGCCTTGGCATAGATGGCTGCCGCCTTGGCGTCACCATCACCGCGAATTTCCTCGGACTCACGATAGGCCTCGGCCACGATCACGCGCTTCTGCCGGTCGGCATCGGCACGGATACCTTCGGCCAGCTCACGGCCCTTGGCGCGGTGCTCGCGGGCCTCACGCTCACGCTCCGAACTCATGCGATCAAAGACGCTGCGGTAGACCTCTTTCGGCAGGTCGATGGCCTTGACGCGCACGTCCACCACCTCGATGCCCAGCTCCTTCTGCGCCATGCCGTTCAACGACTTGGTAATGGCCGCCATCAGCGCATCGCGCTCACCGGAAACCACTTCGTGCAGAGTGCGGGTACCGAACTGGTTGGCCAGCGCAGTGATCAAGCGTTGAGACAGACGATCATCGGCGATCTGACGAATACCGGAAGTCGCGGTGTAATAACGCTGAGCATCAGCCACACGCCACTTGGCGTAGGCATCGACCATCACCGCCTTCTTCTCCAGCGTCAGTACACGCTGGATCGGCGATTCCAGAGTCAGCAGGCGCGCGTCGAACTTGCGCACCTGGTTCATCACCGGCACTTTCACGTGCAGGCCAGGCTGCACATCGGCTTCGGCGATCTTACCGAACTGCAGCAGTACCGCCTTTTCCGTCTGATTGACGATGTACAGGCTGTTCCAGCCGACCACGACCAGGACCACCGCAGCAATCAGGGCAAACAGGGACTTATTGCTCATCAGCGGCTCTCCCTCGTACGCAGATCACGCTGCTGCATGTCCTTGATGATGCGCGAGCCGGCGTCGCTGCTACTGCCCGAAGCAGCCGAAGCGGAAGCGCCAGAGCGCGAATCGACCATCTTGTCCAACGGCAGATAGAGCAGGTTGTTCTGCCCTTCCTTGCCTGTCACCAGCACCTTGCTGGTGTTGCCGAAGACTTCCTGCATGGTGTCCAGATACAGACGCTGGCGGGTCACTTCAGGTGCTTTGCGGTACTCGGTCAGCAGCTTGCTGAAGCGATCCGCCTCACCCTCTGCACGCGAGACCACTTCGTCGCGGTAACCGTTGGCGTCTTCGATGATGCGCTGAGCCTGACCACGAGCCTCGGGAACCACGCCATTGGCGTAGGTCTCGGCCAGGTTCTTCTCGCGCTGCTCGTCTTCGCGTGCGCGGATCACGTCGTCGAAGGCGTCTTTCACCTCGGCCGGAGCCGTGGCGCGCTGGATGTTGACCTGGGTAATGGTGATACCCGTGCCATAGTCGTCGAGGAAGTCTTGCAAGCGTTTGCTGACCTCGGCGCCCATCTGCTCACGCCCCAAGGTGATCACCTCATCCATCGAGGTGGAACCGGCGACGTGGCGCAGAGCGCTCTCGGTGGCGTGCTGCAGACTGACCTCAGGTGCATCGACGTTGAGCACGAAGTCCTTGAGGTTGCTGATCTTGTACTGCACGGTCAGCGGCACCTCGACGATGTTCTCGTCCTCGGTGAGCATCTGCCCCTGCTTGGAGAAAGAACGCTCGCGAGTCACGTTCTCCTGGAACTTCTTGTCGATCGGAGGGAAGTAGATATTCAGGCCCTGGCCAACCGTATCGTGATACTTGCCAAGGCGCAGGATTACCGCCTGCTCCTGGGCATCGACGATGTACACGGCATTCCACAGCCAGACCGCGCCAAGCAGCGCAGCGCCGATCCAGAGCAGGCCGAAGCCACCGCCCTGACCATTGTCATTACGTTTTTTGCCGCCGCCGAAGATACCGTTCAGGCTCTCCTGCAGTTTGCGGAAGGCTTCGTCGAGATCCGGCGGCCCCTGACGTCCACCGCCCTTGCGGCCACCCCAGGGATCCTGATTGTTCGAGTTGCCACCCGGCTCATTCCAAGCCATAGCGCTCTCCATCTGATAAAGCAAAGACGCGCCCACGGCGCGCCGCCCCATGCTACAGAAAGCCCGTTACCGGCCGCAAAAACGACGACCCAGGCTTTATTGCAAAGTATGTTGCGCGAGAAACTCCTGCGGCACCAAACCCGCTCGACTGACCAGCCGATTGAGCTCAGCACGCGGCAAGCGGATTGCCAGCAGAGTATCGCCTACTTCATTGTGCTTCTCGTCCTGCACCGCGTTCATCTCAAAGAACTGCGCACGCAAGCGGCCCAACCGCTGCGGTAAACGCAGCGTGCCGACAAACAGATCTTCGCCAAGCAACTCGGCAATCGCCTGGCGCAGCAGATCCAAGCCTTTGCCATCGCGCGCCGACAGCCAGACCCGCTCGGGTTTGCCGTCTCCGTCACGCTGAATCTGTGGCTCAACGCCATCCAGCATGTCGATCTTGTTGTACACCTCAAGCATCGGCAGCTCGTTGGCGCCGATCTCGCCGAGTACCGCCATGACCTGCTCCATCTGCTGCTCGCGCTCGGGCTCATGAGAGTCGATCACATGCAGCAGCAGATCGGAGTTGCTGGACTCCTCCAGCGTGGCCCGAAAGGCCTCGACCAGTTTGTGCGGCAAATGGCGGATAAATCCCACGGTATCGGCCAACACCACCGGCCCCAGGTCATCCAGTTCAAGGCGGCGCAGCGTCGGATCGAGCGTGGCGAACAACTGGTCGGCCGCATACACCTCGGAGGTGGTCAGGCTGTTGAACAGCGTCGACTTGCCGGCGTTGGTATAGCCCACCAGGGATACAGACGGCACATCGGCACGCCGCCGGCCACGCCGGGCCTGTTCACGCTGACTACGCACCTTCTCCAGCTTTTGCTTGATCTGGCGGATACGCACCCGCAGCAGGCGACGGTCGGTCTCCAGCTGGGTTTCACCCGGGCCGCGCAGACCGATACCACCCTTCTGCCGCTCCAAGTGAGTCCAGCCGCGTACCAGGCGCGTGCTCATATGATCGAGCTGAGCCAGCTCAACCTGCAGCTTGCCTTCATGGGTACGCGCGCGCTGGGCGAAGATATCGAGAATCAGCCCAGTGCGATCAAGCACGCGGCACTCGAAGACACGTTCGAGGTTGCGCTCCTGACTGGGCGTGAGGGTATGGTTGAAGATGACTAGGTCGGCCTCTTCGGCTTTTACCAGATCGCGCAACTCCTCGACCTTACCGCTGCCGATCAGGAACTTGGCGCTGGGCACGTGGCGCGACACGGTGACCAGAGCCACCATGTCCGCACCCGCAGAGAGTGCCAGATCCTGGAACTCCTGCGGGTCTTCAGCCGCCTCGGGGTTACTGCCTTCCAGGTGAACGAGAATGGCCCGCTCACCGCCGCCGTGGCGTTCAAAGAACAAGGCTGGCTCCTATCAAGCGTTGCCCGGCTCGACTTGCTCGCCTTCGCCCGCGCTGGGCAGACGCACCGGACGGCTCGGCACCACGGTGGAAATGGCGTGCTTGTAGACCATCTGGCTGACAGTGTTCTTCAGCAAAATCACGAACTGGTCGAAGGATTCGATCTGGCCTTGCAGCTTGATGCCGTTAACCAGATAGATGGAAACCGGTACGCGTTCCTTACGCAGGGTATTCAGGTAAGGGTCTTGTAGCGAATGCCCTTTTGACATGTGCCGCACTCCTTAAAGGGTCAAATATAGTAACGCCAAGATGGCTTATGCCGTATAGGCCTCAAAAACCAAGGATAGACGGCGAATAAACAGGTCCCATCACAATATGGTGACCGAATGTAGGTATTTCAAGGCGCGAGCCAGATTGTCATCAGCCAGGCTGTCCAGCCAGTGCAGGTTTTCCCACCCCCGCAGCCAGGTGAACTGGCGCTTGGCCAACTGACGAGTGGCTATGATGCCCTTTTCCGCCATGTCCTCACGACTCAGGCTTCCCTCCAGGTAATCCCATACCTGACGGTAGCCAACCGCGCGAATCGACGGTAATCCCGCATGCAGGTCGCCCCGCATGCGCAACGCTTCGACCTCTTCGATGAAGCCCTGTTCCAGCATCAGGTGAAAACGTAGCGCAATGCGCTCGTGCAACACCCTCCGTTCGATCGGAGCTATAGCGAATTGCGCCACAGTATAAGGCAAATGCGCCATGCCAGGCGCCTCTGCGCCGCCATTTTGCGCGGTTTGCCGGCGATGCAGCTCGCTCATGCTGACGCCGCTGACGCGATAGACTTCCAGGGCACGAATCAGGCGTTGCGGGTCATTGGGATGGATGCGCGCGGCCGCCTGCGGATCGACCCGGACCAGCTCTTGGTGCAACACACTCCAGCCGTCACTGGCCGCCCAGGCCTCCAGCTCCGCCCGTACGGCCGGATCGGCGCTGGGCATCTCGGCCAACCCTTCCAGCAATGCCTTGTAATAAAGCATGGTGCCGCCAACCAGCAGCGGAATACGCCCACGCGCAGAGATGTCCGCCATGGCAGCCAGTGCATCGGTGCGAAACTCGGCCGCCGAGTAGCTTTCGGCGGGGTCGCAGATATCGACCAGACGATGCGGGTAACGCTCCAGCGTTGCCTTGTCCGGCTTGGCCGTGCCGATATCCATGCCCCGATAGATCAGCGCCGAATCGACACTGATCAACTCGCAAGGCAACGCATCGGCCAGGGCCAGGGCCAGGTCGGTCTTGCCAGCGGCAGTGGGGCCCATCAGGAAGATTGCAGGCGGCAGCTGTTTCGACATCTAAGGCAGCGCTCCAGGCGCAGTAAGTCCGGACTTAGCGGCCGCGCAGGAACAGCTTGTCGAGGTCATCCATGCCCAGCTGCGTCCAGGTCGGGCGACCATGGTTGCACTGGCCACTGCGCTCGGTGTGTTCCATATCGCGCAGCAAGCCATTCATCTCCGGCAAGGTGAGGCGGCGGTTGGCCCGCACGGCGCCGTGGCAGGCCATGGTCGCCAGCAGCTCGTTGAGATGGGCCTGAATGCGGTCACTGGTACCGTATTCCAGCAGATCGGCCAGCACGTCCCGTACCAGCTGGGTCGCCTCGGCCTGCTTGAGCAGTGCCGGGATCTGCCGGATCGCCAGGCTTTCCTCGCCCAAGCGCTGCAACTCGAAGCCCAGGCGCTGGAACCACTGGGCATGCTCCTCGGCGCAATCGGCTTCGCGCTGGCTCAGGGCAATCGATTCGGGCACCAGCAGGGGCTGGCCGCGCAGACCTTCGCTGGCCATGGCGGTCTTCAGGCGCTCATAGGTGATGCGCTCGTGGGCCGCATGCATGTCCACCAGCACCATGCCCTGGGCATTTTCGGCGAGGATGTAGACACCCTTGAGCTGCGCGAGGGCATAACCCAGCGGCGGGATATCGCCCTGCGTCTGCGGCAGGGCTGCCGGGGCTGATTCTGGGAGCGGGGCGAAATACTCACGATAAGCGCCCTGAGCCTCGGCCTGCGGCATCCCGCCTTGCGGGCGCGGCGCCTGGTAACCGGCACCCGCAGAGCGCCACACGGAGTCCGGCTGAGCCTGCGGTTGCTCCAGTACCTGGGCAGCAGCAAGCCCCATCTCGCCCTGCGGGCCAAACTCACCTGCAGCAAGACCGGAGGGACGCACGATCTGCCCGACCGCTGCTGGCGCCGCCAATTGGTCTTCCGGGCGCACTTCACCGAGCGCACGGTGCAAGGTGCCATAGAGGAAGTCGTGCACCATACGGCTTTCGCGGAAACGCACTTCGTGCTTGGTTGGATGCACGTTGACGTCCACCACCGCCGGATCGATTTCCAGGAACAGCACGAAGGTCGGATGACGGCCGTTGAACAGCACATCGCGATAAGCCTGACGCACCGCATGGGCGACCAGCTTGTCGCGCACCATGCGCCCATTCACATAGAAGTACTGCAGGTCAGCCTGGCTACGCGAGAAGGTCGGCAAGCCGACCCAGCCCCACAGGTGCAAGCCGTTACGCTCCACCTCGATGGGCAGCGCCTGCTCCAGGAAAGCCGAGCCACAGACGCTGGCTACCCGCCGGGCACGACCGATGTCGTCATTGGCCTCATGCAGGGCGAATACCGTTTTGCCGTTGTGACGCAGATGGAAAGCGACATCGAAGCGCGCCAGGGCGAGTTTCTTGATCACATCCTGCAGGTGGTCGAATTCGGTCTTCTCCGCCCGCAGGAACTTGCGGCGCGCCGGGGTATTGAAGAACAGGTCTCGCACCTCAACCGAAGTGCCGACAGGGTGCGCGGCGGGCTGTACCCGGGCGTCCATGTCGCGCCCCTCGGTCTCCACCTGCCAGGCTTGCTCGGCATCGGCGGTGCGCGAGGTCATGGTCAGGCGCGCAACGGAACTGATCGAGGCCAGCGCCTCGCCACGGAAGCCCAGGCTGGCCACCGCCTCCAAATCTTCCAGCTCGCGAATCTTGCTGGTGGCGTGACGCGCCAGGGCCAGCGGCAGGTCATCGGCGGGAATACCACTGCCATCGTCACGGATGCGCAGCAATTTGATACCGCCCCGCTCGACTTCCACGTCGATGCGTTTGGCGCCAGCATCCAGGCTGTTCTCCAGCAGCTCCTTGGCCACCGAAGCCGGACGCTCGACCACCTCACCGGCGGCAATCTGGTTCGCCAGCCGCGGGCTCAGCAGCTGGATACGACGCGCCTCACTCATGGCTGGCCTGCCAGCGCCGTTGCCGGAATCTGCAGGGTCTGGCCGACCTTGATCACGTCAGTTTTCAACGAATTGGCACTGCGCAAGGAGGACAGGCTGATCTGATAGCGCTGGGCAATCAGCGCCAGGCTCTCGCCGGAACTGACCACATGCTCACGCGGCCCGCTGGGCAGCTTGCCCTGATCACGTAATGCCGCAATGTAGGTGCCCGGCGGCGGGTTCTGCTGGAAGAACTGCCGCACACCGCTGGTAATGGAGCGAGCCAGGGCCTGCTGATGCCCCGAGGTGGACAGCTTCTTGGCCTCGTTGGGGTTGGAGATAAAGCCGGTCTCCACCAGGATCGAAGGAATATCCGGCGACTTCAACACCATGAAGCCAGCCTGTTCGACCCGGCGCTTGTGCAACGGAGTGATGCTACCCATGTTGCTCAGCACCTTCTGCCCGACATTCAGGCTGGACGACAGCGAGGCGGTCATCGATAGATCGAGCAGCACGCCAGCCAACATGCGGTCCTTGTCGTCCAGGCTGACGTTGCCGGCGCCACCGATCAGGTCGGACTGGTTCTCGGTATCGGCCAGCCAGCGCGCAGTTTCCGAGGTAGCACCACGCTCGGACAGGGCATAGACCGACGCCCCGAAGGCGGCAGCACGCGGCGCAGCATCGGCATGAATGGACACGAACAGATCGGCGCCCTTCTTGCGGGCAATCTCGGTGCGCTTGCGCAGCGGGATGAAGTAGTCGCCGGTACGCACCAGCTCGCCACGGAAGCCTTTCTCGGCATTGATCTGGCGCTGCAGTTCCTTGGCGATGGCCAGGGTCACGTTCTTCTCGAACATCTTGCGACCTGGGCCGAGGGCCCCGGGATCCTCGCCACCGTGCCCGGCATCGATGGCGACTACGATATCGCGCTGCCCACCGGGCACCGGCGGCAGCTTGGCTGGCACGCTGCCAGGCGCCACCGCAGCCTGAGCGGGGCTGCTGGCAGGGGGTGCGCTTTGCGCCACTTGCGGCACACTCGGTGCGGCGTCCTGGTCGAACAGGTCTACCACCAGACGATGGCCGTACTGCTGGTTGGGCGCCAGACTGAAACTCTTCGGCGTAACCACGGCAGACAGATCCAGCACCAGACGCAAGTCGTTAGCCGAGCGCTGGGCAGAGCGGATACCGGTGATAGGGGTATTACTGAGCGACAGCTGATCCAGCTTGGTGGCCAGTTGCGCACCGCTGACGTCGATGACGATGCGATTGGGCGCGGCAAGCGTGAACACACTGTGCTGCACCGGACCGGACAGATCGAATACCAGGCGAGTGTTATCCGGCGCCCGCCACAGACGCACACTACGGACTTCCGAGGCGGCCAGCACATCGGCCGCGAAGACCGTCAGCATCAAACCCAGCCCACCCAACAGCGCCCGCACGCGCATAGCCTTCCCCATTTTTATATACAAACTCTTATAAGGCAGCACACCACGCCTCGGCCCGTGCGCTATGTGGCTGCAGGTGCAGCGACCGGCCGACTCCTTGCGGGCTAATGGTAATGTCCATGTCTGCCTTTGGCAAAACGCCGGCACCGCGCTGTGGCCATTCGATCAGGCACAGGGCATCGCCCTCGAAATAGTCGCGGATGCCGAGAAACTCCAGCTCCTCGGGGTCGACCAGTCGATACAGGTCGAAGTGATAGGCGCGCAGCTCGCCCAGCTCGTAGGGTTCGACCAGGGTAAAGGTCGGGCTCTTCACCGCGCCCTGATGGCCCAGGCCACGCAGCAGGCCACGTGACAGCGTGGTCTTGCCGGCGCCAAGGTCGCCATGCAGATAGATGATGCCGCGACCACCGGTCGCCTGGGCCAGGCGCGCGCCCAGCGCGAGCATGGCGTCTTCGCCTTCGGCATAGAGAGTCACTGCAGGCACGGGGCATGCTCCTGTAACAACTGACGGATGGTAGGAATCAGATCGCTGGCCACCAGCCCACGGCCCAGCTCGCCGAGCTGCTGGCCGGCACTGGCGTGCAGCCAGACGCCCAGGCATGCAGCTTCGAAAGCCTCCAGCCCCTGGCCACGCAGCGCGCCGATCAGGCCGGCCAGCACGTCGCCCAAGCCGGCCGTAGCCATGGCCGGATGTCCTTGATCGCACAGGCGCAAACGCCCATCGGCCGAAGCGACCAGGCTGCCGGCGCCCTTGAGCACCACCACGGCCTGGTATTTGTGCGCCAGCGCCAGGGCCGCAGCGGGGCGATCGGCCTGCACCTCAGCCGTGCTGCAGCCGAGCAGGCGCGCGGCCTCGCCCGGGTGCGGAGTCAGCACACAATCCTGCGGCAACTCGACCTGCCCTGCAGCCAGCAGGTTGAGGGCATCGGCATCCCAGACCTGCGCGCACTCGCTGGCCGCCGCCACACTGAGCAGGCTGCGCCCCCAGGGTTGCTGCCCCAGGCCAGGGCCGACCACCAGCACATCGGCGCGCTGACACAGCGCCGGCAACTGATAGGTGGACTCGCTGGCCACGCACATCACTTCCGGCAGGCGCGCCAGGCTGGCCGCCACATGCTCGGGACGGGTGGCCAGTGACACCAGGCCAGCTCCCGAGCGCAGCGCGCTCTCGGCCGCTAGCAGGGCTGCACCACCGAAACCTCGGTCACCGCCGATCACCAGCACATGACCAAAGCTGCCCTTGTGTGCGCTGCGCGCTCGCGGCGCCAGGCGCGGCAAGGCCGAATCCGCCAGGCGCAGGGCGCTGAACGCCTGCTGGGCGACGATGGCCGGGTCGGCTTGCAAATCATCGAACACCAGCTCGCCGATCCAGTCCGCGACAGCGCCGGTGAACAGACCAGTCTTCAGGCCGATGAAACTGACCGTGAGATCGGCGCGCACCGCCAAATCAGCCACATGACCGGTATTGGCACAGAGACCGGAAGGGATATCCACAGCCAGCACCGGCAACCCGGAAGCATTGATCGCCTCAACGGCAGCCGCATAGGCCGGGCGCAGCTCGCCCTGAAAACCCGTGCCCAGCAGGGCATCGACCAACACGCCACGCAACTCGGCGGCGTCATGCCAGGCCTCGACCCTCACGCCCGCAGCCAACGCCGCAGCACAAGCAGTGGCCGCATCCCCCCGTAGCTGATCCGGCGCGCCCAGCGCCAGCACGCTGACGGCCCACCCGGCCTTGCGCGCCAGTTCGGCCACCAGATAGCCGTCGCCGGCGTTATTGCCGGAGCCGGCCAGAACGGTAATTTCGCCCGCCTGCGGCCAGCGCCGGCGCAGGGCGCGCCAGGCGGCGTGGGCGGCGCGCTGCATCAGCTCGAAGCCCGGCGTGCCGGCGGCGATCAGCCGTGCGTCCAGCTCGCGCACCTGGGCGGCGCTATAGAGAGGAAGAGGTAGAAGAGTGTCGTCGGCAGGCATGTTCGGCGCTTCTGGGCGAGGTCTGGCAGAATTATACCCATCTCCCCTGCCCTGCCGCCGCCATGTCCAACTCCGCACCCGATCTCGCGCAACTGGCTCAGTCCATCAAGGACTGGGGCCGCGAGCTCGGCTTCCAGCAGGTCGGCATCACCGACGTCGAACTGGGCGAGCACGAGCAGCACCTGCAACGCTGGCTGGACGCCGGCTACCAGGGCGAGATGGACTACATGGCCGCCCACGGCAGCAAGCGCTCGCACCCCGACGAGCTGGTGCCCGGCACCCTGCGCGTGGTGTCGCTGCGCATGGACTACCTGCCCGGCGATACGCAGATGAACGAGCGCCTGGCGCAGCCCGAGCAGGCCTATGTCTCGCGCTACGCCCTCGGCCGCGACTACCACAAGCTGATCCGCAAGCGCCTGCAACAACTGGCCGAGCGCATCCAGGGCGCCATCGGCCCCTTCGGCTACCGCGCCTTCGTCGACAGTGCCCCGGTGTTGGAAAAGGCCATCGCCGAAAAGGCCGGCCTGGGCTGGATCGGCAAGAACACCCTGGTACTCAACCGTAAGGCCGGCAGCTGGTTCTTCCTCGGCGAACTGTTCGTCGACATGCCGTTGCCGGTCGATGCCCCCCACGGCAGCGAACACTGCGGGCGCTGCAGCGCCTGCCTGGACATCTGCCCGACCAACGCCTTCGTCGCGCCCCATGTGCTGGATGCGCGGCGCTGCATTTCCTACCTGACCATCGAGCTGAAGGGCACGATCCCGCTGGAGCTGCGCAGCCTGATCGGCAACCGCGTGTTCGGCTGCGACGACTGCCAGATCGTCTGCCCATGGAATCGCTTCGCCCGCGCCACCGAACAGAGTGACTTCCAGCCGCGCCATGGCCTGGACAACAGCAGCCTGGCCGAGCTGTTTCTGTGGAGTGAAGAGGAGTTTCTCAGCCGCACCGAGGGCTCGCCGCTACGCCGCAGCGGCTATGAGAACTGGCTGCGCAACCTGGCTGTGGGGCTGGGCAACGCACCCTCGACCATTCCGGTACTGCAGGCTCTGGAGGCGCGTCGCGAGCATCCTTCGCCCCTGGTGCGCGAGCATGTCAAGTGGGCCCTGCAGCGTCACGCCCAGACATGAAAAAGCCCGCAGCAGCGGGCTTTTTCATGGAGGTCAGACCTTGAGGAAGTGCTGACGGTAGTGCTTGAGCTCGGCGATGGACTCGCGAATATCGTCCAGCGCCTGGTGGGTGCCCTGCTTCTGGAAGGAGTCCTTGACCTGCGGCGCCCACATGCCGGCGAGGATCTTCAGGGTCGAGACGTCCAGATAACGGTAGTGGAAGTAGGCTTCCAGGGCCGGCATGTACTTGTAGAGGAAACGGCGATCCTGGCCGATGCTGTTACCACAGATAGGCGACTTGCCGATCGGCACCCACTGCTGCAGGAAGGCGATGGTCTGCGCCTCCGCCTCGGCGGTATCAATCTTGCTCTCGCGCACCCGCTGGGTCAGGCCGCTGTCACCGTGGGTACGGGTGTTCCACTCGTCCATGGCCGACAGCTTGGCGTCGCTCTGATGCACGGCAATCACCGGCCCCTCGGCGAGAATGTTCAGGTCAGGATCAGTGACGATGGTGGCGATCTCGATGATCACGTCCTGCTCCGGCTCCAGGCCGGTCATTTCCAGGTCGATCCAGATCAGATTGTTGGCGCTCTGCGGCATAACGGTTGCTCCTGTGCGAATGGCGGCAAGTTTAGCCGTTCACAGGCGCCACAGCAGCAGACGCGAATCGCGCCAGTCGTCCAGCTCGATGACTTCCTGAGCAGCCACCCCCGGCACCTCGAAACTGTTGCTGATCAGCAGACTGCCAGCACGCATCTCGCGCCGCGCCTTGGCCCAGAGCTCGGCCATCGGTGCCGGCGACAGAAAACAGTACACCGCGTGATAGGCCGCCAGATCCTCGCGCCACAGGCTGCGGTAATGCACGCGGCAATTGCGATAAGGCAGGCAGCGCAGCCAGGCCAGAGCAAACACCAGGGGAGCAGTCTCAACCCCGACCAGTCGCGCCGCCGGATAATCGCGAGCCAGCCGGATCAGGGTGCCAGCCAGGCCACAACCCAGATCGACAAAAGCAAAGTCCGGCGACAAGCAGGACAGGCGCTGACTGAGCAACTGACGGGTACGAGCGCCACTGAGATAAAGCGGTACGCGCTCGCGAAAGCTGTTCCAGTTGATCAGCAGCAACAGCACAAAGGCCGCCAGAAACCACCAGCCCGGCCACTGCCGCCCCTGCACCGCCAGCAGCGCCGGCAGAAAACACAGATTGAGCGGCAACCACCAGCGCCGCAGCCCCAGCCACTGGCCCAGCGCCGCCGCCAGCAGTCCCTGCGCCAGCGTCGCCTGCATCAGGCTGGGCCGCCAGGAGGCGAACTGCGCCAACCCCCACACCAGCAGAGCGGTGCAGAACAGGGACAGGAGTTGGGCCAGCAGAGCCAGCAGGGCCGGGTAACGGCTACGCAAGAGTTCGAGCATGCCGCCGTTTTACCAGCAGCCGCGCGCCAGAGCCATATGCTGCCCGTGCTAAACTCGCCGCCGTTTTCACCCTGCGGAATCATCATGGCCAAACGCCAACTCACCCGCCGCCAAAGCTGGCGCATCGACAAGGTTCAGGAAGAGCGTGCCGCCCGCGCCGCCAAGCGCGAGTCACGCATGCTCGAAGAGCTGGAGGGCGGCGATCTCGGCCCGGAGCAGACCGGCCTGGTCATCGCCCACTTCGGCGTACAGGTCGAAGTCGAAGCGCTGGAGGGCGAGCTGCTCGGCCAGGTGCAGCGCTGCCACCTGCGCGCCAACCTGCCAGCGCTGGTCACCGGCGACCGCGTGGTGTGGCGCCCCGGCAACCAGGGCAACGGGGTGATCGTGGCGCAGATTCCGCGCACCTCGGAGCTGTGCCGCCCGGACATGCGCGGTCAGCTCAAGCCGGTAGCCAGCAACGTCGACCTGATCGTCATCGTCTTCGCACCGCTGCCGCATGCCCACGCCAACCTGATCGACCGCTACCTGATCGCCGCGGAACACGCCGGCATCCAGCCGCAACTGCTGCTGAACAAGGCCGATCTGATCGACGACGAGAATGCCGCGCACCTCAATGGCCTGCTCGACACCTATCGCCAGCTGGGCTATCCGCTGATGGAGGTCTCGGCCCGCGAAGGCGGCGGCATGGAGGACCTGCGAGCACGCCTGGACGGCCACGTCAGCGTCTTCGTCGGCCAGTCAGGGGTCGGCAAGTCCTCGCTGATCAACAGCCTGCTGCCGGGTGTGGATACCCGTGTCGGCGCCTTGTCGGAAGTCACCGGCAAGGGCACCCACACCACCACCACCGCGCGGCTGTTCCACTTCCCCGGCGGCGGCGAGCTGATCGACTCGCCCGGCATCCGCGAGTTTGGCCTGGCCCACGTCAGCCGCGACGACGTGGAGGCCGGCTTCATTGAGTTTCGCGACCTGCTCGGCACCTGCCGTTTCCGCGACTGCAAGCACGACCGAGAACCTGGCTGCGCGCTGCTCAAGGCCCTGGAAGACGGGCGCATCCAGCCCCAGCGCATGGCCAGCTACCGGCACATTCTCAGTGGCATTGCCCAGGACGAGTACTGAATAAAAAGGCCGCGATGATCGCGGCCTGTGTTCACTCCCTGGGCTCGTCGAACTTCAGCGCCCCATCCTCGAAGATATTCAGGCGCTGGCGCAGTTCCGGCGCCTGCACCGGCGCTCCCGGTGCGGCTGGTGGCGCGGAAGAAGCCTCGCTGGGCACCTGCGATTCAGCGGGCTCGGCCCCTTGCTCACCCTCGATATCCCGCTGAGCCCTCTTGGTCAGCACGATGATGTCGATACGCCGGTTCACCGGGTTGAACGGATTCTGCCGATCGAACAGTGCCGACGAGGCATAGCCCACTACCCGCGCCACGTTGTCGTCCGGATAGCCACCCGCCACCAGGGTACGCCGGGCAGCGTTGGCGCGGTTGGCCGACAGCTCCCAGTTGCCGAACTCACCCGAGCTGGCAAACGGTTTGGCATCGGTATGACCGCTGACGCTGATCTTGTTCGGCACTTCCCTGATGGTTTCCGCGAGGATCAGCAGGATGTCCTCGAAGTACGGCTGCAAACGCGCACTGCCGATATCGAACATGGGCCGGTTCTCGGCATCCATGATCTGGATGCGCAAGCCATCCTGGGTAATCTCGAAGAGAATCTGATCCTTGAACTTCTGCAGCTGCGGATTTTCATCGACCTTGGTCTGCAACTCCTGCAACAGCAGTTCCAGGCGCTCGCGCTCGATCTGCTCGGCCAGACTCTCGGCCTGCTCCTTGTTCACCGAGGCCTGCTGATCGGATTCGGCATCGACTTCCGACTCGGCAGCATCTGGGGCGTCCTTCATATCCGGGTTGAGGGTGCGATCCGGGGCCGGCGTAGGCGTACCGCCCAGGTCGATCACATAGGGGCTGGCACTCTCGGTGAAGCCGACCGGGTCCTGGAAGTAGCCGGAAATGGCCTTCTTCTGCTCCGGCGTGGCCGACGACATCAGCCACATCACCAGGAAGAAGGCCATCATCGCCGTGGCGAAGTCGGCAAAGGCAATTTTCCAGGCGCCACCGTGGTGACCACCGGCGATCTTCTTGACCCGCTTGACCAGTATCGGCTGGTTATTCTCCATGGCTCAGCGACTCGACTCAGCTGCCACGCATGGCCTGTTCGAGCTCGCTGAAGCTCGGGCGATGCGCCGGCAGGAGCACCTTGCGGCCGAACTCCACCGCCAGGGTCGGCGGCATGCCCGAGGCGGAAGCGACCAGCGTGGCCTTGATCGCCTCGTACAGGTTCAGTTCCTCCTTGGCATCATGCTCCAGGGCGCCAGCCAGCGGAGCGAAGAAACCGTAGGAGGCGAGAATGCCGAGGAAGGTGCCGACCAGTGCGGTACCGACCTTTTCACCGATTTGCGCGTTACTCGCGCTGGCGAGGATCGACATGGTGATCACGATACCCAGCACCGCCGCGACGATACCCATGGCCGGCATACCGTCGGCCACCTTGGCTACGGCGTGCGACGGATGCTCCAGCTCTTCCTTCAGGCTGGAGATTTCCATGTCGAACAGGTTTTCCAGCTCGTGCGGCGCCATGTTGCCGCTGGACATGATGCGCAGGTAGTCACAGATGAACTCGGTCATCCGCGTGTCCTTGAGGATCGCCGGATACTTGCTGAAGATCGGGCTGGCGTTGGGGTCCTCGACATCCGCTTCGATGGCCATCATGCCTTCGCGACGGCTCTTGTTGAGGATCTCGTAAAGCAGCTTCAGCACTTCCAGATAAAACGCGTGGGTGAAGCGGCTGCTGAACATCGCCAACGACTTCTTGAACACCGTCATGAAGGCGCTGGAAGGGTTGGCCTGCAGGAACGCACCCAGTGCCGCGCCGCCGATGATCATGACTTCGAACGGGTGCACCAGCGCCATGAACTTGCCGCCGGAGAGAATGAAACCGCCGAGAACGCAGCCGAAAACAACCAGGATGCCGATGATCTTGACCATGAGGGAAATGTGCTTGCTGAGTCAGTCGAAAGGGTTATGCAAAACAACCCTTCTATTTATCGGAAGTATTGCGCCAGACTATAGGCAGTAAAGGCGAAAAGCCAGTTTGGCTCAACCTGCATGACCACGACTCAAGCCTCTCCGCGCAATCTCGACAGCTGGATCAAGCAGCTCGATGCAGTGCGCCTGCCTATCGCCCGCCAACATCACGAAATGGCTCGCCGTACGCTGCTCAACGGACGCAAGTCTCTGCGCGAAATCGCCGACAGCATGCAGGCCAGCCCAGCCATCGCCCTGACCATCCTGCGTGAGGCCAACCGCAACGCCGGCAGTTTTGGCGAGCCCGCTGAAAGCCTGGAGATGGCACTCAACCGCCTGGGGCTGAAACGCGCGGAAGCACTACTCGAACAGATACCGGTTCAGGAAGAGACCGAAATACCGCTAGCCCTGCGCCAATTGCAGTTGATCAGCCTGCATGCCTCGCAACAGGCCAATGGCCTGTTCGCCGGGCGCCTGGCGCGCCTGTGGCAGGAAATCCACTGGGGCAGCCTGCTGTTTCTGGCACCGCTCTGGCCTCTGGTGACCAGCCAACCGGCACTCTTCGAGGCCTGGGAACGGCGCGTACTCGGCCGCGGCGAGCCAGCGGCCAAGGTCGAGCGTGAACTGCTTGGCGTCTCTCTCCTGCCCCTATGCCTGGCGCTGGCAAGACACTGGCGCCTACCGGAGTGGATCTGCCAGGGCTATCGCCTGCTGGTGGAGGACCGTCGACTGCTGGTCAAGGCCTTGCACATCGCCCACGACAACGAGCACCCATTGCACCAGCAGCAGATGCTCGATGCCGACCCGGCGCTGCGCCGCTGGCTGACCCTGCCGGGCAACAGCGTGCTGCTGGCCAACGGTCTGGCCCTGTCCAGCCATCACAACTGGAGCTGCCAGCACCACTTACGCTGGCAGCGCCTGGCGGGACTTTACCTGCAAACCGCCGTGGCCGAATTGCAGCCACTGATCCACCAGCAGGCGGCGCAAAGTGCACGCCAACATGCCAACAGGGATCTTTGGCACCCGGCCGAAGCCTTGCTCTGGCCATGGGATAGCTGCCGCCTGCAAGCGCTGCAACCACCCGCCGCACCACCACCGCCCAGCGATACCCTGAGCCAGTGGAAGCAACACTGCACACGTCTGCTGGCTCAGCCCAGCGCCTTTGCCAACGTACTGCAGCTAACCGACTGCGCCGCCCAGGCACTGCACAGCGGCGGTATGCAACGGGTACTGATCCTGCTCGCCGACCGCCACCACAGCCGCCTGCAGGCTCAGCAAGCCCTGGGCCTGGAAGAAACAGCCGGACAACTGCGCCTGGACCCAGCGCAAAGCCAGGTACTGCGCAAGCTGCTGGCAGAGCCTGGGCAGCTGCGCCTGAGCCCGGCCAACCTGGCCCAGGTTTCCGCCCTGCTACCGGGCATCCTGAAGGCCCTGTTCAGCGGCGAGCATCTGCTGCTGCGCTCGGTGGCCCACAATGGCCGCGTCGCCATGCTCCTGATTGCCGACCAGGGTGGCGGTGAGTTCGGCACGACCCAACTGCAGGTCTTCGGCAAGACCGTGCAATGCATCGAGCGCGCCCTGGCCACCTTCGCCCGCCGCGGGAATTGAGCCAGCAGTTACGTTTACCCCGCCCGCCGCTGTCGGCTTTCGCTACAATCCGCCCTTCCCCTCACACCACGGAGCCTCTTATGTCTGCCTTCTCCGGCCTGCCACTGGTGATCGAACCAGCCGACCTGGCCAGCCGCCTGCAGGCTCCCGAGCTGATATTGCTCGACCTGAGCGGTGCCGCCCGTTACGCCGAGGGCCATATCCCCGGCGCACGGTGGGTCGACAGCAAGCGCACGCAGCTGGGCCAACCCCCGGCACCAGGCCTGCTGCCAGAGCGCACTCAGCTGGAGGCGCTGTTCGGCGAACTGGGTCACCGCCCGGATGCCGTCTATGTGGTGTATGACGACGAGGGCGGTGGCTGGGCCGGACGTTTCATCTGGCTACTCGATGTGATCGGCCACCACGGCTACCACTTTCTCAATGGCGGTCTGCAGGCCTGGATGAGTGAGGGCCGCGAACTGAACCAGGCCGTGCCGCCTGCCAAGGAAAGCAAGGTCAGTCTGACCCTACACGAGGAGCCCACCGCCAGCCGCGACTATCTGCAAAGTCGCCTGGGGGCAGCCGACCTGGCAGTCTGGGACGCTCGCTCCCCGGCAGAATTCAGCGGTGAAAAAGTACTGGCCGCGCGTGGCGGCCATGTACCAGGGGCGGTCAACTTCGAATGGACCGCCGGCATGGATGCCGGGCGCGGCCTGCGCATTCGCAACGACATGACCGAGGTACTGGAAAGCCTCGGCATCACCAAGGACAAGGAAGTGATCACTCATTGCCAGACCCATCGCCGCTCCGGCTTCACCTACGTGGTGGCCAAGGCGCTGGGCTATCCACGAGTCCGGGCCTACCCCGGCTCCTGGTCCGAATGGGGCAACCTGCCCGACACTCCGATCGAACACTGATTTCAAGGAATGCCAATGAAAGAGCGTCTGTTCATCCTCAGCCAGTACCTGCTGCCACACCACCTGCTGTCGCGCCTGATTGGCTTCGCTGCCGAATGCCGTGCGGCCTGGTTCAAGGACCGCCTGATCGGCTGGTTCGCCAAGCAGTATCAGGTGAACATGGCCGAGGCCCAGGTCGAGGAGCTGAGTGCTTACGAGCACTTCAACGCCTTCTTCACCCGCGCCCTGAAAGATGGTGCCCGCCCGCTGGATGAAACCCCCGGCGCAATCCTCTGCCCGGCCGACGGCGCGGTCAGCCAGCTCGGCCCGATCGAACAAGGTCGCTGCTTCCAGGCCAAGGGTCACAGTTTCAGCGTGCTGGAGCTGCTGGGCGGTGACGCCGAACGTGCCGCACCGTTCATGGGCGGCGACTTCGCCACCATCTACCTGTCGCCCAAGGACTACCACCGCGTACACATGCCGCTGACGGGAACCCTGCGCGAGATGGTTTATGTGCCGGGCCGGCTGTTCTCGGTCAACCAGAGCACCGCGGAAAACGTCCCTGAACTGTTCGCCCGCAACGAGCGCGTCGTCTGCCTGTTCGACACCGAGCGTGGGCCGATGGCCGTGGTGCTGGTCGGCGCGATGATTGTCGCCAGCATCGAAACCGTCTGGGCCGGCCTGGTCACGCCACCCAAGCGCGAGCTGAAAACCACCCGATACGACGAGGCCGCACGTGTTGCCATCGAGTTGGCCAAGGGTGGTGAACTGGGCCGCTTCAAGCTCGGTTCCACTGCCATCGTGCTGTTCGGCCCGCAACAGGTGCAATGGGCCGAAGAACTCGCCGCCGGTAGCGCCGTACGCATGGGCCAGGCTCTCGCCCTGCCGCGCCAGGCCTGAGCTTGTTCGCGCGACGGAACATCCGTCGCGCCTTGCATGTCAAAAGCCTTACCCAATCTTGCTCGGTTAGGGCTTGCCTATGCTGCTAGAGTTCCTGCAAAGCTCTTCACCAGAAAGGGCTGCCTGACCCTTGGATATCTATTCCGGTATGGATAAGCAAAGCCCTCACCTGCTACTGCGTGTTTCCACTCCCGACAGACAGGGCCTGTCCTTCTGTGAAGCGACCCCGCGCGAGTTCAAGCGCTGGATCGCCGGCCTGCCCAAGGCCAACATCGGCGAAACCGCCCGCCAGCTGTATCAGAGCCTGGTCGAATTGAACCAGCTGGTGACCCCCAGCGAAAACCGCCTGCAACTGCTCGAACTGCTGCGCCCGGAGGTGTTTTTCGTCTGCCGCCACCTGGAACGACACTTCCTCAACCAGTCCATCGTCCTCGACGAGCGCCCGCGCAAGGTTGCCAACCTGTGCCAGGCCCTGCAGAACCATCTGGCCATCGGCTACAAGCTGATCGTCACCCGAGTACTGCCACGTTTCAGCAAGGATAACGCCCCGGTGCTGGCCATGGCCCTGCAACGTGCCAGCCATAGCCTGTGTGGCCCGCTGGTGCGTGCCAGCCAGCTCTACTGCCCGGTACCGGAAGGCTTGTGGCTAGAACTGCACCAGCTCTACCTGATGGCGCGCAAACACGGCCTTCATCAGCTGCAGATCAGCGATGGCCTGGCCCGCAACGGCCGCAGTCTGAGCATCGAACAGGTGTATATCGGCGCGTTGTTGCTGGGTTGTGCCCGCTGCAACCAGATGCGCCAGAGTGGCATCGCCCGTCTGGCCGAAGGCCTGGAAACCTGGAGTTCGCTGGCCACCCTGCAAGCAGCCGATGCTGCGGGCAGCCTGTTTGCCATCGCCCCGCAACAGGATGGCCCGCCTCGTTACAAGTCACTGTTCGGCGGAGCCGAACTGCAGAACCTGCTGGGGCTCGACCCGACCCCGCTGGTCGATGCCATCAAGGAATTCCTCCTGCTCCCGCCCGACAGCCCGGAAGCCAAGAGGCTGCACATCCCCGAGGGCATGCCACTGGATCTGCTACAACACCTGAGCTCCGCCTGGGGGGACATCGCCGAACGCACCTTCCAGCGCAACCCGGGGCGCGGCAGCCTGTTCATCTGCATCGGCATGACAGCCCTGCATTTCAACCTGGCCGGGCAACGCAGCTTCGCCGAGGTCCTGAAACGGCCCGAGGAAGACCGCAGCGCCCGCTTCAAGATCACCAACACCAGCGACGCGGCACGTCCAGACATCTGGGCCGGAGCGTTCGATGCCCAGCGCATCAGCGACTGGGAGCCCGGCATGCCACTGGAGGAAATTCAGTATCGCTCCTCCAAACCCGGCGACCAGGTGGTCGAAGAGACCGTCGAGAGCTATCCCAGCCATGAGCTGCCCATCGTCAACCACAGCCCGGGCGGCTATTGCCTGAGCTGGCCACGGGAAGTTCCGAGCCAGCTGCAGGCCGGTGAGTTGCTAGGCATACAGGACATGCCGGGGCAGTCCTGGAGCGTGGCGGTGGTGCGCTGGATACGCCAGGTACGCGGCGGCGGCACGCAGATGGGGATCGAGCTGATCGCCCCGCATGCCCAGCCTTGCGGGGTACAGCTGGTGCGCAAGAACGAGCAGAACAGCCATTACCTGCGCGCCCTGCTGCTGCCGGAGATCCGTGTGGTCTCACGCCCAGCCACACTGATCACTCCGCGCCTGCCCTTCCAGGAAAGCCACAAGGTGATGATCAATCACAACGGCGATGAGACCCGCGCGGTGCTCAGCCGCAAGCAGAGCTCTACCGGCAGTTTCAGCCAGTTCGAATACCGACCTCTGACCCATACGGAGCAGCCTGGCGGGACTTCCGTCACAGCCCCGAAAGAGCCAGGCAAGGCCGGGGATGAAGACTTTGACTCACTCTGGAAGTCGCTGTAGATTGCCGATTCAGACCACTTGTCGCCTTTTTTCGCCCGCTCTTCGGCGCATTCCAAGCAAACTCCCATGGCCATCGAAAAAAAAACCATACGGCTGCTGATTCTTGAAGATTCGCAGAACGAGGCCGAGCGCCTGGTTAGCCTGTTTCGCAATGCCGGTCGCGCCACCCGCGTACACCGCCTCACTTCCAGCGACAACCTCGCCGAAGCCCTGCAACAGAGCTGGGATCTGTTGATCAGTGCACCGAGCAGCGAACATCTCGACCCCAGCGAAGCGATTGGCGCCATCCGCCGCCAGGCCAAGGACATTCCCGTCATCCAACTGGTGGACGGCAACGACTCCGATTTCATTACCGAAGCCCTGATGCTCGGAGCCCAGGATGCCCTGCCCCAGGGCGAGGACGAACGCCTGATCCTGGTAGCCAACCGCGAACTGGCCAACCTCGAACAACGCCGTGCCCGCCGCGCCGCCGAAGTTGCCCTGCGCGAAGCCGAAAAACGCTGCCAGCTGCTACTGGACAGCTCCGTGGACGCCATCACCTACGTCCATGACGGCATGCATATCTATGCCAACCGCGCTTACCTCAAGCTGTTCGACTACGAAGACGCCGACGAACTGGAAGGCATGCCGATGATCGATCTGATCGCATCGGCCGACCAAAGCCGCTTCAAGGATTTCTTGAAGAACTATGCCAGTGAAGAAGGCGACGCCGAGCTGAGCTGCGGTGGGGTCAAACCCAACGGCCAGCAATTCCAGGCCCGCATGAGCTTCTCGCCCGCCACCTATGACGGCGAGCCCTGCATCCAGGTAGTCATCCGCGCCGAGAACGACAACGCCGAGCTGGAAGAAAAACTGCGCGAAATCAGCAGCCAGGATCTGGTCACCGGCCTGTTCAACCGCTCGCACTTCCTCGAACTGATGGATGGTGCGGCGCAACGGGCGATCAACGACAACCAGGTAGCCAGCCTTGCCTACATCCGCGTCGATCGTTTCAGTGAGGCCGTGGGCGACGTAGGTGTAGCCGGCATCGACATTCTTCTGACCGACCTAGCCAACCTGCTGCGCAGCCATTTCGGCAGCGAAGTCCAGCTGGCCCGCTTCAGCGATGATGTCTTTACCGCCCTGATCGGCGGCAGCGCACCAGAGCAGTGCCAGGAGCAACTGGCCAGCCTGCTGAAAAAGGTCGAAGGGCATCTGTTCGACGTCAGCGGCCGTACCGTGCAGACCACCCTGTCGATTGGTGTCGCTGGCCTCAGCGAGCAGACCAGCAAACCGCAGGAAGTGATCGAGCGCGCCCACCGCTGCGCCGACGAACTCAGCGACGGCAATGCCATCAAGATCTACAACCCGGCCGACGAACTGGCTGCCGCTGCCAACCGTGGCAACCTGGTGGCCATGGTGCAGCAGGCTCTGGAGAACAACAGCTTCCGCCTGCTGTTCCAGCCCATCATCAGCCTGCGCGGCGACAGCGACGAGCATTACGAAGTCCTGCTGCGCCTGCTCAACCCTCAGGGTGCCGAAGTACCGCCGACAGACTTCCTAGCCGCCGCTCGCGACGCGGGCTTGGCCGAGAAGATCGACCGCTGGGTGATCCTCAATTCGATCAAGCTGCTGGCCGAACATCGCAGCAAGGGCCACAACACCCGCCTGTTCGTTCACCTCTCGGGCAGCAGCGTACAGGATCAGACCCTGCTGCCTTGGCTCAGCGTGGCCCTCAAGGCCGCTCGCCTGCCCTCTGACTCACTGGTATTCCAACTCAGTGAGCAGGATGCCGTGGCCTACCTCAAGCAGGCCAAGGCACTCACCCAGGGCTTGGCAGAGCTGCACTGCAAGGTAGCCCTCAGCCAGTTCGGCTGCGCTCTCAACCCTTTCAATACCCTCAAGCACCTACCAATCGACTTCGTCAAGGTCGACGGCTCCTTCTCCCAGGATCTCTCCAGCGCCGAGAACCAGGAAGCCCTCAAGACCCTGCTCGCCAGCCTGCATGCCCAGGCCAAGCTGACCATCGTGCCTTACGTCGAGACCGCCAGCGTGCTGGCGACTCTCTGGCAGGCCGGGGTCAACTACATCCAAGGGCATTACCTACAGGGCCCGAGCCAGTCGATGGACTACGACTTCTCCGCCGGCGACGAATAAGCGCCAAGAAAAAGCCCCGCATCAGCGGGGCTTTTTATTATTCGAGACCATCGCGGTCGCGGAAGCCAAGCAGATAGAGAATTCCGTCCAGCCCCAAGGTGGAGATAGCCTGTTTGGCCGATTGCTTGACCAGCGGCTTGGCACGGAAGGCTACGCCGAGACCGGCTAGGCCGAGCATCGGCAGGTCGTTGGCACCGTCGCCCACGGCGATGGTCTGCTCCAAACGCAGCCCTTCTTCTTCAGCCAGCTGCCGCAGCAGATCGGCTTTGCGCTGGGCGTCGACAATAGGCTCCACCGCCCGCCCAGTCACCTTGCCGTCAACTATCTCCAGTTCGTTGGCGAACACATAGTCGATACCCAGCTTGGCCTGCAGCTGTTTGGCGAAATAGGTGAAGCCGCCGGACAGGATGGCGGTCTTGTAACCCAGGCGCTTGAGCTCGGCGAACAACACCTCGGCGCCTTCAGTCAGGCGCAGCGAAGCACCGATCTCCTCCAGCACATCTTCGGACAGCCCCTGCAGCAGGGCCAGACGCTCCTTGAAGCTGGCGCGGAAGTCCAGTTCGCCGCGCATAGCGCGCTCGGTAATTTCACTGACCTGCTCGCCAACGCCGGCCGCCTTGGCCAGCTCGTCGATCACCTCGGCCTCGATCAGCGTCGAGTCCATGTCGAACACCGCCAGGCGGCGGTTGCGGCGGAACACCGAGTCACGCTGGAAAGCGATATCGACATTCAGCTCCTGCGCCACGCTCAGGAACTCGGCGCGCAGGGCATCGACATCTGCCGGCTCACCACGCACCGAGAACTCGATGCAGCCCTTGCCTTGATCCGCCGGCATGTCCAGCCCCATGCGTCCGGACAGGCGATCGATATGGTCGATATTCAGCCCGTACTTGGCGGTGATGGCGCTGACCCGCTGCAACTGCTCGGCGCTGACCTTGCGGGTCAGCAGGGTGACGATATAGCGGCTCTTGCCCTGACCGCTGACCCACTGCTGGTAATCCGCCTCAGAGACTGGGGTGAAGCGCACCTGCTGATCCAGCTTGTATGCGGTAAACAGCACTTCCTTGAGCACGGAGGAGCCACGCTCGGTATCCGGAATCTCAACCAGAATGCCGAAGGACAAGGTGTCGTGGATCACCGCCTGGCCGATGTCGAGAATATTCACCCCACCCTGCGCCAGGGCCCCGGTAATGGCCGCGGTCAGGCCCGGGCGATCCTCTCCGGTGATGTTGATCAGGACGATTTCGCGCAAGGCGTTCACTCCCATGCAGGCAAGGGGGCAGACGCCCCATGAAAAGGCGCACATTCTAACCGTATTCGCTGCGCCCAGGGCACGGGCGGCGCTTTGCCGCTCTGTAAGGCGCTGGGTATACTTCGCGGCAATTCCCGTCGAGAAGAGCCGCGCTCTCATGAACCGGCCCGCCCAGGTCAAACCTGATAATTTCTTCCTCTTGCTGTTCAACGCTCTGCGCCAGCGCCGTGTGCCACTGGCGCTGCGCATTGCCAGCCACAGCCTGCTGCTGGTCGCCCTGGCATTGGTGATCTACGCCTGGGTGATGGGCATGCAGTTCAAGCAGGCCATGCAGCAGCAGGCCGACGCCCTGGGCCAGAGCCTGATCGTGCAGACCGCCGCCTCGGCCACCGAACTGCTGGTGTCCAACGACATCCTCAGCCTCAACGTGCTGCTCAGCAATCTGGCGAAGAACCCGCTGGTGGCGCATGCGGCCATCTACAGCGTGGATAACCGCATCCTTGCCGAAGCCGGCTCGCGACCGCCGCAGAGTTTATTGGGCGAGAACGATGGCCTGTATTCGACCGTCATCAACTTTCAGGAAGTGATGGCCGGGCAACTGAGCATCAGCCTGGACATGCAGCAATTCCAGCAGCCGATGACCATCAGCCTGCAGAGCATGGGCCTGCTCAGCCTGATCCTGCTGGCCCTGGCCCTGTCACTCAGCCTGCGCCTGGGCCGGCATATTTCCACACCGCTCATGCAGCTGCGCCTGTGGCTGCGCGACCCCGACGATCCTGCTCCGGGCGCCGGCCGCCAGGACGAGATCGGTGACCTGGCCCGCCAGCTGCAAGCCCGCCTGGTGCCGGAAAAGCCGGAAGTGGAAGTGGAAGTGCAACTTGAGGACGAACAGGAACACTTCGACCCCGAACCGGACTTCCACGAAGAAGACGAGGAGGAGCCGGGCTTCGCCATGCCCGACCTGCACGCTGCGGACGATGAAGACTTCGGCGAACCTCGCGAGTACCGCAAGCCCAACCCGCAACCCGACGCGGACGACCCTTTTGCCGACCTGCGCGATCTGCAGGAACTGCAGGTCGACAACTCGCCAGCCCAGCCCCCTGAGCTTATCGAGCCGCAAACAGAGCCGGAGCCAGAGCCGGAACTGCCGGTCAGCAATGCCGTATTGGCCGTGCAGCTGGGCGCCCAGGAGCAACTGCGCCATCTGCCTCGCGCACGCTTGATGGAACTGCTGCAACACTATCGCGACTGTCTGGAAAAGGCCGCGGCGCTGTATCAGGGCAAACTGTTCACTCTCAGCGATGGCAGTAGCCTGATCCTGTTCAGCAGCGCCAACAGCGACGAGGACTACCTGACCCATGCCCTGTGCTGTGGTGAGCTGCTGCGCGCGCTCGGCCATGCCCTGCAGATCGAAGTGGCAGACAGCGGCATCACCCTGCAGCTGCAGCTGGGCCTGACCCGCAGCGATGAAGAGATCATCCCCAGCCAGGCCGAGCTGCTGCTCAGTGAGGCCGCCCAGGCAGCCCTGGCCCTGACCCAGCACAGCCGTAATCTGCTGCTGGTACAGCGTGCCGTGGCCGATGACCCGCTGCTGCGCCAGCGTGCGCGCATCCGCGCCATCGCCAGCCCGGAAGGTGCCAGCTGTGTCGAACGCCTGCTGGAGCCCTACCCGTCGCTGCTGGAGCGCCAACTGGCACGTATGCACGAACACTCGTGACCACGCTGCCCAGTCTACGAATCTGCGGCCTGATGTAGCGCGACCGCCCCGGGGCTGATCTTGGGGCCACGTAGGCTGGGTAGAGCATCCGCGAAACCCAGCACTTTTTGCCGTCCGCCGCTGGGTTTCGGCGCTAGGCACCTCTACCCAGCCTACGAATCTGCGGCCTGATCCAGGGCCAATCGTGGGAGTTGTTGGGCTTCGCTGCGCTCAACCTACGCGGCCCGACCCAGCATACGAATCCACGGCCTGATGCGGTGTGGCACTAGGCGGCCTGATTGGCCTATCTGTTAACGCGCCGGCAACAGGCGCTCTAGCCCAGCCAGCAAGCGCGCCAGCGCGCCCTGGTTGGCGCGCAGCACGCCCAAGCCAGCGTCGGCCATGCTGGCCGCCACTTGCGGCTCGGCGAACAGATGACGCAATGCGGCATGCAGCTGCTCGGCATCCGCCACTTCCAGCAGATCGCCGGCCTCACGCAGCTGATTGGCGATTTCCAGGAAGTTGAACAGATGCGGCCCACTTAGCAGCGGCTTGCCCAGCGCGGCCGGCTCCAGCAGGTTATGCCCGCCATTGGCTACCAGGCTGCCACCGACGAATGCCAGGTCGGCCAGTGCATAAAGGAACAGCAGCTCGCCCAGGGTATCGCCCAACAACACCTGGGTATCGGCAGCTACCGGCGCGCCGGTGGAGCGACGTACCGTGGCGAAGCCCTCGCGACGACACAACTCATGCACATCAACGAAACGCTCCGGATGGCGTGGCACCAGGATCAACAGGGCATCGCCATGCTCGGCCAGCAACTGACGATGGGCCGCCAGAATCACTTCGTCCTCGCCAGCGTGGGTACTGGCCGCGATCCACAGCGGTCGCTGCGCCGCGCCCCACTCGCCACGCAGCTCAGCCGCACGCACCGGCAACTGCGGATCGACGCTGAGATCGAACTTGATCGAACCGGTCACCTCGACGCATTCGCCGCGCGCGCCCAGCTGATGAAAACGCTCGGCCTCGGCCTCGGTCTGCACGGCGATCAGGCTCAGCTCGGCCAGCATCGGCGCCGTCAGCTTGGCGAAGCGCGCGTAGCCCCGTGCCGAGCGCTCGGACAGCCGTGCATTGGCCAGCACCACAGGCACACCACGACGATGACAGGCATGGATATGGTTGGGCCACAGCTCGGTCTCCATCACCACCGCCAGGCACGGCTGCAAACGCGACTGAAAGCGCGCGCAAGCCCAGGGCAGGTCATACGGCAGGTAGCAGTGCTGAATGCTTGCACCGAACAGTGCCTGAATACGCTCCGAGCCGGTCGGCGTCATGCAGGTGACCGTAATCGGCAACTCGGGGTGACGCGCCAGCAACTCGCGGATCAACGGCGCCGCCGCGATGCTCTCACCCAGCGACACGGCATGAATCCAGATACCACCCTGGCGCAGCGGCGGCAGGCCGAAGGCAAAGCGTTCACCGATACGCCGCCCATAGGCCGGTGCACGCCAGGCGCGCCATAGCAGGCGCACGAAGATAAATGGCAGGGCCAGGTGCAGGATCAGGCTGTAGAGGGTTCTGTTCATGGGCGCGCAGCTTATCAGCCCAGGGCCTGCAAATGTTCGGCGAAGGCCTCGGCCAGCCACAGGGCTGCCGGACCCAGCGCCTCGTCGCGCCGGCAGACCAGCTCCACCACCAGCGGCGGTGGCGTCCAGTCACAGCTCAGCTCGACCAGATAGCCCTGATAGGTGGGGTACTGCACCACATGGCGCGGCAACCAGGCCCAACCAAGATTGCGCACGAGCAACTCGGCCATGGCGTAGAAACTGTCGGCCCGCCAGACCGAAGGGCTGACCTGCTCGCCGCCGGGGTAATGGCTGTCCTGCGGCGCCATCAGCAGCTGCCGGTGACGCGCCAGCTCGCGGCGCTGCATAGGCCCGGCAGTGGCAAGCGGGTGCCCCGCGCCACACACGGTGACCATCTCGATAGTGCCCAGGCGCTGGCGCTCCAATTCGCCAGGCATCTGCTCATGGTGAAACAGCAGGCCGAGGTCGGCTCGGCGCTCCTGCAGCTTGCGGCCCACATCGCCCTGGGCGCCACTGGTCAGCTGCACCTCCAGCAGCGGAAAGGCCTGAGCCAGGGCCTCCAGGCTATCGAGCACGGGCTGATAGGGCATGGCCTCGTCCAGCGCCAGGCGCAGGCACACCTCCTCCCCGCGCACCAGCCCTTGCGCCCGCGCCTCCAGGCGCTCGCCCTGACGCAACAGCTCTCGCGCCTCTTCCAACAGCGCACTGCCGGCACTGGTCAGACGCGGCTGGCGCCCGCTGCTGCGCTCGAACAGCAACACGCCGAGGTCGGCTTCCAGCAAGGCGATGGCACTGCTCACCGCCGACTGCGCCCGCCGCATATCGCGGGCCACGGCCGAGAAGGACTGTCCCTCGGCGACACCGACGAACAGGCGGATCTGCTCAAGATTCCACTGCATAACCTATCTCCATAACAGATAGGAAATGACTTTATCCCATCACCCAGAAATCTAGAATGGCGCCGCTCAGTCAGGAGTTTCGACATGCACGGCTATATCTATCTCGCCATCGCCATCACCGCCGAGGTGATCGCCACTACTTCGATGAAAGCCCTCGACGGCTTCAACAAACCGCTACCCCTGCTGCTGGTCGTGCTGGGGTATGGCCTGTCGTTCTGGATGCTCAGCCTGGTGGTCAAGACCATTCCGGTCGGCGTCGCTTATGCCGTGTGGGCCGGCCTGGGCATAGTGCTGGTCAGCATCGCCGCCACGTTCTTGTATCAGCAGCGCCTGGACCTGCCCGCCATGCTCGGCATGGCCCTGATCGTCGCCGGCGTGGTGGTGATCCAGTTGTTCTCGCAGAGCGTCGGACACTGACCAACCGAGCCAGGGCAGGCGCGCGTTATACTGCGCGCCTGTTCAGTTGCGAGCCGTATCCATGTCCCAAGCCCTCAGCACCGATGTCCTGATTGTCGGCGGCGGTATCGCCGGCCTCTGGCTCAACGCCCGCCTGCGCCAACTGGGCTACGCCACCGTGCTGGTGGAGAGCAACAGCCTCGGCGGCGGGCAGAGCGTGAAATCCCAGGGCATCATCCACGGCGGCGCCAAGTACGCCCTGCATGGTGCGCTGACCGGAGCCTCCGAGGCCATCGCCGACATGCCACGGCGCTGGCGCGAGGCGCTTGATGGCGCGGGCGAACTGGACCTGCGCGGCGTACGCCTGCTGTCCGAGGCCCACTACCTGTGGTCACCAGGCAGCCTGGCCGGCAATCTCACCAGCTTCTTCGCCAGCAAGGCGGTGCGCGGCCGGGTCGACCAGGTCAAGGGCGAGCAGCTTCCCCCGGCCCTGCAGCATCCGAAATTCAAGGGCAAGGTCTACCGCCTGGCCGAACTGGTGCTCGACGTGCCCAGCCTGATCACACACCTGGCCGAACTGGCCGAGGAAAGCCTGCTGCACGGCCACACAATCAGCGCGCTACGCGAGAACGATCAACTGACCGGCCTGGTGGTGGACGGCCGGGAAATCCGCGCCCAGCGCATCGTGCTCGGCGCCGGCGCCGGCAACGCCGCCCTGCTCGCCACACTGGATGTGCAGCAGCCACAACAGCAGCTGCGCCCGCTGCACATGGTGCTGGTCAAGGGCCCGGGGCTGAAGCCGCTGTATGCCCACTGCCTGGGCGGCGGGCCCAAGCCGCGCATCACCGTCACCAGCCACCCTGCCGCCGATGGTCAGTGGGTCTGGTACCTGGGTGGCGACATTGCCGAAGCCGACGGCGTGGCCCGCGACGAAGGCGCACAGATTCGCGCCGCACAACAGGAACTGGGCCAGTTGCTGCCGTGGATTGATCTGTCCACCGCGCACTGGGCCTGCCTGCGGGTCGACCGCGCCGAGCCGGCGCAATCCGGTCTGGTGCGCCCGGACAACGCCTTCCTCGCCGATCAGGGCCGCCTGCTGGTGGGCTGGCCGACCAAGCTGGCGCTGGCGCCGGACTTCAGCGACCGGGTCATCGCCGCTCTGCAGCGCGATGCCATCCAGCCTACCCAGCATTCGGCCTTGCCCGAGCTGCCGCGCCCGCCGCTGGCGCAGCCGATCTGGGAGGAGCTGCTGCCATGAGCCTGCACGATCTGCACCGCCCACTGGGCGACAGCGGCCTGGTCGTCTCGCCGCTGGGCTTGGGCACCGTCAAACTGGGCCGCGATCAGGGCGTGAAGTACCCCAACGGCTTCACCATTCCCGACGATGCCGCCGCCCGCGCCCTGCTCGACCAAGCCCGCGCGCTCGGCATCAACCTGATCGATACCGCGCCAGCCTACGGCGTCAGCGAACAACGCCTGGGATCACTGCTGCGTGGCCAGCGCGAGGACTGGCTGATCGTCAGCAAGGTCGGCGAGGAATTCGACGGGGGCCAGTCCAGCTTCGACTTCTCCCCGGCACATGCGCGCCTGTCCCTGGAGCGCAGCCTCAAGCGCCTGGAAACCGACCGCATCGACCTGCTGCTGGTGCACTCGGACGGCAACGACGTCGCCATCCTGCGTGACAGCGGTCTGTACGAAACCCTGGCCGAGTTCAAGCGCGAGGGCAAGATTCGCGCCTTCGGTCTCTCCGGCAAGACGGTCGAGGGCGGCCTGTTGGCCCTTGAGCAGGGCGACTGCGCGATGGTCACCTACAACCTCGCCGAACAGGGCGAGAAGCCGGTACTCGATTACGCAGCCACCCACGGCAAGGGCATTCTGATCAAGAAAGCCCTGGCCAGCGGCCACGCCGTACTGCGCGAGGGCCAGGAGCCTATCCAGGCCAGCTTCGAGCTGCTGTTCAGCCACCCGGGCGTCAGCAGCGCCATCATCGGCACCATCAACCCGCAACATCTTGCGGCAAACGTCGCGGCCGCCGCCGCCGCGATACGCGGCTAAACTGCAACGCTCCGACCTGCCGCCCTAGCGGGCGCCCCGACCAAGGAGCCGATATGTCGAGACTGCTGGCGCGCAAGGACCCTACGGCATTCAAGACCTTGCCACTGCATGTGGAGGCCGATCATGAGCGCCTGCACTACCGCAGCCTGGGCCTGCCACTGAACTTCACCCAGATGCTCGAACGCCGCCGCGGTATCGCGATCAACGACCCGCAGCGCTTTGCCGTGGAGCTGGCCAACCTCGGCGTTTCGGTCAGGCTGACGCTCAACTGGCAGGGGCGTGACTACTGGCTGGTGGTGCGCCAGCGCCGCCCAGACCGCGGCGATGTAGTGCTCAAACTGATCTCCGGCTATGTACCGGCCCACGAACTCAATCTGCCTCTGCTGACTGCCATTCAGGAAGTGGCCGAGGAATGCCTGATCGAGAGCGAAGGTAGCTGGCTGACAGGCCGCTTTGCCGACACCTGGCTGCCGGCCCCGTACCAGAACGCCCTGCGCTACCGGGAAAGCAGTCACTTTCGCCTCAGCCCGCTGTCAGGCGCAGCCCGTCCGGTGCATTGCGGCAATCTGACCCTGTTGGAGCGACCACGGGCCTACGTGCATCTGCCCACGGCCTCGCTGCAGCTGGTTTATGACCTGTGCCTGGAGCTGCCTGCGGATTGCCGCCAGCCCAGCCTGTTCCATGTCGACGAACGCCTGGAGGAACAGCAGCTGGTAGCCCGCCTGGAGCGCCGCCGTCCGGATCTTTACCTGTTACCACTCAGCGACGGCCGCCCCAGTGGCGAGTTGCTACACCTGCAACGGGGCGAACTACGCCCCGCCAGCACCCGTGGACTGTGGCTGTCGGAAAGCTTCGCCGCGCAGGACGGCTGGCTGGTGCGCGATGAACGCATTCGCTGGAAGGACTGGCTGGCTGGACTGGAACGTCCAGCCAGCAAGCCTGGTCGGCGTACCGGCTGAGGTTACTTGCTGCGGATTTTCTCGACGATGGCGGTGGTCGAGCTGTTCTCCACCAGACCGAGCACCCGTACCTCGCCGCCATAGGCACGAACGATATCGGCGCCAACCACCTGGTCGATGCCGTAGTCGCCACCCTTGACCAGCACGTCAGGCTGGATCGCCCGCAGCAGGTTTTCCGGGGTGTCTTCGCTGAAGCTCACCACCCAGTCCACCGCCCCCAGGCCAGCCAGCACGGCCATGCGTCGATCTACCGAGTTGATCGGCCGCCCCGGCCCCTTCAGGCGCGAAACCGAACCGTCATCGTTGACAGCCAGCACCAGGCGGTCGCCCTGGGCGCGCGCCTGTTCCAGATAAGTGACATGGCCGGCATGCAGGATATCGAAGCAGCCATTGGTGAAGACGATCTTCTCGCCATGGGCGCGAGCGTCCTCGATGGCGACCAGCAATTGTTCCAGGCCCAGCACGCCACGCTCGGAGCCCTGTTCGCGCTGTACCGCACGGCGTAGCTCCGGCGCACTGATGGCGGCGGTGCCCAGCTTGCCGACCACGATGCCGGCGGCCAGGTTGGCCAGGGCCACGGCCTGCGGCAGCTCTTCACCAGCGGCGATGGAGGCAGCCAGGGTAGAGATCACGGTATCGCCGGCGCCGGTCACGTCGAACACCTCGCGAGCACGAGCCGGCAGGTGCAGTGGCGCATGCTCGGGGCGCAGCAGGGTCATGCCGTGTTCGCCGCGAGTCACCAGCAGCGCCCCCAGCTCCAGCTCGGCCATCAGCCTGGCGCCCTTGGCCACCAGCTCGGCCTCGTCGGCACAGTGACCGACGATGGTCTCGAATTCGTTGAGGTTCGGCGTGATCAGGCTGGCGCCACGGTAGATGGAGAAGTCCTTGCCCTTGGGATCGGCCAGCACCGGAATGCCTTTGGCTCGCGCCAGTTGCACCAGCGTCTGATGGTTCTTCAGCGCGCCCTTGCCGTAGTCGGACAGCACCAGCACCTTGACGCCATCGAGCAGGCGCTCGACATCCACGGCCAGGGCAGCAGCGTCGGTATTGAACGGCTCTTCGAAGTCCATGCGCAGCAGTTGCTGGTGACGGCTCATCACCCGCAGCTTGACGATGGTCGGCTGCGTGTCGATACGCTGGAAGTGGGCACTGACACCTGCGGCGGCCAGGCTGTCAGTCAGGCTGTCGGCAGCTTCGTCCTCTCCGGTCACGCCTACCAGCAGCGCCGGGGCACCCAGGGCGGCAATGTTCAGCGCAACGTTGGCCGCACCACCGGGACGATCCTCGATCTGCTCGACCTTGACTACCGGCACCGGCGCCTCCGGAGAAATCCGCGACGTGCCACCATGCCAATAACGGTCGAGCATGACATCGCCCACCACTAGAACGGGGGCTTGATCGTAACGGGGCATGGAAAGCTTCATTGCGGCTCCGGGCAACGGAAAAACGGCGGCGATGATACCACAGCCACCCACTCGCCCCAGGCGAGCGGGCCGCGCCTGTCAGGTATCGTTTGGCACCAATTCGTCGGTATCCTCGAACTGCTTGGCATGCAGGCGCGCATAGTAGCCATTGAGCGCCAGCAACTCGGCATGGCTACCACGCTCGACGATCTCGCCCTGATCCATGACCAGAATCTGGTCGGCCTTCTCGATCGTGCTCAGACGGTGAGCGATGACCAGAGTGGTGCGCCCTTTCATCACTTGATCCAGTGCGGCCTGGATGTGCCGCTCGGACTCGGTGTCCAGCGCCGAAGTCGCCTCATCGAGAATCAGCAATGGCGCGTTCTTCAACAGCGCCCGAGCGATGGCCAGACGCTGGCGCTGGCCGCCGGACAGCAGCACGCCGTTCTCGCCAACCAGGGTATCGAAGCCCTGAGGTAGCTTGTCGATGAACTCTGCCGCATAGGCATCTTCGGCAGCCCGACGCACCTGAGCAAAAGGCGCATCGGCAAGATCGCCGTAGGCGATGTTGTTGGTCACGCTGTCGTTGAACAGGGTGACGTGCTGGGTAACCAGGGCGATGTGCTGGCGCAGATTGCGCAGGGTGAAATCCTCGACATCCAGGTCGTCCAGCAGAATCTGCCCCTGCTCGTGGTGGTAGAAACGCGGAATCAGGCTGGCCAGGGTCGACTTGCCACTGCCGGAGCGGCCGACCAGCGCAATCATCTGTCCCGGCTCGGCGACGAAGGAGATGTCCTTCAACACTGGTTTCTCCGCGCCGGGGTACTGGAAGCTCAGGTTGCGAACTTCCAACCGGCCGCTGACCCGCTGGCGTTCCTGCGTTCCCTTGTCGATCTCGGGCTCTTCATCTAGCTGTTCAAAGATGCTCTCCGCTCCGGCGACGCCTTTCTGAATGGTCGAGCTGACCTCAGAGAGCTGGCGAATCGGCTTGGGCAACAGGCCTGCAAGGGTGATGTAGGCCACCAGGTCACCAGTCGAGGCATCGCCGCGCAGCAGCAGCACCAGGAACATCAGCACAGCCATGGCGCTATAGATCACCAACTGCAGACTGGGGGTGTAGACGGCACTGGTCTTGACCATGCGCAGCTGCTTGGCCTTGTTATCGTCGGCTGCCTTGAAGAAGCGCTGGCGCTCATAGGCTTCACCACCAAAGCTGCGCACCACTCGATAGCCCTGAATGGTTTCCGAGGCAACATGGGTCACATCGCCCATGGCCACCTGGATCTTCTTGCTCTGCTTACGGAATTTCTTGCTCGCGCTGCTGACCATGAAGCCAATCACCGGCAGGATCGCCAGCATCACCATGGTCAGCTTCCAGTTCATCCACAGCAGGCTGACGAACAGGAAAAGCACCGTCATGCCTTCGCGCACCACCACCTTGATCGCATCGGTGGCAGCCCCGGTGACCATGGTCACGTTGTAGGTAATGCGCGAGATCAGGTGACCCGAGTTGTGGTTGTCAAAATAACGATTGGGCAGGGTCAGCAGATTGTTGAACAGCGCGATGCGCAAATCCTGAACCAGCCCCATAGAGACCTTGGCCAGGTAGAAGTTGCCCAGAAATGAGCCGACACCCTGCCACAGGGCAATCACCACAATCAGCAACGGTACGGCCTGAAGCAATGGCAGCCTGGCCAGCCAGGGTGCATTTTCGAGCAGCCAGGGCACCTCGGAAAACAACCCGAGCTCAGGGTTACTCAGGCCGTCGACGAAGAACTTGAGCATGTATCCCAGCATCGGCTGGGTCGAAGCGAAGATCAGGAAACCGAGGATGCTTATGGCAAATAGGCCCGAGTAGGGCACTACATATTTCAGCAATCGCAAGTAAACTCGCAGGCTGGATTGCTGGGTAGGGTTGGCCATTCAAAGAGCTCCGCAGAACTACTGGTAAAGGACCGCGGATTGTATCAGCGAACGCACGACAAAACTGGCAAGCGATGGCCGGCACCAGGACACAGTAATCGCCGCACTGCTTCCAAGCGCAGCAGCGCTCAACCCCTCGCCTGCCCGCGCGGCAGACACGCACAAGGTCTGGCTCACGCCTGCCGTTTGCGGAACTGCCAGTCCACCAGCTCGCCATCCGGCCGATAGCCCTGAACCACCTTCATCAGCAGCGAGCGAATCCGCTCGCAGTCGCCTTGCCCGGAAATCATCTCCAACGTCGTGAGCAATGCCTGCAGCTCGGACCACGGCAATGATTCTTCGCTGGCACGCATGATCTTCGGATGCTCGGTGGCATTGACGTTGTCGCCGATCAATAGCTCCTCGTAGAGCTTCTCGCCCGGCCGCAATCCGGTGAACTCGATGGCAATATCGCCATCCGGACGCTCCTCATCCCGTAGCGACAGACCGGACAATTGGATCATCCGCCGGGCCAGGTCGACGATCTGGACCGGCTCGCCCATGTCGAGCACGAAAACGTCACCACCGGCCCCCAGGCTTCCCGCCTGAATCACCAGTTGGGCCGCTTCGGGGATGGTCATAAAGTAGCGGGTGATCTTCGGATGCGTCACGGTCACCGGGCCGCCACGGGCGATCTGCTGACGGAACAACGGGATCACCGACCCCGAAGAACCGAGAACATTGCCAAAGCGCACCATGGTGAAACGTGTGCCCCTGGGAACCAGATTGCCGGCCCCACTCGCCAGTTCGCTTTCCTGGGAAAAGGCCTGCAGCACCATCTCCGCCAACCGCTTGGTGGCACCCATGACATTCGTGGGCCGTACCGCCTTATCGGTGCTGATCAGCACGAAGTTGGCGACAGCCGTTTCGACCGCCGCCCGAGCCGCGTTCAATGTACCGATCACATTGTTCTGCACACCCTCGACCACGTTGTGTTCGACCAGTGGAACGTGTTTGTACGCCGCCGCGTGGTAGACCGTGTCGACCTGCCAGAGCCTCATCACCTCGTGCAGATGCGCAAAGTCACGGACCGAGCCCAGTACCGGCACCAGCTCCACAGACAGTGCCTGCCGTTGAATTTGCTGCTGCAGCTCGCCGTGGATCGCGTACATGTTGAATTCACTGTGATCGAACAGCAGCAGGGTCTTCGGGCCGTTGACGAGAATCTGCCGGCACAGCTCGGAACCGATCGAGCCACCAGCCCCGGTCACCAACACCACCTGCCCCTCGATACAACGGTGCAGCAACTCCTGACGTGGCTCGACCGCATCGCGCCCCAGCAGGTCGACAATATCGACCTCCTGCAGATCCGCCACACTGACGCGGCCAGCAGCGATATCGACAATGCCGGGGACCGAGCGCACGTGCACAGGTAAGAGCTGGAGCGCATCGATAATTTCCCGACGTCGGGCACGACTGGCGGACGGAATCGCCAGCAAGATTTCGCTCAGACCAAGCTCGGTGATCATATTCACCACTTGTGCGGGCTCATACACACGCAGGCCGGCAATCGAACG
Organism: Pseudomonas sp.; assembly: GCA_038147895.1. GTDB lineage: Bacteria > Pseudomonadota > Gammaproteobacteria > Pseudomonadales > Pseudomonadaceae > Aquipseudomonas. The sequence continues at coordinate 43,367 of JAYQUJ010000016.1, forward strand.
TTTCTGCAAAGACACGTCATCGTCGAGGAAAGCCACCGGCAGCAGTGACTGCTGCTGCCGTAATGCCGCCAGTAGTTGGTTTCCAGACGCCCCGGCGCCATAAATGGCGACACGCGGCAGTTCCTGTCCAGACTGGCGCCTATCAGCCGAAAAGTACCAATCCCCGAGAAAGAACTGTCGCAGCAGCAGGCGCAGCCCACCGAGAAAGATCAGACACAGCCACCAGTAACTGAAGATCACCGAGCGAGGGATCAAGACATCGTGGCGGAAAGCAAAGAGCACCAGTGCAAACATCAGCACCCCAAGACTGATCGCCTTGAAGATAGTCATCAGTGCATCGTTGCCGATATAGCGCAGCACCGCCCGGTACAAGCCCATGCGAATCAGAAAGGGCAGTGCCGTCAATGGGGCACAAACAAATAACCAGAGAATGCCACTGTTCCAGGCGGGAAGATCGTCCCAACCCAAGCGAAGCATAAATGCCATCAACAACGCCAGCCAGATCAGCAACACATCGGCCAGAACCTGCAGCAAGCGCTTGCGCTCACGGCCAATGCTCAGTAGCCGAAGTCGCAACACCTCAAACATCACTCGCAACCTCCGCGCAACCGGCACCGTAGAACCAGGCCAACACCACCAGTGGCGCGTAGGCGATCAAGACGCCGACTAAACCGTCCAACCAACCCAAACTCACCATCATCGCTAATGGCAGCAACCAGAGCAGATTCAAGCCCGCTACCGCGAGCGTCACCGGCAAATGTCGTCCCTGTCGCCGTGACGCACACTGGTAAGCATGACTCCGATGGGCCTCGTAAACCCTCTCGCCTCGAAGCAAGCGACGCAGCAGCGTCAGCGTCGCATCAACGATGAACACTCCGAGCAAGATCAGCCAAGCCCAAAACAATGCCGGCTCGGCCCAGCCTGCCTGCAGCGAGAAGATCCCTAGAACGATGCCGAGAAAACCACTCCCCGCATCGCCCATGAAAATCCGCGCGGGGGGAAAGTTCCACCACAGAAAGCCCGCCGCCGCGGCCGTCAGAGCCAAGACAACCCGGACGCCTTCAAGCCCTACACCAGAGAGAAAATACAACAACACCCCTCCGAGGCTTACGCAGATAGCCTCAACGCTGGCAATGCCGTCGATACCGTCCATAAAGTTGTACAGGTTAAGCAGCCACACCAAATAAACCGCAACCAGCACATCGCCCAGCCAGCCCATCTCCATCAGGATGCCGAATAGAGTCAGCGGGGGCGAACCACCCAGCCAATACAAGGCCCAGACAGCCGCGATGAAATGCCCCAGCAAGCGCCAACGCGCTGCAATATGGCCGTGATCATCCAGAAAACCGATCAACGCGACGAGTCCGCCCCCCCCTAGCAAAGCGACGGCCAACGAAACACCGAGATTATTAGTCGATAAAAGCCATACCGTCGCCCCCAAAAAGGACAGGACAATGGCTATGCCCCCGCCACGTGGAGTCGGTACTGAATGTGAGCTTCTCGGATTGGGTACGTCGATCAAACTACGAGACAACGCATAACGGCGTAATAACCATGTAAGACCAAAGGCCGTGAGCACAACCAGCAGTAGAAACCAATAATGCATCATCAGCGTTGCTCTAAAAAATGCCTAGCGGTTCGCTGCAGCGCAGCATCCAGAGATACTGGCGGCGTCCACCCCAGCAAGGTTTTAGTTTTGCTGATATCAACCTGCAACGAACTACACAGCCGCTGCGCTAGCCCTCGCCGGCCTAGTAGGGCAGCTGAATTCGTTAGCAGCCACGCAGGTATGGGCAAAAGCCGAGCAGGCCTGCCCAAAGCAGAAGCTAAGCGCCTCAATAGTTCAGTAGTTGAGACATCCTCACCGTCGCTAACCAGAAAAATTTGATTAGCGGCGGCGGGGTGCTCAATGCAAGTAACTATCAGATCCACGAGGTTATCCAAGGCAACCAGACTACGATGATTATGTATAGCACCCAGCGGTAGCGGAACGCCCTTGGCAAGCCATCCCATCATGTTCTGAAAGTTGGCCTTCACCCCCGGACCATAAACCAACACCGGTCGAATGATCACCAACTCTATGCCGGTTTCTCTGGCGAGCGCCCGTAGCTTCTCTTCAGCCTCGTGCTTGGAAATACCATAAGCATCTACGGGTTCTGGAAAAGTATCAGCACTGAAAACGTTTCCCGGAGAAGTTTCCTCGCCATTAACCTTAATAGAGCTAAGAAAGATGAAACGTTTAACACCCGCTAAAGCGGCTTGTCGAGCGAGATTCAATGTTCCATCAACGTTAACACGCCGAAAATCCACCTGAGCACTGGAGTCACGCTCATGCATTACATGGACACGCGCCGCACAATGTACCACGCAGTCCATGCCAACGAGTGCATCCTGAAACTTGCCGCCAGCCAAATCAGTAAATAGTGATTCACGAACCCCCATGACAGAGCCTGACTCTTCGCGCACAAGCGTATGCAACTGAAAATGGCTACGCCTCAAAAGCGCACTCAACACAGCCCCACCCACAAAGCCCGTAGACCCTGTCAGCAATATATTAACCATACTGCGAGACCTTTGGATTCCGCATCAACTCTAGCAACTTAAAGGGAATTTTCAGCAGAACCAGAAAAAGATTGGTATAGACACCGTTGGCTCGGCACGCCTCAACTATTTCTCTATTCAGTCGAATGCTGCTTTTAATTCCTGCAGTGCTAGCACCGCCGGTTCGCATGCGTACTACAATCCGATCTATGCGCGAGTAAATCAATTTATTGACTAGCAGCCAGCGAACAAAAATCTCATAATCTGAAGAAATCTTGTAAGATAGGCTATAGCCCCCCAAGCGCCGATAAACATCCTGCCGAACAAATGTAGCCGGGTGAGGGGGCATCCAACCAAATCTCAACTTCCAGGGGCGAAATGCGCGAGATGAATAATAGCGTTTAATCGTAACCAGATCACTCGCGGAAACGAACACTACATCACCAAAAACAACCTGCGCCTCTGGCGCTTCGACAAAAGCAGAAACCACACTCCTCACCGAACTTGACGAATCATAAACATCATCGGAATTTAGCAACCCAACGATATCTCCCGTCGCCAAGGCAAGCCCCTTGTTCATTGCATCATAGATCCCATGATCAGGCTCACTAACTACAGCACTAACAAACTCCCGATACTCGCCGACAATGCCCAGGGTATCATCCCCGGAGCCGCCATCAATCACGATATACTCTATATCCTCATAGTCCTGCGCAACAACCGACTTAATAGTGTCTCTGATTGTAGCGCCGCTATTATAACAAACCGTAATAATCGATACTTTCAAATCAAAAACCCCGACACACAGAGCCTATAGGCCATAAGGAGCGCAGCGAGCTATAAATCAAAATCGCCCACATAGCTTTAACGCAAGAAATCGCTTGAGTAAAAGCCATGACAGCAGCAACCTCCACCGAATTTGCGTGCCTCTCGACGCAGATGATCTTCCAGCCGCATCAGAAGCATTAGCACCGTGTCGACGATAAAGCACTAGCCTTTCATCAACAAAGATCACTTGACCAACCATTGTGGCGACCAGGCCGAGCCACCAGTCATGCATGGGCAACCGAGAAGGAAAAGGCATCGCAGCATCTAAAACATTGCGCCGAAATGCCATGCAGCAACCCAAAAATGAATTACGAGAAAGATTTTTTATAAATCCAGGCCCTGAATGGCGAATAGAAAAAAAGGATTCTTCCATCACCGCTCCCTGCGAATCTACAATTTCACAATCAGAAACTACCAGATCAGCGCCTTGCAACAAGCCAATGATTGCTCTGACCTTATTGGGCCGCCATATATCATCTTGATCAGAGAGGAATATATACTCTCCCTTAACCTGCTCAAGAAGCGACTCAAAGTTTCGGACCAAGCCCTTCCTCGGCCCAGCCACGACCCTCACGCGCGGATCAGCAATAGCGTTGACAATCGCCAGAGTCCGATCACTAGAGCCATCATCAGAAATAATCAACTCACCAACCTCCGGCGAGCTCAGGATACTTTCTACTTGCTCACGAATATACCGCTCACCATTAAAGCTGGCCAAACAAACTGAGATCATGGTTCTGTCCTGACTCAAGCGATAAATCAATCCGACGAAAGCACGCTCTCGCCCAGCCGCCCCCCCCCCCCTCTAACGCCATCACTAATGGCACGAAGATAGCAACGAAGATGGGCGACTCTATTTTTCACAAATAAAAATATTATCGCCTGATGAAAATTATTTATGGCAATCTCGCGAAGAGAATATAGCAGCGGGACATGTCGATAGCGCAAAAGCAGCAAAGAATTGCGAACACGGTAATAGCGGCGTACCGGGCTATGAATGGGAACAGCAAAGAAACCAAATCTCAGCGTCTTATCACCGATAGTGTGCAGCATGCAAACTCCCGGGTTAACCCTGATGGACAACCCAGATCGCATACATCTGAAGCACCATTCAGTATCGACATAATCAATGAAAAGGCGCTCATCCATGTTGCCTACCACGAAAAAAACGCTTGCGTCGACCATCGTCCCCGAGGAGATCACCGTAGATACATCTATAGCACCAGAAAAGCTACTGACCGGGCGCTTACGCACTACCCCAAAACGATTCACATCTACCAAAGGATACTCAAAGCCCTCGCTTGCATTAGAGAAAACTGGAGCGCTGATTCTGACACTCGAATCCGAAAACGCAGAACTTAAACCCGGAATAAAGTCTGCATCGATAATGCTATCCTGATCAAAAAATACAATCCTATCAGCACCCTGCCTTATACAAGCCTCGACACCAATATTCTGCGCCGCAGCAATACCTTTATTCTCATCCAATACAATTAGATGAGCGAGATTCGCGACGGCGGCAAGAGGGGAGCCATCACTATTATCGACGACACAACAGGTAACCCCAGATGCACGCAACGAATTCAATAGGGCGATCACACTCGAAACCTTTGGATTAAAGGTTACGATAACTGAAAAAATCTTAACCTCCATGTACCGCCCCAGAAAGTACAAATACGGCGCTAGCACTATTGATGAAAAGCGTCATGAGAAGAGAACTTTAAACTTGGCCTTAAACCGAACCAACGTGCCATATAAGAAGGAGCAGCCGCTCCATACATATCCATAATTTTTACGAACGACCGCCGACATCTCTGCAACCCCTATCTGAGCACTAACACCTCCCGGAAGCGCGTAGCCAGATAAAGCGTCACAATGCAAAAATGTATACCCTTGCCGGTATAAACGTAGGTTGAAGTCGTAATCCGCATATGTTTTGAATGTCAGATCAAACGGAGGGAGCGGATGAATTTTTTTAGGTATAAGCAATGCTTGATGGTGCAAAGTGTTGCCGAGCTTTAGCCTTGCCCCTATGCCAGACCGGAACAAATAACTGCCCAAGTGAACATCGCCATAATAAATAGTTTCACCTTGTAGTTCATCGACAGCCGGCAGTGAGCGAATATAATCCCCAGCCCCCACATAAATGATGTGAGTATCTAAATTTGCAAGAGACCACCCCTTATTCATTGCATCGTAAATACCATGATCACGCTCACTCACCCAGTATCCAATCACATCGTCATTTTCCCTCAAAAACTCTACGGTCCCATCCTGGGAGCCGCCATCAATGACAATTAGCTCGAGGTCAGACCTGCCGAGTGAAACAATCTTTGCTACCGACTCCTTAATGTATTGGCCACCGTTATAGGAAACGACAATAACAGTAATCGCTATGGACTCTGTGCGTGCCTCCTGAAGGCGCAGCCCTCCCTCGTCTATTCGGCCCTCGTTACAAGGAAGCCGAAACAAAGACGGATCTCCTCCTAGTAAACCGCCCATAGCGACATCGGAAACTTTCGGCTCACTCATGACGACTCAATAAACGCTCATAGATAGCCACTTTCACTGATCACCGCCCAGCGCAGCTAACAAGCTGCAAGTCATTTACGCGCTTCACCTACATGCGAGACGTACCAAGCATAGGCATCTCGCAAACCTACTTCGAGCGTTGTCGAAGCCTGCCAACCAAGCGAGCCCAACCGAGAGACATCCATCAGCTTGCGAGGTGTGCCATCGGGCCTGGATGAATCAAAACAGAGTACACCAGGATAATTGACTATTTGGGCGATAAGCTCTGCGAGCTCACGGATACTATGATCCCGCCCGCAACCCACATTGATGTGCGAGCACAGCGGCTCCACGGCAGCAATCCAACGCTCCGACGGTAGCTCCATAACGTGCACACTAGCAGCAGCCATGTCATTCACATGCAAGAATTCTCTACGTGGAGTACCAGTTCCCCAAACAACCACCTCACCTATTCCCTGCTGCTTGGCCTCATGGAAGCGGCGAATTAGCGCCGGAATCACATGACTGTTTTCTGGGTGATAGTTATCACCCGGGCCGTAGAGGTTAGTCGGCATCACACTGCGGTAGTCGCGGCCATACTGCCGGTTGTAGCTCTCACAGAGCTTGATACCCGCAATTTTTGCGATTGCATAGGGCTCGTTCGTGGGCTCCAGCGGACCAGTGAGCAGTGTATTCTCTGTCATTGGCTGAGTGGAAAGTCTTGGATAGATACAAGACGACCCCAAAAGGAGCAACTTCTGCACCCCGGCGGCATGCGCCCCATGAATAATGTTTGTCTCAATAGCCAGGTTTTCGTAAATGAACTCGGCCGGATAGATGTTATTTGCGTGGATGCCCCCCACCTTCGCCGCCGCGAGATATACCTGATCAACCCGCTCCCGCTGAAAGAAAGCGGAAACTTGGGCCTGATTGCACAGATCCAACTCACTGCGAGTACGGGTGACGATGTTCTTATATCCCAGACTTTCTAGCTGCCGGACAATTGCCGAGCCAACCATCCCAAGGTGGCCAGCAACGAAGACGCGCGCGCTCAAATCCCCAGACATACCCTTTAGCGCTCCACCGATACGGGCACTTCATGCCCATGAGCCTTCAGCAAAGCATGGCGCCGAGCGATCTTGAGATCCTCCTCGACCATTTCAGAACACATTTCCTGCATAGTGATCTCCGGTACCCAACCGAGCTTTTCCTTCGCCTTGGTCGGATCTCCAAGGAGAGTCTCTACCTCTGCCGGTCGGAAGTAGCGGGGGTCGATGCGCACAATCACATCACCCACTTTCAACGCAGGAGCCTTGTCGCCGTTAATCGTCGAGACAATAGCGACCTCATCTACACCCTGCCCGTCGAAGCGAAGAGTGATACCTAGCTCTCGGGCCGACCATTCGATGAACTCGCGCACGCTGTACTGCACACCAGTGGCGATCACAAAGTCTTCCGGTTGCTCCTGCTGCAGCATCAACCACTGCATACGCACGTAGTCCTTAGCGTGTCCCCAATCACGTAAGGCGTCCATGTTGCCCATGTATAGGCAACTCTCAACCCCTTGCGCGATATTGGCCAAACCACGGGTAATCTTGCGAGTAACGAAAGTCTCCCCGCGGCGCGGACTCTCATGATTAAACAAGATGCCGTTACAGGCATACAGCCCATAGGCCTCGCGGTAGTTCACCGTAATCCAGTAGGCGTAAAGCTTGGCAACAGCATAAGGACTGCGTGGATAGAAAGGCGTTGTTTCTTTCTGCGGCGCTTCCTGTACTAAACCATAAAGCTCGCTAGTAGAAGCCTGATAAAAGCGGGTCTTTTTCTCTAACCCCAAAATTCGTATCGCCTCCAATAGGCGCAAAGTGCCCATAGCGTCAACATCCGCAGTGTACTCCGGCGACTCAAAGCTGACGGCTACGTGAGACTGCGCACCTAGGTTATAAACTTCATCAGGCTGAACCTCTTGCAGAATGCGAGTGAGGTTAGACGAGTCGGTCAAATCGCCGTAGTGCAAAACGAAATTCTGATGTTCAACGTGTGGATCTTGATAAATATGATCCACACGTTGAGTATTAAATGATGACGCTCGACGCTTGACACCATGAACTTGGTAGCCTTTTTCCAGCAAAAACTCAGCAAGGTAGGAACCATCCTGGCCGGTTACTCCAGTGATAAGAGCCTTTTTCATCATTACAATTCCTGATTACGTTTTGAGAGCTCGTGCCGTATAGCCTCTGAGCACATGGCAGAAATGACGTCATCAACCTTGTAGGTTGCCGACCAATTTAGTTCTTTTCGAGCCTTGAGAGGATTACCAAAGCTGAATTTAATATCGGATGGACGAAATAGATCACGATTGGTCGTAACATGCTGAATCCAATCAAGACCAAAATAAGAAAAAACTTTACTGACAAACTGCTCAAGAGCGCAGGTCTCACCGGTTGCGATAACGTAGTCCCCGGCCTTATCTTGCTGCAACATGCGCCACATCGCATCAACATAATCAGGAGCCCACCCCCAATCTCTATGAATGTCAAGATTACCCAAAGTTAATTTTTCTTTACTCCCGGCAGCAATACGAGTTGCTGCCCGGACAATTTTTTGTGTTACAAAACGCTCCGCTCGCAAAGGTGACTCATGATTGAAAAGAATACCAGTACTGGCATGCAAGCCATACGATTCACGATAGTTACGAGTCAACCAATATGCAGACGCCTTAGCCACCGCATACGGACTACGGGGACATAATGGATGCTCCTCATCCGCCCCCTTATGTCCAGTATCGCCATAACACTCACTTGATCCTGCATTATAAAAATGAATAGCCGGATCAACAAAACGAATTGCCTCCAGCATATTAAGCGTCCCCTGTGTAATACTTTCCATTGCTTCGACAGGCTGCTCGAACGAAAGCCCTACAGACGTCTGACCGGCAAGATTATAAACCTCAGTTGGACGGTGCTTATCCACAACTGCCAACACACTGCGAAAATCATTGATGGCCATTGAAACCAACCTGACTCTGTGCCTTATACCCAGAAACTCAAGACTGGAAAATGGAGCAATCATTGCGTCACGCGAGGTCCCAACAACCTCATATCCTTTCTGTAAAAGCAGTTTCGCTAGATAGGCACCATCTTGCCCACTGATGCCACAAATCAATGCCTTCATGATAGAAGTCGCCGATAGATCGCATGGGTTTCTAGTGCGCAGCGATGCCAAGAAAACTCCTTCACACGCGCTAGCCCAAGAACTCTTAGCTCCTCGCACACGCCTGAACTTTGCAAAACATCGAGCATAGCTTCAACTAGCGACTCTATTGAGCAGGGATCAAACATTCTAGCCGCAGCACCTACAACCTCAGGAATAGAGCTGGTATTACTACAAACGACAGGACAACCATAGCTCATGGCCTCCAGCGGAGGAATTCCAAAGCCTTCGTATAGGGACGGATATACAAAAAGAGCCGCCCTTTTATAATAGGCAGCCAAAGTGTCATCGCCACCACCTTGATGACGAACTTGAGCAGCAACACCTAACCGCTCGATCATCGCATGCTCCTCAGTGGTAAATTCTCCACCTCCAAAAGCCACGAGATCAAAATTTTCTTTTAGACATAGCTGACTGGCATAAGCCCGAAGAAAGGTCTCGAAGTTCTTATAGCCACCGCGCATTCCGACATAAAGAAGATAAGGACGATTTGGCACCACCCCCTCATCAAAGCGCGAGGCAGTAAGAGAAAATCCAAGGTGCACTACCGATGTCTTTTCAATTGGCACATCAAACAGCCTAACCAGATCCTGGCGCGTATGCTCAGAGATACAGATCACATGATCAGCTCGCTTGACCGCCTTTCGCTTACTGATAGATGTCCTATCTCCTACAGCAAATAGCTGAGGGAATAGCTCATGAATCATGTCATATACCGTGATAACAGTACGACCAGAATGAGAGGCTAGGGAATGGCTGGAATAGTAGGTCTCGTGAACGATATCAGGTCTCAACGCTCTAATCGACACCGGTGAAAATATTGCGTTAGCTCCACGACAAAACCTTTCAACCCCTCGAAATACCGAAAGATGCTTTCCAAATACATTGAGTGAAGCAGGCGCACCAGCCAAGTAATTATTCACATAGAAAGGCGCATTAACATTAATATTAAGCCCATCTACTGACGACTCAGAAAGATTTTTAGCCAACTCAAAAAAATAGCGAGAAATACCGCCGTATCGTTGCAAGGAAAAAATCTGGTGATCGTAAACGACTTTCATGAAACCGAACCCAGAACCTTACGATGATCATCCATGGTCTTGGACTTCATCAGACGCCGCAGCAGATGATCACCAATTCTCGAAAAACCAGACCCTGTCACCACCCTCACCCAAGCCAAATTTAATTTCCGCTTCGTTAATACATGAAGCCCATTGGCACTATATAAATTAAGACCTAAAACCTCAGCAATCCGATGAAGCGTTCGCAACTGAAAAAAGCCTATATGCTGGCCCGTGGGCAGAGAATAATACCACCACTCATTTGGCGCAGGCGGCGCCCCATCATAAAGCTCAGTAGTAAAAATAAATGTTTCTGCACTGGCACATGCCAGACTCTCTCTTATATACTCCACGGGGTCAGCTAAGTGCTCCAAAACCTCCATAGCGGTCACAGCAACACATGGCCCGACTTCTGCGTTATACTCAAAGCCGCGCGCTAAAACATTCTTGCAATACTTATCAGACCAATAGAAATCAAAACCATAATCTCTCATTAGCCGGGTCAACATTCCATAGCCACCGGCAGCATCTAAATATCTACTCTCTCTGCGCGCAGCCATACCCCAGAACAATAAAAGTGAAAGCTTTTTAGCTATACCAATGTTTCTTGAAACCAGCCCTGTATCGGCATCAGCGATGGCAGATGAGTATGATTCGCTCAACCAGTGGGGATCTGGCACACATAGAAAGCCACAAGCATCGCAATGAAAGTACTCAGCGTCATATTTGGAGAGCACTAATGCAGAAAAAACATAACGCAACTGGCCTGAGCATATAGAACAAGTATTTTCGCTCATCAAAATCAACCCAACAAAGACGGAAATTATTAATACTGTAACTATACCCCAAGCAAGCACATTATATGCGACCTAAGCATGCGCTCATAATTCTCAAGACTATTCTCCGCCACAACAGTTTCTGCACTCAACAACTGCTGCAACCTAATCTGTTCATCCGACATACTCGCAGCCCTATCTATCGCCTCGGCGAGGCCACTAGCCGTTAACTCATCAATCAGCACCCCATACTTAGGGGTAACACTTGACTCACGAGAAACGACAGGAATCAAGGCCCCATTGCCTACCGCAGTGAGAACCGAAGCGCTCCCCCCTTCAGAGCAGGAAGGGAAAACGACGAAAGCACAGGATTCAAGTATCTGTTGAAAATATTCCGACCGAACATCGACAAAACCATGTACGTGTATATTCGGAGTTTCAAAAAGCTCGGCCTTATACACCCTTACAAAATCAGGCTCTAGAGATAAATTACCACAAACATGAAACTCAAAATCGGGCCTTGACCTGAAATACTCCAAGCACAAGTCAAGCCCCTTATGAATCAAGCCAGCACTTCCGAACCACAGATAACTGTTGCGAGCCCCACCCTTGCGCCTGAGCATGACCTCTTTATAATCCAGCGTTTGAAAAAAAGGAGCCGGACACGATAGAACAACCCCATCATAATGCTTTCGATAACTTTCGGCACACGAATCATTTCCCAAGGCAATGATTCCATCACTCAGAGCCGTTTGGTGCGTCCACGCTTTTTCAACATATCGACCTGACCGACACAACCAAACTTTCTTCTTGCTGTAGACGTCCCTCACCCGCCTTAAAGTCATATTATTTTGATGACAAACATGCATTCCCGTACCGTAATAAATTGTTTTTACTCCCCCTTCATGCTGCATCTCAAAGTAGTGCTGGAATACATCACCGAAACCATATATTGCATCATAGCCATCCAAACTTGGAATACGCCCCTCATAGTGCATTACATCGACGACATATTTTAGCTCATTGAATATTCTAGCCGCCGCAGTCACCTCAAAGAAATTAGAGTGCGAGAGACTCGCCCTTCTAAATGGGAGAGTAATATATGAAATCAACACTCTCTTCTTATAGTCAGTTCGAAATACATTGAAAATTGGACGATTTGCGAAACTTTGGCCAATAAGCATTTTTACCGAGAAAAACTTATTAAACAGCTTCTTCACTTTTTCAAGCTCAGCCGCGCCAACAGAGACTTGACGAAGCTCTTAGCCAAAACCAAACTTCCAATTCTAAAATTTCGAGCAGAAACGGCATTATCGTGATACATGCTTGGCACGACATGGCGCGGGGACTGTCCCAACGGCAAATCGACATCATACGTTTTCAGAAAATTATTCTCTGTCAGGCCTGAGGCGTGCGCTCCCTCAACGCCAAGATTTGATATCAAGTTAACTGGCGGAACAATAGACAGGCCATAATTATATATGCAATTAAAAACCCACTGATAATCCCAAGTATCAACACGCTTATCCCGTATCAACTCCAAGCAGTTCTTATAGAACCTCTCCAAACGCCCATTCAAAGCTAGATAGGAATAGTCACGTCGCGCAATGAATTCATCTGTACAAAAATCAAGCTCAACATCATACGTATTCCACGCCCTTCTCCAAGTAGCCCACCCCCAGATAGAGAAATGTCGAGAAAAAAGATAGCCCCCGTCAATTTCATCGCGAACATCCAACAGATAGTTAGTCCCCGAAACCATCATAATGCGCTGATCATTTTTATACTTTTCTAACAGCTCTTCGCAGAACCAGAAAAAACTCTGACTAGGCAAGCAGTCATCCTCCAAGATAATGCCCTGCTCCTCCTGACTAAAAAACCAGCTAATTGCACTGCTAACCGCATATTTGCACCCCATGTTCGTTTCACGGAACAAGGTCATGACCTGACACTCCCAGTCGATATTCGTCATGACATAATCACGAACAGCCTCAACCTTCTCTGACTCCCCCTCTTTAAGGGCCCGAGCCCCATCAGCGGCTATATACAACCTAGGCGGCTTAGCTTTTCTGATTGACTCAAAAACCTGTTGAGTTGTATCCAACCTATTAAATATCAAAAAAAGAACTGCTGTATTCAAAGGCGCCACAGGAACAAATGCTTGGGCAAACATACTCATCAATTCCAGTTATTCGCTTTCAAATCATCAATATACTCGGATAGCCTTCTTTTGGGCGACCATCCCAAAGCCTGAGTTTTATCCGTAACCACATCTGCACTCATACGATTCCCCTTTCGCTCCGGCAGCATTTTGATAGCACCACCAAACATATTAGCCACCTCAAGAATCGTGAATGACTCCGGGCTACCAATCCCAAATTCATCACCATATCCATTTTCGCCAACAAGCAATAGACCGTCGACAATATCGTCAATGTGCGTAAAGTTACGTTTCTGCGCACCAGGACTCACGACAGTTAATGGCTCCCCGCACTTCATTCTCTCATTGAATAAAGCAATTAGCGTCGCATATTTACCAGCAGCAATCTCACGCTTACCATAAACATTATAAAAATAAGTGATCGCATACGGCACATTAAACCAATTACCGTAGTTTATAACCAGCTCGGTATTAGAAGCCTTGGTCCAGGCATAAGGACTGGCAGCCCGTCCCATACCTCCATCACCAAACTTTGTACTACTGCCAGCATATAGAATCTTACAGCCCGCCTTACGGACAAACTCCATTACCGCAAAGATACCATCTTTATTGTAACGCCAAACGGTATCAATATCTTCAAAACTCTGCTCAACCCGGGAGTACTCACCCAAGTGATATACCATGTCCGGAGAAAATGATATTAATTTTTCAATCTCAACAGTATCCCCTTTTATATAATACACATTGGGGACATGATTGCCTTCTGAGCCTGTAAAGTAATTATCAAGTGAATAGACTTCGTTCCTCGGATCCCGAGCAAGGCGCTCACATAGGTGGCTACCCACAAATCCAGCACCTCCCGTGACGAGTATTTTTTTTATAGCCACAATCAATCCTTCCCGAATAGATCACGCGTGTAAACTTTGCGCTGAACGCATTTAAGCTCATCACTCATACGATTTGCTATGATGATATCAACCTCATCTGCAAATTCTACAAAGTCTCTAATCACCGGAAAATCATGGAAAGATGATTGCTTGCACTCGGGTTCGTATACACACAACTCAACCCCCTGACCTTGCAATCGATGCATTATCCCCTGTATGGCAGAAGCGCGAAAATTATCAGAGCCCGTCTTCATAATTAAGCGGTACACACCAACTCTCTTTGGGTTTCTCACCATAATTTGGCGGACAATGAAATCCATCCGGGTATCATTCGCATGCACAACAGCTTGGATGATATTTTGCGGAACCTGCTCAAAATTCGCCAACAACTGTTTGGTGTCTTTCGGCAAACAATAGCCTCCATAACCAAAACTCGGATTATTATAGTGATTACCAATTCTTGGATCTAAACCTATGCCACTGATGATCTGGCGGGCATTAAGATTGTTCGTCTCACAGTACCCATCCAACTCATTAAAGTAAGAGACCCGCATAGCCAGATACGCATTAGCAAAGAGCTTAATGGCCTCTGCCTCTGTAGCATCAGTATAAAGAATCGGTATATCTTTTTTAATTGCTCCCTCAACCAACAGGCTTACAAATACCCTCGCGCGATCTGACTGCTCACCTACTACAATTCGAGAAGGATAAAGATTATCGTACAAAGCCAAACCTTCGCGCAGAAACTCTGGCGAAAAAATAATATTATCTACACCAAATTTTATTCTGACGCGCTTCACATACCCAACAGGAATAGTCGACTTTATTACAATGGTAGCCCTTGAATTAACCTCAAGCACATCAGCCACCACTAATTCAATCGACTTAGTATTAAAATAATGAGAGGCCTCATCATAATCAGTAGGTGTAGCGATTATGACAAAATCGGCGCCCTGATATGCCCAGTCTCTATCGACTGTAGCGATTAAATTTAGAGACTTATTCGCCAAAAAGTCTTGAATCACATCATCATGAATCGGCGCTTTCTTAGCATTTAACAAATCCACCTTTTCTTGGATGATATCCAATACAACAACCTGATGGTGTTGAGCCAACAATACCGCGAGAGATAAACCGACGTACCCCATTCCCACAACTGTGATTTTCATCGCCCCTCACCACCAATTTCATCAACGCAGTTAAAAATACCCCACCTCCAAAGCAACCTCACCTTAAAAATTTGCTTTAGTACATGAGCTTCCAAGGCATAAATAGAGCGCGGGTTTTCATTATTAGCTGCGGGTGAAGCCGCCTATCAAAAATATCAAAAAAATAATTTGCAAAAAACTGAGCAAAGAAGGTCGATATAGCAGCACCAAGCACCCCATATATTGGTATTAGCCAAAAATTAAGCACTATATTAGAAAAAGCTCCAAACAGTGTCCGCTGAAAAGCTATGGCCGTTAAGTTTTCTACTAGTAAATACTTCCCAAATGACACACCTAGAAATACAAATATTGCACTCCAGACGTGCACCATTAGCACTGAGCCAGCCCCTTGATAGGGCTCACCGAAAAGCAATAAGATCAACCAATCACTTAGAAATGTCATTGGCAGAGCAAACGCAACAGCCATCCACACCATGAAAGTGTAAAGTCGCTGTAGCCTCCGCCTATAGATATCTTCATTTTTCGCTTTGGCATTCAAAATCGCAGGATATAATGAAGCGGTGATCAATATGGGAACAAAATAAAAGGCCTCACTCAGGCGCACTGCTGTAGCATAGACGCCCACCTCGTAGTCACCAAGAATCTCCTTAATCATTACCTGATCTATACGCATATAAACAGCTATCAATATCGCGGAAAAAATCAGCGGCCAAGAATCTTTCAGCAATTGCTTAGCAACGTTAGGATCAAACTTCCTGTAGAACCCTGCCTTTTCACATGCATGATAAACAACGAAATAACTTACAGCTAACGTGAGCGCATCAAATAGTGTAACAATTACAAAACTGACCAACTCAAACTCATTTACAACCAAGTAAATTTTAACTATCGAGGAAAGAGAAAGCTGCACCACCTTACAAATCGAAATATTTCTTGCACGCACTTGAGATTGAAAATAAAACTCAACCACCTCAAAGCTTTGAAGAAAAACCCCTGAAGCAACTATAAATATATATATATTGGTGGTTAAGTCATTCTTTGTAAATGGTATAACGGCAGCTATCACAGCAACAGAGAGAGTCGCACCAATAAATTTTAACCAAAAAGCCGTGCCGAGATATAAGTCCCTTTTTTCCGGATTACGCAGCAACTCTCGCACCACCACACCGTCCAGACCTAACTTTGCTATACCTGAAAAAAGTGCAGAGAACGACAATATATAACTAAAAAGCCCAAATTTTTCAGGACCAAGATAGCGCGCAACCCAAATACCAACGAACAAACCAGCAACAATACGCAAGAGTTGCTCAGCCATCATCCAGGATATGTTGCTGGCATAGCGACGAAGCCCCGGATGACATAACAGAGATTTAAACTTACCCAAAACCTGCATATCTACCCAAGTTCCCGCAGCAAACTACTTATTCTTTTATTTCCACTGATCAAATCCAAACTTTATTTCCCCATCAACCTTGACCAAGGTCTGTCCATTAACAATTCCGAAAGCAAACGATTGATTTCAATTGCATCGCCCATAATGGTCATCATAGCGAACAATATCGTCCTCCCCCAGGTAGCTACCAGACTGCACTTCTATGATTTCCAACGGAATAGTACCGGGATTAGCCAGCCGGTGAACTTCGCCAAGGGGGATATAGGTACTCTGGTTCTCGCTGAGCAACAGTGTTTCACTGCCCCTCGTAATTTCTGCAGTCCCCTGTACGACGATCCAGTGTTCGGCTCGATGATGGTGTTTTTGCAGACTCAGGCTCGCTTTGGGGTTTACCTGTATACGCTTAACCTTAAATCGTCCGCCCTCATCAATACTGTCATACCAGCCCCACGGGCGGTGTACCTTGCGGTGAAGGGTGTGTTCCTCACGAGACTGGTGATTAAGCCGTGCGACAATCTGTTTAACGTCTTGGCAACGATTTTTATCTGCAACTAAAACTGCGTCTGCTGTTTCAATCACCACGAGATTCTCGACACCGGCCAGTGCGACAAGACGGCTGCTGGCATGTACAAGCGAATTAGTGCTTTCGGTTATTAGCACATCTCCGTGAAGGGCATTACCCTTATCATCCTTGGATGACACGCTCCATACCGCATCCCAAGCACCCAAGTCACTCCAGCCAACATTTAGAGGTAACATCTTGATGGATAAGGCACTGCCTGGACATTTCTCCAAGACGGCGTAATCAATCGATTCACTAGGAATCGCCGTAAAAGCATCTTTATCGGGTCGAACAAAAACACCATCTTTTCTCTTGCCCGCCCAGCTCTTAAGGCTAGTCTGAAGAACATCTGGTCGAAAGCTCTCCAGAGCCGCTAGCCAAACCGAGGCCTTGAGCACGAATATGCCCGCATTCCAGTAGTATCCACCCTCATCCAGATAGACTTGAGCAGTGTCCCGGTCAGGCTTCTCTACAAATCGTTCGACGGTAGAGACTGCCTCGTTGTTAGAAGCCACCTTGATATATCCATAACCGGTCTCCGGCCTATCGGGTGTGATACCAAGAATCACGATACAACCAGTATCGGCGTAATCTGCCGCTTGCTTCATGGTCCGACGAAAGGCTCTGTCATCCTTGATCGCCTGGTCGGCTGGAGTCACCACAAGGATGGGGTCACCACCGGCCTCCAGTGCCGCCAAGGCCGCCAGCGTCAGTGCCGGAGCGGTGTTTCTCCCTGTCGGTTCAAGAAGGAAAGTGGCACACTCCACCCCCATCTCACGCAGCTGCTCCTGCGCCAGAAAACGATGATCTTCGTTGCAGACGATGTATGGTTCACAAGTGGCATCACTGCCGTCTGCCTCGTCAAGAAGGCGCCCAACGGCCTGCTGGAACAGGCTGTCAGTTCCCGAAAGGCAGAGGAACTGCTTGGGGAATCCTGATCTCGAAAGCGGCCATAAACGTGTGCCTGAACCACCGCATAGGACGACCGGTTGAATTTGAGTCACTGATTTCATAAGGCTTCGAGCCTGCTGTAGCGAGTATTCACTGCACTCACCCGATAAATGCCGATGCCAACTTACGCCGGCATCCACTAGATTCCAAAGGGACGAATGTAACACCGAATCGACTCAAGAATCTGGCGTCAGATTCTCAGCAACGGCTGCCAAATACGTCTACCTGAATAGCCCCGGCTTTTCTAGAGACCGCCTTGCCTCAGAAAATAGCGTCGCTCTAGCTCTATCGGCGATAGCTTCTCGGCGACACCATGTCGCCGCTTGGGGTTGTAAAACATCTCGATGTAATCGAACACATCGCTTCGCGCCTCATCTCGATTGCCATAGATCCTTCGCTTGATCCGCTCACGCTTGAGCAGCTGGAAGACGCTTTCGGCGACTGTTGTGGCTCAATGATTCTGGACACCCCGATAGGGCGTTAAGCTTCGCCCAGCC
>JAYQUJ010000017.1:0-58638 GCA_038147895.1 Pseudomonas sp.
GGCCGCGACAGCTTCTGCGCCGCAGGGCGCGCGGCCAAGGCCCCTCCTACATCTCACCGGCTCCTGACATTAACCGCAGCGTTCGTCAGAACACCTCGATCGGGTAGTCGACGATCAGGCGCAACTCGTCGATGTCCTCATCCACCGCGCTGTAGCCGTTGCCGCCACGATGCTGGGCCCAACGCGCGCGCACGGACAGATCCTTTGCCGGTCCCTGCTGCACCACGTAGCGCACATCGAGGTTCAGCTCGCGATGCTTGGCATGCTCGCCATCGGCGCTGTACCAGCCGCCGTAACCCGGGCTGCTCGGGTTCGGCTTGGTCAGGTCCAGCTCACCACGCGAGTAGGCCACCAGCGCGCTCAGGCCTGGCAAGCCGACTCCATCGAAGTCATAGGCGTACTGCAGTTTCCACGACTCCTCGTTGGGCCCGTTGAAGTCCGAATACTGCTGCGAGTTGTCCAGGTAGATGCTGTCGCCCTGGTTGATGTAGTCGAACGGCGTGTTGCCGTTGACCTTCTGGTACACCGCCGTGAGCGTGTGATGACCGACGCCAAGCCCGAGATGCAGGCTGTAGGTGTTGTTGTCGATATCGCCCAGCAGAGCGTCGCCGGTGTCCTGAGTGTGGTAGTAGTGCACGCCCGGGTTGATGCTGACCAGTTCGCTGAGTTGCCAGCTGTAGTCCAGATCGACGTAGTACTGGTTCCACACGTTCTGCAGTTCGGCCGCGTACAGACTGCTGGTCAGGCCCTCGATGCCGCTCCAGCTGCCACCCAGCCAGCTGAGGTGATCGCTTTCGCGGTTCTCCGGCAGGCTGCCGTAGGACAGGTCGATGCGGCGATGACCGCTCTGGTTGTAGGGCTTGTTGAAACTGACCTGCCCGCCTTCGAGCAGCAGGTCGTCGAAGCTATGGTTGGTCAGGCTCACGCCGCGAAAAGTCTGCGGCAGCATGTGCGTGGTGCCGCCGGCGATCACCGGGTTGCTGATGAACTGGTCGCCAAGTTTGAGCTCAGTATCGAAGGCGCGCAGCTTGAGCGCCGCGCCGCCGCTGGAAAACTGATCCGGCGCCTCGCCGTAGCGCAGGCCGGCCTTGTCTGGTGCGGTCACCGGCAGAATCGACGAACCACCCGTACCTCCACCGCCATCGAGCTTGATGCCCAGCATGCCATAGGCATCCACCCCCACGCCCAACAGCCCCTCGGTATAGCCGGAGCTGAATCGGGCGATAAAGCCCTGGCCCCACTCCTGGCTGTTCTGAGCGTCGTCGCGGCGGTCACGATTGAAGTAGTAGTTGCGCGTCTGCACGCTGAGGTGCGAATCCTCGATAAACCCCTGTTCGGCAGGCTCATCGGCCTGCGCGTGGCTGGCCAACAGGGCCAGCGCGAGCGGGCTCAGCAGGTACTTGGTCTTCATTTGGTGCTCCTTATGGTGGGTGTGGCAGTTAACTGGGCAAGGCTTCCTTCTGCGGGAAGCTGGACTCCTGGCGCGCCTGATGGACGAAAAAAAGCCGCTCGGGGGAGGAGCGGCCGGGAAAGGACGTCGATCAAGGAGCAATCACGAATCAACGCCAGGAGGAGGAAACGCGGGGAGAATCAGCTGTCGCGAGCGCCGCTCTGCTGGGCGGCCTGCTTGGCAATGGCCTGCTGCTCGGCAGTGGTACGTTGCTGGGCCAGTTCTGCCTTATGAGTAACAAAACTGGCGGACTCTTCAGCCAGAGTAACTTGCGAAAAAAACAGAGTAGAAACGGCGAAAATGGCAGTAAAAATCAGGTTACGTTGCATATCTTTGACCTCTTCGATGGGCTTCCTGCGAAGCATGGGGCCATCTTATGGAGGTCATTCATGGGGAAAAATAGCGTTACAAGCGAATGACTATTTCCCAATACGTAACAATTAGTTCCCTACTGCCCAGCAAGCCGGGTTATCCAGCAGCGCCTCATCCGCCGTCAGCAGGGGCGGCAACTCGGCCTTGAGGAAGTCGATCCAGGTGCGGATCTTGGCATCGAGAAAACGCCGTGATGGGTAGATGGCGTAGATGTTGCGCTGGCGCAGACGCCGCTCAGGCAACAGGCGCAACAGGCTGCCATCACGCATGGGCGCTACCGCGGCAAACGACGGCAGCAGGCACACGCCCATGCCGGCCTGGGCTGCCTTGACCAGCGACTCGGCGATGTTCACCTGAAAACACTCGGCGGGAAGTTCGCCCAGCTCGCTGTCCACCACTTCCTGATACAGCGGATCGAGCAGACGCAGCATGCGGTGGCCCTGCAGGTCGGCAGGCTCGCGCGGCACACCGTAGCGCGCCAGGTAGTCCGGCGCGGCACAGAGCACGCTGAACATCGGCCCCAGCAACTGGGCCACCATCTGCGAGTCCGGCAGTTCGCGGGCAAAGGCGATGATCACGTCCTGGCCGTCTTCGAGCAGGTCGGGAGTTCGCTGCGCCAGGGTCAGCTCGACCACCACCTCAGGGTAACGCTCGCTGTAGCGGGCAATCAGGCCGGTCAGGTGCTGCAGGCCGAGGCCGGTCATGCTCTGCACCCGCAGCCGGCCACGCGGGTTAAGGTGCGCGCCACGGGCCTCGGCCGCCGCTTCATCCACTTCGCCGAGAATCTGCCGGCAGCGCTGCAGGTAGCGCTCGCCCACCTCGGTCAGCGCCAGACGTCGAGTGGTCCGGTGCAGCAGGCGCGCCTGCAGCTGCTGCTCCAGCTCGGACACCAGGCGCGATACCTGGGCAGTGGACAGATTCAACGCGTTGGCCGCTGCAGTGAAGCTGCCGCCATCCACCACCCGGACGAACACTCGCATGCTGTGCAGCGTATCCATTGTTACTCCCCGCGTAAGTCTTCTTCTCTGAATAGCGGGATTATCCATGAATAGCCAATCAATATACTGCTCTCCATTCGCACGACCAGGGCGCGCCTGGCCGTTGCCGCCAGAAATGCCCGGCCACCCAGGCCGGCCCTACCGAGACAGGTATGACTCCGGATCAGAAATTCGCCCGCCGCGTACAGGCCGGGCTCGCCTTGTTCGTGCTGCTGTTCGTCTACTTCCTGGCTGCCGACCTGTGGCTGCCACTCACCCCGCAAGCACAGCTCACCCGCCAGGTACTGCGCGTCGCCCCCCGCATCAGCGGCCAGGTGGTCGAAGTGGCCGTGACCAATAACCAGCATGTCGCCGCAGGTGACCTGCTGTTTCGCCTCGACCCGCAGCCACTGCAACTGGCCGTGGACAGCGCCGCACTGGCCCTGGAGCAGGCCGAGCAGGACAACCAGCAACTGGACGCCGCACTCGCCGCCGCCCGCGCCGAATACACCGCCGCGCAGGCCAGTGCCGATGAATTGCAACGCGAAACCACCCGCCTCGGCCGCCTGGTACAACGTCAGCACGTGTCGCGCCAGCTGTTCGAGCAGACCCAGACCCAACACCGCGCCGCGGTCGCCAACCTGGCCGCCGCTGCCGCACGCATCCACCAGCTGCAGGCCGAACGCGGCGCCGCTGGCAGCGACAACCTGCGCCTGCGCCAGGCGCGCAACGCACTGCAGCAGGCTCGTTTGAACCTCGATTACAGTGAAGTGCGTGCCGAGCGTGCCGGGGTGATGAGCAACCTGCAGCTGTCGGTTGGCGCCTACCTGGAATCAGGTGAAGCGGTCGCCGCGCTGGTTGCCGACCAGGCCGATATCAGCGCCGACTTCCGCGAGAAGGCCCTGCGTTATGTCAGCCAGGGTGATACCGCCGCCGTGGTGTTTGACGCCCTGCCCGGGGAAGTCTTCGCCGCCCGTGTCGGCGCTCTGGAGGCCGGGGTCAAGGAGGGCCAGCTGGAGGCCAATGGCGACCTGGCCGCCCCGGTGATCTCCGACCGCTGGGTACGCGACGCCCAGCGCCAGCGCCTGCATATCAGCCTCGCCGAAGCCCTGCCGCGCGCCCTGCCCAGCGGCGCCAAGGCCACCGTGCAGTTGTTCCCCCATGACTCACGCCTGGCCGCTGCGCTCGGCCAGGTGCAGATCCGCCTGATCAGCCTGCTGCACTACATCTACTGATGAGCCGCCGCCACAGCCTGAGCGAGAACGACCTGCGCCAGTGCCTACGCCTGGCCGGCGGCGGCACCCTGGGATTGTTCCTATGCAAGCTGATGGGCTGGGACTACGGTTCGTTCTTCTGCGTCTACCCCATGCTGCTGCTCGGCCTCACCCCCAGCATCAACGCCCATGTGGTGCGTCAGTTCCTGGCCCAGGCAATCGTGGTCAGCCTGGAAGTGCTGCTGATCTACGGACTGTTCGGTGACCGCCCACTGTTGATAGTGCCGCTGGCCTTCGCTGCCTTCTATTGGCGCTTTCGCTTGATGGCCCAGGGGCCGCTGTTCATGTTCGGTGCACTGGGCTGCGTGTTTCTCTCCATTCAGCTGCACTTCGCCAGCTACCCGGAGACCCACCTGTTCGACCAGGTCACCAGCAATCTGGTCGCTGCAGCACTAACGGTGTTGATTGCCTGGCTGATGTTCTGGCTGTTTCCAGATGCCGAGCCGCGCCCAGCGCGGGTGCCCATAGCCAAGGACCTGCCCAGCCAGCGCCACGAAGCCCTGCTCGGCGCCTGCATCGCAACGCTGTCGTTCATCCTGTTCCAGACCCTGGACCTGAAAGACTCGCTATCGGCCCAGGTGGCCTCGATCCTGGTGCTGTTTCCCATGCACTGGAATGGCATCCGCTTCGCCGGGCGCATCCGCGCCCTCGGCACTCTGCTCGGCTGCCTGATCGGCCTGAGCCTGCAGCTGCTGCTGTACAACCACTACGACGTGCTACCGCTGGTGACCCTGCTCTACTGGCTGGCAGCCTTCGTCTGCGCCCGCCTGCACACGCTGGAGGGCGCCCAGGGCGTCGGCTTCGGCGCCCTGACCACCCTGGCCATCGTCTTCGGCCAGTACTTGAGCCCCCAGCACGATGCGGTATACGCCGTAGCCTACCGCCTGAGTTCGGTGTGCGTGGCAGTGCTGATCACCCTGGTGGCGGTATTCGTACTGCACCGTCTGCTCAACCGCTTCCCGGCGTTACGCCACGCCAGCCACACCTAAAGAAGCTTCTGTGGTGGCAGGGGCAGATTGTGCCGCTCGGTCTTCTGTACGGCGCGGGTCAGCACCTGGTCGGCAGTCACCGGCCCCAGGTATTCGCACAGCCCTATATAGAGAAGGTTGAGCAGCATGCGCAGCTGCTCCAGATTGAGCGAGGTCAGGCCCAGCGAGCCGCCCTGCTCCAGCCAGCCGCGCAGACGCAGGCGCAGCTCGGTGTCGACCTGCATGCCACTGAGGTTGCCGGCGGCATAGCGGCGCAGACGCGGCACCATGTCGGCATCGAGCAGGCTGAACAGCTCGCGACTAAGCACCTCGAAGGTCTGCCGGGCCAGAGCGTCCGGGCCGGAGACTTCCTCGGCGGCCACTCCGACGCCCTGCCTCCAGGCCTGCAGGCGCGGCGAGGGGTCCGGCAGCAGATTGCTCGCCGGCCCGGTCAGTGCGCCAACCAGCTCGCGATACAGGCGGGCGCGCTCGAACTTGCGCTCGGTACGCTGCACCACCTCGGCGAGAAACTCGTTGAGAGCAAACGGCGGCTTGTCGGCGTACTTGGCCTCCCACAGCGACAGCAGCGGCAGCACCTCGTCCTCGGAGAAATGACCGACCAGGCCGGTATAGATGGCGCGACGACGGGTAGTCAGACTCATCTCAGGCCCTCCGCGTCAGTTCGTTGCCGTCGTAGGTCAGCGCCTGGTTGAACTCCGGATAGCCGGCTTCGGCATGCTCGGAGTAATCCAGACCACGCTGCTCATGCTGGGTAGAGGTACGCAGGCCAACGGTCTTGGCCAGGATCAGGTACATCGCCAGCGCCAGCGGGAAGGCCCAGAGGAAGGCCGCACCAGCGCCGATCAACTGCACGCTGACCCGCGCCCAGCTGAACGGGTCACCGGTGAAGAACAGGCCCGCCGCCACCGTACCCCAGACACCGGCCAGGCCATGCACCGGCACGGCACCGACCACATCATCGAGACGCAGACGGTCCATCAGGCGCATGCCGAACACTACCACGAATCCCGCCACCAGCCCGGTGATCAGGGCATAGCCGGGCTGCATGGTGGCGCAGCCCGCCGTGATGCCGACCAGGCCGCCGAGCGAGCCGTTGACCGTGGTGCTGAGCAGCACCGGACTGGAAGTGCCGCGTAGCGCCAGTACCGCACCAAGGGCACCAGCGGCCGCAGCCAGGTGGGTGTTGAGGGCGATCAGCCCCAGGCTCTCGTTCATCGCCAGGGTGCTACCGGCGTTGAAGCCGAACCAGCCCAGCCAGAGGATGAAGCCGCCCAGCGCCACCAGGCTCAGGTTGTGGCCAGGAATCACCCTGGGCGTGCCATCGGCGGCAAAACGCCCCAGCCGTGGCCCCAGCACCAGGATGCCCGCCAGGGCACACCAGGCACCGACACTGTGCACCACGGTGGAACCGGCAAAATCGATGAAGCCCATCTTGGTCAACCAGCCCTGACCGCCGTAGGCGCCGCTCCAGACCCAGCTACCGAACACCGGATAGATGAAACCGCTGATGACGATGGCGCCGACCAGGTAGGCGCTGTAGCGGGTACGCTCGGCCATGGCGCCACTGGCGATGGTCGCGGCCGTGGCGGCAAACATCATCTGGAACAGGAGAAAGGTGAAGTCCCAGGGCTCACCGGCACTCGGCGCAAAATGGCTCATGCCGTACCAGCCAGTGGCATTGGCACCGAACATCAGGCCGAAGCCGACCAGCCAGTAGACGATGCCGCCGACGCAACCGTCCATGTAGTTCTTCATCATCACATTGACGGCGTTCTTGGCCCGCGACATGCCGCTCTCCAACAGGGCAAAGCCGGCCTGCATGAAGAACACCAGGGCACTGGCCAGCACCACCCAACCGGTGTTCATGGCCAGTTCGGTACTGCCATCGGCAGCATGGGTGGAAGGCGAGAACATCAGAGCACACAGCGATAGCAGGTAGATCTTCATGGCAATCTCCCAACACGGTGATGCCGGAGCAAGGCAACTCTTGTGCCAGACTATGGGGTAACCGGAAGCGTCCTGACTCAGGCGGCCGCCCCCGCGCAAAACGCAGGCACAGAAAATGCGCCAGGTCAGCGCGGTGGCAAAAATTACGAGTGATGGCGTAATGGCCCTTTGACGGCAATCACGCATTTGCCAATACTCTCCACGGTTACATGCCTCCGGCGGCGAACAAGGAATCCCCATTTGAAGCTGGAACTGAAAAACAGCCTGTCGCTGAAACTGCTGCGTGTTGTCCTGCTGTCGGCACTGGTAGTCGGTGTCGTGCTGAGCTGTGGGCAGATCGTCTTCGATATTCACAAGACACGGCAGGCTGTAGCCAGCGATGCCCAGCGCATCCTCGGGATGTTCCGTGATCCCTCCACTCAGGCGGTGTACAGCCTCGACCGCGAAATGGGCATGCAGGTGGTCGAAGGCCTGTTCCAGCATGAAGCCGTGCGCCATGCCGCCATTGGCCATCCCAATGAGCCCATGCTTGCCGAGCGTTCGCGGCCGCTGACCCAGTCACCTACCCGCTGGATCACCGACCCCATCCTCGGCAAGGAACAGACCTTCACCACCCAACTGGTCGGCAAGGGTCCCTACAGCGAGTACTACGGCGATCTGACGATCACCCTAGACACCGCCAGCTATGGCGAGAACTTCATCACCACCTCGGTGATCATCTTCATTTCCGGCGTGCTGCGCGCCCTGGCCATGGGCCTGGTGCTGTACATGGTCTACCACTGGCTGCTGACCAAGCCGCTGTCGAAGATCATCGAGTACCTCACCAACATCAATCCGGACCGCCCCAGCGAGCACAAGCTGCCGATGCTCAAGGGCAACGAGAAGAACGAGCTGGGGCTGTGGATCAACACCGCCAACCAGTTGCTGGAATCCATCGAGCGCAACACTCACCTGCGCCGTGAGGCAGAGAACAGCCTGCTGCGCATGTCGCAGTACGACTTCCTCACCGGCTTGCCCAATCGCCAGCAGCTGCAACAGCAGCTCGACCAGATCCTCGATGACGCCGGCCGCCTGCAGCGTCGCGTCGCCGTGCTGTGCGTGGGCCTGGATGACTTCAAGGGCGTCAACGAGCAGTTCAGCTACCAGACCGGCGACCAGCTGCTGCTGGCCCTCTCCGACCGTCTGCGCAGCCACAGCGGCCGCCTCGGCGCCCTGGCTCGCCTGGGTGGCGACCAGTTCGCCCTGGTGCAGGCCGATATCGAGCAGCCCTACGAAGCCGCCGAACTGGCGCAGAGCATTCTCGACGACCTCGATACGCCCTTTACCCTGGAGCAGCAGGAAGTACGCCTGCGCGCCACCATCGGCATCACCCTGTTCCCGGAAGACGGCGACAGCACCGAGAAGCTGCTGCAGAAAGCCGAACAGACCATGACTCTGGCCAAGAGCCGTTCGCGCAACCGTTACCAGTTCTACATCGCCAGCGTCGACAGCGAGATGCGCCGCCGCCGCGAACTGGAAAAGGAACTGCGCGAGGCGCTCAACCGCAACGAGATGCACCTGGTGTTCCAACCCCAGGTCGACTACCGCGACCACCGGGTGGTCGGCGTCGAGGCACTGATCCGCTGGCAGCACCCACAGCACGGCTTCGTCCCACCAGACCTGTTCATCCCCCTGGCCGAGCAGAACGGCACCATCATCGCCATCGGCGAATGGGTGCTGGATCAGGCCTGCCGCCAACTGCGCGAATGGCACGACCAGGGCTTCAGCGAGCTGCGCATGGCGGTCAACCTGTCCACCGTGCAGCTGCACCACAACGAGCTGCCGCGCATGGTCAGCAACCTGCTGCAGGTCTATCGCCTGCCTTCGCGCAGCCTGGAACTGGAAGTCACCGAAACCGGCCTGATGGAAGACATCAGCACCGCCGCGCAGAACCTGCTGAGCCTGCGCCGCGCCGGTGCACTGATCGCCATCGACGACTTCGGTACCGGCTACTCCTCGCTGAGCTACCTGAAGAGCCTGCCGCTGGACAAGATCAAGATCGACAAGAGCTTCGTTCAGGACCTGCTGGAAGACGAGGACGATGCCACCATCGTTCGCGCCATCATCCAGCTGGGCAAGAGCCTGGGCATGCAGGTCATCGCCGAAGGTGTGGAAACCACCGAGCAGGAGGCCTACATCATCGCCCAGGGCTGCAACGAGGGTCAGGGCTACCTGTACAGCAAACCGCTGCCTGCCCGCGAGCTGACCCTGTTCCTCAAGCAGGCCCGCCGCCTGAGCAACGCCGGCAACCCGGCCACACTGTGATATTCGGGCCAGGAACAGAGACTGTTCCCGGCCCTGCTCCTCATAGCGATTGCGGAGCCCTTTCGCACAACACCTGCAGCGCCTTCGCCCACGCCGGGTGGTCGTTCAGGCACGGCACCAGCACCAGCTCCTCGCCACCCGCCTCGCGAAACTGCTCCTGGCCACGCTGACCGATCTCCTCCAGCGTTTCGATGCAGTCGGCGACGAAGGCCGGGCACATGACCAGCAGTCGCTTGACCCCCGCCTTGCCCAGCTCATCCAGACGCACTTCGGTGTAGGGCTCAATCCACTTGGCGCGGCCCAGACGCGACTGGAAGGACACCGACCATTTGCCGGCCGGCAAGCCGGCACGCTCGGCGAACAGCTCGGCACTGCGCAAGCATTGCGCCCGATAACAGTTGGCCAAGACATCGGGCGGAGCCGTCTTGCAGCAGTCGGCACCTTTCAAGCAATGCCCAGTGCGATCGAGCTTGTGCAGGTGCCGCTCGGGCAAACCATGAAAGCTCAGCAGCAGATGATCGAAATCCTGCTCCAGATAGGGTTTGGCACTGGCCACCAAGGCATCCAGATACTCAGGTTGCGCATAGAACGGCGGCAGGCTGGAGAGCTGCAAGGGCAGATTCTGCTCGCGCACCACCCGGCGCACCTCTTCCAGGGCAGTGGTCGTGGTGCTGTCGGCAAACTGCGGATACAGCGGCGCCAAGGTCACCTGGCGTACGCCCTGCGCAACCAGCTTGTTGAGCACACCCTGAATGGACGGTTCGCCATAGCGCATGGCCAGTTCCACCGGACCATGCGGCCAATGCGCCAACATCGCCTGCTGCAGACGGCGGCTGAGCACCACCAACGGCGAGCCCTCCTCCCACCAGATCGACGAGTAGGCATGTGCGGACTCGGCCGGGCGCTTGATCAGGATCAGCGACACCAGTAGCCGGCGCAGCGGCCAGGGCAGATCGACCACGTAGGGGTCCATAAGGAACTGGTTGAGGTAGCGCCGCACGTCGGCCACTTCGGTGGAAGCAGGCGACCCCAGGTTGAGCAACAGCAGGGCATGATCGGTCATGCGGTGTCCTTGAGAAGATCGGCCAGGGCCGAGTCGATATCGGTGAAACGAAAGATGTAACCGGCATCCAGCGCGCGCTGCGGCAGGGCCTTCTGTCCACCCAGCAACAGCTCGGAGAGCTCGCCAAGACCGGCCTTGAGCAGAAACCCGGGCACCGGCAACAGCGCCGGTCGCTGCAACGCTGCGCCCAGCGCCTTGGCAAACGCCTTGTTACGCACCGGCTGCGGAGCGCAGGCATTATAAGGACCGCTGGCGTCAGCCTGCCGCAAGAGAAAATCGATCAGGCCGATTTCATCTTCCAGATGAATCCAGGGCATCCACTGCCGCCCCCTGCCAATAGGCCCGCCGAGCGCCAGGCGAAACGGCAGTAACAGGCGCTTGAGAAAACCGCCATCCGCCGCCAGCACCAGGCCGGTACGCAGCAGCACCACACGAACGCCCAGAGCTTTAGCGCGCAGGGCCGTCTCCTCCCAGGCGCCACACAGTTGCGCGGCAAAATCCTCGCGCACCGGCGGATCCGTCTCGCGCAACTCATGTTCGCCGGCATCGCCGTACCAGCCGACCGCAGACCCAGACAGCAGAACCTGCGGGCGTTGCTGACGCTGTTCCAGCCAATGCAGCAACTGTTCGGTGAGGCCAATCCGGCTGTTCCACAGCTCCAGCTTGCGCTTGTGTGTCCAGGGACGATCGGCGATCGGCGCGCCGGCCAGGTTGATCACTGCATCCAACGGTTGATCACCATAGTCTTCGAGTCGACCAATGCCGCGCACCTGAGCCCCGCATAACTCACCGACCCGCTCCGGCGTGCGGCTCCACACGCTCAGGTTGTGCCCCTGGGCCAGCCAGAGACGGCACAATGCACGACCAATCAACCCGGTACCGCCTGTCAGCAAGATGTGCATGGCATCCTCCTCGCATGGCACTAACCACTCGTCTCGCCCTAGTCTGAATTATGGCGCAGGCACGTGCCCTGGCCCGACGACCATGACGTCGCACTGATAACAAGGGCAATCGCCAGCCCAAACAATTGTACAAAATAAATAACATGTACAATTAATGTCTAGAACGTAGCCTGATGTAAAGGAAACGAGGTAGACCATGACAGCACCCATCGCCATCATCGGCACCGGCCTGGCAGGCCTCTCCGCCGCACAGGCCTTGAATGCCGCCGGACTGGACGTCCAACTGTTCGACAAGAGCCGCGGCAGTGGCGGACGCATGGCCAGCAAGCGCAGCGACGCCGGCTCGCTGGACCTTGGCGCCCAATACTTCACCGCGCGCGATCGCCGTTTCGTCGATGTGGTGCAGCAGTGGCAGGCTCGCGGCTGGGTGGCCGAATGGGACCCGCAGCTCTATCAGCTCGACGAGCACGGCCTGCACCCCTCCCCGGATGAGCAACTGCGCTGGGTTGGCACCCCACGCATGAGCGCCATCAGCCGAGCACTACTCGGCGCCCTGCCGGTGCATTTCAGTTGCCGCATCACCGAAGTTTTTCGCGGTGAACAGAACTGGCAACTGCAGGATGCCGAAGGCCAGAGCCACGGCCCCTTCAGCGCGGTGATCGTCGCCACGCCCGCGCCCCAGGCCACCGGCCTGCTCAGTGCCGCGCCAAAACTGGCGGGTACCGCCGCCAGCGTGATCATGACGCCAACCTGGGCCGTCGCCCTGGCCTTCGCCAGCCCGCTGGACACACCGGTGCAAGCCAGCTTCGTACGCGGCAGCGCTATCGACTGGCTAGCCCGTAACCGCAGCAAGCCAGGGCGCGACAGCCACTACGACACCTGGGTGCTACACGCCTCCAGCGAATGGAGTCGCCAGCATCTGGATCTCGCCAAAAAAGAAGTCATCGAGCACTTGCATGGGGCCTTTGCCGAGCTGATCGGCTGCTGCCTGCCTGCACCGAGCTTCAGCCTGGCGCACCGCTGGCTCTATGCTCGCCCGGCCGGCAACCATGAATGGGGCGCCTTGGCCGATGCCGATCTGGGTCTGTATGCCTGTGGCGACTGGTGCCTGTCCGGCAGAGTCGAGGGCGCCTGGCTGAGCGGCCAGGAAGCGGCACGCCGCCTGCTGGAGCATCGCCAGTGAAGACTCGCCAGCTCAATGCCCAGAAACTGCTGCTGTCGAAGTGGACGGCCCGCCAGCCGCTGAATCGCGAAAAACATTTCCTGGTGACCGAGCTGTTTTGCGACGACGAAGGCAAGGTTCTGCAGATTGAGCTGCAGGCCGTACTGACCCGCCGCAGCGAACGCTTCGACTGGCAGGAACTGCAGAACCAGCAGCGCTGGCTGATGGGCTGGCAGTGATGGCTGTGGGACAATACCCGCCCTGCCCTGCGAACACGCCAGCATGTCCGAGAAAGTTCACCCACCGCGCCAGCCCAAAGCCATCGTCAAAGGCCAGTTGCACCCGCGCAACCGCCATCAGGGTCAATACGACTTCCCGCGACTGATCGAGCACAGCCCGGAGCTCGGCAGCTTCGTCATTACCAACCCCTACGGCAAGCCGAGCATCGACTTCGCCGACCCCGAGGCGGTACGGGTACTCAATCGCGCCCTGCTGCGCCAGCTGTATGGCATTCGCTACTGGGAAATACCGGCCGGCTACCTGTGCCCTCCGATTCCCGGGCGCGCCGATTACGTGCATGGCCTGGCCGATCTGCTGGCCAGCGACCAGCACGGCAGGATCCCGCGGGGCCAGCAGATCCGCGCCCTGGACATCGGCACCGGCGCCAGCTGCATCTATCCGCTGCTTGGCCATGGCGACTATGGCTGGCGTTTCCTCGGCTCGGACATCGACCAGCCCGCCCTGGCCTCGGCAGGCGAAATAGTCCGCCGCAATGACCTGGCTGAGGCCATCGAACTGCGCCAACAGCACCAGCGCGGACAGATCTTCAAGGATCTGCTGCAGCCGGGTGAACGCTTCGAGCTGACCCTGTGCAACCCACCCTTCCACGCCAGCGCCGAGGAAGCCGCCAGCGGCAGCCGACGCAAATGGAAGAACCTCGGCAAGCTCGACCCGCAACGCAAGCTGCCCGCACTCAACTTCGGCGGGCAGAGTGCCGAGCTGTGGTGCACCGGCGGCGAGGCCAGCTTTCTCAAACGCATGATCGCGGAAAGTGCGCAGGTAGCCGACCAGGTGCTGTGGTTCAGCAGCCTGGTGTCCAAGGTGAGCAATGTGGCCCACGCCGAAAAGCTGCTGAAGAAGGCCGAGGCGCTGGAAATCCGCTGCATCGACATGGCTCAGGGCAACAAACAGAGTCGCTTCGTCGCCTGGACCTTCCACAGCCCGGAACAGCGCAGCGCCTGGCTGCAGGCCAGGGCACAAGACTGAGCCATGCCCTTCACCCTGCAAACGCCCTGCGACTACCACGAGGAAATCCGCAAGAGCCGCTTCCTCGCACTCGCCGCGCCCGTCGAATCGGCAGAGCAGGCACTGGCCTTTATCGAACAGCACAGTGACCACAGCGCCTCACACAACTGCTGGGCCTTCAAATGCGGCCAGCAATACCGTTTCAGTGACGATGGCGAACCCGGCGGCACCGCCGGGCGGCCGATCCTCACTGCCATCGAGGGCCAGGACTGCGACCGGGTGGTGGTGCTGGTGATCCGCTGGTACGGCGGAATCCAGCTCGGCACCGGCGGCCTGGCCCGCGCCTACGGCGGCAGCGCCGCCAAGTGCCTGCAGGGCGGTTCAAGAGTCGAACTGATAGAGCGCATCCAGGCCCGCTGCCATGTGCCCTTTGCCGAGCTGGCAAGGGTCAAGGCACGCCTGGATGACTGGCAGGCCATGCTTGAAATGGAGACATTCGACGCCCAGGGCGCCTGGCTGCTTCTGGCCCTGCCCACGCCAACATTCGACCAGGCGAAATGCCAATTGAGCGACCTAGGCCGTGGCCGCATTCACCTTGAGCGGCTCGATCACGCTAATACCTGAGCTCTCCGATTACACCCACACCTTCCGGATACCTCCTGACCAAGGACGAGTCACATGCACCATCTCAGGCCTTTTACCCGCGGTTTCATGCACCAGCCTCTGGGGGCTAACCGCTTTCTCATAGATCCCCAGTACCAACTGGAGATCCAGAGCGTGTTGGAGCGTTTTTTTGACCAACCCCATGCACGAACAACACTGGACAAGCCGGAGGAAAATCGCGGCGTCTACCTGCTGCAGGGCGACCAGCACCAGTGGGTGCTGAAATTCAACCGGCTAACCAGCTGGAAAAAACAGCTGGCCAACTTCTGGGGCTGGAAGAAGAGCTATGGATTGCATGATCTGACGAACGAGATGATCAATCTGCGGCGCATCAGCGCCAGCGAGCTCATCCCTGAAGTCGGCGCCTATGGCTACCGCCCCCTTCACGGCTGCCGGCTGCAGGACGAGTACCTGCTGGTACGTTTCTTCGCCGATCACACGGATGTGGATATCCGTCTGAAACAGGCCCCGGAACAGGCCGAACAGCTGCTGGAGCAAATCTTTACCCTGTTCAGCCACATGCTCGACCAGGGGTTCTGTCACATGGATCCTCACCCAAAGAACATTCTCATCGCGCCGGATGGGCCATTGCGCCTGATCGACTTCGAATGCTGCGCCCATCAGGTGTTCAACCGGGATTTCACCCTCGGTTTCCTGCACGGCTACTTCTACCGCTACTGGTTCCAACGTTTTCTGGCCAAGGAACGTTATGACGCCGTCAGTCGCGACTATCTGCAGACGGCTCACCCGCAGCTTGATCAACGAACCTTCTCGTCAATTTATCTACGTTTTCGCGACCATAAGGTTTCGCGGCGCACTCGCTACGCGATCCTGACCAGCCAGCGGGCGCAGGAAGCATTTCTTCGCGAATCGGCTACATCGGCCATTCCTTGACCACCATATGCGTCTTCACCCGCTGCATGCCGGGGTAGTTCTCGATCTCGCCGCGAATCTCGGCCAGGCGTGCCATGCTGGTCGTCTCCACCTGCACCAGCATGTCGGTCTCGCCGCTGATGCCACAGCATTGGCGGATCTCGGGAAAGGCACGCATCCGCTCGGCGTAGTCCTGGCAGCGGCTGTCCTTGTAGAAGAGTTCGAGGAACGCCTTTATCGGCGGCAGAGCCGGATCGGCCACGCTGGCGTGATAGCCCTGGATCACCCCGCTCTCTTCCAGTTGGCGGATGCGCTCGGCCACCGCCGAACGCGACAGGCTGACCTCGCGGGAAATCTGGCTGACGGAGGTGCGCGCATCGGCACGCAACAGGGCGAGGATCTGGCGATCGAACTTGTCCACAGGAGCTCTCGGCAGTTTGGCGGTTGAATCCGCCACTTCGCCGGCAATCGGCGGCAACCTGCCGCTCAGGAGCGGCATAACATGGCGGGATCGAAAGGAAGGAACGAGCATACCTCATGAGTCGCCTGAACAAGGAACTGGGCCTGGTGCAAGGCATCGCCCTGCTCAGCACCTCGCTGCTGGGCACCGGCATTTTCGTGGTACCGGCGCTGGCAGCCACTGCCGCCGGCAGCGCCTCGCTGTGGGCCTGGCTGATCCTGATCGCCCTGGTGCTGCCAGTGGCCTTTACCTTCGCCCAGTTGGGCAAGCGTTTTCCCCATGCAGGTGGCGCCCCACACCTGATCGGCCGCGCCTTTGGCGAACGCATGGAGCGACTGATCGCCCTTCTGTTCCTCGCCGTGCTGCCGGTAGGTCTGCCCGCCGCGCTGAATATCGCCACCGGCTTCTGGCAAGCCGTATTGCCCATCGGCAAGTTCGAAGCCCTGCTGATCCAGTTGCTCACCCTCGGCGCCATGCTCCTGCTCGGCCAGCGACCGGCCCGCGCCAGTGGCCTGGTGCAGGGGCTGATCGCCCTGGCCATTCTCGGCACCGTGGCGCTGATCTGGTGGACAGGCGATCTGCCTCATCCCAGCCAGCCGCTGTTGCCGGCTGTCGACAGCGCTGCCTGGTCACTGATCCCGACCGCCCTTGGCGTAATGTTCTGGTGCTTCGTCGGCATCGAGGCCTTCACCCACCTGGGTGAGGAGTTCAAGCATCCTCAGCGCGACTTTCCCCTGGCCCTGCTACTTGGCGTGCTGCTGGCCGGCCTGGTGTACTGGGCCTTCTCGGTCGCCGTGCTGAGCTACGGCGTCTACGGCGACGTGCACAGCGACGCGGCCTCGCTGCCACGGTTGATGCATCTGCTGCTCGGCGATCAGGCACGCTGGCTGGTGGCGCTGATCGGCTACCTGGCCTGCTTCGCTTCGATGAATGTCTATGTGCAGGGTTTCGCCCGGCTGATCTGGAGCCTGGCCGACGAGGGCAAGCTGCCGGCACCACTGGCCGAGCGCAACCATCACGGCGTCCCGGCGAGAGCACTGCTGCTGGTGGTGACTATCTGTGCTCTGTGTGCGGCGCTGGCAAGCTGGCTGCAGCTGTCGGTGGATGATCTGATCCGCTACGCCAACGGCAACTTCATCCTGGTCTACCTGCTCAGCATGGCTGCCGGCGTCGTCCTGCTCCAGGGCATCTGGCGCTGGGTCGCCGGTTTCAGCACCCTGCTCTGCCTGCTGGTACTGGCCGCGCTGGGTGCCGATGCGCTGTATGCGCTGGGACTACTGGCCCTGTTTGCCTGCCTCGGCATCGGCCGCCGACAGCTCGGCCGACACATAGGAACTCAACGCACCTGACCGGTATTACTTGGTTGCCAGCTTGCCCTGAGAAATCAGAAGCCTGCGCTTCTTACGGCAGGTTGGCCGGTGCTTGGCCAGCTCATAGACCCGACTAAAGCACTCGCCGTCGATATCACCGTAGGCCTGCAGGGCTGTACTGACCAGCTCGTCATAACGAGCCTCGGTGAGGTATTCCCGAACAAAGCGGAAATAGAAAAAGCCGAACTGAAAGCCCAGTGTCTCCGCATAACGCGGAGCAGCCCCAATGTGGCAATTTTCCAGATCGACAACGCGCAGCTGGTCGGGATTGGCCGGGTCGACCATGATATTGGCCAGCCACAGGTCGAGATGGAAAATCTCCCGATCATGCAGATGCTTGAACAGGGAAAAGCAGCTCTGCAGGAATGATTCGATATCGATACCTGGTCGCCGTATCCACTCCATGCCGTTGACATGGCCATCGAGCATTTCGCTGACCAGGAAAAACTCTCGCACCAGGCGGCGTCCGCGCCGCTGATAACCGAAGCCGGCCACTTGGGGAACTGGCGCGCCACGGCGAAAAGCCTCGACGGAATTGCGTAGCTCTTCGACCAGCCAGGTATGACCGCCGTCCGAGCGCTGCATCCCGAAGGTGGCTCGCATGCGTGATGGAAAACTGTCGATCTTCTCGGTTTTGACAAAGAATCGAGAGCGGGAAGTGTCCAGGCAACGCGTCAGACTTCCGCGCAGCGGCTCATGACCACGTCGCCCTAGCAACTCAGATATTGGGGACAAGACATCTGCGCAATCATGATCCCGTACATGCAGGGTCAAATCCTGCAGACGGGCTTCATGCTTGAATATCCTTTTATATGTGCCTAGATAGCGCATAGCTGCTCCTTGCTTTTCAGGCCGGCAAGGTAGCCATGAGCCATCACCGAATCAACCCATTTTTCACGAAAGTTTCACATTTGTATCTTTCCCGCGACATAAACGCCAAGAGGCACTCCGGCTATGCTGTCGCCCAAGCCCCGCACAAGGACAGTCCATGCGCCGCATTCTCCGCGACCTGAAAATCCTCATCCTCGCCAACCTGTGGCTGGTGCCGGTCATCGCCGGACTGGTCGGCGCACTGTTCTACTTCGTCGCTCCGCCACCGCCCATGCATGCGCGCATGGCCACTGGCTCGGCAGGCGGTGGCTACCATGCTTTCGCCGTACGCCTGCGCGATGAACTGGCTCAGCAGGGTTTCGAGCTGGAGCTGGTGCAAAGCCGGGGTTCGCAAGACAACCTGGCCAAGCTGGATATCGGCGAAGTTCAGCTGGCCCTGGTACAGAGCGGCCAGGAATTGAGCCTGAGCGACGAGCAGCGCGAGAAGATTTCCGGGCTGGGCGTGATGTACCGTGAACCACTCTGGCTGTTTCTTGGCGAGAAGGTACAGTTCGAGCGCCTGGCCGACTTGCTCAAGCTGCGCCTGGCCATCGGCTCCGAAGGCAGTGGCACCCAGGCGGTGACAGCCGCCATGCTGGAAGCCAACCGCATAGCGCCCGCCAACTACCCCCAGCAATGGCAAGCGATCGGTGGCACTCCCGCGGCCGAAGCCCTGATCTCCGGCCAGCTGGATGCTGCCTTCTTCGTCGGCCCGGCAGAAAACGCCCTGCTCCAGCGCCTGGCCGGCGAGCCCAAGGTGCACCTGGTCGGGCTGCGCCGCATCGATGCCTACCTGGCCCGCCTGCCCTATCTGAGCCGCGTTGAAGTCGGCGAAGGCATGCTCGACTTGGCTCACAACACACCGGACAGGGGCATTGCCACCCTCGGCCCGGTGGCAACACTGGTCGCCGGAGAAGGCTTCCATCCCTCGCTCACCCCGCTGATTCTCGAAGCGGCGCGGACGGTACTGAAGAACGGCAGCCTGCTGGACCCCGCAGGCAGCTACCCGGCCCGCCCGCCGCTCTCGCTGCCGATCCTCGACGAGGCCGAGTACTACTACGCCAAGGGCCTGCCGATCCTGCAGCGTTACCTGCCGTTCCGCATCGCCTCGCTGGCCGACCGCTACATCATCCTCGCCATTCCTCTGGTGATCCTGCTGTTTCCGCTGTTCAAGGCCATTGGCCCGATCTACCAGTGGCGCATTCGCGCGCGAATCTACCGTTGGTACAAGCACCTGCGCGAAATCGACCAGCAGCTGTATACCGGCAAGCTGGAAGGCGATATCAGCGCCGAGATCGAGCGCCTGGAGAAGCTCGAAGACGAACTGGCCAGGGTCGAGGTGCCATTGTCCTACTCCAACGAGCTATACGAACTGCATATGCACCTGCGCTACATGATCGAACGCCTGCATGCGGTACAGCGCCGCCGCACCGCGAGCGCATGAAAAAGCCCCGCCAGGGCGAACCGTGGCGGGGCTTTGGTCAGCAGGCGTGGATCACTTGATCCAGTGCTTGCCCCAGTGGGTGATGTCGTACGCCTGGGCGGCGCGCTTGAGGGTCGGCGCGGCCTGGCTGGCGGCGATCTCGTCATCCACCAGCTTGGTCGACAGCGCCAGCCAGCTGGTAACGAAGGCCATGGCGTCGCCGTTGACCTCCAGGGCACGCTGATCGATGTTGCCCAGGCCGTCGCAGGCCGCGTGGTAACAAGGGTCCAGTGCTATGCCGGCGGTACCGCCGTAACGCGCGGCCTGCTCCTCGGTCTTCAACACCTCGGCCCCGGTGAACAGTCCGCCGAAGGCGATGCCATCGGTGAAGAACTGCGCATAATCGGAGCGGAAGGTGATCTCGTCGCCCTCATACGGCAGGCCGCGCAGCTTGTAGTACTCCTCGAACAGGCGCTCCACCGCCGCCGAGCCGGGAGGGCCCTGCAGACCGAAGTCGGAGCCATCGCCGTCATAGATGAAGTAGGCGAAGTTGGGTGAGGCGATCATGTCGAAGTTCAGGTAGGTCTTGATCTTCGCCTTCTCCTCAGCTGGTAGTTGCTCGACATAGTAGGTCGACCCCACCAGGCCGGACTCCTCTGCCCCCCACCAGGCAAAACGCAGCTTGTTCTGCGGTTTGGCCTTGCGCATCTGCACAGCCAGCTCCAGCAATGCGGCACTGCCCGACCCGTTGTCGTTGATGCCCGCACCTTCATACACCGAGTCCAGGTGCGCCCCTGCCATCACCACATTGTTCGGGTCACCTCGCCGCGACTCGGCCACAAGGTTGTAGGTCTGCGTGCGCTCGCGCACCACGTCGGTCACCATGCGTACCTGGGTGTCGGCAACCTGCGCCAGGCTGGCGCCAATCTCATAGGTCACGAACAACACCGGCACCCCGCCGCTGTAGCCGTCGCCCAGGGTCGCGCTGAGCAGCCCCTTGCGATCTTCGGTGTCGCCCTGGTTGAAGATAATCACCCCGGCAGCCCCCGCCGCAGCGGCGTTCTCCGCCTTGATCTGGAAGTTGCAGGCACCGCGCTGCACCAGAGCAATGGCCCCTGCCGGGAAGCCGGCGAAATCCTCCGCCTCGCAGCCACTGGTCGAGGTATTGCCCGCACCGAGGGCGATATCCACAGCCGCCAGAGGCGCGCTCACGTCACCGGCATCGGTCTGCGACAGGTAGGTGAAATCGACATCCCACTCATAAGCCGTCGGCGTGGGTGCCAGGCTCTCCAGCAACCCAGGCCCCTGGGGATAAAAAGCACTGAACGGAAACGCCTGGCGGCTGACCGTATAACCGGCGCGCTCCAAGGTTCCCTGGATATAGTCCAGCGAGGCCTGGTAACCAGGCAATCCGGCAGCCCGGTTGCCACCGTTGGCCTGAGCGATGTCGTTGAGCATCTGCAGATGCACGTTGCTGTTTTCTGCCTGCATGCATCGCGGCAGCAGCAACGGCGAGGTATTCAGCAACCCACTGCGACACTCCAGCGGGCCGAGCCGTGAGGGGCTCCAGAAATGATCGAACATCTGACTGGCAGTTTCAGCTGAAGCCGCCATACCAGGCAGCGCAGTACCGGCGAGTAATACAGCAGATGCGCCAGCCAGCAGGTGGTTGTTTTTGTTCCTGTTGTGCATGGGATTTCTCCAATCCGTATTTGGAGCAACGATGGATGCGGCAACGCTTGTGGCGCCGCCGCGTAAC
Source organism: Pseudomonas sp. (assembly GCA_038147895.1). Lineage (GTDB taxonomy): Bacteria > Pseudomonadota > Gammaproteobacteria > Pseudomonadales > Pseudomonadaceae > Aquipseudomonas. The sequence goes on from JAYQUJ010000017.1 coordinate 21,104, forward strand.
GTCCCTTTACTGCGTCGTGTGGACGAACATGGAGGCTAGGCAGTGATCCTCTCAGGCGCCTCTCACGGACGTGCTTTTTCCCCAAAACATGCACTGGATCACCGAAGATAGCTGCAAATTGCCAGCAAAAAGCCAGTATTGGACAGGCTAAAGGCAGCGCCCGGCGGACTCGGGTAAACTCTGCGCCCTGCGTCCGAATACCAGCGAGAGCCATCCATGCCGATCCGTCACTGCATCGTCCACCTGATCGACAAGAAACCCGATGGCAGCCCCGCCGCGCTGCACGCCCGCGACTCCGAGCTGAGCACCTCGCAGGCCATGGAAAACCTCCTGGCCGATCTCAACGAGAGCTACAACGCCAAGCAGGGCAAGGCCTGGGGCCTGTTCCACGAGGAGTCCGGCGCCTATCCGTTCAGCGGCTGGCTGAAGGCTTACCTGGACGGCGAACAGGACTTCACCGCATTCAGCCGCCAGGCCGTGGAGCAGCTGCAGAAGCTGATGGAGGAATCCAACCTGTCCACCGGTGGCCACGTGCTGTTCGCCCACTACCAGCAGGGCATGACCGACTACCTGGCCATCGCCCTGCTGCATCACAGCGAAGGCGTGGCAGTCACCGAGGCGCTGGATGTCGCACCGGCCAAGCACCTGGACCTGGGCCAGCTGCACCTGGCAGCGCGCATCAACATCAGCGAGTGGCAGAACAACAAGCAGTCCAAGCAGTACATCTCGTTCATCAAGGGCAAGAACGGCAAGAAGGTCTCGGACTACTTCCGCGACTTCATCGGCTGCCAGGAAGGCGTCGATGCACCGAGCGAAACCCGCACCCTGCTCAAGGCCTTCAGCGACTATGTCGAGAGCGAGGATCTGCCGGAAGAACAGGCACGGGCCAAGACCGACACCCTGGTCGACTACGCCACCAGCCAGGCCAAGCTGGGCGAGCCGATTACCCTCGACGAGCTGTCCGGGCTGATCGACGAGGACCGCCCGCGCGCCTTCTACGAGCACATCCGCAACAAGGACTACGGCATGGCCCCGGAGTTTCCGGCGGACAAGCGCACCCTCAACCAATTCCGCCGCTTCACCGGCCGCGCCGAGGGCCTGTCGATCAGCTTCGAATCGCACCTGCTGGGCTCGGCCATCGAGTACGACGAGGCGCGCGACATGCTGATCATCCGCCAGCTGCCGACCCAGCTGAAGGACCAGCTCAAGCGCCGCAAGGACTGAGCAACTCTCGCCGGATAAACCCCAGAAGCAAAAACGCCCGGCATGGCCGGGCGTTTTTGTTGCTGCCGCGCTTACAGTGCCTCGATACGGAAACCCAGGCGCGGGAAGTGCACGTGGACCACGCCGGCACGCTCGTCCTCGCGGCGCAGGATCAGCTCCTCGGCACCGGCGAACAGCAACTCGCCTTCTACCGGATCGACGCCATAGTCGGTTGCGGCAATCATCACCCGCTGACCCGCCTTAAAACCGTTGGGTTCGTCGAACTGCTCGCTCGGCAACGCTGCCGGCGTCGCCGCACGGGCGATTTCGATGGCCTCGGCGGCGCTCAGCTCGCTGGCCGCGCCATGACCGAAGCCCAGCACGCGCCCCAACCAGGCACTGACATTGGGATAGGCGTCGACCAGCGGCGCGGTGACCGGCGTGCCCTTGAGGAACCACAGGCAATGGGCCAGGGAGAAGTCGGCCACAGAAGGCTCGCCGAACAGGAAGTCGCCGTCCTCGCGTGCCAGCTGCTGCTCGACACGGGCCATGATGCTCGGCCAGTTGTGCTTGGCCACTTCGGCCGGAATGCGGGTCGCGGTGCCGCCGCTGAACAAGCCGGCGCGGTCGGCGATAAAGGCCTTGACCGCCTCCGGGGGCAGCTTGGCGAAACGCAGCGCCACCGACTCCGGCTGGAACACCAAGCTCACCGCATGCTGGAACACCACCGAGTCGACCCACTGGGCGAAGCTGGCGATAACGAATTCCTGGCCTTCCGGGAACAGCGCCGGCACGCTTTTCTCGGCCTCCAGGCGACGGGCAATCAGCGCGGTGTCGCAATAGATATCCGCGCCCACCTGAAATACCGGCGTCTTGCGATAGCCGCCAGTCAGTGCGGTCAGATCGGGCTTGGGCATGACCGGCGAAATCATCACCGAGCGCCAGGACAGCTGCTTGAAGCCCAGCAGCAGGCGGGCCTTCTCGGCAAAGGGGGAAGTCGGGTAGTGGTGCAGGATCAACTCGTGCATAACGAACTCCGCAGCGGTGGCAGTGAAGGGCAGCTTACCCTTGGGCAGTGCCGCAGCCTACCCGCTCAGACTGATAGCGGGCTATCAGTTTCCGCCATGACGCCCGCAGCCACCAGGCGCTCCTTGGCCGCCTTGGGCAGCGCCTTGATCGCCCGCTCGCGACGCAGCGCAGCACTCTTGTCCGCACACGGTTCGGTGTACACCAACGCCTGGGCCGGACTGGAATGAAAGAAGCGCGCGCCGCGGCCAGCCCGATGCTGCTCGAAACGGCGCAGCGGGTCGTCGCTGATACCGCAATACAGGGCGCCGTTGGCGGCACGCACCAGGTAGACGAACCAGGACTTGGCAGGGGAAATATCGCTCATGGCTCGACGGCTGAATGCGGGCCGCCGAGCTTACGCCACTCAGCGCCCGGCTTGCCAGGCACGCAGCCCAGCCATGGCCTGTTTGCGGATGGCGTCCTGCACCGGAGCCAGCCAGCCGAGCAGCACACCCTTGGTGCCCAACGCCTGACGCGACCAGCGCCACAGGTCGAAGTGGTCACGGTGCTCGACTATCTTGCCGCCAGCGAAGCGGAAACGGGCCTCGATATGGTTCTCGACCATATTCCCGGTCTGGCTGAACAGATAGGTCGCCACCCAGTGCGCGCGCCCTTGCTGGTCGTCTGCCTCCAGTACCTCGTAGGTCAGCGAGAACTGCTTGGCGCGGGCGCAGAGCATGCGCCACATGTCCCCGGCATCACGGCCCTTGAGATCGTGAAAAACAGGGTCGCAGAACAGCACATCATCGGCATAACAGGCGGCCATGGCCTCGGCGTCCTGGCGCTGGAAGGCCTGGTAGAAACGGTCAATCAGTTCGGCATTGGCATGGGTCATGGGAAGCCTCCGTAGCAGTGACTTCAGTATCGTCGGTGTTGGCGTGAAGCACGATTGGCGTCAATGACTACTTTATGTCCATAATCGCCAACCTTGCACGAGCGCCACCCATGCGAGTCGCCATCTATATCTGCCCGCAGACCGTGCTCTCCAGCCTGAGCATGGCGCTGGATGCCCTGCAGCTTGCCAACCAGTTGGCCGGAAAGCCGCTGTTCGAGGTGCAGCGTGTCAGCGCCGATGGTCAACCAGTAGAGCTGGGCATCGCCGAACTGCGCGTTCAGGGGGATCTGAACCTGGCTGATTCGGCCGACCTGCTGCTGATTCCGGCCATAGGCAGCGCCCTGCAGCAAACGCTGGACAGCAACACGGCCCTTCTCGATTGGTTGCGTTGCCGTCCGGACGAGCAAGCGCTGGCCAGCCTGTGCAGCAGCGCCTGCCTGCTGGCAGCCTCGGGGCAACTCGATGCGCGCCGGGCCACGACCCACTGGCGCCTGGCCGACAGCTTTCGCCAGCGTTTCCCGAAAGTACGCCTGCAGATCGATGCGCTGTACACCGAGGACAACAACCGCTTCTGCTCCGGCGGCGCCCAGGCCGGTCTCGACCTGTGCCTGCACCTGATTGCCCGTTACGCCGGCGACTGGCTGGCGCAACAGGTGGCAGGCACGCTGGTGATAGAGCGCGAACGCGGCAGCCAGTCACGCTTCACCCCATTGCTGCCGAGCCAGGGCCTGGACGATCCACAGATCGCCTCGCTGCTGCGCTGGATGCGTCAACACCACGCCGAGGCCATCGACCTGCCCGGCCTGGCCGAGCGCGCCAACTGCTCCACCCGCACCCTGCTGCGCCGCTTTCGCACGGCAACCGGGCTGACACCCAACGACTACCTGCAGCGCCTGCGCATCAGCGCCGCGCAACATGCCTTGCGCAACCCTGCCTGTTCGCTGGAGCAGGTGGCCGCCCAGGTGGGCTATGCCGACCGGGCCAGCTTCGCCAAGCGTTTCAAGCAGATCTGCGGCGAGGCGCCTGGGGCTTATCGCAAGCGATTGAGACAACAGAGCTGATCACCGTCAGCCCATGAGTGCCGGTGGGAGCGGCTTTAGCCGCGATGGGGCACTCAAAAGCATCGCGGCTACAGCCGCCCCCACAAAACCTCCTGCCCCACTGACTTCATCCAAAAAAGAAAAAGGAGCCCGAGGGCTCCTTTTTTCACACAGCACAGACCTCAGTGCAGGATCTGCCCGAGGAACAGCTTGGTCCGCTCGTTCTGCGGGTTATCGAAGAACGCATTGGGCTCGTTCTGTTCGACGATCTCACCCTTGTCCATGAAGATCACCCGGTCGGCCACGGTGCGGGCAAAGCCCATCTCGTGGGTCACGCAGAGCATGGTCATGCCATCCTCGGCCAGGCCAACCATGGTATCCAGAACCTCCTTGACCATTTCCGGATCGAGGGCCGAGGTCGGCTCGTCGAACAGCATGATCTTCGGCTTCATGCACAGCGCGCGGGCAATCGCCACGCGCTGCTGCTGGCCACCGGAGAGCTGGCCCGGATACTTGTTGGCCTGTTCGGGGATGCGCACACGCTCAAGAAAGTGCATGGCGATCTCTTCGGCCTTGCGCTTGGGCATCTTGCGTACCCACATCGGCGCCAGGGTGCAGTTCTGCAGCACAGTCAGGTGCGGGAACAGGTTGAAGTGCTGGAACACCATGCCCACTTCGCTGCGCACCGCTTCGATGTGCTTGAGATCGTGAGTCAGCTCGGTGCCATCGACCACGATGCGCCCCTGCTGGTGTTCCTCCAGCCGATTGATGCAACGGATGGTGGTGGACTTGCCCGACCCGGACGGGCCACACAGGACGATACGCTCGCCCTGCTGTACATCCAGGTTGATGTCCTTGAGCACGTGGAACTGGCCGTACCACTTGTTCACGCCCTGCAGCTGAATGATCGGCTCGGCAGCGGCTTCTTTCTTAACTTCGGTCATGGTCGATGACTCCTAACGCTTGTGGCCGGTGTCCAGCTTGCGCTCCAGGCGCATGGAATAGCGGGACATGCCGAAACAGAAGATCCAGAACACCAGGGCGGCGAACACGTAGCCCTCGGTGGCCATACCCAGCCAGGCCGGGTCGGTGGTGGCTTGTTTGATGCTGTTGAGCAGGTCGAACAGGCCGATGATGATCACCAGGCTGGTGTCCTTGAACAGGGCGATGAAGGTGTTGACGATGCCCGGGATCACCAGCTTGAGCGCCTGCGGCAGGATAACCAGACCCATCATCCGCCAGTAGCCCAGGCCCATGGCCGCCGCGGCTTCGTACTGCCCTTTCGGGATCGCCTGCAGACCACCACGCACCACCTCGGCGATGTAGGCAGACTGGAACAGGATCACCCCGATCAGCGCACGCAGCAGCTTGTCGAAGTGCATGCCCTCGGGCAGGAACAGCGGCAGCATCACCGAGGACATGAACAGCACGGTGATCAGCGGCACGCCGCGCCAGAACTCGATGAAGGTCACACAGATCACGCGGATCGCCGGCATGTCGGAACGACGGCCCAGCGCCAGCAGGATGCCCAGCGGCAATGCACCGGCGATACCGACGGCAGCGATCACCAGGGTCAGCATCAGGCCACCCCAGCGGCTGGTCGGCACGGTTTCCAGGCCCATGCCACCGTGCAGCAGCCAGAAGGCCAGCAGCGGATAGACGATCAGGAAGCCGATGCCGTAGACGGCCTTGCGCGGCATCATCGACACGAACAAGGGCGCCGCACCGATCACCGCCAGCCACACGGTCAGGTCGACCCGCCAGCGCAGCTCATGGGGGTAGAACCCGTACATGAACTGGTCGAAGCGCTCCTTGATGAACACCCAGCAGGCGCCATCACTGGTGCAGTCGGCACGGGTGGTGCCGGTCCAGTCGGCCTGGAAGATCGCCCACTGCAGCAGCGGCGGCACGATGACCCAGACCAAGTAAGCGGCCAACAGGGTCAGCAGGGTGTTGAACCAGTTGGAGAACAGATTGGCCCGCAGCCAGCCGAGCACACCCACGCTCATGGCGGGTGGCGGCAGGTCGGGACGGAATTGATGAACTTGCATGCGCCTCTCCTTACCGCTCGATGAGCGCAATGCGCTTGTTGTACCAGTTCATCAGGATCGAAATGCTGATGCTGATGGCCAGGTACACGCTCATGGTGATGGCGATGGTTTCAATGGCCTGCCCGGTCTGGTTGAGGGTGGTGCCGGCAAACAGCGAAACCATGTCCGGATAACCGATACCGGCGGCCAGCGACGAGTTCTTCGCCAGGTTCAGGTATTGGCTGGTCAGCGGCGGGATGATCACGCGCATCGCCTGCGGGATGATCACCAGGCGCAGGGTTTTGCCGGCCGGCAGGCCGAGCGAACGCGCCGCCTCGGTCTGGCCGTGGCTGACGGCCTGGATGCCGGAGCGCACGTTCTCGGCGATGAAGGCTGCGGTGTAGATGGTCAGCGCCAGCGTCAGCGCCATCAGCTCGGGGATCATTACCCAGCCGCCACGGTAGTTGAAGCCCTTGAGCTCAGGCACTTCCCAGGTGAAGGGCTGGCCAGTGAGCAGGATCGCCAGGGCCGGCAGCGCCACTATCAGCACCAGGCTGGTAATCAGCGTGGGGAAGCTCTTGCCGGTCGCCTCGAAACGCTGCTGCGCCCAGCGCGCCAGGTAGAAGATCGCCGCCAGCGCCACGATCACGGCGATCAGGAACGGCCAGAAGCCTTCGGCCATGGTCGGCGATGGCATGTTCAGGCCGCGGTTGCTGAGGAAGAACATGTCGCCGAGGCTCATGCTCTGCCGTGGGCCGGGCAACGGCAAGAACACGGCGAAATACCAGAAGAAGATCTGCAGCAGCGGCGGAATGTTGCGGAACGTCTCGATATAGACAGTGGCCAGCTTGCTGATCAGCCAGTTGGGCGACAGCCGCGCCACGCCGAGAATGAACCCGAGAATGGTGGCCAGGACGATACCGATGACCGATACCAGCAGGGTATTGAGCAGACCGATGACGAAGACGCGGCCGTAGCTGTCGCTTTCCTTATAGTCGATCAGGTGCTGGGAAATACCGAAGCCGGCGCTGTTGTCGAGAAAGCCGAAGCCCGACAGGATGCCGCGCTGGGCCAGGTTGTGCTGAGTGTTGTGAAACAGATACCAGCCGAGCGCCACGACGGCGATGACGGCGATGACCTGGAAGAACCAGGCACGCACCTGCGGGTCGGTCCAGACCGAACCCCGTGGGCGCGATGTGTTCGCGGGAGTTTGCATAGGGGCCCTCATGCAAGTCCCGCGTCCCTTATAGGCGACGCGGGCTTGATGGAATCAGGAACACCACCGCCCGACTACGCGGGCGATGGTCGGTGGATCAACGCACCGGCGGTGCGTACTGCAGACCACCCTTGTTCCACAGGGCATTGAGGCCACGCTCGATCTTCAGCTCGCTGCCGGCACCGACGTTGCGATCGAAGATTTCGGCGTAGTTACCGACTTGCTTGACGACCTTCACCGCCCAGTCTTTCGGCAGTTTCAGATCCTTGCCGTAGTCGCCCTCGGCGCCCAGCAGGCGGGCGATGTCCGGGTTCTTGGTGGACTTGGCCATTTCTTCCACGTTGGCGGAAGTCACGCCCAGTTCCTCGGCGTTGAGCTGAGCGAACAGAGTCCAGCGCACGATGTCGAACCACTCTTCGTCACCCTGACGCACGGACGGGCCGAGCGGCTCCTTGGAGATCACTTCCGGCAGAACGACGTAGTCGTTCGGCGCGGCCAGCTTGATGCGCTGGGCGTACAGCTGCGACTGGTCGGAAGTCAGCACGTCGCAACGGCCGGACTCCAGCGACTTGGCGCTCTCGTCGGAGGTGTCATAGGTAATGGGGGTGTACTTCAGGCCATTGGCACGGAAGTAGTCAGCCAGGTTCAGCTCGGTGGTGGTACCGGCCTGGATGCACACGGTGGCGCCGTCCAGTTCCTTGGCGCTGGAAACGCCGAGCTTCTTGTTCACCAGGAAGCCCTGACCGTCGTAGTAGGTCACGCCGGTGAAGTTCAGGCCCATGGCCGCGTCACGCGAACTGGTCCAGGTGGTGTTGCGCGACAGCATGTCGACTTCGCCGGATTGCAGCGCGGTGAAGCGCTCCTTGGCGGTCAGCGGGCTGTACTTGACCTTGGAGGCGTCGCCGAACACGGCAGCGGCCACGGCGCGGCAGACATCCACATCGATCCCCATGTAGTTGCCCTTGGCGTCGGCATAGGAGAAGCCAGGCAAACCATCGCTGATACCGCACTGCACGAAACCTTTCTTCTGCACCGCATCCAGGGTCGCACCAGCTTGAGCGAAACCGCTCACGCCCAGCACTGCGGCCGTGGTCAATACCGCCAGGGTGGATTTCACCATCTTCATCAAAACCTCCAAGTGTTCTTGTTTGGTCGAGTCTCGGTCCTGCCGCCGTACCCTTGTGGGGCACGTTCGATCCCGCCACCATGGCGGGGTCGACCGGGGAGTGAACCTGAAGTGAGTCTAGATGCCGATCGACCGACCGGCGAACGTCCCACTCCGCACCGTAGGTCTTACGGTTTTGAGACCCAGCAGATGTCCGGCTTTCCGCCCCAGGCGGCCCCCGCCGGACAGAGTAGCTACAGCAAGGCCCGTACCAGCTTTCAAACTCAGCCGATTTATCCACAGGTCAATAGGCAAACTTCCATCAGCGCGACATCTTCTTAATTTATCCCCCTAACAGCCCGTACACGGCCCCATCACCAATCGCAACAACGCACCACAATGGAGCACACATGCAACCACCTCTGATACTTGAGCCCTCTCTCGGTGCTGATGCCTGCGTCATCTGGTTACACGGTCTGGGGGCCGACCGTTACGACTTCCAACCGGTGGCACAAATGCTCCAGCAGCAGTTGCCCAGCACGCGTTTCGTACTGCCTCAGGCGCCAAGTCGGCCGGTAACCATCAACGGTGGCTGGGCCATGCCCAGCTGGTACGACATCCTCGCCATGAGCCCGGCCCGCGCCATCGACCAGGCACAGCTGGAAAATTCGGCACAGACCGTGATGGACCTGATCGAACAGCAACGTGACGGTGGCATCGACCCGGCGCGCATCATCCTCGCCGGTTTCTCCCAAGGCGGCGCCGTGGTGTTCCATACCGCGTTTCTGCGCTGGCACGGCCCGCTGGGTGGCGTGCTGGCACTGTCCACCTATGCCCCGACATTTGGCGACGACCTGCAACTGGATGCCGCCCGCCAACAACTGCCCGTACTCTGCCTGCATGGCAGTCAGGACGATGTGGTGCCTCCACTCATGGGGCGTGCAGCACACGACTGCCTGGCCGAACGCGGCGTAGCTGTAGATTGGCGGGAATACCCCATGGCGCACGAAGTGGTACTGGACGAAATACAGGACATCGGCGCCTGGCTGGCCCAGCGCCTGGAGCGTCAAACAACTGCCTGATAGCACTGGCACGTCGCTAAGTAGATGAATCGCCGTCAAAGAGGCGGCGAGCAATCCTGTTCGAGCCACCTGATCCGACCACTGGTCGGCGGAGGCGGCCCCAAGGATTGCTTCCGCCTGGAGCGGAGGCATAAGGTCGGGAGAGGTGTTCGCCCCACGACAGGGAGTGTTCTGCGATGCCATCCACAACCCGTACGTTCATCCCATGAAGAACGCACAGACACCCCAGGACCTGCAGCAGGTCCGTCACTTGCGGCTGTTCCAGAACGTCGCTGCCAACAGCATCCAGCAGTTGCTGCAAGAGTTCCGCGCCTGCGAACTGGAGCCTGGCGAAATCCTGCTGTCGCCCTTCAACCGTAACCAGCACCTTTATCTGCTGCTGGCAGGAGAGCTGAAGGTCTATCTCGGCTCGCTCGACAACCACCCGGTCAGCACCCTGCAGCCAGGCGACTGCGCCGGTGAAATCAGTTTCATCGACAATGAATGCCCCTCCGCCTACGTGGTGGCCACCCAGCGGACACAGGTACTGCGCCTGCACCGTGAGTCCCTGGTCAAGCTCTTTCAGCAATCCCCCGAGATGATGCAGAACCTGCTGGAAATGCTCTGCGACCGAGTACGCCAGGGCAACCGCATCATTCTCGACAGCGAGCAGAACGCCAATGTCGACACCCTGACCGGCTGCTTCAATCGACGCTGGCTGGAACATGTCTACGAGCGTGAGAGCACCCGCTGCGCTTATAACCAGCAGCCGCTGAGCATGCTCATGCTGGATGTCGATCACTTCAAGGCCTATAACGACCATCACGGCCACCTGGCCGGCGACTACGCCCTCTGCCTGGTGGCCCATACCCTGCGCAAGCAGCTGCGCCCCAAGGACAGCCTGGTGCGTTTCGGCGGCGAAGAGTTCGTCATCCTCCTGCCGGAAATCGATACCGATGAGTCCCGCCCAATAGGCGAGCGCCTGCGCAGCAGCCTGGAACACGTCACTACGTTCTATTCGCCGGTAGGCATCTTGCCCGGTGTCACCGTTTCTATCGGCCTGGCGCAGATGCAGGCCAAGGACAGCCTGGAAAGCCTGATTGCCAGAGCCGACGCTGCGCTGTACAGGGCCAAGCAGCAAGGCCGCAATCGCCTGGTGGGCTGACCCCGCATATCGCCAGGCAGCATCCTGGCTTGCTAGAGTCGGGCGCATAACAACAATGAACGGACGCCCCTCATGCGCAAGCTGCTGCTCGCCTCTCTGCTATTGCTCTGCCTGGCTGCCACCCTGTTCTTCAGCCTGCCTACCCTGCTGGATTGGCAGCTGAATAGCGTCGCGCAGGACCCGCCCTACCGCGCCAGCGATAGCGCCGAAAAACTGCACCAGAATCTGTTCGTCGCCGACCTGCATGACGACGCCCTGCTCTGGCAGCGCGACCTGCTGGAGCGTCACCGTTATGGGCACGCGGATCTACCACGCCTGCTCGAAGGCCGCGTAGGCCTGCAGGTGTTCTCCACCGTGACCAAGACCCCGCGCGGCATCAACTACGAGAGCAATGCTGCCGACAGCGACAACATCACCCTGCTGGCCATGGCCCAGCGCTGGCCGAAGAGAACCTGGAGCAGCCTGCTCGAACGTGCCCTGTATCAGGCCGAAAAACTGCAGCAGTCCGCCGCCAACAGCGAAGGCCGCCTGGTACTGATCCGCAACCGCAGCGAGTTGCAAACCTTTCTCGATGCCTGGCAACGTGACCCGCAACGGGTCGCCGCCCTGCTCGCCACCGAAGGCCTGCACCCCATCGAAGGCCAGCTGGAGAATATCGAGCGCCTGTACGACGCCGGCTTTCGCATCGCCGGCCTGACCCACTTCTTCGACAACGAGGTCGGCGGCTCTGCCCACGGGCTGGAAAAAGGCGGGCTGACCCCGCTGGGCCGCCAGGTGATCACGCGCCTGGAGGAGAAACGCATGCTGGTCGACCTGGCCCATGCCTCCAAACCACTGATCGACGATGTGCTGGCCATGGCCAAACGCCCCGTACTGGTCTCCCACACCGGTGTTGCCGGCACCTGCCCCGGCCCGCGCAACCTGACCGACGACCATCTCAAGCGTATCGCCGCCACCGGCGGGGTAATCGGCATCGGCTACTGGGACGCAGCCGTCTGCGAAACCTCGGTCGGCGCCATCGTGCGGGCCATTCGCTACGCAGTGAACAAAGTGGGGGTCGAACATGTCGCCCTCGGCTCGGACTTCGACGGCACCGTACATACCCCATTCGACACCAGCGGCCTGGCCCAGCTCACCGAAGGTCTGCAGCGCGCCGGCTTCAAGCCGGAGGAGATCGCCGCGATCATGGGCGGCAACGTGCGCAGGTTGCTACTGGCAAGCCTACCGGAGTGACCGACGTCAAGCCCCCAGGCACTTCGCCACGGGGGCTTCTTGCTTTACACTGGCCGCCGTTCATTCCTTGACCAATACGAGACGGCCGTGCTCAAAGCACTCAAGAAAATATTCAGCAAGGGCGAAGCCGAGCAGCCCGCCAGCAGCACTCCAACCCATGCCATCCCCAGCGCCCCGCGTGAGCCCAAGCCAGCCAAGGCCGACGCCAAGCCCACGCGCGAAGCGAAGCCGCCACGCGCCGACAAGTCGCGCCGCGAGCGCCCGGCCAAACCGGTGGACACCTGGAAGCTGGAAGACTTCGTGGTCGAGCCGCAAGAGGGCAAGACCCGCTTCCACGACTTCCGCCTGTCCCCCGAGCTGATGCACGCCATCCACGACCTGGGCTTCCCCTACTGCACGCCGATCCAGGCTCAGGTGCTCGGCCATACCCTCAAGGGCAAGGACGCCATCGGCCGCGCCCAGACCGGCACCGGCAAGACCGCCGCCTTCCTGATTTCCACCATCACCCAGTTGCTGCAGACCCAGGTGCCGAAAGAGCGCTACATGGGCGAGCCGCGCGCGCTGATCATCGCGCCGACCCGCGAGCTGGTGGTGCAGATCGCCAAGGACGCCCAGGCCCTGACCAAGTACACCGGCCTCAACGTGATGAGCTTTGTCGGCGGCATGGACTTCGACAAGCAGCTCAAGCAGCTGGAATCGCGCTACTGCGACATCCTGGTCGCCACTCCGGGCCGCCTGCTGGACTTCAACCAGCGCGGCGAAGTGCACCTGGACATGGTTGAGGTGCTGGTACTGGACGAAGCCGACCGCATGCTCGACATGGGCTTCATCCCGCAGGTCCGCCAGATCATCCGCCAGACGCCGATGAAGGGCGACCGCCAGACCCTGCTGTTCTCCGCCACCTTCACCGACGACGTGATGAACCTGGCCCGCCAGTGGACAGTCAATCCGTCCGTGGTCGAGATCGAGCCGGAAAACGTCGCCAGCGACACCGTCGAGCAGCACGTCTACGCCGTATCCAGCAGCGACAAGTACAAGCTGCTGTACAACCTGGTGACGCAGAACGACTGGCAGCGGGTGATGGTGTTCGCCAACCGCCGCGACGAAGTCCGCCGCATCGAGGAGAAGCTGGTGCGCGACGGCGTCAGCGCCGCACAGATGTCTGGCGATGTGCCGCAGCAGAAGCGCATCAAGGTTCTCGAAGGCTTCCGTGAAGGCAAGATCCGTGTGCTGGTGGCCACCGACGTCGCCGGCCGCGGCATTCACGTCGACGGCATCAGCCACGTGATCAACTTCACCCTGCCGGAAGTGCCGGACGACTACGTGCACCGCATCGGCCGTACCGGCCGCGCCGGCACCAGCGGCACCTCGATCAGCTTCGCCGGCGAGGACGACGCCTTCGCCCTGCCGCCGATCGAGCAACTGCTGGGCCGCAAGATCAACTGCGAAATGCCGCCCGAGGAGCTGCTCAAGCCGGTGCCGCGCAAGCACTGACCAAGCGCCCACAAAAAAGCCCGTCACCGCGGGCTTTTTTGCATTCTGCCGGTCCCTACCCTGGTGGCAGCGTCATCTCGATACTCTCGCCCAGGGACTCCTCCAGACGCTGCAGCTCGCAATGCAGGGACGCCAGGTCTTCGGCGTGCTCCTCGGCGATGGCGACGAAACGCGGCGCCGCCTCGATCAACGCCAACACCACCGATGGGTCGAAACGCTTACCGCTGGAGGCGCTGATCTGTGCCAGGGCCTGATCGGCGCTCAGCGACTTGCGGTAGGGATGATGGCTGGTCATTTCCTCATAGACACCCACCACCGCCATCAGGCGCGCGGCCAGGGGGATCTGCTCGCCGCGCAGGCCCTGTGGATAACCGCTACCGTCCCAGTGCTCGTGCTGGCTGTAGACGATGTCACGGGCGTCGCGCAAAAAGTCGGTCACGCTACCCAGGCGCGATTCGGCCGCCAGCAACGCATCACGGCCGGCGGTGGCATGGCTGTGCAGCAACTCCAGATCCTTACCCTCCAGCGGCACCGGGCTGAGCAGAATGCGATCCGGCAGCACCAGCTTGCCGATGCCATGCAGCAGCGCCGACTTGCCCAGGCCGGCGATCCGCTCTTCGCTCAACGGCTCCGCCAGCAACGGCTGCTGGTGGGCCAGGCTACGGGCCAGCTCCATCATGTAGGGTTCGATCCGCGCCAGGTGTTTGCTGCACGGGTTGTCACGCATGGCCGCCAGGCGGGCCATGGCTTCGATGGTGACCTCCTGCAGACGCTGGATGTCCTGGGTGCGGCGGCGCACTTCCCACTCCAGGTACTCGCTCTTGTCGCGCAGGAAATCGGCGCTGGCCTTGAGCTGTAGCTGCGCCCGCACCCGCGCCAGGACGATGGGCGGGCTGATGGGTTTGGTGATGTAGTCCACCGCGCCCAGGTCGAAGCCCTGTTGCTCGTCGGCCTGTTCGGTCTTGGCGGTGAGGAATACCACCGGAATCTCCGCAGTGGCAGGGTCGGCCTTGAGCCGGCGACAGACTTCGTAGCCGTCCATCTCCGGCATCATGATGTCGAGCAGGATCAGGTCCGGCTGGCTCTCCGCCGCAATGCGCAGCGCTCTGGCGCCGTTGCTGGCCACCTTGATCAGGTAATGATCCAGCAGCAGCTCACTCATCAGCGTGAGGTTCTCCGGCGTGTCGTCCACCAGCAGGATCAGCGGCTGGTCGGGTCTGTCGAGCATGTCCATCAGATTCCCCCTGTTCCCTTCAGCGCCTCGCGCAGCAGCGTCCTGGCCTTATCGAAATCGAAGCCACGCACCGCCACCGCCAGCGGGCCATATTGCTCATTAAAGGCGCTGCGCAGCAGTTCGGCCTGTTCGTCGAAGACTTTTCCCGCCCTGGGGTCATCATCGGCGAACAGCTGCAACAGTTGCTGACAGACCGGGAGCAAGCGTGTCTCGTCGATCTGAACTACTGCCGCCGCTGGCTGCAGGGCGGCGATGGCCTGCAGCAGCGTGGCCAGACTGTTGTCCAGCTCATCGAGCGTGGCCTGCAGTTCTTCATGGCGGGCATCCTTGATGGCGCTTTCCAGCAACGCGGCCTGGGCCGCCAGATCGCTCGCGCCCAGGTTGCCGGCCAAGCCCTTGAGGCTATGTGCCTCGCGCTCGGCGGCCTCCTGTTCCCCGCTGTCCAGCAGAGCGCGCAAGCGTGCTACGAAGTCGGCCTGGCTGGCGGCGAACTTGCCCAGCAGACGCAGATACAGCTCCGGCTTGCCCAGCACACGGCGCAGGGCACTGGCCAGGTCGATGCCCGGCAGATGCCAGTCTGGCAGCACGCCCTGGCTGGAGGTCTGCGCCACAGGCTCAGGCGTAACCGCCTCGATCCAGCGGCCAAGGGTTTGCCACAGCTCGGCCGGCTCGATGGGTTTGCCCAGGTGATCGTTCATGCCGGCGGCCAGGCAGCGCTCACGATCGGCGGGCATGGCGTTGGCGGTCATGGCGACGATCGGCAGGCCGGCGAAGCGTGGCTCGCGGCGCAACGCCTCGGTGGTGGCGATACCGTCAAGCACCGGCATCTGCATGTCCATCAGCACCAGGGCGTAGTAACCATCCGCCTGGCCCTGCAGCATGTCCAAGGCGAGCTGGCCGTGCTCGGCCTGGTCGATCTGCAGGCCGCTCTCCTGCAGCAGGCCGCAGGCCACTTCGCGGTTCAGTTCGTTGTCCTCCACCAGCAACACGCGCTTGCCGGCATAGTTGGGCACGGCCTCGCCCACTGGCAGTCGCGCGAAACCCTGCGCCGCGCCATTGCCGCCCAGGCTGCGAATCACCGCATCGAACAGCAGCGAGGGGTTGATCGGCTTGAGCAGCACATCCTCGATACCTACCCGCTCGGCTCCCAGCAGCACATCCTCGCGACCATAGGCGGTGACCATCAGCAGGTGCGGTGCAGGCTGCAGGCCGAGTTCGGAAATCCGTCGGGCGCATTCCAGGCCATTCATTACCGGCATCTGCCAATCCAGCACGATCAGCTCGAAAGGATCACGGCGCAACGCGGCCTCCTGCACCTGCTGCAAGGCGGCCTGCCCGGAAACCACCACCTCGACGCGGAAACTCATGCTGTCGAGCATGCCGCGCAGCACCTGCCGAGCACTGTCATTGTCGTCCACCACCAGCACCCGCCGGCCACGCAGATCGGCCTGCGGCAACAGACGTGCGCCCTGCTCGCCAGCGATACCCAGCGGAATCCGGCACCAGAACAGGCTGCCCCGGCCCACCTCGCTCTCCAGGCCGACATGCCCGCCCATGGCCTCGGCCAGGCTCCTGCAGATGGCCAGACCCAGGCCGGTGCCACCGTACTTGCGGGTGGTCGAGGTGTCGGCCTGCTGGAACGACTGGAACAAGCGCGCCTGCTGTTCGGCCGTCAGGCCTATGCCGGTATCGCGCACGCCCATATACAGCTGCAGCTGTTCGGCGGCGCATTGTTCAGCACGCAGGATCACCTCCACCTCGCCGCTGTCGGTGAACTTCACCGCGTTGTTGGTGTAGTTGATCAGGATCTGCCCCAGGCGCAGCGGGTCGCCGACCAGATGCTTGGGCAGCTGCGGGTCGATGTTGAACACCAGCTCCAGCCCCTTGCTGCCCACCTTGTCGCCGATCAGATTGGCGAGGTTTTCCAGCACCTGCTGCAGGTCGAACTCGATATGCTCGATGTTCAGCTTGCCGGCCTCGATCTTGGAGAAGTCGAGGATGTCGTTGATGATCCCTAGCAGGTGCTGGCCGGCCTGCTGGATCTTGTTCAGGTAGTCGCGCTGACGCGGGTCGAGATCGGTTCTCATGGCCAGGTGCGACATACCGATGATGGCGTTCATCGGCGTGCGAATCTCGTGGCTCATGTTGGCCAGGAAATCCGACTTCAGCCGGGCCGCCTCCTCCGCCAGCTCCTTGGCCTTGGCCAACTCGTCCTCGGCCTGCTTGCGCAGGGTGATGTCGCGACTCACCCCCACCAGGCCGAGCAGCCTGCCCTGGTCATCATGAAAGGTGGTGCGCAGGGTATCGAGCACCGCCTGGCGGCCATCGGGGTAGTTCACCAGCCCCTCGCTCTCGTAGGGCTGTGCCGCGTTCAGCGCGGTGCGATCGTGTTCCGCGCGTGCTGCCGCCCAGGCTGGTACCAGCAGTTCCTCGTCACGCCGCCCCAGCACGTCGTCCTGGGTCTTGCCGAACAGCTCAGCGCAGGCCTGGTTGATGCCCATGTAGCGACCACGAGCATCCTTGAACCAGATCGGATCGGGGATGGCATTGATCAGCGCCAGCAAGGTACTGCGCTGGCGCTGGGCCTCTGCCTCGGCGCGCTGGCGCTCGGTGATCTGCACGGACAGACGACGGTTCCACAGCAACACGAAGGCCACCAGTAGCACCAGGACGATCAGATAGGGCCAACCAACCTGCAACAGACGGTGCCAGTTGAAGGCGGTGAGCGGCGGCAGCCAGCGCTCCTTGATCGCCTCCTGCTCCTGCTCGCTCAGGCTGGCCAGCGCCTTGTCCAGCAGGGCGACCAGCTGTGCCTGGTCGCGCCGCGCCGCGAAGCGAAACTCGCTGCTGGAAAGCCCCGTTTCGCCGCGCAGCTCCAGATTGGTCAGGTTCAGCTCGCGAATCAGGTAACTGGCCACGATCATGTCGCCCACATAGGCATCGGCGCGCCCGGACGACACCGACCGCAGAGCTGCAGTCGTATCGTCGACCTCCAGCAGACGCACCTCGGGCACCGCCTCGCGCAAGGCCTGCTGCAGCACATAGCCGCGCTCGACAGCCACCTGGCGCCCGGCCAGATCGCCAACGCGCTGCACACCCTGGTCACCGCGGGTGAAGATCAGGCTGCTGCTGACCAGGTAACTGCGGGTAAAGGCCATGTAGGCCTGGCGCTCCGGGGTTTGCGCCACCGAAGGCAGCAGATCGACCTGGCCCTCACGCAAGGCCTTGAGCGCGGCTTCCCAGTCGTCCAGCAGCACCAGCTGCAGGCGCAGGCCAAGACGTTTGGCCAACAGGGCCAGGTAATCGCCGCTCAGCCCACGGTGCAGCCCTTGTTCGTCGATCACGTCGAACGGCGGCCAGCCGGCGCGCTCCACGCCAACCCGCAGCACCGGATGCGCCGCAACCCAGGCCCGTTCGGAATCATCCAGCGGCAAGGAAGCACAGGCGCTCCACGACAGCAGGCACAACAGCAACACGGAACAGATACGCAGCATGAGGCGGCGTCCTTGTCTGACGAATGCGTGTTGAGCATAGGCTTTGAAAGTCAGCTATGGATTGGCAGCGCCCCGGCAGCGGCCGACAATCGGGCCATGCACACCGAGGACAGCGCCATGCTCGATCTGAACCACTGCTGGCAAGCCGTATGCGACCGCGATGAGCGCCAGGACGGGGCGTTCGTCTTCGCCGTGAGCAGCACCGGCATCTACTGCCGCCCCAGTTGCCCGGCGCGCCGCCCCAAACGCGAGAACGTCAGCTTCCACAGCAACCCGCAGGCCGCCGAGGCGGCCGGCTATCGTCCCTGCCGGCGCTGTTCGCCGCAGGGCCAGAGCCCGGCCGAGCAACTCGATGCGCTGGTGGCAGCGACCTGCACCTTGTTGCAGCAGAGCGACAAGCCCCTGCCCCTGGAACAGCTGGCAGCGCGTATCGGTCTGTCCGCCTCGCACCTGGCCCGTGCCTTCAAGGCCCGCACCGGGCTTACCCCCCGCGCCTGGTTCGACGCCCAGCGCCGCCAACGCCTGGAAGCCAGCCTGCCGCAGGCCAGCTCCGTGCTGCAGGCCGCGCTGGACGCGGGCTACTCCGGCACCCGCGCCCTCTATGAACAACCCTCAGCCCTGAGCCCGGCGCAGCGCCGCCAGCAAGGCGCCGGCGAAGTGCTGCGCTATGCCATCGGCGACTGCCCGCTAGGCCTGGTGCTGTTGGCCGCCAGCGAGCGTGGCGCCTGTGCGCTGCTGTTCGGGGATGACGAGCTGGAACTGGAAACCGAGCTGCAGCAACGTTTCGCCGCCGCCGAGCTGCGCCGCGACCAGCGCGGCCTGCGCGACTGGCTGCGCGAGGTGCTGGTGCAGATTGCCGAACCAGAGCGCGCCGCCCGGCTGCCGCTGGACATGCGTGGCACCGCCTTCCAGCAGCGCGTATGGCAGGCCCTGCAGACCATTCCCAGCGGACAGACACGCCGCTATGGAGAGCTGGCTGCACAACTCGATAGCCACGCTCGCGCCGTGGCCCGCGCCTGCGCCAGCAACCCGCTGGGCCTGCTGGTGCCCTGCCACCGCGTGGTCGGTGCGCATGGCGCCCTCACCGGCTATCGCTGGGGCGTAGCGCGCAAGCAAGCGTTGCTCAAGGCTGAGGAAGACTCCGTTTCGTAGCTGCACGGGGCTTGCAGCACCACGCCTTCGGGCCGAAGCTATGCGCCCCGAAGGAGAGCCCATGGACATCGCCGAACTCACCCGCCGCCTGCACGCCATCCGCGACCACAATGAGTGGCGACGCTTCCACAGCCCGAAGAACCTGGCCATGGCAGCCAGCGTGGAAATGGCCGAGCTGCTGGAAATCTTCCAGTGGCTGAGCGAAGACCAGTCGCGTCAGCTGCCCGCCGAACAGCTGGCGCACGCCGGCCAGGAAGTCGGTGACATCGTCCTCTACCTGTTGCTGCTGTGCAGCGAGCTGGGCCTGGATCTGGAACAGGTGGTGCGCGCCAAGCTGGCCGACAGCGAAAGGCGCTTCGCATGAGCGACAGACACTTCGACGAACTGGCGACCCGCTTCGCCGAGAAGATCTACGGCGGCGCCAAGGGCGCGATCCGCCTGGCTGTGCTGCAGGCCGACCTCAAGGAAGCGCTACCGGAACGCCCGCTACGGGTGCTGGACGTAGGCGCCGGCCTGGGCCACATGAGCCTGTGGCTGGCTCAACGCGGGCATGACGTGACCCTGGCCGAGCCGGCCGAGCCGATGCTCGAAGGCGCTCGCCAGCGCTTTGCCGAGGCCGGAATCAGTGCCCGCTTTATCCACGCGCCCTGGCAGGACCTGCTCGGCCAGCTCGACCAACCCTACGACCTGGTGCTGTGCCACGCCGTGCTGGAGTGGCTGGCCGAACCCCATGCCATTCTGCCGGTACTGCACCAGCTCACCGCGCCGGGCGGCTGGCTGTCGCTGGCCTTCTACAACAAGGATGCGCTGGTCTACCGCAACCTGCTCAAGGGCCACTTCCGCAAACTGCGCAAGGCGCGCTTCGCCGGCGAAGGCCAGAGCCTGACGCCGCAGCGCCCACTCGACCCACGCGAACTGGCGACGCAACTCGCGGCCAGCTGGCAGGTCGAAAGCCAGAGCGGCGTACGCGTGTTCCACGACTACATGCCGGTCGAGTTCCAGGCCAAGGCCGAGCTCACCGACCTGCTGGAAATGGAGCTGGCGCATCGTCGTCATCCGGCCTTCGCCGGCCTCGGCCGCTATCAGCACTGGATCTGCCGGCCTCGCTGAGCGGCGGCGGGAATGCATGGCCAAAGCCGCGCCATACCAAGCCGCATGCGGGCTATCCTGATAGGACATTTCCCCTTCCACGCATGCCGGAGGGGTCGGGAAACCCAAGACGGTTTTCCGCTTGCGGAGCGCCTCATGAAAGTCCTGCTGTGCCTGCCACTGTTACTACTGCTGGTCGCCTGCCAGAACCCCTCGCCCTATGTCGCCGAGGGCAAGCCGCTGCCACCCGCGCCGGCGGCCGCGGCCAATCACTTCGACCGCAGCGCCTACCCGGCTGCACCCCGCGACTACGCCCGTTATCGTGACTGGGCCTGGCGCTCGCAGCCGGCCGGTAGTGCCTGGGCAGATGGCGCACTGCTGGCCGAAACGGTAGCCGGAGGCCTGGATCAGCGTGGCCTGCGCCCGGTGCGCAGCGGCAAACGCGCCGACCTGCTGGTCAGCAGCGAACTGAGCGTGGAACGCCGTCAGTATCAGGTACGCGACGACTACGGCGGCTACTACGGCAGTGGCCCCTGGGGCGATCACTACGGCATGTATGGCAGCGTGCCGCTGGTGCGCACCTACGAAGAGGAAGTCGTGGTGGTGCGCATCGACCTGTTCGACGGCAGCAGCGCACAACCTGTATGGAGCGGCAGCGCCGAAGCTCGCAATACAGGCAGCCAGAGCGAGCGAGCCGAGGCACTGCGCCGCGCCGTGGAAGATGCCCTCGGCGCCTATCCCCCAGACTGATTTCATCCCTTGGAGGTTGATCAATGCTCTACCGCATGCTGCTGATCCCTGCCCTGTTGCTACTCGCCGCCTGCCAGGGCATTCAGACCGAGCGCGACTACGACCCCAGTCGCGATTTCGCCGCCTATCGCAGCTGGAGCTGGCAGGAGCCGGCGCTGCAGTACAGCCCGGACGACCCTCGGATCAAGAGCGACCTCACCGAGCAGCGCATTCGCCAGGCCATTGCCGAACAACTCGAACAACGAGGCCTGCGCCCCGCCGCCAACGGCAGCAGCGGAGATCTCAAGGTTCAGGTCTGGCTGGTCGTCGACCAGCGCCAGGAGCAAGTCAGCACCAGCTACGGCGGCTATTGGGGAGGATATTGGGGTGGCTACTGGGGAGGTCCGGCCTACACCGAAACCCGCAACGTGGATTACAAGGTCGCCACCATCCAGATCGACCTGCTCGACGGCAAGGACGGCAAACTGGTCTGGCGCGGCAGTGCCGAACAGATCATGCGCCGCTCGCCGCCCAGCCTGGCCGAGCGCGAACAGGCCATCCGCAACACCGTCAGCGAAGTGCTCAAGCAGTACCCGCCGCAATGAGCGAGCAGTTGCTGAGCCACCGTGCCGCCACGGATGACGACCTGGACGAGGTGGTGCGTTTCGTGCGCAACGCCGACGAGTTGTTCTACGCCTTCCCCCGTGCCCACTGGCCACTGAGCCGTGAGCAGCTGGCCGCAGCCTGCGCCGAGCGCCAGGGCAGCACGCTGGCCCTGCTCGACCAGCGCCCCGCCGGTTTCGCCAACTTCTACCAGAGTGTGGCGGGAGAGTACTGCGCCCTGGGCAACCTGATGATCGCGCCCTGGGCCCGCAGCCAGGGTGTGGCCCAGTACCTGATCGGCGTGATGGAGCAACTGGCCAGACGCGACTTCCAGGCCCGCGAGCTGAAAGCATCCTGCTTCAACGACAATGCCGCCGGCCTGTTGCTCTACGCCCGCCTCGGCTATCAGCCACGCGGCGTGGTCGAGCGGCAGCGCGGCCGGCAGCGAGTGGCCCTGGTGCAGTTCGCCAAGCGCCT
The DNA here is from genome assembly GCA_038147895.1 of Pseudomonas sp. Lineage (GTDB taxonomy): Bacteria > Pseudomonadota > Gammaproteobacteria > Pseudomonadales > Pseudomonadaceae > Aquipseudomonas. The sequence continues at coordinate 43,332 of JAYQUJ010000017.1, forward strand.
GGAAAGCTGACCATCCAGGCAGCCTTGCGGGCATAATGGCGCCCCGCCCGCGCCCCGGAGACGACCATGCCTCACTGGCTGCTACTCGCCCTGCCCCTGCTCGCCGGTGCCGCCCTGCCGCTGCAGGCCGGCATCAACGGCCAGCTGGCCAAACAACTGTCCAGTTTCATGGCCGCAGCCCTGGTGTCCTTTCTGGTCGGCAGCGTGGCCCTGCTGCTGGTGGTAATGGCCAATCGAGAAGTCCCCGCCCTCACCGCCTTCAAGAGCCTGAGCTGGTGGCACTGGAGTGGTGGTCTGCTGGGTGCCCTCTTCATCGCCACCGCGGCCTTCGCCGGCCCGCGCATCGGCGCCCTGCTGTTCATGGTGCTGGTACTGACCGGCCAGCTGGGCATGGCCCTGCTGCTCGACCACAACGGCTGGGCCGGCTTTCGCGAGGCGCCCATCACCTTGGGCAAGGCCGCCGGGCTGGCACTGATCATTGGCGGCGTCTGGCTGATCCGCCGGGGCTGAGCGTCGAGGCGAACTGCGCGTCCATGACGGATTAGTGGCACTTTGCTTCCATCCGCCTAAGGACGGGACTATGCTGTTGATCTGGCCGCATTTGTGATCACAGCACATGGCTCCCGACCCTCGCCTGTACCGTACCGACAGCTTCGCCCTCTGGCGCGAAAGCCAGGACATGAAAGTCCGTACGCGCCTGGGCGGCATTTTCTATCTGCTGGCCTGGTTGCTGGGCTGGTTCTTCAGCACGGGAAACGCCGTGCTGCTGGGTGTGGCCGGTTGTCTTTTCTTTGGCCTGCTGATGGTCATGCGCTGGTTGCATCAGCCCCCCGCCCAGGAAGATTCGCTCGGCCTGCAGCGCTGGATCGACCACCACTGGCTATTGCTCTATCTGACCAGCCTGGGCTGGGGCCTGACCCATGCCTATTGCCTGTGGCAACCGGCCTTCGAGCCCTCCCGGATGATCGCCACACTGAGCACCATCGCCTTCAGCACGGCCATGGCCTTCAACTTCCCCATGCGCAAGCTGCGCTGCATATCCGCCTTGTTTCTGCTCTATCTGCCCGGCATGGTGGTGCTGGCCCAGCAATGGTCACAACAGGAAGCGTTGCTGGCCACCCTGACGGTCTACCTGGTCTACCTGCTCCTGGCTCTGGGGCGCAGCCATCAGGAGTACCAGGCGACCCTGAAGCTTGAGCAGCAACTGCTGGAGCAACGCGAGCTGTACGACCGCCTCAGCCGCACCGACAGCCTGACCCAGCTGGGCAACCGCCTGCAGTTCAACGCGCTGTTCACCGCCATGGTCGCCAACGCCAGGCGCCTGGGCAGCCCCCTGTCACTGGTGCTGCTGGATATCGATTTTTTCAAGCGCATCAACGACCAGCATGGCCACAGCAGTGGCGATGCCTGCCTGCAAGCCTTCGCCGAGCACATGCGCCTGGTGTTCCGCCGCGACAGCGATGTGCTGCTGCGCCTGGGCGGCGAGGAATTCGGCGTGCTGATGCCCGACACGCCACTGGCTCAGGCCCATGAGCTGGCCGAGCGCTTTCGCCGCGAGCTGGCCGAACAGGGCTTCGATCTGAACGGCAGCAGGCAGCCGCTGACCACCAGCGTCGGCGTGGGCTGTCTGGAGGCAAAGCGCGATGCCAGCGCCGAAGCCTTCTTCAAGCGTGTCGACGACGCCCTGTACAGGGCCAAGACCGAAGGGCGCGATCGCCTGGCCCTGGCGCTCGACTAACGCACCTCAATCCTCGACACGAAATTCCACGCGCGCCGTGCTGCCGCCCTGGTCGAGCAAACTGAGCTGGTAGACCCCGGCCGCCTCCAGGCGCTGCTCGATGCTTTCGCCCGGCAGGCTTTCACTCACCGGCTCGCCATTGAGGAACCACCACCTCGGGCCGCTACCGCCAATGGCCGACAACTGCAGACGCAGCGACTCGCTACTGCCCGCCGGCCGCCGCAAGCGGTCGCCCTCACGCACGCCGACGATAGACAGTGGCGCTGCCGCCGGCGGCAGGTGTGGCGGGCAGGCCGAGGAAGCCTGCGGCAAACGCGCTGCACGTCGCTCACGCCGCGGCAGCCAGGGCTCAAGCGCTGCCGGCCACAGGGCAATCTGAACCTCATGGGCGCCGGCACACCCTGCATTCACCCTAAGCCCTGCCGCGTCCAGCCAGAGGGGTTGCAGCAGGCCGAGCCCCAGCGGCTGATCCTGAGCCGGCAGGGTCGGCGGCACGGTGCCGGCCAGGGTCCAGGCGAAACGCTGGCGGCGACAGTTGGGATCGTTACGCGCCAACTCCTGGCCCAGCGGCCAGCAGATGGCCGCCACGCCGATGCTGTCAGGCACGGGCTGCACGGCAGGCTGCAGGCCACGCTGTTGATCGCGGTTGACCAGCAGGTCGTGTACCTGCATCAGCAACGGAGCCGCCGAGGCCAAACCGAACTGGCCAGGCACCGGGGTGCCGTCGGGGCGACCAATCCACACGCCGATCAGGTGGCGCGGGCCGACACCGATGGCCCAGGCATCGCGAAAGCCGTAGCTGGTTCCGGTCTTCCAGGCCAGTACCGGGCGTTGTACCAGCTCGGCCCGTGGGTCGCGATCCGCCCGTGCCTGGCCGGCGAGAATGCGCCGCACGATCCAGGCCGCCCCGGGCGACAACAGGCGCCGCTCGCGCAGCGCCTCGTCCGGCTGCAGCCTTGGGCGCGCCGCCATGCCGCCACGGGCGAATGCGGCATAGCCGGCCACCAGCTCATCCAGGCGACTGCCGGCACCGCCGAGGATTAGCGCCAGGTTCGGCTCGGCGCCGCTCGGCAGCGCCAGCGGCACACCGGCACCGCGCAGCTCGCCGGCGAAGCGCTTCGGCCCATAGGCCTCCAACAGCTGCACCGCCGGCAGGTTGAGCGAGGTGGCCAACGCCTCGCTGGCCGACACCGGCCCGGTAAAACCGGCGGCGAAGTTACCGGGCCGATAGTCACCGTAGCGCCGCGGCACGTCCTGCAGCAGGGATTCGGAATGAATCAGCCCGGCGTCCAGGGCCATGCCATAGAGGAACGGCTTGAGGGTCGAGCCCGGCGAGCGCAGGGCGTGCACCATGTCGACATGGCCGAAGCGCCGGGCATCGCCAATGTCCGGCGAGCCCAGGTAAGCACGCACCGCCATGTTCTCGTGCTCGACCACCAGAATCGCCGCCGAGGTGTGCTCCGGCAGGCGGACGCGCCAACCCAGCAGCAGATCCTCCAGGCGGCGCTGCAGGGCGGCATCCAGCGTGGTGCGAATCAGCGGCGGGCTACCAGGGCGATTCAGTCGCCGTGCCAGCAACGGTGCCAGGCTCGGCTCCTGGCGCGGCGCCAGCAACACCGGCTCCTGCAGCGCCTCGTCCACGGCACTCTGCGGCCATACCTGGAACTGGGCGAGTCGCTGCAGCACCTTGTCCCGCGCCGCCTGGGCCCGCTGCGCATGGCGATCCGGGCGCAACCGACTGGGCGCCTGCGGCAGCACGGCGAGCAAGGCCGCCTCGGCGCGGGTCAGTTGCCGTGGCGACTTGCCCAGATACGCCCAACTGGCCGCAGCCACGCCCTGCAACGTGCCGCCGAATGGGGCACGGTTGAGGTAGAGGGTGAGGATTTCGTCCTTGGACAAGTGCCACTCCAGCTGCGCGGTACGCCACAGCTGCTTGAACTTGCCAGGCAGCGAGCGTGCATGCGGATCGAGCAGGCGAGCCACCTGCATCGATAGGGTACTGCCACCCGACAGCACGCGGCCGCCGCTGAGGTTCTGCCAGGTGGCGCGCAGCAAGGCCAGCGGGTTGACGCCGGGGTGCTGGTAGAACCAGCGGTCCTCATAGGTCAGCAGCGCTTCGAGGTAGTAAGGCGACACCTCCTGCGGCGTCACCGGGTAGCGCCACACGCCTTCGGTATCGGCAAATCGCCACAGCGGCGTGCCGTCCTCGGCCAGCACCACGCGGGCCAGGCCATCCTCGGGCAAGGGCAGCGGGAACAGCCGATCTGCCAGCCACAACAACAGCACTGGCAACAGTAACAGTGCCAGGCCGCGTCGCCCGGGCAAGCCAAACCTCATCGCCAGGCCTCGCTGCGCGAGCGGTGCCGGCTATGGCATGCTGCGCGGCAATTGTTCATGCCGCTGTGGATATTCATACCTTGATCCAAGACTTCTTCGAATGGCTGGGCCACGCCCTCGGCACCCTGATCCGCTTTATCGTCGAAGCCCTCAGTGGCTTCTTCGGCTTGTTCGCCGACGTCGGCCGCAGCTTCCTCAACGGCCTGGCCTCGGCGCTGGGCACCGATGTCGGCCTGCTCAGCATCGTCGCCATGGTCTGCGGTCTGCTACTGCTCTATGCCGCCGTCCGTGCTGGTATGCGCAAGGCTTTCGTGCGCATGGTGATCTACGGGCTGCTGGGGTTGTGGTTGCTGGGTCTGATTGTAAGTTGAGCCCCACTCAAGGCTGCCGTAGCCCGGATGCAATCCGGGGAGGTAGGCAACTCCATTCCCGGATTTCATCCGGGCTACGGACTGGCAGGCTCTGCACAGAATCACTCCCCCGTACGCTCTATCTGTCTAGCGTCGCTTCCACACCAGTCAACCGGCACCAGCCCCTGCGTCACATAGTGATGAAAACTGGATAACGGCCAGTCGCATACCCGGTCTACCAAACCATGCTTGAGCGGATTGGCATGGATGTAATCCACATGTGCAGCAAAATCCACTTCATCGCGTATTAGATGTTCCCAGAAGCGCCGCTGCCAGACATTGGCCTCGCCCTTCTCATTCAGCGTCACTGGCACACCCTTGTCACGTAGGGCTTGCACAAAAAGCGACTTGAAATGGCGGACTCTGGATGAGTAATCGACATCGCCCTCCGGCAGCAGCATCAGTAGATGCAGGTGATCGGGCAGCACCACGGCTGCCGGTACTCTGCATGGCCGCTCACAGATGGCCTGTCTTAGCGCCTCGCGCAGCGCATCACTGTGCTGCACCAACCAGTCGCGAGTTCGATCCTGCAGAGTCAACGTCAAGAAATAGCAGGCGCCCGCAACCCGAGCGCGCCGGTAACTGACTATCGCCCAGACCTCCATGTCCGGTTTACACCACGAACGCCCAGCCGTAGCCCGGATGCAATCCGGGAAGCAGACAACTCCGCCCCGGATATCCGGGCTACAAACACTCAGCGCTCCCTGACCACCAACTGCGCCGGCGTAGCCCCCAAGGCATTCCACGCCGGGCGATACATCGACTCCACCTGCGGCGGCGGCACGCGGTAGGTGCCGGGGGTGACGGCACGGGCCAGGTACAGCAGGTGAGTGGTGTCGTAGCTGTTGATGTCCACCGCAGCGACGAAGCGGTCGTCGCGGAACTCCTGGTGCTTGATCGGGGCGTTCTGCATGGCCTTGAGCCAGTCCTTCAGTGCACCGCCAGCATCGTCCAGGCTGGCGGCGCTCTGCGCCAGGTTCTGGTTTTCCAGCTCCAGGCCGGCCGGCAGCAGGTCGACCACCAGGGCATCCGGCACCCGTTCCTCGGCGCGCACGGCTAGGTGCACCAGCACCAGCTGACCGCTGCGCAGATCACCCAGGTCGAGCGAGTTGCCATTCAGGTCGTAGTAGCCACGCTCGATGCTCAGGTTGTTGCCGCCAGGCGTGGGCGCCTGGGTCGGGTAGCCAGAAATGGTCAATTGCTGATACAGCTTGCCGTCGAAGCTACTGCTCAGGCTCAGCGGCTCGGCCAGACCGGCGCCATCGAGGCGAACTGCGCCCTGCTCGCCGCTCAACTGGCGCACCTGCCCGGCCACATCCAGCGCCGCCGTCCAGGGCTGCTCCGGCTGCTTGATCAGACCACGCCCGGCAAGGAACAGGGCATTGCGCTCCTGGGTCGACAGGTAGCGACGCAAGGTGCGCTCCTCGGCCAGCTCGAACAACAATGTGTCACGCGAGGCCGCCGCCAGGCCGTTCTCCTCCAGTAGCGCATAGATCAGCGCCTGATCACGCAGCGGACTGCCGTAATCAGCCAGCCATTCGTTGCGATTGCGGCCCAGGCCAAGTCCCAGGCTCAATGCCTGGTCGGCACGCGGCTTGTCGCCCATCTTCTGCAAGGCCACGGCCAGCTGCACCAGCGGCAGACCGGACTTGGCATCCTCGCGACGCTCGTACAGTGCACGCAGGCTACCCAGCGGTGCCTGCTGACTGCGCGCCAGCACCAGACCGGCATAGGCCTGTACGGCGAAGCGGGTGTGAGCAAGATTTTCGCTGTAGCCCGGGTCGATCAGCTGGCGATCCTGCAGGTAGCGCAGTAGCCGCTGACTGGCACTCTCCAGCGCCTGCGGCGGTACAGCAAAACCTTGCTCGCGGGCACGCAGGAGGAAGTCGGTGACATAGGCGGTGAGCCAGTATTCCTCGTCGCTGTCGGCGCCCCACAAACCGAAGCTGCCGTTGTAGCGCTGCATACCCAGCAGGCGCTCGATGCCGATCTCGATGGAACTGCGGCGCTTGTCGTCCGGCTCGCCTTCCAGCCCCAGACGTTCGAGGGTCGCGCTGTCGGCATAGAGCGAGGGATACAGACCACTGGTGGTCTGTTCCAGGCAGCCATAGGGATAGGCCCTGAGTGCACGGATCTGTTCGGCCAGGTTCAGTGGCGGGCGGCTGGAGACACTGAGCAGCGCCTCGCGCCCGGCCGGTTCGAAGTCCGCCAGGGTGCCGGCCGGCAGTTGCCAGCTGTCACCCTGCAGCACACTGCGCAGCAGGCGGGTCTGCGCCGGCCAGGCCGAGCGCACGCCGATGCGCCATTCGCGGCTGAAGGCGTCCAGGGTTTCACCGGGCAGGCTGAGCCCACTGACCTTGACCCGCACGATACCGCTGCCATAACCACCGGCGGCGCGCACCGGGATGCGCAGCGTGGTGCGCTGGCCCTGGTCGAGCTGAAGCGGTGCGGTGTAGCCGCCGGGCGTCTCGCTCAGGCTGAGCTGGCCGTCGGTTTCAATCTGTACATCGAGTTTCTGGCTGGCGCCGGACAGGTTGCTCAAATCCAGCGCCACGCTGGTCTCGTCGCCGCCAGCGAGGAAGCGCGGCGCCGACAGCTCGGCCACCAGCGGCGCGGCCACCACCGTCTTGGCCTCACCCATGCCGTAGCGCTCGTCGGTCCAGGCCTGGGCCATCAGGCGCAGTTCGCCATTGAAGTCGGGAATATCCAGGCTGACTTCGCCCTCGCCCTTGTCGTCCAGAGCCAGCGGCAGGCTCTGCAGCGCGACAATGGTGATGCTGGTGTCCGGGCGCTTGCCGCCCTTGGCCAGCGCCGCGTCACCGCCGAAGGCCAGCGAGGCCAGGCGCCCCTGACCAGCCTCGATCAGCTGGCCGTAAACATCCAGCTGGTCGGCGCCATAGGCCTTGCGCGCAAACAACTCGGCGAACGGGTCGGGCGTCTTGTACTCGGTGATATTGAGGATGCCGACATCCACCGCCGCCACCAGCACATGAGCCTGCTTGGGCACGCTGCCGTCGGCGTTGCGGGCCTGCACATGGACTTTCAGCGGCTGCTGCGGGCGCATCTTCTCCGGCGCAGTGAGGCTGACCTGCAGCTTACGTGGCGCACGGTCGAACGGCAGGTGCAGCAGACCCACGGCGCGCTTGGGCGTGGCCCCGGCCTTGCGCTCGCCGGGGCGGATCACCAGGGCGCTGACATACAGGTCGTGGCGCGCCCAGTCCTTGGCCAGGGGAATGTCGAAGCTGGCGCCTTCGGCCGGCACCTCGATTTCCTGCCACCACAACGGGCCGTCGCGCGACTCCACCAGCAGGTAACCGCTGCCGGCGCTGGGCGGGGTAACACTGACCTTGGCCGTTTCACCCGAGCTGTAGGCCGGCTTGTCCAGGGCCAGCTTGACCTGGTCCGGGCGTACCGCGCCGCCCTCGCTGTTGTCCTGCCAGGAGTAGCCGGCCCAGAAACGCAGGCTGCTGAGCAGGCCGGTGGACGGATCGACCACCTCGACGCGATAGGGGCCCCACTCCACGGGGAAGCTGACCTTGGCGGTGCCGCCGGCGGCGACCTTGATGCCCTCCTCGCCCAGGTTGAGGAACTTCTCGTTGTAGTGATAGCTCCAGCCATCGCTGTCGGAGAAGCTCCAGTAATAGTCACGCCGCTCGCGGATCAGGCGCACCTGCAGGTTATCGCTGGCCAGCTTGTTGCCCTGCGGGTCGGCCAGCAGCACCTCGAACTCAGCCAGACCGTTGCCGTCCACCTCGCCACCTTCAAACAGGCTGCGTACCCCCGGCAATTGTGCGGCCGGCCACACCGGCTGCACCAGGCGGCGGGTGATCGGGCGGCCGCCGGACTCCTGCAGGCTGGCCTGGAGAATCAGCTGCAGCGGCGACTTGGCCTCGGCCCAGCGGTTCTCCGGCTGCACCACGGCCTTGCCCTGGGCATCCAGGGTGATCTCCTCCAGCTCCTGATCCTGGCTCAGCTCCTCTTCGGTCAGCGAGCCGAACTGGTAACCCGGCAGCGCCTTGACCGCCTCGCGCAGCGGGCGCACATAAAGCTGGCCGGTGAGGCGATTGCCGGACGCCGGCGCCCCGTAGAGGTAGCGCCCCTCGACCTGGAACTGCGCCTCGTCACTCGGCGCGATGGGCGTCTCGCGGCCCTTCAGCTCCAGGGCCAGACGCTCGGGCAGGAAGTCCTCGACCAGAAATTCATAGATCTGCTTGTGGCCACTGCCGAAGTCGAGCAGCAGCTGCCAGCGCCCGGTAGGCGCCTCGGCCGCCAGCTGCAGCTGATACTGGTAAAGGCCCTGCTCGTCCGGCTGCCAGACGAACTTGCGACTGATCTGCTCGTCCGGCCGGCGCACCTCGACATTCACCGGCTGCGGCTTCACCGCATGACCATCGGCATCGCGCAGCAGAGCGTTGAGCAGCACCGTCTCGCCCGGGCGATAGAGATCGCGCGGTCCGAACACGAACAGCTGCAGCGGATTGGCCTGGGGGCCGGTGATGTCGAACTCGGCCAGATCCAGAGCCGGGCCATTCAAGTTGAGCAGGCTGGTCTGCTCGCCCTGGCGCGCCAGCAGCAGGCTGGCCTTGTCCGGCAGTGGCAGTTCGGCGTGGCCGGCATCGTCAGTCTTGGCGCTGGCCAGCAGTTGGCCCTTGTCGCCGAGTAGCTCCAGCTCAACACCGTCGAGCGCCTTGCCACCCTCCAGGGCCTGGGCGAAGGCATCCAGGCGCCCGTGGTAACGGTGTACGGACAGGCCGATATCGCTCAGGGTGAACAGGGTCGCCGGCTGCGAATAGCTGTAGGTGCCGGCTTCGCGCATTACCGCCAGGTACACGCCGGGCTGTTTGAACGGCTCCAGGCCGGCAATCGGCAGCAGCAGGGTCTCGCGAGTGTTGCGCGCCGGGTTGAGGTCGAAACGCCCGCCGTAGACCAGCTCGGCCATGGGCAGCAGCTCGCGGGCTTCCCAGGTGTCCAGGTTGGCGCCGCGCCCCCACTGAGCGAGGAAATGCGGCAGTGACTCCTGCTTGATGCGGAAGAACTCGACATTGACCTTGTCGACGTTCAGCGCGATCACCGGCAGACCTTCAGCCAGGCGGGTCGGCAACAGCGAGCCGCGACTGGCGAAACCGACCGTGGGTTGCAGGTCGCGGGTATCGACGCTGGCGCTGTATTCGCTGGCCAGTTCGCTGCCGTTGACGGCACGCAGTCCGCGTTCGATGGTCAGCACCAGCTTGCGCTTGGGCTCCAGGTGACGCAGGCGCAGCTCCATCTGGTTGTCGGACAGTTCCCAGGCACCGTCTACCTTGCCGCTCTTGCGATCGACCAGGTGCAATTTGGCGGCGAAATCCTGATCCGCCTGCAGCGGCACGCTGAAGGTCACCGCCAGGGTGCTGGCGCCATCGAGCTGGACTTCCGAAACATCCGCCACGCTGAGCTCTCGGCCGGCGTAACGCTTGGCCAGCGCCGCTTCGTCCAGCGCCGGGCGGGCAGCGTCTTGCGCAGCGGCGGGCGGGCTGGTCGGGGTGGTCTGTTCGGGAGCTGAAGAGTCGCAGGCGCTCAGCAGGGTGAGCGTGGCAGCCAGTAACAATCCTTTGTACGACATGGAGAACTCGCGCATCTGTGGCAGAGAAGCGAGCAATATAGCCGAGCGACCGCCGCGTTGCCGTGCGACGGTCGCTCCTTTATTACCGCCTCAGAGGCGGAAGCTACCCATCTGCCGCGCCAGGTCGTCGGCCAGGCGATTGAGGGTGCGGCAGTCCTCGTTGCAGCTCTGCACTTCGCCGACGGTCTGCTGGGCCAGGTCGGCGATACCCTGCACGTTGCGATTGATCTCCTCGGTCACCGAGCTCTGCTCCTCGGTAGCGGCGGCGACTTGGGTGTTCATGTCACTAAGGCGCTCGACCTGATCGGCGATGCTCTCCAACGCCCGCCCGGTGCTCTCGCTGGCCTGCACACCAACGCCGGTAGCCTGCTGGCCGCCCTGCATCGAGCTGACGGCCGCCTCGGCACCCTGCTTCAGACGCTGGATCATCTGCTGGATCTCGGCGGTGGAGTTCTGCGTGCGACTGGCCAGGGTACGCACCTCGTCGGCCACCACGGCGAAACCACGGCCCATCTCGCCGGCGCGCGCCGCCTCGATGGCGGCGTTGAGCGCCAGCAGATTGGTCTGCTCGGCGATACCGCGGATCACCGCCAGCACCTGATCGATGGACGCCACTTCTGCCGCCAGATCGCCGACCGCCTCGGCAGCGCTGCCAATCTCGCCGGACATTTTCTGGATATGGGCGATGGAACCACCGACCTCGGTGCGCGCCGCCGTGGCCTGGTCGCGGGCATTCTGCGACACCTCGGCGGCCGAGCCGGCGTTACGAGCGATTTCCTGCACGGTCAGACCCATCTCGTGCACGGCGGTGGCCACCATATTGGTCATTTCCTGCTGGCGGTCGGCGCGCTGGGCGGTGTTGTCCACCACCTGAGCCACCTGGGCCACCGAGCTGCGCAGGCGTTCGCTGGTCGCCAGCACTTCGCCGATCAGCTGGCGCTGGCCTTCGAGGAAACGGTTGAAACCACGGGCCAGATCGCCCAGCTCGTCGCGCCGGGAATCGTCCAGACGCCGGGTAAGGTCGCCGCCACCGCCGCCGATTTCCACCAGCGCCTCGGTGACCCGCTGGATCGGTCGCACCAGGCCACGGGCCAGCAATACCACCAGGCCGAGCGACAGCACGATCACCGCCAGGCCGATCAAGGCGGTGGTCAGCAGCGCCTGGCGCGCCTCGCCATAGACCTGCTCCTCGGGGATTTCGGCGACCAGGCGCCAGTCGATGGACTTGAGCGGCAGCGCCATGGCCAGGTAGCCCTCGCCGTCGCGCTCGAAACGTTGGGTTTTCCCGGGCTGATCGACCAGGCTGGCCGCAGCCTCGTTGCCCACCAGTTGGGTGAGGCTGCTCTGGTCGCTGAGCTTGGCATCCGGGTGCACCTTGACCTTGCCACCCGCGTCCACCAGGTAGACCCGCCCCGACTCGCCCAGGCGGAAGCCGCTGATCAGCTCGGACATGGCCCCCAGGCCCAGGCCCAGGCCGCCGACGCCAAGGGTCTTGCCGCCGGCCTCGATGCGCTGATTGATGAACAGGGTGGGAATCTTGGTGCTGCTGTCGATATCGATATCCAGCGAGCGCTGCTTGCCGCTGTCGACGAAGCCATAGAACCAGGCGCTATCCGGGCCACGGGTCAGGGTACGGTCGAGACCTTCGTTGGTGATGTAGTTGCCGGACTGCAAGGCAACGATAAAGGTGCTCAACGCACCACCGGCCAGCTTCTCCTGCTGCAGATAACGGCTCATCGCCTCCAGCTGGGCCGGGTCTTCACCCGCCGCCAGCCAGTCGGCCACCAGGCTGTTTCCGGCAATGCCGCGGGCCTGCTCCAGCGGTGTGGCCAGGACGCGCTCCAGGTCATTACGCACCGCCTCTACCCGCGCCGGCAGCTCGCCATTGACCAGATATCGCTCGACCTGACGGTTGGCCACGCCGGAATAGATGAAGATCACCACCAGGACGCTGACCACCAGCGCCGCGCCCATGCTGAGGATCAATTGCCAGCCGATACTGCGCTGCCAGAACTGCATGCGTGCCACCTCGTTGTTGTTATGCCGCCGGATCAGGGAGCTACAGGGCCCCATTCATGCCAAAGCAAGGAATACGCCAGAGCACAGCAGGCTCTGTGTTGGGCATCAGAGCCTGCGCACAGAAAATTGCGACCAAAATTCGTACGCAAAAGTCACAAATACGTCACCTTAATGCACACAATAACGCCAGTCATTACCCCGTCACTCCCACTTAGTCGGCTCGGTATTACCCATCTGAAGGAACACAGACGTAAAGCGACGGACGGCAGCAGCCTGCCCCTCCTATAATTTCGCCTTTTCTTGGGAATACCCCATGTCCAAGCTGCTCGAAGCCTGGCGCCACGCCCCTACCCACCAGCGGGTCTGGGCGCTGGCCGCGCCGATGATCCTGTCCAATTTGTCGGTGCCGCTGGTGGCGCTGGTGGACAGCGCGGTGATCGGCCATCTGCCACATGCCCACCAGCTGGCTGCGGTGGCAGTGGGCGGCAGCCTGTATACCTTGCTGGTCTGGCTGTTCGGTTTTCTGCGCATGGGCACTACGGGGTTCGCGGCCCAGGCTTGCGGCCGCGATGATGGCGACGCGCTGCGCCTGGTGCTGTTGCAGGGCCTGCTGCTGGCCGGCGGCCTGGCGCTGACGCTCGGTCTGCTGGCGCTGCCACTCAGCGACCTGGCCCTGGGCCTGATGCAACCCTCCGCCGAGCTCGACGGACTGGCCCGCGACTACTTCCACACCCGCCTGCTCGGCCTGCCGGCTGCACTGGCCTGCTATGCCCTGGTCGGCTGGCTGCTGGGCACCCAGGACGCCCGCGGGCCGCTGGCCATCCTGCTGACCACCAATCTGCTGAATGTCGCCCTCGACCTGTGGTTCGTCCTCGGCCTGGACTGGGGCGTACTCGGCGCCGCCCGCGCCTCGGTGATCGCCGAGTGGAGCGGCGCCCTGCTCGGCCTGAGCCTGGCCTGGCGTGCCTTGCGCCGGCATCCTGGCCACCTGCCCGCGGCAGCCCTGCGGCGGTGGAGCAACTGGCGCCCCCTGCTGGCAGTGAATCGCGACATTCTGATTCGCACCCTGGCCCTGCAGCTGGTTTTTTTCTTGGTTACCGTGCAGGGCACCCGCCTGGGCGACGCCACCGTGGCGGCCAACGCCCTGCTGCTCAATGGCCTGCTGCTCACCGCCCACGCCCTGGACGGCCTGGCCCACGCGGTGGAGGCCCTGTGCGGCCACGCCATCGGTGCCGGCCGACGCGACGAGCTGCGCCGTTCGCTGGTGGTCGCCGGCGGCTGGTCATTGCTGGCCAGCCTGCTGTTTGCCGGAGCGTTCAGCGTCGGCGGACAGCTGTTCATCGACCTGCAAAGCGACATCGCCAGCGTACGCACGGTGGCCTACCAGTACCTGCCCTACCTGGCCGTGCTGCCGCTGGTCACGGTGTGGAGCTATCTGCTCGACGGCCTGTTCATCGGCGCCACCCGCGCCCGCGAAATGCGCGATGCCATGCTCGTCAGCCTGATTCTGGCGCTGCCCGTAGCCTGGTTGTTGCGCGACCTGGGCAATCACGGCCTGTGGCTGGCCTTTCTATGTTTTATGCTGATGCGTGGAGTGTGCCTCACAGCACAGGCTTGGCGCCTTCACCGGCAGGACGCCTGGATCGCCGCCCGCGACCGATAGGAGAAGCTCATGCTCGCAGCCCCGATACCCGACAACGAGCCCCTGCGCCAACAGGCGCTGGATGACCTCGAACTGCTCGACACCCCTGCTGAACAGTATCTGGACACCCTGGTACGCCTGACCCGCGAACTGTTCCAGGTGGAAACGGTGCTGATCAGCCTGGTCGACCGCAATCGCCAGTGGTTCAAGGCCCGCGTCGGCCTGGATGTGGCGGAGACTCCACGGGACATTTCCTTCTGCGGGCATGCCGTGGCGGCCAGCAGCCTGTTGGTGATCGAGGATGCCAGCCAGGACCCGCGCTTCGCCGACAACCCGGTGGTCACTGGTGCGCCCTTTATCCGCTTCTATGCCGGCCAGCCGCTCTACAGCAGCAATGGTCAGGCCATCGGTACGCTCTGCATGCTGCACCCACAACCCCGCACCCTGAGCCTGGAGGAGCGCCTGCGCCTGCGCGACCTGGGCACCCTGACCGAGGGCTACCTGCAGTTACGCGGCCTCAGTCAGCAGGCGGCGAAACTGCGCCAGGCCGTCAGCCGCGAGCAACGCAAGGCGCTGATCGACCCGCTGACCCAACTGTGGAATCGCGCGGCTCTGGCCCAGTTCTTCAGTCGCGAGCAACAAAGCGCTCGTGATCATGGCCAGAAGCTCGGCGCGATCTACGCCGACCTCGACCATTTCAAGCAGATCAACGACCAGCACGGTCATGCCTCTGGCGACCAGGTGTTGTGGGAAAGCGCACGGCGCATGAGCACCACCCTGCGTCCCGATGACCTGCTAGTGCGCCTGGGAGGCGAAGAGTTCATCGCCCTGGTGAGCGTGCACAACCTCGATGAGCTGCAGCACATTGCCGAGCGCGTGCGACTGGCCATCGGCCTGACACCCATGCAGCTCGGCCCGCAGGAAGTGCGGGTCACCCTGAGCATCGGCACCGCCCTGGCCATGCCCGGCGAGAACCAGGCCGCGCTACTGGAACGGGCCGACCGCGCGCTCTATCTTGCCAAGCAGCAGGGCCGCGACAGAACGGTCCACGCCCCCGACAGCCTCTGAGGATATAGCCCCATGGCCGACGCCATTGCCGCCAGCCTGCACTACCTGTCGATATTCGTCCTGTTCGCCCTGCTGACCGCCGAGCATGTGCTGTTCAAGCCTGATCTGGACGCAGCCACTGCCCGCCGCCTGATGCGTATCGACATCGCCTACGGCATCAGCGCCGGCCTGGTGCTGGCCACCGGCCTGGCCCGGGTACTCTGGTTCGGCAAGGGGCTGGACTACTACCTGCACAACTACCTGTTCCACACCAAGGTCAGCCTGTTCATCCTGATCGGCCTGCTGTCCATCGTACCGACCCTAACCTTCTTCAACTGGCGCAACGAGGTGCTGGCCGGCAAGGCACCCAACATCAGCCCGGCCGTGGCCCGCCGTACCATCATGGTGATTCGCCTGGAACTGCTGTTGCTGGTCTGCCTGCCACTGCTGGCCAGCCTGATGGCCCGTGGGCAGGGCATGTTTGGTGGATAAGTGACCGTAGCCCGGATGCAATC
>JAYQUJ010000018.1:0-58403 GCA_038147895.1 Pseudomonas sp.
GATCTGGTCAGCTCGGCCCGCGAGCTGGAACTGGAGCTGGGCATCGCCAAGAACGAAGATGCCATCACCGTGCCTTACACCCGCATCGTGGTTCGTGCTCATCGGGTGATGAGTGGTGGTTCCGCGCTGGGGCAGACCATTGCCGAGGTGGAGGCCAGGCATCCGTCCTTCAGCGTCGAGCGGGTGGTGCGTGCTGGGCAGGTGATCGAGCGTGATCCCGCGCTGGTCTTGGCCGAGGGCGACATCGTCGGGGTGTATGCCCTGCGTGAGGCCGTAGGCGAGCTGGCCGGCTGGATTGGCGAGGAGGTCGATCACCAGGAATCGATGTCCTTCCCCACTCGGCAGCTCGATATCGTACTGACCAGCAAGGAGTTCGCCGGTCACACCATTCATGAGATCAAATCCCGGCTGGTTGGCGTCGAGCGCATGGGGTGTTTCCTGCGCAGCATTACCCGCCAAGGTTTGGACCTGCCACTGCTACCGGATACGGTGCTGCGCCGGGGCGATGTGATCTCGCTGGCTGGGCGTACCTCCAGCGTCGAGTCGCTGGCCGCGCGGCTGGGGCGCATCCGCAAGCAGAACTACCGCACGGATATCGCCGTGCATGCTCTGGGGATGGCGCTGGGCTCCTTGCTCGGTTTGCTGTCGACCCATATCGGCATGATTCCGGTGGAGCTCGGTGTGGGCGGTGGTGTGCTGGTGGTGGCGCTGGTGATCGGCTGGATCAACTCGCGGCATCCTGAGCTGGGGGCCATGCCACCGGCGGCACAGTGGGCCTTCTCCGAGTTCGGTCTGACCGCCTTTGGCGCCGTGGTCGGTCTGCTGGCCGGGCCGGCGGCGATTGCGGCGATGGAGGAGCACGGCGTGGCGATCCTGATTTCGGGCGTGGTGGTGACGCTGTTGCCGCCCCTTGTGGCGCTGTATTTCGGACGCTACGTCCTGCGCCTGCACCCGATGATTCTGTTGGGCGCCCTGGCGGGGGCACAGACCGAAGCAGCGTCGATGAACAAGATCATCGAACAGTCCGGCAGCAATACCCCGGTGGTCGGCTTTACCGTGTGCTATGCCATCTCCAACGTGCTGTTGGCAGTGTGTGGGCCGGTGATCATCGCGCTGACGACGGCTGGGTGATCAGGCCTGCAGCTGGCGCACCGCCCGCGTGCAGACTGCATCGATATAGCCGGAGTCGGCGTAGATGCGTGCCAGCAGTATGGCCCCCTCGAAATCGGCGACCAGCTGGCGGGCCAGTTGCAGGGCCTGCTCGGCGCCATGCTGCGTTTCGAACAGGCAGGCGAAGGCCTTGGCCCAGTCATCCATGAAGTCACGGATTGGCGCCATCAGCGTCTCGTTGCCGTAGGCCGCGTCCACCGCCACCACGCCCATCAGGCAGCCGATCGAGTCGTCCTGAAACAGGCGCTTTGCCCTTTCCCCCATCACGGCGAGCCGCTCGGCAACCGGGAGCGACTCGTCGTAGGCCAGAGCAAACAGCGAGTGTTTGAGGCGCTCGTGAGACCAGCTCAGCACATCACGCAGCAACGAATCCTTGTTGGGGTAGTGGTGGTAGAAGGAGGCTTTGGTCAGCCCGCAGGCCCGGGCCAGCATATCCATGGTGGTGCCATGGTAGCCGTGGCGCTTGAAGGTTCTGGCGCAGTGCTGCAGCAGTTCGTCGCGGGAGATCTTCGGTGGGCGCACGGCGGCATCCTGGTATCGATAAGCGTGGTTGATTCTATGTCATACGAGATAGCGTCTCAACTTGACGGTTACCAAACGTTTGTTTAGTTTTGGTTGGCGGCACACTGCCGCAATCATCGGAGCGAGACAGGAATACAGCGATGACGGCCAGCACTTCCCCCGAACAGTTAACCTTGCAGGCTGACGATGGCTACCCCTTGGCTGCGAGGCGCTACCCCGCGCAGGGCAAGGTCATGGGTAATTTGTTGATGGCTTCTGCAACGGGTGTTCCGCAGCGCTTCTATCGCCGCTTTGCCGAGCACGCCAGTCAGCGTGGGTTTAGCGTGCTGACGCTAGACTACCGCGGTATTGGCGACTCCAAGCCGGCCACCCTCAAGGGCTTCGACATGGCCTACCTGGATTGGGCGTTGCTCGATCTCAAGGCCGCCGTCGATTACCTGGGCCAAGACGAGCAACCGTTGTACTGGATGGGCCACTCCTTCGGTGGTCATGCTCTGGGCCTGCTGCCGAATCAGACTCGCATCAGCGCGGCGTGCTGCTTCGGCACCGGTGCCGGCTGGGCCGGCTGGATGCCGCGCCTGGAGGCGCTCAAGGTGCGCCTGATGTGGAATGGCGTGCTGCCGCTGCTCGTCCGCGCCAAGGGCTACCTGGCCTGGAGCATGCTCGGCATGGGTGAGGATCTGCCACGCGGGGTTTATCGGGACTGGCGCCACTGGTGCAGCTTCCCCCGTTACTTCTTCGATGATCCGCAGATGGCGGATACCGTGCGCAGCTTCGCTGACGTGCGCATGCCCTGTCTGTTCGCCAATGCCGAAGATGACCTCTGGGCCCTGCCGCGCTCGCGTGACGCTTTTATCGCGGGTTACCGCAATGCACCGCTGGAGCGCCGTGATCTGCCGGTCTCGGCCGGTCAAGCGATTGGCCACATGGGCTATTTCCGCCCGGCACTGGCGCCCTTGTGGGATGAGGCGCTCGACTGGCTACTGGCTCAGGAAGCGAGTGCCGAAGCGCAGCTGCGCTCGGGCACACAGGGCTGATGAAAAATCGCGGGCAATAAAAAGGCCGGCTTGTGGCCGGTGTATTATTGTTGTATCTCATTGATTTTATAAGATTTTATATTTATAAATTACTTTGACCCACACTTTGACCCACACTCTGGTGGGTCGCTGCCCTGGGGCGATGATTTCAGATGGCTCTTGGGCTCATCTCTCTATGCTTGAATACGGCGGCGTCGATGGCCTCTTGGATTACACGCAGGTGTTCCTCTGCAAGAGGCGTTGCAGCGGCTTCTTCCTCGGGGGATAGCGCAGGGAGTGTTTCCTTTAGGTAGGCCTCCCACTGCGCAAGCTGTTTTATGCAATGGCGCAGCTGCTTCCAGGTTTCATCAATGCGGATCTTGGCTAACTCTTGTTCAAGCTTGCGTGCGTTGCGTATGGCTTTCATTGCCTGAGATTCGTGCCTGGCTTCCTCTTTGTTAATGGAAACCTGTTTAGAGGCTACCTCGATCAGGCTTTCAATCACGCCTGTTTCAGTAATTTTGTGTCTTTTTGCCAAGGTCTTGAGCTTTGCCTTGGTTGCTTTGGGGAGGGTGAAGGAGCACGTCTGCCGGCCACCCTCTGTCGCTCGATAGCGCCGTTGCCGGATGGCATTTCTCAGTCGCTGAATGAGCTTTACGCCTTCGGCCTCTTTTTCTAGGGCATGGATCGATCTGACAAGCGAGCTGAAAATCGTCGCGGCCATCAGGCTGAGCTTGTCCTTGAGTCGATCAGGGCAGTGTTTGGACAGATAGTTCGCGGCCCACTGCCACTCTTCATGATCATCCTCATTGAGCCAGCTCGGCTTGCCTTCAGTCCTCGCCATCCACCTCTCTCCTCTTACTGAGCTCCACCACCATGCCGTGGGCGCTCGCTATGCCAAGCCTGTTAACAGAAAAGATAACTGATGTGTTAGCTGATGTGAATTATGAGGTGTTAACTGATTTGTTAATTAGCATGTTAAATGCATCGTTAACGGTCTTGTTAACTGAATTAACTGTTCTGATAAAATAGGGTATAAAATCTCAATTTCTATTTTTGGATTAAGATTTTTACGGCCATGATAGCTCTATCAGATATAGAAGCAGATGCAGAGGCACGGTTTTTTTTGCAGGCTTTTGTTTGTCGGAATGACGTCAGTCTGGACGTGCCTTACAAGATCAAGCCTGTAGCGAAGCAACTCTGTCTGACGGAAAGGTTTGTCTGGGATGCTTCGCAAGAGCTGGTCAGGGCTGGGCTTCTGAAGAAGTGCAAGCAGGACGGCAGGGTTGGGCGTCCTGATGTCAGCTACGTAGCCTCAGAAAACTTGCTTAGAGTGCTCGTCAAGGCAGACCCAGAATTCACTCATCGCGAGCTGATGCTTCGTCTTTTTCTTGAACCGGAGATTCACGCAGTTAGGGACGGTGAAACGACGGCATCGACAGGGCATGAGGAAAAGCCACCCCGTACTGCGACACGCAAAGACGGTCGGCCTGCAGCTCCTGGTGCCAAGGGGCGGTTGGGGGCTGCTACCCGGGTTTTATTAGCGGCCCTTCTCAGTGAGGCTGACGAGTGCGGTGTAGTGGCCGGGCTTGGAGGGCCTAGGCTCAGGGCTATGACTGGTCTCGACACCTTATCGATCAAGCATCAATTGAAGCGTCTTTTGAGCTTGGGGTTCGTTAGGAGCTATATGCCGGGGTTGTCGCATGGGGTCTTCGTTGGCTCAAAGGTAACGAGCATCTACTACCTAAACCTGGATCACCCGCAGCTTCGTTTGAGACAGAGGGAACGGGGGGTAGTGGTATACGTAACGCATGGGCCGGGCAGATACGACATACTCGGCGCGGCAATGCCGACGACAGAGGCGCTAAATGCGCTGAAGCCAAAGCAAGGACAAAAGCCTTATGTGCTGGATCTGCTCTATCACAAGCTGGCAAGCCATACGTCGTATCTGCTGACGGCTATTTGGTCAGATCCAGAATGCGACCTGGGTGATGCGAAAGCGGAAATTTCCAAAAGGATTGCTGAAGAGCTGGGCGGTCCGTTGACCGTTAATTCTGATCGGACTGCGTACGCTGGTTGGGGAGGCTTGAGGGAAAGTTTCCAGGCCGAGGCTTGCCGGTGGGCGGAAAGCATCCACAAGGGGTTGCGCCGTATGAAAGTCTGGCCAGGATACAAGCCCCACCTGGTTCGGCTCATTCCAGCTCCGGTGAGAAAGGATGGCCTCAGCATTGTGTCGCTGGTTGTTCATCCCGCACCGAGAGATAACAACATATGCCTTTGGGTATGGGACGTACGCGGTGGGAGGGTTGACTCGTATGTCCGTGAGGATGCGCTGGACTCGGCCCTTCGCTATGACGTAAGGCTTTTGACCAGGGCCCCCTAGGCGAGCAACAGGCAGGTCATTTTATACGGCCCTCGCAGATCCTCTGGGACATACAGAGGAGCCCTGCTGATGCGAATTTTCCGCTTACAAGACGTGATCACTGCTACTGGCCTGTCTAGGTCGACCCTGTACAAGTACATCTCGGAAGGCACCTTCCCGAAACCGGTATCGTTGGGCGACCGATGCGTCGGCTGGGTCGATAGCGAGGTGCACGACTGGATCCTGGCCAGGATTGAGGAGCGTGACCAGGCTGAGGGTGCTGCTACGCGCCCGATTGGCCACCTGAGTATGGCCGGCTAGAACCGCTCCTGCGCCATGATCAGCTTCGGCTGGTCATGGCGCTTATGCCGTCGTTCAGTCACTGGCTGTGCGGCCTCGCATGGCAAGTCGTGGCGGTGTCGCTCCCGCCGCCCCGACAGCCTCTTCGATATCTGGCTCAGGCCTCTTCAGCTTGATTTATTTCCGAAATCCGAACTCGGCAAAAATTGCCGCTATGGCGGGACGATTGAGGTGGCTTTGCCCGAGCAGCTCGGCGAAGGAAATTGCGGTGCGGGTATTATGCTTTTACTAGCTATTACCCCCCGAAGGGTTCACGCCTAACCGAGTAGCAACCTTCACTGACCTACACAGGGAGTCGGACACTGATCCACCATCTGAGAGGCCAACACTACAGCGTGTCCAGAGAGACCAACCAACGGATCAGGCGAGCAAGGTAGCGGTTAAAAAGTACACAGTAGACAAAAGGTTATGAAACTCCACCAACGAGAGGTCATAACCATGCTCAACGATACCGACACCATCCAACGCTACCCGCTTCGTCATCCAGCCAATACCAATCTGCATCTTCACTACGACGACACCTTTGAGGGCTTCCGCTTGATGCGTGACAAGGGGCCTTTCATTCGTGAGCACCTGTCCGATCTCAAGCGCACCATAGACCTGGCATTAGCTGAGTATCCGAGGGTCTTAGCATTCAGAGTTGACCTCCACTTGCCTCAAGGCGTCCTGCTACCTGACTACGCCTATACGAACCAGGTCATCAGCCGATTCTTCGAATCGTTTACGAAGAAGATCCAGTACCACCAGGAACGAGTGGCTGATCGTGGCTATTCGCGTGGCTGCAAAGTACGGTACGTCTGGTCGAGAGAAATAGGTCAGGCAGGCCGGCAGCATTATCACCTGCTGATCCTGTTGAACCGCGATGCCTATTACACCCTGGGGCTGCTGCGCTCAGAGAGGGTCAACATGATCAGCCGGATAGAAGAGTCATGGGCCAGTGCACTGCGGTTGTCGAAGCATGAGGTCGACGGGCTGGTACATATCCCCGACAATCCAACGTATCGGATAGATCGGCATCCCCGTATGCGGAAGGTTGCATGGTCAGAACACAAGGTTCTTGTTGATGAGCTACCGGATCTGTTCCACCGGGCCAGCTACCTGTGTAAGAAAGCGACCAAGTCCTACGGGGATCGTCAGCGAGGATTCGGTACCAGTCGAGGGTAGTGGCTAGTTCGCCTTTGCGACCATTAACTCAGACCAGCGAGTGGTGTAGGCGGGGGATAGCAGTTTTCTTCGCATAGCCCACTCGACTGGCTTGGCGATGCGTCCTGGCTGCAGCGTTCCACGTCCTCAGCAGTTTTTGATAGCTTCCATGGGGCACAGGATCATTTTCACATGCCAATGCTCGTTCCTTTATCATCCATGCACTTTGCATGGATGGTGGGCCTAAAGGCCCCCTGTGCCGCCTTGGCAGCAGTGATCGGAACAGCCCTATATGAACGCCGTAGAAATCGAACAAGCCATCACCGACCTGGCCAGCCAGCCGTTTGACCGGGTCGAGTTCCCTTATGCCTTCCTGCAGGCTTTCGGTAACAAGGAAACCACCCTCAAGCGCCTGCGTTCGGGTGCAACCAATAAGTCCGATCTGGGCGGCGTACTGCAGACCAGCAATATCCATTTGGCTGTGTGTGAGCCAGGCAAGGTCACCGAAACCCTGGCGGCACTGAAGGCCAGCCCCGCGACGGCCCGTGCCAAGGCTAAATATGTGCTCGCTACCGATGGCGAGACGCTGGAAGCTGAGGAGCTGGAAAGCGGCGAGACGGTCGCCTGCAACTACCCGCAGTTTCCTCTTGTGTCAGCTCACCGCTCGTTACCTATCTGGATGGCGAATGCAATCTGCGCTCAGTCGAGTTGCACCTGCACCCACCCTGTCAAGTTGGGCTAGCGGTTAGCTGTAGCCTACTTACCGCCAGACCGGCATTATCTGGGATGGGGCAATTCGATGTGAAAGCCCGTGAGGCTAGCCGCTGAGGTGCACCAGATGCGGCCTTTGTGAGCCTCAATGATGGATCGGGTGATTGCAAGCCCGAGCCCGGCGTTGCTCGGGCTGCCCTCCCGCCGAGCGGGGTCAACCCGGTAAAAACGGTCGAAGAGCTTCTCTAGATGCTCTGAGCTGATTGTGTCCCCTGGGTTCTCGATACTGAAGGTAGTGGAGTCCTCTGTCTCGCGGATCAGAACCGAAATTGTCTGTCCCGCCGGCGTGTAGCGCAGCGCATTGGACAGCAAGTTGGATAGCGCGCGATCAAGCATCAGCCGATCTCCCAGCACTTGGCCTTTGCCTGTGAGCGATAGCTCAATGCCGCGCTCTTCGGCCAGAAGGTGGTAGTAGTCAAACAGCTTGAAGACTACGTCAGCCAGTTCGATCCTGGCCTGCTCGGGGATGATCAGGCCATTATCAGCCTTGGCCAAGAACAGCATGTCATCAATCATCCGAGACATGCGCTTCAAGTCCTCCAGGTTGGAGTACAGATTCTCCTCATAGGCATTGATATCGCGTTTTTTACTCAGCACGACCTCGGTGTGGGTCATCAGATTGCTGACTGGAGTTCGTAGCTCGTGGGCAATGTCGGCCGAAAAATTGGAGAGCCTAACGAAGGCATCCTCTAGCCGAGCCAACATCGCATTGAAGGAGAGAACCAGTTGCTGAAGTTCCCGCGGCACTGGTTCGAGAGGGATTCGCTCCTGTAACGAGCGAGCGGACATCCCGGAGGCCACATGAGTGACTTGCCGCAGAGGCCTAAGGCCGCTGCGAGCAACCACCCAGCCGAGTGCGGCACTGAACAGGGCGCTGATGACCAATCCAATCCAAAACCATCGTTGCAGCGTGTCGAAAAAGTGTGTGTGATTGGTGACGTCAAGAATCAGCAACGCAGTGAGCGGCTCAGCCTGATCGGCTACCGAGATTTGCTCCGTCATGCCACGGTACATGTGTTGGCCGTTCTGCCACTCCCACATGCTCTGCTCATTTGCACGTCTGAAACGCTCAGGTACTTCGACTGCTCTGGGGTCGGAAAACAGTACAGAACCGTCACTGGCCAGGATAGTGGCGGCCAGATCCTGATGGGCTCCCAGCAAAGCTCGCAACTGCGGTAATTCTTCCGAAAGGCTCGCTTCACCGCGAGCATTGTTGAGGATATGTTTGGCGGATTCGAGTTTCTCCACCAGGGCCTGCCGATCCAACATCTTGAAGTGGTGCTGGCTGAGCATATTGAAACTCAGCCCTGCTACCGTCAGGACTGCAATTACCGCGGACATGAACATCAGGCTCATGCGTGCGGTCAGCGAAAGGTGCTTCATATTCACTCCGGAGCATCCATCATGTATCCCATGCCGCGGGCGGTATGAATCAGCTTGAGATCGAAATCGTCATCGATCTTGGCGCGCAGCCGACGTACAGCGACCTCAATGACGTTGGTGTCGCTGTCGAAGTTCATGTCCCACACCTGGGAAGCAATCAGAGATTTCGGGAGCACTTCGCCACGCCGGCGCAGTAGCAGCTCCAGCAGTGAAAACTCCTTCGCCGTCAGGTCAATTCTTTTCCCACCCCGGACCGCGCGCCGCTTCATCAGGTCGACTTCCAGATCGGCAATTTTCATGGTGGTTTGCGTGGGTGAGCCATTGCCTCTGCGCAGCAGCGTTCTGACCCTGGCCAGAAGCTCTGAGAAAGCAAATGGCTTGATCAGGTAGTCATCCGCGCCCAGTTCCAACCCTTTAACGCGATCCTCCACACCATCGCGTGCGGTCAGGAACAGCACTGGGACGTCTTTTCCGGCGGCGCGCACCATGCGCAGCACTTCCCAGCCGTCCAGCCCCGGCATCATCACATCCAGGATCAGCAGGTCATAGGGCTCACTCAGCGCGTGCTGTAGCGCATCTGTACCGGTCATAACCCGGTCGACATTGAATCCCGCTTCGGTGAGGCCTTGCTGCAGATATGCACCGGTTTTGGGTTCATCTTCAGCTACCAGAAGTTTCATGCGAGCAGACTCCAAAAAACGGGTGGCCAGAGTTTGCAGGCAAACAGCGGCACCAACCAGAAGCTTACGAAAATGTAATCCTGGTTTCAGGTCGCTGACAGGGTGGCTTGTCTAGGGTGCAAACATGAGCACTAGGTTGTGCTCTCGGCCCTCGATAGACCAAAAGCAGAGGTGCCGGCCATAGTTTGCACTGATGGAGACTGCCCATGAAATCGCTGAAACCTTTGCTTCTGGTTGGTTCGCTACTGCTGTCTTCCATGGCTTGGGCCGAAGGGGGCAGCGACCGTGTATTCGAGCGCATCCAGCAGATGCGCGACAAAGCAGAAGCCGTGCTGATCCAGGCGGAGAAGGCCCCGGTCGGCGAGCGGCATGTGCACATGAAGGAGCATATGAACATGCTCGAAGACATCATGAGCCAGCTGCACAACGAACATCCCGCGCCAAACATGTCTGCCGAAGAGCATCTGGCCTGGATGGAAAAGCATGACAAGCTGGTAGACGACGTGCTGGCTCAAATGATCCGCGAGCACAAGCTAATGATGGCCGACAAAGAGTGCCATCGATAAGGATTTTCCCATCTTCCAGGCCTTCCGTGATTGCTCCTTTGGCCTAGCGGCGCCTTTATGGCGCCGTGCTTTTTCCCAGCTGACGCAATTGTAGTTTTGGGGTCAGCGGCCTGGCAGCAAGCGGGGAATAGCATGAGATTTCCAGCACCCATCTCGAGGTCTCACCATGAAACGCTTACCCCTTAAACTGCTGATCAGCACTCTGTTCATCAGCACCACCTTTCCGGCATTTGCCGAGGTCGGCGGCAGTAGCAATGGCATTGGGCAGCAGGCCCAGGCGACGCCAGCGACTCGTACCATCTTGGTAAAGATGGACGACATCAACTACAGCCAGAAAACGATCGATGTGAAGCCAGGTGAAACCGTGCGCTTCGTTCTGAAGAACGAGGGCGCGTTGATGCACGAGTTCAACATCGGGCAGGCAGCGTCCCAGCTGGAGCACCAGCGCAAGATGGCGTCCTTGTTCAAGGACGGCACACTGACCCCGACCGGCATGGCCGAGCGCATTGTCTGGCATGAGCGTTATGGCATGGGAGACTCCAACCCTCCAGGCTATCCGGAAGTCATCAAAGCCAAGCATGACGACCCGAACGCGGTTCTCGTCGAGCCCGGCACAACCAAAGAGTTCGTGTGGACCTTCCCTAAGGCGGGCAGTTTGAGCTTCGCCTGTACATTGCCTGGGCATTACCAGGCGGGGATGGTCGGTGAGTTTGCTCTGCGTTAGTCCGGCATCGGTGCTACCCGTTGGCCGCGAGCTGGGTAGCACCGATCTGACGAACCTTACTGCGATGTAGTTTTCACGTCAGCGTACCGCCAGCTGCACCTCATTAGCATCGGGACTCATCCCTCCTCAACACCTCAGAGGCACACCATGAAACTCAGACCCGCTTTCATAATCACCACCCTTGGCTTGCTGCTCAGTGCTGCCAATGCGCTGGCCAGCCCGGGCCACAAGAAAGACAGTATTGGGCAACCGGGAGACAGTCAGGCAGTAGATCGCACCATCGAAGTCCGGATGGGGGACATCTTCTTTGAACCCAAGGCAATGGAAATCAAGGCGGGCGAGACGGTTCGCTTCGTACTGCTGAACGAGGGAGCCCTGCTGCACGAGTTCAACCTTGGCAAAGCGGCATCCCATGCTGCGCATCAGAAAGAGATGGCTGCGATGTTTCAGAACGGCACGCTGTCCCCGACTGCAGCGCATGACATGAGCAAAATGGACCACGCCATGGGCGGCATGAAGATGGTCGGCATGGAGCACGACGATCCCAACAGCGTTCTGGTCGAGCCAGGTGCACGCGAAGAGCTGATCTGGACCTTCTCCGACGCTACTGATCTGGAGTTCGCCTGCAATGTTCCTGGACATTATCAGTCGGGAATGGTCGGTAAGGTGACCGTACGCTGAACTCCATTGATACGCGTCAACTCTGCCTGGCTAGAGCAACCTATACTGATTCTATGGTCATTGAACCGAGGCTATTGTCATGGATCACACGCACCACACTGGCACTACGGAACCACCTTTTTGGAAGAGCAAGATTGGCATCGCACTGATCATGCTGGCCGTAATCGGCATCTTCTATGTCGCGCGCGAGCATTACGGTCATCTTTCGCAGGCTTTGCCATACCTCATCCTGCTGCTATGCCCGCTGATGCATCTGTTTGGCCACAATCATGGCGGGCACTCCCACTCCAGCGGAGCCGCAGTTTCCAAGGACGAGGATAGGAAGTAACTCGAATGCAAAAGACCTCCTGCCATCATGACCAGGGCCATGCACATCACTCGCACGGCCATCCAGAGAGCCCACGCGATCCGGTGTGTGGCATGGAGGTCAAATCTGATAGTCCTTACCAGGAGAACTTTGAGGGAAGGGCCTATCGGTTCTGCAGTACAAAATGCCAGGAGAAGTTCCAGGCAGCCCCTCATCAGTACATGAGCCATCAATCGCATGCCGGGCACCACCAGCATGCCGCTCCGCCAGAGTACTCAACTCAGGCAGGACTGGGGGCTGAATACACCTGCCCGATGCATCCCGAGATTCGCCAACCGAGCCCTGGCAACTGCCCGATCTGTGGGATGACGCTCGAACCCGTCATTCCAGAGCTGGAGGACGAAGAAAATCCGGAGCTGAAAGACTTTTCGCGACGGTTCTGGTGGACCCTGCCATTGACCGTCATCGTGACCGTGCTGGCGATGGCTGGTCATTCCTTGCAGCTGTTCCATGGAACATCCCAGAACTGGGTTGAGCTGGTTCTGGCAACGCCCGTGACGCTTTGGGGTGGCTGGGTATTTTTCACTCGCGGAATAGACTCCATCCGGCAACGCAGCCCTAATATGTGGACCCTGATCGGATTAGGAACTGCAGCCGCCTACCTCTACAGCGTGGCAGCCACCCTGGTGCCGCAGTGGTTCCCGGCGGCCTTCGTTCAGGATGGACGCATCGGCGTCTACTTCGAGGCCGCCGCGGTGATCATCTCGCTCACGCTGTTGGGCCAGATGCTCGAACTCAAAGCCCGCTCGCAGACCTCTGCCGCCATTAAGTCACTGCTGGGATTGGCCCCCAAGACTGCCCGGCGCATCAGGCCTGACGGCCAGGAAGAAGATATTCCGCTGACCCACGTCCATCAGGGTGACCACTTGCGTGTCCGGCCGGGCGAAAAAGTCCCGGTGGATGGCACCGTGCTGGAGGGCGAGAGCGCTGTCGACGAGTCGATGCTCACCGGCGAGCCGGTGCCCGTCACCAAGCGGGCAGGGGATACCCTCATCGGTGCCACCCTGAACACCCACGGCAGCCTGGTGATGGAAGCGCAGAAGGTGGGCGCCGAAACCATGTTGTCGCAGATCGTCCAGATGGTGGCTAAGGCCCAGCGTTCCAAGGCGCCCATGCAGCGTATGGCCGATGCCGTGGCAGGGTATTTCGTGGTGGGGGTGATCCTGATCGCGATCCTGACATTTTTTGGCTGGGGGGTGTTCGGGCCGGAATCAGGTTGGGTATTTGGCCTGATCAACGCTGTGGCCGTACTGATCATTGCCTGCCCATGCGCCCTGGGCTTGGCAACGCCGATGTCGGTCATGGTCGCGACCGGCAAGGCCGCCAGCAGCGGTGTGTTGTTCCGCGATGCCAGCGCTATCGAGAACCTCTGCAAAATCGACACCTTGATCGTCGACAAGACCGGGACACTGACGCAGGGGCGGCCGGCCTTTCATAGTGCAGAGGGAACCGGGCCGTTCGACTCGGTCGAGGTTCTGCGCTTGGCCGCAAGCCTGGACCAGGGCAGCGAGCATCCGCTGGCGCATGCCATTGTCGATCATGCGCGTGAACAGGGTCTTGCCCTGGTGAAACCGGAGACCTTCGAATCTGGCTCAGGTATTGGTGTACGCGGACAGGTCGATGGCCATCAACTGCAGCTTGGGAACACAGCGTTGATGGAGGAGGCGGGCGTCGATATTACTCCGCTGCGTAACCGTGCAGAGCAACTGCGCCTGGAGGGCATCAGCATCATCTATCTGGCCGTCGATGGTCGCCTGGCGGGTCTCCTGGCCGTTTCCGATCCAATCAAACCGACCTCCCAACAGGCTGTTGCTCAACTCCAGAACGCTGACGTGAAGGTCATCATGGCCACTGGCGATGGCCTCACCACAGCAAGAGCCGTGGCGAAGCAGTTAGGCATCGAGGAGGTGCATGGCGAGGTGAAACCGCAGGACAAGGAGAAATTAGTCGCCGAACTGCAGAGCTATGGCCGGCGTGTTGCCATGGCGGGCGACGGCATCAACGATGCGCCGGCCTTGGCCAGGGCCGACGTAGGCATCGCTATGGGCACGGGCACCGACGTGGCGATGAACAGCGCCCAAGTGACCCTGGTCAAGGGAGACCTGATGGGCATCCTGCGGGCGCGCACCTTGTCGGTGGCCACGGTGAAGAACATGAGGCAGAACCTTGCCTTTGCATTCCTCTACAACGCGATGGGAATCCCGCTAGCGGCCGGGCTGCTGTATCCGCTGACAGGACATCTTCTGTCGCCCTTGATCGCTGCTCTGGCAATGAGCGTCAGTTCAGCCTCGGTGGTTTTCAATGCGCTTAGGTTGAAAGCAACGGACGTTGGCTAGTTGTAACGGCTCGCGTTTGAAAACGGCCGGGCTCGCAATCGATGCAATTTCCAGCTCAGATTAACTGCGGCTGACGAAGCCCTCGGGCTCACATTAGCTGCGAGCGAGCTTGCATTCAGCCGCGCCGGCTTGCATTTAATCTCAATGGGCTCACGCTTTCTGCAACTGAACGCCCCTCGCTCAGACCGTCCAATAAACCAAGGTTTATTGGACTGTCCGTACCATTGATGTTCACTTGTAGAAAGTGAGCCCATCGCGATGGAATACAGGATCGGTTGGTCAGGCTTTCAATGCCAGGATTCGGCGCGCACCGTTCAATACGATGAGGCCAACGACCGTACCAATCACCAAGTCTGGGTAGGGAGAGCCCGTCCACGCAACCAGCGCGCCGGCGACGATAACGCCAATGTTCGCGAGCACATCGTTGGCCGAAAAAATCCAGCTCGCTTTCATGTGTGCACCGCCTTCGCGATGGCCATAGATCATCAAGAGACAGCTGGCGTTTGCGACGAGTGCAACTAAGCCAATCCCCATCATCAGCATCGACTCAGGTTCGCTGCCATAGTGGAAGCGTCTAGCCACCTCCACGAGTACGCCCAGTGCCAACAGGATCTGAAAGAAACCCGCCAGGTGCGCAGCGCGAACTTGCAGCTGTGCACTGCGGCCGACGGCAAAGAGAGCCAAGCCATAGACGGCAGCATCCGCAAACATGTCCAGCGAGTCGGCAATAAGGCCCGTCGACTGAGCGATCAACCCTGCGCCCATCTCGATAACAAACATGGCAGCGTTGATGCCGAGCAAAATTTTCAGGGTGCTCGCCTCTTTCGACGCCGCTAATTCCTCATCAGCGCGATTGGTCGAGGCTGCTTCCTGACTAGCTGGTTGAGTCCCCAGTAGCGCTGCCCCTAGACCCAGGGACTCCAGCTTGGTAGTGATTGGGTCAACCGCCCCGTCATGGAAAGCGAGTACCTGCCTGCTGCTCAGATCAAAGGACAACGAACGAAGCTCAGGCAAGCTATTCAGCGCGAGCCGAATCATTCGCTCTTCCGAAGGGCAATCCATCTTGGGTACAGAAAAATGGCTGACCCAGGCTCCTTCGGTCGAGGGCGCGCTCGCTGCTTCAGCAGGCGCTGACACTGAACCGCAGCCACAGGATTTTTCACACGAGCTCATGATCCGCCTCTCCTATCAGGTTCAATTCTGGCAATTGAAAACCATATAGCAGGTATAGGGTCAAGCCTGGATATACTGGCTGTTTATCGAGGAGCAGCCTATGCGCATTGGTCAACTTGCACAGCTGACGGGAGCGGACATTCAGACCATTCGTTTCTATGAGCGCCAGGGCCTGCTTGCATCGCCCAATCGCCAGGCAAATGGCTACCGAGCCTACGAAGCGGATCATGTGGAGAAACTGCTGTTCATCCGCCGTTGCCGGTCCTTTGGCATGTCGTTGGACGAAATTGGTGTTTTGCAGAGCGTTCAAGCACAGCCGCAGCAACCGTGCGCGGCGGTCAATACGCTGCTTGATAGCCATATCGCCCAGGTCAGGGCCCAGATCGCATCCTTGCAAGCCCTGGAAAACCAGTTGGTGACGTTACGCAGCTGCTGCGATGACGAACGACAAAGCCTGGACTGCGGAATACTTTCGGGTCTAGTGGAGGGAGGCAAACGGCTTCCATAAGGCGCGCTAGAAAAGTGCCATTCGCTTCTGCTCAAAGCGTAGAGCTTGACCCTATAGCGGCTACAGGGTGTTCACTTGCACGATCGGCCCAGAATCATGGCCTTCCAACTGCTGCGCAAGTGAGTTCCAGATGAATACCGCCCTCCGCAATGCCATCGATGAAGCCTTTTTCCAGGCAAGGACAGCACTCCGTGAAAAGGCGCCAACCGAGGCATTCCCCTGGCTCGAGCGCGCCCACATCTTGAGCCAGCACATGCCCGTCCTGCATGCGCGGAGCCATTGGTTGATGCTAAGGGCTGGCTGGCAGTTGCGCGACTACCGGGAAATGTTCGGCCAAGCACCACGGATCATCGCTGCCGTGTTGTTCTCGAAGATCTGGGTACCGCTCGGCAATACCGGACGCGCGAGGATCAGTGCATTCGCGCCGATGCCCGTCTCACCCGGATTGCAGCGACTGTTTCAGGGAGCGAAACAATGAAATCGCCACTTGGAATGGCGCACCGTATCACTCCCGGGCTCTGGTGGACGCTATCGCTAGCCGTTGCCCTGGCCGACCAGGCGATCAAATATGTAATTGAGGGTTCGCTCTCGGTCGGCGCCGTGGTTCCTCTGACCCCAGTCTTCAATCTGGTCCATTTCTGGAATACCGGCGCAGCGTTCAGCTTCCTAGCTGACGCGGGCGGTTGGCAGCGCTACTTCTTCATTCTCCTCGCACTGGTTGTTTCGATTGGGCTCGCGTTGCTCTTGCGTAAGCCCAGGGCCAAGCTCGAAGCGCTGGGCTATAGCCTCATACTGGGAGGGGCAGTGGGGAATCTGATCGATCGCAGCTTCCGAGGCCATGTGATCGACTATCTGGATTTTTTCTGGCAATCCTGGCATTGGCCTGCATTCAACTTGGCGGACATCGGCATCGTGGGCGGTGCCGCCATGTTGCTCCTGAGCAGTGTGCTGAGTCCCAGCGCGGAACTGGACCGGGGCAGATAATGCGAAGCTCGGATGCCGCAGAAGTGGCTCGCTGGTCAGGCCATGCCTGGGTCGGCCCCGGTATCGGCGTCTTTCTCGGCCATGCCGCCCACCAGGATTGGCACCATCATCAAGCACATCAAATTGCAGTGGGGCTCGACGCCGCGATAACGGTTGAAACGCCGTTGGGTGGGCAATCTGGGGCTGCCATCTTGATTCCGGCAGGCTTGAAGCACCGGCTCAGTGCTGGGCAGGTCCTGTCGATCTACCTGGATGTGCTGTCCGATGAGGCGCGTGCCTTGCGGGTGAGCGGAGCCGTGAGGCTGATGGAGATCGTAGCGGCCGATATTGCTGCGATGGTCGAGGCACTGAGGGCGTCGGGGCATTCGCCTGTCCAGTTGCAGGCGCAGGTACGTCGGCTGTTGCGGCTTGCCGATCCACCAATCCCTGATCCGCGCTTGACCAAGGTCACCGCAGCGCTGCGCGAAGGCCAAATGGGGCGTGAGGCAATGGCCGCGTTGGTGCATTTGTCACCCACGCGTTTTTCCCATTGGTTCGTGGAGCAAACCGGCCTGCCGTTGCGCAGCTATGTCAAATGGCTGCGCCTCACCCAAGCCCTGCAACACCTGGCCAAAGGGGGACGGCTGACCGAAGCCGCGCATGCGGCGGGTTTTTCCGACTCGGCGCATTTCTCCCGGACATTCAGGGCGCTGCTGGGCATCGATCCGTCCTCCGCCCTGGCTGCGGTCGATCTCCAGAAGTCATAGCTCTTTCGTTCAAGTCGAACGTCGTCCTCTGCACCTACCGTGAAGGCTCTCTACATAGGAGCTGAGCGATGTCCACTTCTCTTCGATTCGCCCTACGCTGGTTGAGCTATCCGCTCGTGTTTGGTGGCAGCGCCGCCTTCATGGTCTGGGCCTTGTACGCCGGGGTGCCGTACTGGCCCAGCACACCCTTGGTAGCCGCAGTCGGTCTATTGGCCGTCGCGGGGCTGGAGCGTATCCAGCCTTTCCGGGAGGGCTGGCTGGAGGATCACCAGGACACCCTGACCGACCTGGTGCATATGCTGGTGAATCTTTCCGTCATCCAGTTCACCGCCGAAATCCTGGCCAGGCTGGGCGATGCAGTGCCGGCTACAGTTCGTCTCTTCCCAGTCGAGAGTCCACTTTGGGTTCAGCTGCTGCTGGTCGCCGTCGTGCTCGATCTGAGCCTGTATGCCATGCACCGCATCAGCCACCACGTACCCTGGCTGTGGCGTTTTCACATGATTCACCACAGCGCCGAGCGCTTGTACTGGATGAATGGGGAGCGCCGGCATCCCCTACATGCGATGCTCATGGCTGGCCCGGGATTGGTGCTGCTGTTTGCATCCGGCGCGCCTTCGGCAGTGGTTGCCACCTGGTTCGGCATTCTGACCGTTCACTTGGGCTTTCAGCACTCGAACCTGGATTACCGGCTGGGTTGGCTGCGCCATGTCATCGGGGTGGCTGAAATTCATCGTTGGCACCACAAGCGCGACTTCGAAGATGCCCAGGTGAACTTCGGCGAATTTCTGATGGTGTGGGATCGGCTATTCGGGACGTTCTACGACAGTACAGGAAAGCAGGGCGACGCCAATGTCGGCTTGCGTGAGAGGGACTATCCCAAGGGTTACCTTGGTCAGTTGACCGAACCCTTTGGGCGAGACCGAGCCCGCACATAGCGTAGTGGGCCTCAAAGCTGTAGGCCCCATGTGTTTGCCTGGAATGATCTGGCTCGTGGGCGGAAGAGACTAGATGTTCCCGCATGCCAAGCAGACATGCGCTCTAACGAGGCAATCGATTCACTACCTATAAGCCCCGTCATTTGCAATTAATGCTGGTTGGTAGCCATGGAATGCAGGTCAGCGCGGATAAATGCAGGTTCATTCGCAGCTAATACTGGTTTGCCGGGCCGGTCAGTCGCAGTTAATTCCGGTCGAAAATCGTATTGATTGCAGGTCGGGACGTTTTCGTTTGCAAGCCGTTACAAGTAGGAGACTGACAGTCGTTACCCCATGAGGATTCTCCGTGGCCCGCATTCGCCGACTGCAAATTAGCAACTTCCGGTCTATCCAGGCGCTCGACTGGGTGCCGGCCCCCGGAATTAACTGCCTCATTGGTCCGGGTGACAGTGGGAAGTCCAGCATCCTGGACGCGATTGACCTTTGCGTCGGCGCCCGCCGAGGCGGCACGTTCGGCGACATGGACTTCTTCGCATTAAACGTCGATGTACCCATCACCATCAGCGTGGCGCTTGGCGATTTGCCGGTATCGCTGATGGATATCGATGTCTACGGCGAGTTCTTGCGTGGATTCCATCCCGGTACGGGGGAAGTCGAAGACGAACCGCGAGCGGGGCTGGAGACCGTCATCACCTTGCGTCTGCAAGTTGGTGCCGATTTGGAGCCTGTTTGGACACTTTTCTCCGAGCGCGCGGAGCAGCAGCAACTTGAACGCACTCTTCCCTGGAAAGAACGAGCGGCACTAGCGCCCGCCCGTATCGGCAGCTTTGCGAGCTCGAACCTGTCGTGGAGTCGTGGCTCAGTGCTCAATCGACTTA
Organism: Pseudomonas sp.; assembly: GCA_038147895.1. Classification (GTDB taxonomy): domain Bacteria; phylum Pseudomonadota; class Gammaproteobacteria; order Pseudomonadales; family Pseudomonadaceae; genus Aquipseudomonas. The sequence continues at coordinate 19,306 of JAYQUJ010000018.1, forward strand.
CCGATGAGCGCGCCGAGCTTGGTGCTGAACTGGCGCGCGCCGCTAGGCAAGCAAGAGCGAACTTTGGCAATCAAGCAGCCGAACATCTGACCCAGACGCTTGAGGTCGTGCAACGCACAGCACAGCATCTTGGCGTTTCGGTCGGGGCTATGCCTCAGGCGCTCCTTGACGCACATTCTGTGTCGATTGGCGAGGGGGCGATCGCGCTGCACAGTGAAACAGGTATTCCGCTGCGCTCCCTTGGCACGGGCTCGTCACGCTTGCTAGTGGCAGGGCTTCAAAGGGCTGCGGCCAGCGCCGCGCCAATTGCCCTGGTTGATGAGGTGGAATACGGGCTTGAACCTCATCGGCTCATGCGATTCCTGGACTCGCTGGGTGCAAAGGACGCTGCCGCTCCGTTGCAAGTGTTCATGACGACGCACTCGCCGGTCGCGCTGCGCGAGCTGTCCGGCAGCCAGTTATTCGTTGTTCGGTCAGCACCTCAGCGCCACAGTGTTATGCCAGCTGGGGAAGCCAACGAGGTACAAAGTACCCTTCGGAAGGACCCCGAAGCATTCCTCGCCAAATCCATCATCGTTTGCGAGGGGGCCAGCGAGGTTGGCTTCGCGCGTGGCCTTGACCAATGGTGGGTCAGTCTTGGCGCTACCTCATTCCTGGCCCATGGCGGCGCGTATGTGGACGCCGGCGGGGGAAGCCCCGATAACAGTCTTATCCGGGGAACAGCACTTCTGAACTTGGGTTACCGCGTGATGGTTTTTGTAGATGCCGACAAGCCTTCGACCGCGGGGCTCGCTGAAGCATTCTTGGCCGCCGGCGGGCAAATTCTTACATGGCGACCAGGTCTCACTCTGGAGGACGAGATCTTCCGCCATCTCAGTGACCAAGCACTCGATGCACTTCTGGCGAAAGCCGAAACAATAGTGGGTGCAGAGCTGATGAACGCACACATTCAGACGAAGTCCCAAGGCCGCGTGACGCTGAACGATATCCGAGCCGAGCGACTCGTGGATGGGTACTCACCTGAGAGACGAGAGCTGCTGGGAACCGCATCCCGTATCCGCAACAGCGGCTGGTTCAAGTCGCTGACAACCTATCAGGAGGTTGCAAGGGACATCGTCGGTCCGTCTTTACAGAACGCCGAACCGGGCTTCATGGCAGTCACGAATCAGCTCTGGACGTTTACAAGTGCCCCCTGAGATTGATCTTTTCGCTATCGAGCGTGGCTCCATAACGGCCCCCGCAGGTTGTGGAAAAACGCAATTGATTGCCGAGACGCTCATCGCGCATAGGCAGAGCAAACCCATCCTCGTCTTGACACATACGAACGCCGGCGTTGCGGCCTTACGGGCGCGCCTGAGACGAGCCGGTGTTCCTAACTCCGCATATCGAGTCTCCACCATTGACGGATTCTCGATGCGCCTGATCGCTAAGTTCCCAGCGCGAAGCGGCCATAACCCGCAGATCCTACAGCTGCATCAACCCAATACTGACTACCCGGCAATTCGGGAGGCCGCCATGCAGTTGTTGCAGGCCGGTCACCTCGCTCAGCCCCTTCGCGCCACCTATGCACGGTTGCTTGTCGACGAGTACCAAGACTGCAACGTCGTCCAGCACGCCATCGTGTCTGGTTTGGCCCAGGTGCTTCCGACCTGCGTGCTCGGTGACCCGATGCAAGCCATCTTCGACTTTCGTGGCAATCGACTGGTGCATTGGGCGAATGAGGTGCAACCCCTGTTTCCCGCAGCGGGAGAGTTGAGGATACCGTGGCGCTGGCGGCTGGCTGGAGCTGAGAACCTCGGGCAGTGGCTGCTCGCCATAAGGCAACAACTTCAAGCTGGTCAGCCGGTGGATCTGCGCACGGCTCCAGCAGAAGTGCGTTGGGTGCAGCTAAACGCCGGAACCGAAGTTCAGCAGCGACTGGTGGCCGCGAGAACCGAAGCTCCCAACGCTCAGGGTAGCGTCCTCATCATCGGGGACTCCATCAACGTGCAAGGTCGCCATCAGCTCACGAGCCAGACACCCGGTGCCATGGCCGTAGAAGCCGTCGACCTGAGAGATCTCGTCAACTTCGCCAGGAACTTTGACTTGCAGGGTGCCAATGCTCTGGCACAACTTGTGGAGTTTGCTTCCAGCGTAATGACGGGGGTAGGTGCAAACCTGCGAACGCGCGTGGAGTCGCTGCGTGCAGGAAGGGCCCGAACGCCTCCGACCGCGGCCGAGGCTGCGGCGATCGATTTCGTAGCAGCGCCAACATTGGGGCAAGCGCTCCGTGTGATCGATACGCTCGCTGAGCAGCACGGGGCACGTGTATACCGACCGGAGGTTCTGTACTGCTGCCGGTCTGCAATGCAAGCGGTGGTGGGAGGTGCTGCCGACTTTCTGAGTGCAGCCATTCAAGCGCGAGAGCGCAATAGACACCTTGCCCGACCGATCGCAAGACGCTCTGTAGGCAGCACATTACTTCTCAAGGGGCTCGAGGCGGATGTCTCGGTTGTCCTGCATCCTGAGCTTATGACCCCCCAGAATCTATACGTCGCACTGACGAGGGGCGCAAGGCATGTCGTGGTGTGTTCACCAACCCCCATCCTTACGCCCGTGGTAAACGGCTGATCCTTTTGTAGCGCTTACGGGCTTGACCTTGCCATCGTGTCAAGGTCGATGCTGTCCGTGCGGTAACTTGAGCCGCGGACGAAATGAGGTGAAAGACATGTTTAGTCTGAGTGTTGCGGGGATGGGCTGTGGCAGTTGCGTGAGCAAAATCACGAAGGCCATTCAAGCTCTGGATCAGGATGCACGAGTAGAAGTGGATCGAGCGGCCGGCAAGGTCACCGTTGAGAGCACAGAAAGTGCCGAATCGATCCGCGAACTCATCCAGGAGCTTGGCTATTCGGCCCAGGTCAGCGCTTGAGCGCTGACCTGCTATCCCACTAAATCTCCAGTTCTGAGAGCTCTTTTAGCCCTGGGATACTGGTGACCTCGTTGGTCATACCTTCTGAACCATCTCGGCCGCGAAGCCAGTTTGAGTGATCGCCTGGCTCGCGCATTTCCAGCGTGTCATAGGAGTACCGCTTGCGCTTGAACAGGCTTTTCAATGCAGCGAACTCGTGGCTTTTTTCGTCTTCTATGCCGACGACTTCTCCTGCAAGCCGCTCCCAGTGACCAACGCCGTCGGCCAGCATTGCCTGATAGGTCTCCGGGTCAAGCAAGGCTTGCTGTTTGAAATGAATGATGCGGTGAGTCATAGAAGCGCTCGGAGTGGCCAAAGAGAGAGCGCTAGCCTAAAGGTTCCGGGTCATTCGTGTAATAGCTGGCCGCGCTTTAGCAAACCGTCGTTGACCCACAACTTCAACCAGGTCGCGGCTTGCAAGGGAGCTTGCTCGCCATGCGTGGCGCTCAACGACTCGCAGAGTTCAGCGAACGATCCGCCCTCGATGAGAAACTGCAATGCCGAAGCCTCCGCTGGCTCCAGGCTCCGGTACTGGCAGACGAGTTCATGACGCCAAACAAGACAGGCTAGGTTCGTTGGCAGGCGGGTAATATCAGGCAGCAAGCTGCCGGACTTGGCGGCTTTCCACAACTCCAGCGTGTTGTACTGCAGCTGCAACCACCGGGCAGATGCAGTCAGGGAAACCCTGAGTGAAATCCAGTCTTCAGCCGAAAAATCACTGATGGCCTGCAGTGAAAGCACTTCGACGTCCTGAGCATCGAAAGCCAGTGTAAAAGCCCACTCAAGCTCCGCGAGTTCGCGCATCGGCGATAGTTGGGGTTCTTCGACGTAGCTGCTAATGAACTCGGGCAGCTTCTCGCCCAGCCAGCGAATGCTGAAATGTCGTGGTGGCCAGGCGGCCAAGTAGGCCAGTGCGAGCTGCTCGAATGATTCGTTGCCGATCCAGTGAAGCAGGGCAGGGAAGTCTTCTCGCAAGACCGCAAGCAGGCGCGAACGGTAAGCGTTGTGGTAGATCTGCAGGCCTTCGAGAGCACTCAGCGCTGTGCTACCTCGGATCTGCTCCAAAAGCTCGTTGGAGGGCAGGGCACTGTCACCTGTCAGGTAAGTTTCAAATGCAGTCTGTAGGGCGATCAGGCTCAAGGGGTGGCCCCCGATATCACAGATTTGGCGATAGCACGGGCATGTGCTAATTCGGACAACAGCTCTTCCAGCGGCGGAAACTGGTCATCCCGCTCGATCAAGGTCGATGTCGGGCCCAAGTAGCTCAAAGTCTTGCTGTAGAGAGACCAAACCGGATCAGCGATGGGCTGGTCATGGGTGTCGATGAGGTACTGCCCGTAATCGCTGTGCCCGGCCAGGTGAATTTGCCGAATCCGCTCGTGCGGCAATTCCATGATGAACTGCCAAGGGTCGAAACCCTGGTTGCGCGAACTGACGTAGACGTTGTTCACGTCGAGAAGCAGCTCGCACCCGGTCAGGTAACTGAGCTCCGAGAGGAACTGAGACTCGCTCATGCTGGATGTTGTCCACTGCACGTAGGAGGAAACGTTCTCCAGCACGATGGGACGTTCCAAAACATCCTGCACCAAGCGCACCCGGGCCGCGACATGCAGCAGGCTCTCCTGGGTAAACGGCAGCGGTAGCAGATCGTGAAGTTGATGGGCGTTGCCTCGACTCCAGCACAGGTGATCAGACACCCACTGAGGCTGCACCCGATCCGCCAGCTGCTTGAGCTGTCGTAGGTAGTCTATGTCCAAGGCATGTGAGCCGCCAATCGAAAGAGATACTCCGTGCATCACCAGGGGGTAGTGCTCGCCGATCGCATCAAGGAAGTAGAGAGCCTTGCCGCCCTCCACCAGGTAATTCTCGGAAATGATCTCGAACCAGTCGACCGCAGGCCGTTCCTCCAGGATCTGCCGGTAATACTCGTTACGAAGGCCAAGACCGAAACCCAGAGTTTTGCGCTTACTCATTCGAGACTCCAGCAGGGGAGTGGCATGCACTCCCCTGAACCGCCTTATTCGCTGGTTTTGCCACCGGCTTCGTCACATTTGGTCTGGGTCATCAACTTGAACCCTTGGCCTTTGCATTCGCCTTGGCCTTTGCAGTCGTTTTTCGCGGTCATGCAGTCGTTCTGCCCTTTGCAACCATTGATCCCGAAGCACTTCACTTCTGCTGCTTTGGTTTCCTGAGCAGCCTGGACGGGCAGGGTGGAGAACAGGCTGGCGGCCACCAGAGCCAAGGCGGCACCGGTAGCTACGTTGGATTTGTTCGACATAGTGGCTATCTCTCTTGATTGTTTGATGGTCGCGATCCGTCGGTGCGAATGAACGAGTTAGCTCAGGCATTGCTACCGATCAGGCCCATGGAATCCGCAAGGCTGCGCGGGCAGGAAGACAGTACCGAGCCTTCAGGAGGGCCTACAAGAAAGAAATAGCAAACTGACAGAACTGTAATGTTCGGATCAGGTTGCTGACAGGGCGTCGTGGTTAACGTAGCAGCGAGCTTAACGCTCGTCCCCACTAGTTACAGGGGCTTCTAAACTTCTGAGGATTAACGAAATGAAATCGATCAAAACCCTGTTTGTAGTTGCTGCCCTGAGTGTTTCCAGCCTGGCGATGGCCGAAGGCGGTGCTGATCGCACGTTTGCACGCATGGAACAAGCCCGCCAGGTCTCGCTGGAAGCCTATCAGTTGGCCAAGCAGCAGAACGATGAAGCTCCTGTCGCCGGCAGCCAAGCCAAACAGGCGGAACACGCCAGCTGCTGAGCCCCCTCAACCTTACAGAAATGTAATCACCCGGATGGTTGAGATATGGCAGTTTCATACTGCTTGGTGTCAGGGGGAACTTGCGCAGCACGCAAGGCTTGAAGATCAAATCTCCCGACACTGGAGCAGTCAATGAACCCGAGACCGGATGCATATCACCGGCTCATCTGACGGATTGGACATAACGGCATGCAAAGCAAAACCACAAGACGTACTTTCGTCAAAGGCCTCGCCGCCGCCGGTATTCTCGGCGGCATGGGCATGTGGCGCACGCCGGTCTGGGCGGTAACCAGCCCAGGTCAGCCGAACGTGCTGAGCGGTAACGATTTCGACCTGTTTATCGGAGAGACTCCGGTAAACATCACCGGCGCAGCGCGTACCGCCATGACGATCAATGGCTCGCTGCCAGGCCCAATCCTGCGCTGGCGGGAGGGCGAGACCGTCACATTGCGCGTGCGCAACCGCCTCAAGGAGGACACCTCCATCCATTGGCACGGCATCATCCTGCCGGCGAACATGGATGGTGTTCCTGGCCTGAGCTTCCATGGCATCGCCCCTGACGGCATGTATGAGTACAAGTTCAAGGTCAACCAGAACGGTACCTACTGGTATCACAGTCACTCGGGGCTGCAGGAGCAGGTCGGCGTATACGGCGCGCTGGTCATCGATGCCAAGGAGCCCGAGCCCTTCAGTTACGACCGTGATTACGTCGTGCTGCTGAGCGACTGGACCGATGAAAACCCATCTCGGGTTCTGGCCAAGCTGAAGAAGCAATCGGACTACTACAACCAGCACAAGCGAACCGTGGGCGACTTCATCGATGACGTGAGCGAGATGGGGTGGTCCGCTGCGGTAGCCGATCGCAAGATGTGGGCCGAGATGAAGATGAGCCCGACGGATCTCGCTGACGTCAGTGGCTACACCTACACCTACCTGATGAATGGCCAGGCACCTGATGGCAACTGGACCGGCATATTCAAACCAGGCGAAAAGATCCGCCTGCGGTTCATTAATGCCTCGGCTATGACCTATTTCGATGTGCGCATCCCAGGCCTGAAGATGACTGTGGTTGCGGCCGATGGTCTGCACGTCAAACCGGTCAGCGTCGACGAGTTCCGTATCGCCGTGGCCGAGACCTACGACGTGATCATCGAACCAGACAGCGAACAGGCCTATACCGTGTTTGCCCAATCCATGGACCGCACTGGCTATGCGCGCGGCACCCTTGCGGTACAGGAAGGGTTGAGTGCACCGGTACCAAGCCCTGACCCGCGCCCACTGATTGCCATGGGTGACATGGGCATGGACCACGGCAGCATGGGCGGCATGGATCATGGGAGCATGGCCGGGATGGATCACGGCAGTATGTCGGGCATGGATCATGGGAGCATGCAGGGTGGCATGGCCGGCATGGATCACAGCCAGATGGCTGGAATGGATCATTCGGGCATGGCAGGCATGGCAGGCATGGCAGGCATGGCAGGCATGGCAGGCATGGCAGGTGCCATGCAGGCACACCCAGCCTCAGAGACCAACAACCCGCTGGTCGATATGCAAACCATGACACCAACGCATAAGTTGGACGACCCAGGTATTGGTTTGCGAGACAACGGCCGACGCGTCCTCACGTACTCTGACCTGCGCAGCACCTTCCCTGATCCGGACGGGCGTGAGCCAAGTCGCACCATCGAGCTGCACCTCACCGGGCATATGGAGAAATTCTCCTGGTCCTTCGATGGCATCAAGTTCTCTGACGCCGAGCCTCTGCGCCTCAAGTACGGCGAGCGTGTTCGCATCACGCTGGTCAACGACACCATGATGACTCACCCGATCCATCTTCATGGCATGTGGAGTGATCTGGAGGATGCGAACGGCAATTTCCTGGTGCGTAAACACACCATCGACATGCCGCCAGGTTCCAAGCGCAGCTATCGGGTGACCGCCGATGCGTTGGGTCGTTGGGCCTATCACTGCCACCTGTTGCTCCACATGGAAATGGGCATGTTCCGTGAAGTTCGTGTGGATGAGTAAAGGAGATTTCTGATGAGCACTTTTATGAAGCGAAATGCCCTGGCTGGCAGCGCAGTAATGTTCAGCCTATTGGCTGCCCTGCACGCACCGGTTTCGTTGGCAGGTGAGGGGCACAGCGAGCACGAACAACATGCTGCCGAGTCGGCTGCGCCCGACGCCAGTGACAAGCCTGCAGATCAATCGAAAGGCAAGGTCGCTGGCCAGCAGATGGATCATGGCACCATGGATCATGAGGGCATGAACCATGACGATATGGGGCACGAGAAGATGATGGATAAGCATGGCGGCACCGAAGCCGAAGCAGGTTCGAACCATGACCACTAGGTTTTCACGCCCGTCCCTCATAGCGCTGGTCGTGTCGCTGAGTGCACTCAGCGGCGGCGTTACTTTGGCTGCGGAAGAAATGGATCATTCGGCAATGGGGCACGGCTCCATGTCGATGGACCACAGCCAGATGGGCCACGGTTCCGCCAAAGCGCCGATGGAGGGCATGGATCACAGCAAGATGGACCATGGTGCCATGCAGGGTGCTTCGGGCAGCATGGATCATAGCCAGATGGGCCACGGCCAGAGCCAAGAGAAGGCCCAGGCTATGGATCACAGCAAGATGAGGCATGGCGCCATGCAAGGACAGATGGAGGGCATGGATCATTCAAAGATGAACCATGGCTCCGCTGAAGCCCCGAGAACCACCAGCCGTACGCCGATTCCCGTTCTGACGGATGCTGATCGCCAAGCGGCTTTCCCGCCATTACCTGGCCACAAGGTTCACGACAGCGCCATCAACAGTTTTTTCCTGCTCGATCAGCTCGAATACCAGGACGCAGATGAGGGCAGCACCCTGGCCTGGGATGCGTCGGGCTGGGTAGGCGGTGATATCAACCGGGTCTGGTTCCGCTCCGAAGGCGAGCGTACCAACGGCGTGACCGAGGATGCTGAATTACAGCTGTTGTACGGCCGCTCGATCGGCCCTTGGTGGGATGTCGTCGCGGGCGTTCGCCAGGACTTCAAACCGGAGTCGCCGCAGACTTGGGCCGCCTTCGGTATCCAGGGCATGGCGCTTTACGCCTTTGAGGCCGAAGCCACGGCCTTCGTCGGCGAGAATGGCCAAACTGCTGCCCGACTGGAGGGCGAGTACGACATTCTGCTGACCAACCGGCTGATTCTCCAGCCAACTGCCGAAATGAACTTCTACGGCAAGAACGATCCTGAGCGAGGTGTGGGGTCTGGGTTGGCAAATACCGAGCTCGGCTTGCGTCTGCGTTACGAGATTGTCAGGCAGTTTGCCCCCTATATCGGGGTTTCCTGGAGCCGCTCCTATGGCAACACGGCAGACATGGTGCGCGACGAGGGCGGTGATGTAGACGAGGCGCGTTTTGTCGCCGGTATCCGGATGTGGTTTTGAGAACCTGACATGAAAAGAACAATTAAAACTTTGGTGGCGGCCGGCGTGGTCGGTAGCACAGCTGTCCTGGCCGGCGCCTACTTTGGCGTGGTCAACGTGGGGGCCGATGATCCCCATTTTCCTGCAGTGCATGCGTTTCTCACGATGGCCCGCGACCGCTCTATCGAAGTCCGTTCGCAGGACATCGAGGTTCCCAACCTGGATGATCAAGCTCTTATTCGCGCCGGTGCGGGCAACTACAACTCCATGTGTATCGGCTGTCATTTGGCGCCAGGTGTGGCGGAGACCGAGCTAAGCCAATCGCTTTATCCTGCGCCCCCCAACCTCGCCAAGATCGGTGTCGATGGCAATCCGTCAGCAGCGTTCTGGGTGATCAAGCATGGCATCAAGGCAACGGGTATGCCTGCGTGGGGCAAGAGCATGGGAGACGAGTACATCTGGGGCATGGTTGCCTTCCTCAACCAACTGCCGACGATGGATGCCAAGCAATACCAAACACTCGTCGCATCCAGTGGCGGCCATCAGCACGGTGGTGGGGAAACGCAGATGCATAACCATGAAGGACAGCACGGCGACAACAAGCCTGGCCATCATGACAATAGTGGCGGTGGCGATGACCATCATGGATCAGGTGATGCTGGAGAGCCTGGTCATCACGATGCCGCGGCTACGGATAGCGAGGGTGGCTCCGCACCTAAGGCAGGTCACCATTCGGATATGAGTGGCGATGACCACCATGCTGGAGATGAGGCGTCGTCTAACGGAGGTGATCATCACGCCGAGCAGGCTCCGAACGCCTCGCCCAAGACCCACACCCACGCCGATGGCAAAGAGCACGTACATGAAAGCTAAATATCTGGCCTTACTGGCCGCTCTCTCCGTCACGTCTGCGGTTCAAGCAGCTGATGCCCTGACGATTGATGTCCATCGTGATGCCAATTGCGGATGTTGCAAGAAGTGGATTTCACACCTCGAAGCGAATGGCTTCAAAGTCGTCGACCATGTTGAAAGCAACATGACAGCAGTGAAGCAAAGACTGGGCGTCGCGCCACGGTTAGCGTCTTGCCACACCGCGGTGATTGACGGCAAGTTCGTCGAAGGTCATGTGCCGGCGGCTCAGGTCATCGAACTCACTAAGCGCGATGATCTGCTGGGCATCGCTGTTCCCGGGATGCCGGCGGGCTCCCCCGGCATGGAAGTCGATGGCGTACAGCATGCCTACCAGGTCATTGGCTTGACCAAGACGGGTTCTGATCAGGTCGTTGCAGAATATCCCGCCCAGTAGTACTGCCTGCCAGCACGGCCGCTTGTGTGTAGTGGCCGACTCATTTTCATACGTCCTTTAACCTAAGTAAAAAAGGCGCCCTAGGGCGCCAAGGGCTGTCTCCAAACCAAAGGAGCACTACGAGGGGACAGCAGGACCAAGGAGCGAGCGGGCAATCAACCCGCTCGCTTGCCAGGGTTAGAGAACTTCCAGCGGGTACTCGACAATCAGGCGGAACTCATCCAAATCCGACTCGAAGTCGGTGGCGCGAGTCGTGGCTTGTCGAATGCGAAAGGACATGTCCTTCAACGACCCAGACTGCACAACGTACTTGGCCTCGATGTCCCGCTCCCAGCGCTTCTGGTTGGTCAACGGATCGCCGTTGTCATCACGGCGCATATAGACTTCGTTGGCGTTGCTGTAGTCGGCATCCCAGCCCTGGGCATATCGAGTCATGAAGCTCAATCCAGGCACACCGAAAGGCTCCATATCCAGGTCATAGCGCACTTGCCATGACTTCTCCTTCGGCGAGTTGAAGTCGCTGTACTGGATGGAGTTGTCGAGGTAGATGGAGTCCGATTGGCGCAAGTAGTCGAAGTCATCATCGCCATTGTTGCGCTGGAGACCCACCAGCACTGTATGAGCGCCGAATTGGATGCCGACCTTGCCGCTCCAGATGTTGTTATCGAAGCTCCCGAGGAGCTGCCTCCCTTCATCGACCGCCTTGTAGTAGTTCAGCCCGCCGATCAAGGCGACATCGTCCGCAAGCGGGTAGCTCAGCGTGGTGCCCGCGTAATATTGATTCCAGGCATCCTTGAGGCGGCTGGTGTAGAGACTAAAGCCGACGTTGTCATTAAGCGTGTAATCACCACCGAAATAGGCGATCCATGGCGAGTCCACTTCGCCCGCGTAGAAGGTAGCGAAGCCGTCGCGCATGCTGCTGGTATTGGGTTGGCTCATCGAGTGGAGGCGACCGCCCTGAAGCGACAGTCCTTCCACGCTGCTGTTGACCACGGTGACACCTCGGAAACTCTCCGGTAAAAGCCGTGCATCACCGTATTGGACGACCGGGCTGACGGGAAAGACGTCGCCTGCCTTGATCTCGGTATCCATGAACCGAGCTTTCACCGCGCCACCCAGTTTGGAGTAGTTATCCTCAGCCTGCCCGAGGCTGTTGTAAGGCAGCACATCGACTGAGCCACCGGCTCCTGAACGGCCGTCGCCAGTGTCAAGTTTAAGTCCTAGCATGGCAAAGGCATCGACACCGAAGCCTATGGTGCCCTCGGTGAAGCCAGACTCGAATCGGCCTATCACGCCATGCGCCCACTCTTCCGAATAGCCATTACCCGAGCTGCTGGACTGGCCTTTGCGGAAGTCACGGTTGAAGTAGAGATTTCGATTGAGGATGGTCAGGCTGCTGCCTTCGATAAATCCCTCGCCTTTCTCGCCGGCGGCCATTGCAGCTTGCCCGGTACTGACGCTCAGAGTGAGCAGAGAAAGTCCTAACAGGGTTCTGTTATTCATAAATGCTCCTGATGTTATTGGCAGTTGTCATTGTGTGGTCGCATATATGTGCCAAGCGCGCCGGGCATAGCCAGGCACGCCTTGGTCATATTTCCACATGCCAAATAACGTCAGGGTGACTTGGAAATTACATTTCAGTCAGCGCGATGTCATTTATCTAGTTTTGATTACGGCAACCTGTCCCGGCTGCCCGGTATTCAAGAATATTCAGATCGCCATTGGAGTCCTCGTAGGTCATCTGGGCCGGCATCACACCGCAGCTAGAGTCCGTCGGGGTAGTGGCCACGACCCTGGCGATATCGAGTTTCATGCCGTAGCGGTAATGAATAACTTCAGGCGGATTCTTTCCGTTAGCGGCAGCATACTCTTGCATGGCCTGCTCATTGGCCTGAATCATCCGACCATAGACACGATCAGCGCCGCCTTCTGCCAGAGCTGCAGAGGAAACAACCATAGCGGAAAGTGCAGCAATGACTTTGAGGTTTTTCATGTTTAATCACTCCTTCAAGGTGGTGATTAAAATATAAACGCAAGACCCTGTCACAAACGTGAAGCGAGAATTACATTCCTGTAATGGATCTAAACTCTTTGAGAGTAAAGGTTTTGATACGTCAGTTATGTTTGGCACTCGTCAGAGCAATTACAGGCGTCGGCTACCGAAGATAACAATTTCTACCCAGGTATCAGTGAGTGGGTCATTGGAAAGTCAGCTTTGGTGAGGCGATCGTTAGCGGTAGTAATGCACTCTTGGCGGCTCCCCATAGTCGCCGTCTGTGCATTTCGCTAAATGCGTGCGCTGCACAAACAGTGCAACGCACGGATTATTGCTAATTACAGCAGTGGAAGGGTGTAGCTCACGATCAGGCGGTTCTCATCAACGTCGTTGCCGAAGTTGGTTGAACGTAGTGTGGCGTTGCGCCATTTAACGCCCAGGTTTTTCAGCGCACCGTCCTGAAAGACATAGGCGATGTCAGTATTGCGCTCCCACTCCTTACCATCGGCACCGCCTGCGCCTAGATCAATATTGTCGCCGGTCAGGTAACGGGTCATGAACGTCAAGCCAGGGATGCCAACGCTGGCAAAGTTGAAGTCATAGCGGGCCTGCCATGAGGTTTCGTCTTTGTTGGCGAAGTCGCCGATCTGCACATAGTTGACCAGGAACGGATCGGTGCCGTTGATGTAGGCGTAGCCGGTGTCTCCGCTCATGCTCTGGTAACCAACACCGAGTGCGTGACCGCTAAATGCATAGGTGAACATCGCCCCGAATGCCTTGTTGTCGACGTTGCTGTTGCCCTCGTCGGTGGAGCGAGCGTAGCGCAGATCAGTTTTCAGCGATTGCTTGTCACCTAGCGGCAAGGTGTGCAGGACCGTGAAAATATGCTGCTTGTAGAAACCGTCTAGATTGCCGTAGTTGTAGCCGGTGGCTAGGTTGCTGTTCCACTTGTAGGTTGCTCCGGCGAAGTTGAATTCATCGCTATTCTGGGTTCCGCCGCCGCTGATAGCGCGGGCTGCGCCGCTGGTAATGCTGAGGTCTTCGCTATCGGATGAGTCGCGCTGGCTTACTTGTTTGAGCTGGCCGGCATCGAAGGTCAGGCCGGCAATCTCCAGCGAATTCAGGTGCCCGCCTTGAAAGGTCTGTGGCAGCAGGCGCGAATCGTTTGCTTGGACGGTTGGCAGTCGAGGTTGCAGCGTGCCCAGTTTCAGCACGCTGTTTGAAGCGCGCAGCTTCGCGGTTAAGCCCATCTCACCATATTCATCCTGCGCTGCACGAGGTGCTTCTTTGTTGCGTTTTAGAAGGCCCGTGCCTGAACGATCAGCGCTGGAGTCCAGCTTGAGACCCAGCATGCCGATGGCGTCGATACCCACGCCGACTGTCCCTTCAGTGAAGCCGGATTCGTAGCGCAGCAGGAAGCCCTGGGCCCATTCCTCCTGCTTTGACTGGCTAGCTGAGTCTTGGCGGAAATCACGATTGAAATAGAAGTTGCGCGCTTCCAGACCAGCTTTGCTATCTGCCAAAAAATCAGCTGCCGCTGGTTGACTGAGACCGAGTCCTCCAGCGCTCAGCAGGAGCCCGCACGTGACTCGGTTAAGCCATTGAGAGTTGGGGGTAGCAATGAGCATGTAATTATCCTCGTCGAAAACATGTGTGGTAGACGTGGGGCAGGCTCGGGTAGGCGTATTACACTTGCACATACTTTCGATGACATTTTTATTTCAATGATCGAGAGGGCGAATGAAAGCCTTACAGGGCGAGGGTTTCAATGCAGGAGTGGAAACTTTTGTTTGTTTCAGCGAGATGACTATTTGGTGAATTAGCTGCTTGTGGACTACTCAGGGCTACTGAGTGAACCAGTTGTGGCGATCTTCAAAGGCTTTGTAGATGAGCGATACCAGTGTCTGCACTTCTGATTGCTCTGCTGCCAGCGGGGACGTTGAAATCCAGACCACCCGTTCCAAGGCAGTCTCGAATAACTCGTCAAGGGGCAGCAGGTTACGGTCTACATGGGAGATGTAGCCAGGTAGCAGGCCAATGCAGGAGGAGTTACGCAGCAAGTCAACGACCCACTCTTGTGAATGCACTTGAATGACCGCGCTTTGGCGCTGACGGATCAGCTGATTCCATGGTTCGAAACTGTCAACCGTTGTGTTTCCCGCGAGCTGAACCAGCATGAAATCCTTGAGGTCGGCTACAGAACTCGGTAGGCGTTTACCCGCATAACGTTTGGCCATATGGGCACGATAGGGAATTCGTGCAAGCATCAATGGTGTTGTCATTGCAAAGCTTGGAGTCGGTCTTGGCGTGCCGGGATCGGTGATCCAAATCATGACCTCTGCCAGCCTCTCGGGCTCGCCCTCCTGTGGGATGATTTCTAGTCTCACGGCCGCGTCATTACGCAGCCAGGAGATCAAATCACGGGCCAGCAGGTCGGTGAGCAGTGCCGTCGGCACCGCAAGACGTACCAGAGCTCGCTGGACACTGACGTCCTCTGGATGCAGGTCACCGAATTTCTGGATCAGTAGTTGTTGTAATTCACGTCCTGTTGCGCTCAGGCTGAGCTCGCGTCCTTTATAAAGGAATAGCGGGGTACCTACAGTTGCCTCCAGCTTCCTGAGTTTTTTGCGCATCGGCACGATATGTAAGTTTAGGCTGCGTGCAGCCTGCCTAAAGCAGGCGCAGCGCGCGCTGGTCAAGAAAATCTGTGCTAGTTGGTGGTCGATGGTGAGAGGGTCGAACATGGGGGGCGATCAAAGCTCGTGCCAAGCAAAATGCATGTACTTTGAGCTTAACGAGACGAACCTAACGCCAGGATCGCAGCAGGATTACTTATTTGTAATCTGATGGAGGGAGGAGCTTTATGTTTGGAATTGAACTTCCGGCAGTATCACTTTATCAGCGCGGGCGGTTCTAAGCGCGGCACTCGACTACTAGTTCCGCGCTGAGGTTTGATGATTACAACAGCGGAAGTGTGTAGCTGACGATCAGGCGGTTCTCGTCAACATCGTTGCCGAAATTGGTTGAACGTAGTGTGGCGTTGCGCCATTTCACACCCAGGTTTTTCAGCGCACCGTCCTGGAAGACATATGCGATGTCAGTATTGCGCTCCCATTCCTTACCATCGGCGCTGCCTGCGCCTAGATCAATATTGTCACCAGTCAGGTAACGGGTCATGAACGTCAAGCCAGGGATGCCAACGCTGGCAAAGTTGAAGTCATAGCGGGCCTGCCATGAGGTTTCGTCTTTGTTGGCGAAGTCGCCGATCTGCACATAGTTGACCAGGAACGGATCGGTGCCGTTGATGTAGGCGTAGCCGGTGTCTCCGCTCATGCTCTGGTAGCCAACACCGAGGGCGTGGCCACCAAAGGCGTAGGTAAACATTGCTCCGAATGCCTTGTTGTCGACGTTGCTGTTGCCTTCATCGGTGGAGCGGGCGTAGCGAAGATCAGTTTTTAGCGACTGCTTGTCACCTAGCGGCAAGGTATGCAGGACAGTGAAAATATGCTGTTTGTAGAACTCGTCCAGGTTGCCGTAGTTGTAGCCAGTGGTCAGGTTGCTGTTCCATTTGTAGGTCGCCCCGGCAAAGCTGAACTCATCGCTCGTCTGGGTTCCACCGCCACTGATAGCGCGGGCAGAGCCGCTGGTAATGCTGAGGTCTTCGCTATCGGAGGAGTCGCGCTGGCTTACTTGCTTGAGCTGGCCTGCATCAAAGGTAAGCCCGTCAATCTCCAGCGAGTTGAGATGTCCGCCCTGAAAGGTCTGTGGCTGTAGGCGCGAGTCGTTCGCTTGGACGGTTGGCAGCTTGGGTTGCAGCGTGCCTAATTTCAGCACGCTGTTCGAAGCACGTAGCTTCGCGGTTAAACCCATCTCGCCATATTCATCCTGCGCGGCACGAGGTGCTTCTTTATCGCGCTTGAGCAGGCCCGAGCCTGAGCGATCGGCGCTGGAGTCCAGCTTGAGGCCAAGCATGCCGATGGCGTCGATGCCCACGCCGACTGTCCCTTCGGTGAACCCGGATTCGTAGCGCAGCAGGAAGCCCTGGGCCCATTCCTCCTGCTTTGATTGGCTGGCTGAGTCTTGGCGGAAGTCGCGATTGAAATAGAAGTTACGCGCTTCCAGACCGGCTTTGCTGTCTGCAAAAAATTCAGCGGAGGCTGGCTGGCTAAGACTGAGTACCCCAGTACTCACCGCGACTGCCAAGAGGGTCTTCTTCATTGTTGTTTCTCCATGCTCAGGGGGTTGGCATATCGGGGAGCCGTCGCTGTATGCCGTGCTCTCCGAATAGGGGCGGGTTCCTCTGCAGCCAATCTTCGGCTGGTCGTTATGCCTGTACGCCTGCAGGGTCTAGGTCGAGGAACCATTGCGGACTTTGGGGAAGATCAAACGGAACACGGTGAAGCTGCCTGGCAGGCTGCTGACCTCGACCGTGCCCTGATGCAGGCTCATGATCGAGCGAACAATTGCCAGGCCAAGCCCTGTTCCACCTTCGGCACGAGAGCGGCTGGTATCGACACGGTAGAAGCGTTCGAACAAATGAGGGATGTGTTGTGCGGGAATGCCAATCCCGGGGTTTTCCACCGAGAACGATACGGTTTCGCTGTGCTTTTCGATCAGCAACGAAATGTTTGCGCCGATGGGGCTATGTCGAATCGCATTGGACAACAGGTTTGAAATCGCGCGCTGCACCATCAGCCGATCACCGAAGGTTAGGCCTGCTCCGACAATGCTCAGGCTGATCTGCTTCTCTTCCGCGGAGATGCTGAACAGATCCACAACGCGTCTTGCCTCATCTTCTAGGGCAATCTTCTCGAAGGGAACCAGGGACGCCGGGTGGCTGACTTGAGCGAGAAACAGCATGTCGGAAACAATCCGGGTGACGCGCTCAAGCTCTTCTGTACAGCACTCCAGTACGGCTTTGTATTCCTCTGGCGGACGCTCTCTGGAGAGAGTTACCTGGGCTTTGCCCATCAGGTTGGTGATGGGCGAACGCAACTCATGGGCCAAGTCATCAGAGAATTGCGATAGCTGCTGAACGCCGCCATCAAGTCGATGCAGCATGAAGTTGATGCCGTGGGCCAGCGCGCTGAGTTCTTGTGGAAGCTTATCCACGGAAATTCGGTGGGTCAGATCCTGTGTGGAGATCAGCGATGCAACCTGGCGAAATTGCCGGAGCGGAGAAAGGCCTCGCTGCACGATCCACCATGCGCCCATGCCAATCAGCGCGAGCAGAAGAGGGAGTGCGATCAGTGTTGACTTGAGGTAGGCACTGAGCAGTGCTTCGTCGGCAGATCGATCAATTGAGAGTAAGACCCTGACGCGGTCGCCGTCGTTGAGCAGCATCACCTTGGATGCGGTCAGGAAGTTGTTTCCCTCAGTATCCGACCAGCTTTGGTAACTAGGGGTATCGCCTGCTGGTATGTTGGCAAGAATGGGCTCCCTGGATTTCTCACCCAGATTCAGGAGTAATTTGGTGCCTGACTTTTTCCCGTAGATCGTCAGGTGCAGGTTGTCATGCCCCATGACCAGATCCAGCAACTCGTGAGGTTGCTGGGCAATTGCATGTGCACTCATGTCTTCGGCGAGATTGTGCTGAATCTGCTCCAGTTTGCCGTCAAGACTCTGCTTGGCCAACGAGTCCAGCTCATGGGTAAGCGCGAAGTAGGCGAGTGCCGCTAGCAGAACAACCAGTGCCGCCCCCATCACGCTGACCGACAGGCCAAGGCGCATGGATAGACTGGCCGGCTTCATGCCCGTTCCTCAAGCACGTACCCAACACCCCTGAGGGTGTGGATCAGTTTGTTATCGAACGGATCATCAATTTTGGCGCGTAGCCTGCGGATGGAGACTTCGACGACGTTTGTGTCGCAGTCAAAATTCATATCCCAGACCAGCGAAATGATCTGGGTGCGCGATAGCACTTCCCCAGAGCGGCGCATCAGTAGGTGCAGCAACGCAAACTCTTTAGTGGTCAGGTCGATGCGCTGCTCACCACGGAACGCGCGGTGCCTCGCCGGATCAAGCTCAAGGTCGGCTACCCGCAGCACTTCCGGTACTGGAATTTGCTCGCTTCGCCGTAGCAATGTACGAATTCGCGCAAGTAATTCAGGGAACTCGAACGGTTTGACTAAATAATCATCTGCCCCCAAATCCAGGCCTTTAATTTTATCCACTAAGCGCCCGCGTGCAGTCAGCATTATCACGCGTGTACTGCTGTTACTGCGTATATGCTCAAGCACGCCCCAGCCATCAATTTCAGGCAGGTTTACATCAAGCACTACCAAGTCGTAAGCGTGTTGCCTAACAAGGTGGAGACCGTCCACGCCAGTGGCTGCCTTATCAACTACATAGCCACTTTCGCTTAAACCTTGGTGTAAGTATTCGGCAGTCTTGGGCTCGTCCTCGACAATAAGGATTCGCATAAAAATTCACCTTAAAATGTGCAGCCAGTATTTTTTAGATATTCTTTTGTTGTGGCTGCGGAGTGGTTTTAATTCTTTCATCGGCGGTCACGGATATGACCTACGGCTTTTCAGGTTGCTCCAAGGCTAAAGCCTGAAGCGGCTTTAGGGTCAAGCTGTAATGCCTATTTCGCATGGCTCCAAGGTGTTAAGCGACAACGTGTCGCAGTACTTGCCCTTATCCAAAACCCCCAACTTTTGACTGGCAGGGCTGCCCGGGGCGCTACACGCGAGGCAACCGCTATTTAACTGTGTTTGTTTCTAGTTGTTGCTGGGCGCTAAATCGCCTGCTCTCTTGAGCGCTGCCAATACTAATACAGGCCTACTTGGAAAGGTGCTGGATAACGTATTTGTAATTTTCCAGTCACCTTGCTGATAGGCGTGGAGCACTACATTCTGCCGGGAATTGGCTTTCTACTTATTTTCCCAAGTAATGATCCTCGATATCCCTCGGGATTAATAAATATAAAGGCCTTCATTATATTCCAGCAGAGTTAGTTCTGCGGAGGACTTTTAAGTGCATGTAAAAACAATGGCCGGACATGGAGTTGGAGTAGGTAAGTTCTGTGTGTTATCAGGGCTACTGGCTGCATTGTTAATTGCTCCAGTTCCAACAACTGCTGCCGAATCAACAAGGCAGTCAATAACGATTGATGAGGCGTTGGCGCAAGCGCTCACTGAGAACCAGGAGTTCGCTGCAGCACAATGGAATACAGGTATTGCCGAAGGTGCTCGTACTCAAGCTGGGCTGATCCCGAATCCTGAGTTGTCCTGGAGCGTTGAGGACACGCGCAGTGAGTCGCGCGTTACCAGCATTCAGGTATCTCAGCCAATTGAGCTGGGCGGCAAGCGTAGCGCGCGTATTGATGTGTCTGAGCGTGATCAGGACGCGGTGGCGATTGATCTGGAGCGTAAGAAAAACATCTTGCGCGCTGAGGTCATCCAGGCCTTTTACTCAGCCCTGCGTGCCCAGGAAGGACTGCAGCTTTCCACTCAGTCGTTAGACCTTGCCCGTCGCGGACTTCAGGTGGTCGAAGGGCGCGTAAAGGCCGGCAAGGCTTCGCCAATCGAAATTTCGCGTGCTCAGGTGCAGCTTTCGGAAATTCAACTGGAGCTGAATCGCGCACGCCTCAATCAAAGCAATGCCTACAAGCAACTGGCGCTCATAACGGGTGCCGAGACACCGAACTTCGCGCATGTCGAGGGTGATCTTGAGCGCCTGCCGTACCTGCCGTCGCAGGCTGAGATGCTTGCACGCATAACAGATACAGCGGACCTACGGCTGGCCAGCACGCACATCCAGCGTGCCGAGTCTTCCTTGGAACTCGAAAAGTCGCAGCGCATTCCAGACCTCACCGTCAGTGTTGGCAGCCAATACGACGAAGGGCTTGGCGAGCGCGTCAATTTGCTCGGCTTGTCGATGCCTATTCCGTTGTTCAACCGTAACCAAGGCAATGTGCTGGCCGCTGCTCAAGGAGCTGACCAAGCGCGGGATTTGCGCAATGCCGCAGAACTCCGCCTGCGCGCGGAAGCCCAGCAGGCATTTGAGCAGTGGGAAAGCGCTAGAAGTGAAGTCGACTCGATCAGCGGCACACTGCTGCCGACCGCGCAGCAAGCAGTAGAGGGCGCAGTACGTGGATTCGAGATGGGCAAGTTTGCCTTTATCGATGTACTCGATGCTCAGCGCACCCTCGTAAGCATGCGCTCCCAGTACCTGAATACCCTGGATGAAGCTATCTCGGCCTGGGTGAGCTTGGAGAAGATTTACGGCTCCCAACTCAACATCGAATTCAAAAAATAAGCATCTCTGCGCACCTACATAACGCCTTAGACGGTCGCGTCATGCGACATGAAGCCTCGCCTGCTTTCCTGGCGGCTGCATGTTTATTGAGCGCGTTTAGTCGCCGCCTGGGCATGAATCAAATTCAATACTTTTGATAATTTGGAGTTACCAATGGCATCAACAACTCCCAGAAAGCAGTGGCTGATGATTGTGGCTGTTGTCGTCATCGGTTTAGCCGTGGCGGGCCTGATTCTAAGTGGTAGCCCTGGTAAGTCCGGGGAGGAAGGCCATGGCCATGATGAGAGTCATGAGGATGTATCGGCTCACGCAGATCCCGAGCACCACGGGGAGGCTTCGGCCGACGAGCATGAAGAGGCCGATGAGCATGCAGATAAAGAGCACCATGAAACTGTAGAACCCACCAAGGGCGAGCATGGCGGCAAGCTTTTCACCGAGGGTGATTATGCGCTTGAAGTGACGATTTTTGAGGAGGGCGTAGAGCCTCAGTTCAGGCTCTATACCTACCTGGACGGCAAGCTTCTAAATCCTGCTGAAAGCACGGTGCAAGTGACCTTGTTGCGTCTTGGCCAACCTGCGCAAATCATCAATTTCAGCAAAGAGAATAACTACCTACGTGGCGATGCCGCGGTTGTAGAGCCGCATTCATTCCAGGTTTCCATCAGCGCCACGCACAGTGGCAAGAGCTATTCGTTCGGTTACGAGCAGGTTGAGGGCCGCGTGACCATGACGGATGCGCAGCTTGAGCAGGGTGGCGTCACGCTCGCCACTGCTGGTCCCGCGAAAATCGCCTCCACGCTGCAAGTGCTCGGCGAGGTTCGTTACAACGGTGACCGCACGGTTCAGGTGACCCCGCAACTTGCCGGGCGCGTCGACTCGGTGGCGGTTAGTGCTGGCGATACGGTCAGCAAGGGTCAGGTATTGGCCAAAATCTCCAGCCAGGCGCTGGCCGAACTGCGTGGCGAGCTACTGGCCGCCCAGCAACGCTCTGCGCTTGCCCGCACGACCTATGCACGTGAAAAGCAATTGTGGGAAGAGAAGATTTCCGCCGAGCAGGACTTCCTGCAGGCGCAAGTTGCCATGCAGGAAGCTGCTATCGCAGTGCAGCGCGTCCAGCAACAAATCGCTTCGCTGGGCGGTGCACCGGCCAAAGGCCAGAATCTCACCGAATTCGAGATTCGTGCCCCTATCGATGGCGTGATAACCAGCAAAAGCATCTCTGTTGGTGAAGTACTCAAAGAGGATTCCGCAGTCTTTACCGTCTCGGATTTGTCGACCGTATGGGTGGACTCAACCGTCGCGGCGAAAGACTTGGGCGTAATCGCCGAAGGGCAAAACGTTGTCGTGAGCTCCAGCGCATTCGCCGCCACGGCTAAGGGCTCCATTTCCTATGTCAGCGCTCTGGTTGGGGCGCAAACCCGCTCAGCGACTGCTCGCATCGTGCTAGCTAACCCAGATCGGCTATGGCGGCCTGGTTTGCCAGTGACGGTCGAGGTGATTGCCGAGGAGAACAACGTTCCCGTTGCAGTAGCGGTCGAAGCGATCCAGACCGTTCGCGATTGGCAGGTAGTGTTCGGCCGCTTCGATAACCAGCTAGAAGCTCGGCCTCTTGAGCTGGGCAAATCCGACGGCCGCTTCGTCGAGGTTATCTCGGGTCTGAAGGCGGGCGATCGATACGCGCTGAAGAACAGCTTCCTGATCAAAGCTGAGCTTGGCAAAGCCGGCGCGAGCCATGACCACTAATTCGGAGTCGAGCTATGAAACAAGTTACAGCTATTTTTCGCCCGATCCGGCTTGAGGCCGTCGAGCAAGCTTTGCATGCACTGCCACACCTGCCTGGATTTACCATCCTGCCCGCCCATGGTCATCCACGTGGCCACGGCAAGGATCACAGCTACATCGCCGACGAGTGGAACCCCGACGCCCATCAGCATCTCGTGCTGCTGGCGTTCTGTTCAGAAGAAGTTGCCGATGAGATCGTCCATGCCATCGAGAAGGCCGCCCACACAGGTGTACCCGGTGATGGAATCGTCGCCGTGGCCCCTTTGACCGACGCATTGCGCATCCGTACTGGAGAGCGCGGTGATGCTGCGCTTTAGGGGAAATTGACATGTACGAACGATTAATTCGCTTCGCCATCGACCAGCGCTGGCTAGTCTTGCTGGCTGTGCTCGGCATGGCAGCGTTGGGTGTTTACAGCTACCAGAAGTTGCCGATTGATGCGGTTCCCGACATCACCAACGTGCAGGTGCAGATCAATACCGAGGCAAAGGGCTACTCGCCACTGGAAACCGAGCAACGCGTGACCTTTCCGATTGAATCGGTAATGGCTGGGCTGCCCAACTTACAGGAAACGCGTTCAATCTCACGTTACGGGTTGTCGCAGGTCACCGTCATTTTCGAAGACGGCACAGACATCTACTTCGCTCGTCAGTTGGTGAATGAGCGGATACAGGAAGCGCGTGGAAATCTACCCAGTGATCTGTCGCCGAGCATGGGGCCAATCGCTTCTGGTCTGGGCGAGATCTACATGTGGACCATCGAGGCGCAAGACGGTGCGAAGAAGCCGGATGGCAGCACCTATACACCGATGGATCTGCGTGAGATTCAGGACTGGATCGTCAAGCCGCAACTGCGAACCGTCAAAGGTGTTACCGAGATCAACACCATTGGCGGTTATGCCAAGGAGTTCCAGGTTTCACCCAAGCCGGAGCGCCTGGTCGCACATGGCCTCAGCCTGCAGGACATTGTGGTTGCGTTGGAGAGCAATAATGCCAACGTTGGTGCGGGCTACATCGAACGCAGCGGCGAGCAGTACCTGATCCGCGCTCCGGGACAAGTCGGCAATATCGCTGACATCGCCAACATCATCATCAAGAACACCGATGGTGTTCCTGTGCGCATCGGTGATGTGGCCGAGGTTGGCCTGGGTAAGGAGCTGCGCACCGGTGCCGCTACTGAGAACGGCCAGGAGGTGGTGCTCGGCACTGCCTTTATGTTGATTGGTGAGAACAGCCGCTATGTATCGCAGGCTGTCGACCAGCGCATAAAGGAGATCAATCGCAACCTGCCGAAAGGAGTCATAGCGAAGATGGTCTATGACCGCACTGTATTGGTCGATAAGGCCATCAATACGGTGAAGAAGAATCTGATCGAAGGCGCTCTGCTGGTTATCGCTATCCTGTTCCTGTTCCTGGGTAACATTCGGGCGGCCCTCATCACCGCAATGGTGATTCCGCTGTCGATGCTGTTCACCTTTACGGGCATGGTCAGCAACAAGGTCAGCGCGAACCTGATGAGCCTTGGCGCACTCGATTTCGGCATCATCATCGATGGTGCCGTGGTGATCGTAGAGAACTGCGTGCGTCGTTTGGCTCACGCCCAGGCCGCAGCAGGCCGAACGTTGACCCGTAATGAGCGCTTCCATGAGGTGTTCGCGGCGTCGAAGGAGGCGCGTCGTCCACTGCTGTTCGGCCAACTGATCATTATGGTGGTGTACCTGCCGATATTTGCGCTGACCGGCGTGGAAGGCAAGATGTTCCACCCAATGGCGTTCACCGTGGTGACAGCCCTGTTCGGAGCCATGATCCTCTCGGTGACATTCGTCCCGGCAGCTGTTGCACTGTTCCTCAATGGCAACGTCAGTGAAAAAGAAAATCGGCTAATGGCCTGGGTCAAGCAAGGCTACGCGCCGTTGCTAGATTGGGTCATGGTCAGCAAGCCGTTAGTGCTGACCATTGCGACAGTCATCATGGTGCTTTCTGGTTTAGCTGCTTCGCGGATGGGCAGTGAGTTCGTGCCGAGCCTGGATGAGGGCGATATCGCTTTGCATGCCCTGCGTATTCCTGGCACTAGCCTTTCGCAAGCAATTGAAATGCAGGTGCAACTCGAACAACGAATCAAATCCTTTGCCGAGGTTGATACGGTGTTCGCCAAGCTTGGAACCGCTGAAGTCGCAACCGATCCAATGCCGCCGAACGTGGCGGACAACTTTGTCATGCTAAAGCCGCGCGACCAGTGGCCCGATCCTGATCGCAGCAAAGCCGATTTGGTTGCGGCGATGCAGGAGGCGGTTGAACAGGTTTCCGGCAACAACTATGAGTTCACTCAGCCCATTCAGATGCGCTTCAACGAGCTGATCTCCGGCGTACGCAGTGACGTCGCAGTGAAAGTGTTTGGCGATGACATGGATGTGATGAACGAGACCGCCGAGCAAATCGCTGAGGTGCTGGAGGGTATTCCAGGAGCAGCTGATGTGAAGGTCGAACAGACCACCGGTCTGCCGATGCTCAGCGTACAAATCGACCGTGAGAAAGCCGCACGATTCGGTTTGAATGTCTCGGAGATTCAGGACGCCATTTCCACCGCCATCGGCGGGCGCGAGGCGGGTGCACTGTTTGAAGGTGACCGGCGTTTCGATATCCAAGTTCGCCTGGCGGACGAGTGGCGCAATGATGTCGACAAGATCCAGCAGCTGCCTATTCGTCTGGCCAATGGCGATGGGCTGGATGGCCCAGGGTTTGTGCGCCTGGCTGATGTGGCGAGCGTGGTGTCCGCACCGGGGCCGAACCAGATCAGCCGTGAAAGTGGCAAGCGTCGCGTGGTGGTCACCGCCAACGTTCGCGGCCGCGATATTGGCTCTTTTGTCGCCGAGGCCGAGAGCAAGATCGCCCTGGCGGTTAGCGTCCCTACAGGCTACTGGACGACCTGGGGCGGCACCTTCGAGCAGCTTCAGTCGGCAGCCAAGCGCCTGCAGATTGTCGTACCGGTCTCGTTGCTGCTGGTGTTCACGCTGCTCTTCATGATGTTCGGCAATGTCAAAGATGGCCTGCTGGTATTCACCGGCGTGCCCTTCGCGCTGACCGGCGGGATCATGGCCTTGTGGCTGCGTGATATTCCGCTCTCGATCTCTGCGGGGGTGGGTTTCATTGCGTTGTCGGGTGTCGCGGTACTCAACGGCCTGGTGATGATTTCCTTTATTCGCAGTTTGCGTGAGAACGGCATGGGGCTGGACGAGGCTATTCGTGAAGGCGCGTTGACTCGTTTGCGGCCGGTGCTGATGACTGCTTTGGTTGCGTCTCTGGGCTTTATTCCAATGGCCACTGCCATCGGTACGGGCGCAGAAGTTCAGCGCCCTCTGGCGACGGTGGTGATTGGCGGAATCCTGTCTTCAACCGTGCTGACGCTGCTGGTTTTGCCATTGCTCTACCGCTTGGCCCATCGTCTGCGCTAAGTTCACAGCGCTATTCGTGTGCAACTGAAAAGCCCCGCTCTTGAGCGGGGCTTTTTGCTTACCGTAAATACCGCTCAATGTGGGCGGTGACTGTGCCTGTGACGTCCTCAGCGGCTTTTTTTACGCCAAATAAGAATCGGAACTGCCCGGATGTAGACAAGCTCACCCACCAACTCAACCAGCGTCTGGGTGACGACCGCTGCGGCTGCAAGCCCCCGTATTTCTTCAGGCAATGCCAGGGCCAGCGGAAGAACCACCAACGAGTTACGTGTGGAGGTACTGAAAGTAACCGCTCTCGCCGTCGAGGCGGGCAGTTTATAAGCTCTTGAAGCCAGTGCGCCCACTACGGGGGCCAAAAGCATGAAACCGATGTACACCGGGATCACCGGTAAAAGCTGGTCGATATCACGAACCACCGGCGAGATTTGCGACCCAACCACCGCAATGAGAACTGCCGCCATCGCAGGGACTGGCATCCATGCCCATACGGTGTTCCAGCGACCTACGAACCGTGAGCGCTTAGCCAAGGCTGCTGTAGCAACCGCGAGCAATAAAGGCACGACAATCAGTGCGAGAAAGGCTTCAGCGAAAGGCGCTATCGAGATAACGACTCGGGATTGCTCCCCTAGCATGAAAGCCAAGTACACAGGCAACAGCACAAGCTGCAACAGCAAGAGGATGGGGGTTGCTGCAAGAATCGCACGCGAGTCGCCTTTGCCAATGTGAGTAAAGACCACCACGTAGTCGATACACGGGGTGAGCAAAACTAGAAGAGCGCCTATTAGGATTGCCGGGTGTTCTGCGAGCCCTCTGGTGAGTGCCCATACCAGCAGTGGAATCAGTACGAAATTGGCGATAAGCAAGGCTGACATGAAGCGTTTGTTGCTAAGACTTTTGCGGAGATCAAGAAAGGGAATTTGCAGAAACATCGCGTACATCAGCACGGCGATAGTCGGGGTCACTAATGCGTTCAGGCTCTGCGCCGCTGCAGTAGCTATTAACCCACCGATTGCCGCTGCAATGACCGCGACGAAATAGATCGGTATCTGGTTTTGTTCAAGTGCATCCCTACTCATAGCATCCTCAAGGATGAAAAACGTCAGCTTACATGAGGAAGCGAAAAGCGTGGCGATCCTCTTGGATGGCTTGAATCATGAAAGATTGAGATGGGCACGGCGTCTGGCTATTGAGTGGGTATCTGCTGACGGTGCAAGGGCGCGGTATTCAAATGACACCGTGTTCTAGCATCGGGGTGATAGCCGAGTGCCTTTGCAGATATCAGGCAGATCAATCTAAAGGCCTTCACCGGTATCATTTTGCCCTTCTTGCTACACGCTGACAGCGATGGCTTGTTGCAGATATGAATGACTTGCGGAAGAGAAGAGTTAGTTGTCTAGCTTGGAGGTTTAAACTCCCAGTGAATCTTTCTTATTATTAAAGATTAAATAAAAAAAGCGCCCCGAAGGGCGCTTAGGGTACACCTCTTTCCAAAGGAGCTCGGGAGCTTCTAGAGGTGAACATCGTTCGGAAGTGAGCGGTTAGTCAGCGTTGGTTTCTTTTTTAAGATCGGTATTGGTCCGATCTTGGTTGCTGGTCTTAACCTTTAGTTCGTCCGCCGGTTTGGCAGCAGGCTCAGTTCCGTGAATTCGTTTTTGATCTGCTCGAAATTTTGCCTGAGCTTTCATTGAGCGATCATAGCCATCTTCTGCATAAGACTGTGTGGAGCCGACAAGAAGTACTGATCCAATAACTAGGGCTTTCAACATCTTCATAAGGCAGGCCTCGTAAAATTCAATTATTAGCTTGTCGAGGTTCATGGACAAGTTCTGCAAGTTCGAGTGAATTTTACGGAGGTGAAGCTAACAGCAGCGTGAGCCCAACATTACATTCTTGAAATCTAATAACTGCCTATCTTGTTATGCATGAGCGGGCAGTGCTTTTAGAGCCCGCCCGCCCATCCATTTTTAGAGCACGCTCAGTGGGTACTCGACGATCAGACGAACCTCGTCCAGATCCGACTCGTAATCCGTTGCGCGGGTAGTCATCTGGCGAACACGGAAGGACATCTCTTTCAGTGAGCCCGTTTGGACGACGTACTTGGCTTCGATGTTGCGTTCCCAGCGCTTCTGGTCAGTCAGCGGGTTGCCATCGGCATCACGACGCATATACACACTGTTGGCGTCGGAATAGTCCGCATCTGTACCCAGCGCATAGCGCGTCATGAAGGTCAGTCCAGGAACGCCATAGCTGGCCATATCTAGGTCGTAGCGCAGCATCCAGGACTTCTCTTTCGGCGAGTTGAAGTCGCTGTACTGAATAGAGTTGTCGAGGAAGATGGAATCAGACTGGCGCAGGTAGTCGAAATCATCGTCGCCGTTGTTGCGCTGGTGCGACAGGGCAACGCTGTGTGCACCGAACTGCACACCCACTTTGCCGCTGTAAATGTCGTTATCGAACTCACCCAACAGCTGCTGGCCGTCATCAACAGCTTTGTAGTAGTTCAAGCCACCGAACAAGGAAACACTGTCGGTCAGCGGGTAGGTGAAGGACGTACCGGCATAGTGCTGCTTCCAAGCATCCTTGAGTTGGCTGCTATAGAGACTAAAGCTCAGGTTGTCATTTAGCGAATAGTCACCGCCGAAATAGGCAACCCATGGAGACGCGACAGAGCCCGCATAGAAGGTTGCGAACTCATCACGCATGGTGCTGACCTGCGGCTGGCTCATGGCATGCAGGCGGCCACCCTGAAGGGTCAAACCATCAAAGCTTGTGTTCTCAACCGTAACGCCGCGAAAGCTTTCCGGTAGCAGGCGGGAGTCACCGTAGTGAACCACCGGCGTCATGGGGAACACATCACCCACTTTGACAACGGTGTCGAATAGCCGGGCTTTTACTGCACCACCCACTTTGGAGTAGTTATCTTCGGCTTCACCATCACTATTTACCGGCAGCAGATTAACAGTACCACCTGGGCCATATCGACCATCCCCGGTATCCAGTTTAAGGCCGAGCATGGCGAAGGCATCAATACCAAAGCCTACGGTGCCTTGGGTAAAGCCCGACTCGAACTGGCCAATGATCCCGTGTGCCCAAGCTTCAGTATAACCATTGTCAGTGTTGCTCGACTGACCTTTACGAAAGTCACGATTCATGTAGAAGTTACGGTTGAGAATATTGAAACTGCTACCTTCTACAAAACCTTCGGCTTGCTCTTCTGCGGCCGCCATGAGCGGAGCTGCACTGACAATCGCCGAAAATACTGCAAGGGATAGTTTGGTTTTATTAAGCATTTATTGCTCCTTTATAATTGGCAGTTATTAGTCTAGTTTTCGCCATGGCGTTCTTATAGGTATTGCACCCTCAAGCGCTCTGCGCCTTTGGGGAGCTGAGCCCTATCCTTGCAAGCTGAAGATAACTTGAAGATGATTGGAAAATTACAATTCTGTAATCTTCACAAGGCGGCAATGAAAGTTGTCTTAAAGCGACATTTGAATTCAGATTTTCAATAGAATCCGACGGGTAGGTCGAGAGAGCTCCAGCCTTGATCAGGCCGAATGTTCATGACTGCCAGCTCATAGGACGGTGCACTCAGATAGATCGATAGCGCCGGGCTGATGTGACAAGCCGGCTGGGGGTGACGCCGGTTGATCTTGTTTGGATGCTCGTAAGCGTCCACCCGAATCACCTTGCGTGATTCGGGCATGCTGCTCACTCCCGCCGTGTAAGCCAGCATTTCGCTGACGAGCTGGAGCTGGCAGGCGCACTGCGTATATTCCAGCTCATGGCAGTAATGGTGCATGAAACTGTGACCGCATGGGTGTGAATAGCCATGGGCTCAGCGCTTACCAGACGAAGAGTTGGTTGATGCGACCAAGAACCTAGCAAGGTGCGATTACTACAGCGGCTGAGAGTTTCCGTAGTTAAAGCCATTTGCCGCCAAGGTTGCCCAGCGGCGCTGACGGTGGGCGTAGAACAGGCGCGCAAATAGCCAGACGAACGGAGTGAGGACGCCCGCCTTGATGGTCACGCTATCTCGGTAAAGCGTTCCGCCGTTGACCTCTTGTGCCGTAATGAGGTGATCCCACTTGCTGATCAGCGGGCTGTAGCCGTTGTCTCTTAGCATGAAAATCTGAGCATTTTCCGTCTGCGGGTATGTAATCACAATCGCCTGACGGCCAATGGGAAGTACGCCGAATAACTTCAGCTTGACCCAGTAAGTGCCCTCGCTCCAGGTGCCAGGAAACTCAACGGGAGTCAGCGGGCTGAAACTCAGCAACGGTGATGCAACCTGATGCAGCAGACGTGGCGTGCGCACCTGGGCGATCACCTCTGCCAGTGAGCATGGCAGCTGGGTAGAGATATCAATTTGCATGGGCGCAATCACCGACCGGATTGAGTTTACTTGTCATCGGCAAGCAAGGTCTGTGGTTCTTCGGGAACCGGCATGGGCTTGAAAGCACTGACCCTGGAGCGGCCTGTATTGCCGATAGGCACCCAGATTTTGGAGAACAGCAGGGCCGCGAAAATACGTGGTAGTTGCCCCGCGACCTCGCGGTAATCGCCGGTCTGCCAGCCGAGCACAAGCATCAGCCAGTGTGACCCAGCATGCAGCACGGGTTGGCGTTGGGTCAGGATGTGCGCGCGCTCTAACCATTGAAAGGCATCTGCGCTGCGCTGTTCCTGCATGGCCTGCCGGGCCTGCTGAAAGGCTTGTTCAATTGCGAGTTGCAATGCTGCTTTCATCTTCAATCCTCCGATCCTACTTTTTAAGCAGGCGCAGGCCGTTGAACACCACCAGCAGGCTGACGCCCATGTCGGCAAAGACGGCCATCCACATCGTCGCCTGCCCCGTTAGGGTAATGGCGAGAAACAGGGCCTTGATCCCTAACGCCAGCACGATGTTCTGCTTGAGGATGACGGCGGTCTGTTGAGACAGGCGGATGAAGGCCGGGATCTTGCGCAGGTCGTCATCCATCAAGGCCACATCCGCAGTTTCGATGGCCGTGTCCGTGCCGGCGGCGGCTCCCGTAGCTCAAGCTCCTGTACCTGTTCAGCCAGTAGTTCAAGAGCCTGTTGCAGCAGCATCTGTGGCCGAACCAGTAGCTGAGCCGCAGCCAGCCCTGAAGTCTGATGAGGTGACCGTCACCCTGAAGCCGGGCGAAGCCAGTGAAATCAAGCTGGAAATGCTGGACAAGGCCACGGTCAGCTACGAGTGGACGACCAATGGCATTCCGGTCAACCACGACACCCACGGTGAGCCCTACAACGGCCCCAAGGACTACTACCACAGCTACAGCAAGGCCAAGCAGGTCAAAGGCGACAAAGGCGAACTAACTGCAATTTTCGACGGCACCCACGGCTGGTTCTGGCGCAACCGCAGCAACCAGGACGTGACCATCACGCTGAAGACCAAGGGCGAGTACCTGAGCGTCAAACGCGTGATTTAAGGTAGATAAGCCCCTTCGTCAAATGGCGCAGGGGCTCGCCTGAACACTCAGAGCTATAGCTCCTGTGGTTGGTGACTCTTTCGCGCGCCCTGTCGACGCATCAACCAATAGGCAGCAGGCAACACCAGCATGGACAGCAGCGGGGCTGTGATCATGCCGCCAACCATGGGCGCGGCGATGCGCTTCATGACCTCTGAACCCGCTCCACCGCCCCACAGAATAGGCAGCAGACCGGCTATGATCACGGCAACCGTCATCACCTTGGGTCTGACGCGCAGGACAGCACCTTCGCGGATTGCCTCAAGCAGAGTCGGATCGTCGCTACGCCCAGCATCCACGCGCGCATGCCAGGCGTTCTTCAGATACAGCAGCATGATCACCCCGAATTCGGCAGAGACGCCGGCCAGGGCAATGAAGCCCACGCCGGTGGCGATCGACAGGTTGAAGCCGAACCAGTAGAGCAGCCAGATACCGCCCGATAGGGCGAAGGGCAGGGTGGCCATGATCAGCAGGGCCTCGCTGAAGCGGCTGAAGGTCAGGTAGAGCAGCACGAAGATAATCAACAAAGTCGCCGGCACCACCCAGGCCAGCCGCGCATTGGCACGCTCCAGGAACTCGAACTGACCGGAGTAGGAGACGGTCATGCCAGCATCGAGTTGTACCTGCTCAGCTACGCGTTGCTGCAACTCGCGCACGGTCGATGCCAGGTCGCGCCCACGGACATCGACATAGACCCAACCGGACAGACGCCCGTTCTCGCTGCGCAGCATTGGCGGCCCTTCGGTCAGACTAACCTGGGCGACGGTGCCCAAGGTGATCTGCTGGCCGGCTTGCGTGAGGATCGGCATACGCCGTAGTGCCTGCGGACTGTCTCGCCACTCCTTGGGATAGCGCAGGTTGATCGGGAAGCGGGCCAGTCCTTCAACCGTCTCACCAATATTGCTGCCGCCGATGGCGCCCGATACCACCGCCTGCACATCGGCGATGCTCAGGCCATAGCGCGCCGCGGCCAGTCGATCGATCTGGATGTCCACGTAACGGCCGCCAGTAAGGCGTTCTGCCAAGGCCGAACTCACCCCAGGCACCTCTTTGGCCACGGCCTCGATATCGCGCGTTATGCGCTCGATGTCGACCAAGGAGGTTCCGGACACTTTCACCCCAATGGGGCTCTTGATCCCCGTCGCCAGCATGTCGATGCGGTTGCGGATGGGCGGCACCCAGATATTGGACAGCCCCGGAACTTTTACCGCGCGATCCAGTTCCTCGATCAGCTTTTCGGGTGTCATCCCCGCGCGCCATTGATCGCGTGGTTTGAACTGCACCGTGGTCTCGAACATTTCCAGCGGTGCTGGATCGGTGGCGGTCTCTGCTCGCCCGGCCTTGCCGAATACCCGTGCCACTTCGGGCACCGTGAGGATCATCCGGTTGGTTTGCTGCAGCAGCTGGGTTGCCTTGCTCGCCGGCAAGCCGGGCAGGGCCGAAGGCATGTACAACAGATCGCCTTCGTCCATGGGCGGCAGGAACTCTCCTCCGAGTCTGCTGAGGGGCCACAGACTGGACACAAAGACCAGCACGGCCAGCGCCAAGGTCACCTTGGGCCAGGCCAGCACCCACTCCAGCACCGGCCGGTATGCGCCGATCAGCCAGCGGTTCAAGGGGTTTTGCTGTTCGCTGGGGATATGCCCACGAATCCAGTAGCCCATCAGCACCGGTACCAGGGTGACCGAGAGGCCGGCGGCGGCGGCCATGGCATAGGTCTTGGTGAAGGCCAGAGGGCCGAACAGGCGCCCTTCCTGGGCCTCCAGGGTAAATACCGGGAGGAACGATAGGGTGATGATCAGCAGGCTGAAGAAGAGTGCCGGTCCGACTTCGGCTGCGGCTTCGCCGATCACTCGCCAGTGCGCCTCGCCTTGGAGCGGCTCATTGGGGTGCCGAGCCTTCCAGGCCTCGATGTGCTTGTGCGCGTTCTCGATCATCACCACGGCGGCATCGACCATGGCGCCGATGGCGATGGCGATCCCGCCGAGCGACATGATGTTGGCATTGACGCCCTGGTAGCGCATGACGATGAAGGCCATCAGGATGCCCAGGGGCAGGGTGATGATCGCCACCAGCGACGAACGCAGGTGCCAGAGAAAGATCAGGCAAACCAAGGCAACCACCACGAACTCTTCCAGCAGCTTGTAGCTGAGGTTGTCGATGGCACGGTCGATCAGTTGCGAACGGTCATAGGTAGTGACCACTTCGACGCCGGTGGGCAGGCTGGCTTTCAGGCTGTCCAGCTTGGTCTTCACGGCAGCGATGGTGTCCCGGGCATTCTTGCCGGAGCGCAGGATGACCACGCCACCGACCACTTCACCCTGGCCGTCCAATTCGGCGATACCGCGACGCATCTCTGGCCCCAGTTGAATGGTGGCCACCTGGCCTAGCAGCACCGGAATTCCGCTTGCCGAAGCCCGCAGCGGCACATTGCGAAAATCATCCAGGCTCTCCAAATAGCCCGAGGCCCGCACCATGTACTCGCGCTCCGCCAGCTCCAGGATGGCGCCGCCGGTTTCCTGATTGGCGCTCTTCAGCGCCGCTTCGACCTCCTGCTGAGTTACCCCATAAGCCACCAGCTTCTGGGGATCGAGCAGCACTTGGTATTGCTTGACCATGCCGCCGAGGGTGGCCACTTCGGCTACGTTGGGCAGGCTCTTGAGTTCGTACTTAAGGAACCAGTCCTGCAGTGCCCGCAGCTGGGCAAGATCATGCTGGCCGCTGCGGTCGACCAAGGCGTACTGGTAGATCCAGCCCACGCCGGTGGCATCCGGCCCAAGGGTGGTGGTAACACCCTCGGGCAGGCGTTCCTGCGCCTGGTTGAGGTACTCCAGCACCCGCGAGCGTGCCCAGTAGAGGTCGGTATCGTCCTCGAACAGCACATAAACGAAGGAGTCGCCGAAGAACGAGTAGCCGCGCACTGTCTTCGCCCCCGGCACCGAGAGCATGGTGGTGGCCAGCGGGTAGGTCACCTGGTTCTCGACAATCTGCGGTGCCTGCCCGGGGAAGCTTGTGCGGATGATGACCTGGGTGTCGGACAGATCCGGCAGTGCATCCAACGGCGTGTTGCGCAGCGACCAGATACCCAGGGCGGTGATGAACAGGGTCGCCAGCAGCACCAGAAAGCGATTGCCGATAGACCAGTGGATCAGGCGTGCGATCATGGCTGGTCTCCTTCCTTGCTGAGCTGCTCGATCATCAGGCCGGAGTTTTTCTGGCGGGCGCCGATACGTACGTGATCTCCTGGCTTAAGTCCCACAGCTACTTCTGAGCTGACCAATGGAAAAGCCATGGTCATACCTGGCATATTCAGGCTCTCGAAGGGCCCGTGCTCCAGGGTGACTGACTCCGCGTCCAGAGCACGAATCACACCATGGGCCTCATGTAGTTCCTTCTTATTGTCCTGCTCGGCATGGCTGGCCATGACACCCTGTAGGCTGGCCTCCGAATCGATGAGGAACTGGCCGGAGGTAACGACCGCCTGACCCTCCTCAAGACCGGACAACACCTCCAGACGCCCATCAGCCTCGCGGCCCAAGGTTATTTCCAGGGGGCGGTAGCGCCCATCGCCTTCTACCAGCATCACCAACGCACGCTTCCCGGTGCGAATCACGGCTTCACTCGGCACAAGAAGCGTGGATTGTTCGACGGCACTGTTCAGGCGTACGGCGGCGAACATGCCGGGGCGCAACTTACCGGCAGGGTTGGGTAGCTCGCTGCGTACCGTGAGCGTGCGCGTTTGCGGATCGGCACTCGGCAGCAAGGCTATGACGCGGCCCAGCAGCGGTCGATCAGGAAAGGCCGTCAGGTTGGCGCGGATCTCGTCCCCGACCTGGATACTTCCGGCCATGGCCTCGGGTATCGCCGCATCGAGCCAGACACTGGATAGCCCGTTAATCAACGCCAGATCCTGCCCGGCTTCGACGGTCATCCCGGCGCGTACCTGCAAGGCTTGGAGCTCGCCGCTGATAGGTGTGGTGAGGGTTTGCACCGCCCGTGGTTTGCCGCTGCGGCGGACCTGCTCGATCAACGTTTGAGGCATGCCAAGCAGGCGCAGGCGCTCTTGGGCCGCACTTATCAAGCGAGTGTCAGCGGTACGCAGTACCGCCAGGAACTCCAACTGCGCGGCGGACCATTCGGGAATCAGCAGGTCGACCAGGGGGGCTCCGGCAGGCAGCACATCGCCCGGGGCGCGACCGTAAACCCGCTCGACGAATCCGCCGGCGCGGGCCTGGAGGTTCGCCACTTCTCGCTGGTTATAGGCCAGGGAACCCACCGCCTCGATATCCGAGGGCAGTACACCTCGGATCACCATCGAGGTTCGCATTCCGAGGTTCTGCACGGCTTGAGCGGGGATGCTCAGGACAGACGGATCCTGCTCGGATCCTGCGTATTTAGGGACAAGTTCCATATCCATGAAAGGTGACTTGCCCGGTTTATCGAAGCGCTGCTCAGGCTGCATAGGGTCGTACCAATAGAGCACCTTGCGCTCGTCCGTCGGTGCGGAGCTAGGCAGTAGCTCGTGTTTGGCTTGCCGCTGGGCCAGCCAGTAGCCACCGCCCGCCGCGCCAATGCCCACGGTCAGCACGGCGACCGCAAAACCAAATGTCGATATCTTCATTTCAGGCCCTCCACATAGGCGTAGTACAGGCTTGCGGAGAGCTGGCTCAACTTGCGCTGCTGTTCAATCTGCCGCAGCTGCGCCTCAATCAGGTCGCGCTGGGCAGTAATAACGGATGTGAGCTGGCTGTTACCGGCTTGGTAGGCGGCCAGTTCGAGATCGGCACGTTTGCTTGCAAGCGGGATCAAGGTTTTTTCGGTGCGTGACAAGGTCCTGCGCAGTTGCTCAAGCCCGGCAATACCGCCTTCCAGCTCAGCCTGATGGGCGCGCAGTAATGCTTCCTGCTCGGCTTCCATCTGCGACACGCTTTGTTGTCTGGCGTTGATCTTGGGCCCCTGACGTGTGCCTACGAACAACGGCAGGTCGAACGTGAATTGCACCATCACCATATCGCCGAACTGGTTGTCGCGATTGTTGTAGGCAAACTCAACACCCCAGTCGGGGGTCTTCTCGGCGATGGCCTCGTTCAGCTCGGCGCTAGCCTCGCCGACTCGGGCGGAGGCAGCGCGCAACTCAGGGTGTGAGGCAATGCGTTGCTGCAGGTGCGGTGCCACCAGGTTCAGATTGGGAACACCTCCTTGCAAAGGCTGGTCAGCCTCGTTGCCTATCCAGCGGCGCAGCTTGGCACGAGCTACTGCCACATCGCGATTCAGTTCATCTCGCCGATCTTGTAACGCCAAAGCTTCCTGGTCGGCCTGCAACAGCTCGCCAGGCTGAGCACTACCGCCGGCAATTAGCGATTGCACGGTCGAGCGGAGCATCTCGATCTGACGGTCCAGTTGATCGAAGAGGCCAACACTGCGTTCGGCGTAGTACACGTCCAGCCAGCTCACTGCCGTCTGGCGCTTGATTTCCAACTGCATGGCACGCTGCTCGGCCTCGGCCCGCGTCATGGAGGCTTCGGCCAGTTGGCGACGGGCCAGACGCTTGTCGCCGTTTGGTACCTCCTGCATGAGTCCAATGCGGCGCATGGTCATGGAGTCACGATTAAGTGTGTAACGGTCAGGGCCTTCGATCGGCAGGTTGTCGATGCCTAGAATCAGCTTGGGATCGGGCAAGGCGTCTGCGGGCCCTACAGCCTGCTGTGCCGATGCCACCTGCGCCTGGCGCGCGAGGTTCTCAGGGGCACTCTGTTCGGCCAGAGTTTGGGCTCGTTCGAAGGTTAGGGGCTGTGCCTGCGCGGCAAGCCAGGGAGCTGCCCAGAATGCGGCAGCCAACACGCCGAGATAGCCACGGCGTGGAAAAAGGAAAGCGGACATGCTTTCGCCTCCAATGCGATTGATCGAGGTCGCAGCTACGAAACGTGGTCGCGACGATGCGCCTGACTGTAAGGCGCGGGATGATCACGGCATTAGACGAAACGAGGAGGGCGCCAGAGTCCTGCGGGCTCTCGCTTAATCACCGACTGGGTCAGCAATATTTCGGGGCGTGAGGGGAGAGGGGATATGCTCTTGATCACGGTGGTCTGGAGAAGTCCTCCGGTCTTGCATTCCTGGCCGGATTTGCAGGGGGACTTATTGGCCACCCCATCAGACGTGTCCATTTGCTCGCAGCACGGAGCATCGACCATTGCATGGCCCTGATGATCGGCGCTCTGCAT
Organism: Pseudomonas sp.; assembly: GCA_038147895.1. Lineage (GTDB taxonomy): Bacteria > Pseudomonadota > Gammaproteobacteria > Pseudomonadales > Pseudomonadaceae > Aquipseudomonas. The sequence continues at coordinate 56,940 of JAYQUJ010000018.1, forward strand.
CGGGCAAGGTTGTGCCGGCATGCTGAAAGCCACACCGCCGAAGGTCGGCAGCACGAGGCTAGCAATCATTAGCAGGATCAATCCAATCCGACGCACAGCAATTCACCAGGCGGGGCAATAGGCCGACGATAGCAGATTGCCCCCGAGCCATGAATGCTCCTTTTGACGATAACAGCACTTCGTTGATTTGGATCAAATAGAGTGTCTAGGGAAGGTCTGAAGTAACCCTGTATTTCCGGTCGACTTCAGCCCTCGCTGCTTTTGAAAGCGGGCCGTCGATCAAAATCGACCAGGTAACCCGCTCAGTTCTCCGTTTTTGGCCGCCGCGAGCACCTCGCAGCAGCCATTTTCCGCATTACAGGTGCACCTTTCCTGCGGTAGTCAGCAAATGTCGGCGCGCCATCCATAGGTTCGACAGCGCGAACAGCGTCACCAGCTGAGCGGTGTTCTTGGCCAGGCCACGGAAGCGCACCTTCACGTAACCGAACTGGCGCTTGATCACTCGAAACGGGTGCTCGACCTTCGCTCGCACTTGTGACTTGGCCTTCTCGATCTTGCGCTTGGCTTTGTACAGGGCGCTGCGTTTATCGAGCTTCTTGTAGGTGCTGCGGCGTGCTGCGACCTGCCAGATCACTTCGCGGCCAGCATGTTCGGGGCGCTTTTCGACGCCGGTGTAGCCGGCATCGGCGCAGACGACGTTCTCGTCACCGTGCAGCAGTTTGTCGACCTGGGTGATATCCGCCACGTTGGCTGCCGTGCCTACCACGCTGTGTACCAGCCCCGACTCATCATCTACGCCGATGTGCGCCTTCATGCCAAAGTAATACTGGTTCCCTTTCTTGCTCTGGTGCATTTCCGGGTCGCGCTTGCCGTCCTGGTTCTTGGTCGAGCTGGGCGCGTGGATCAGTGTGGCATCGACGATAGTGCCCTGGCGCAGCGACAGGCCGCGATCCCCCAGGTAGCCATTGATGATGATCGGGTGGTTGTGATTGTGGTCGCAGTGGGCAAGCGTGAACGAAGTGCAGCTTACAAGGCAGCAGGTAAGCGTTAGCTACCAGGGCAAAAGAAAAAAGAGGGAGCCATTGCAGGCAGTCTTTCGACTACCCACGCTGGCTCACTGTTCAAGGGTTCATTCTTACTTTCTGCTTCCGGTAGATCCAGCACGCCAACACCACGGCAATCAGCAATGGTGGAAAGCGCACCATCAGAATCATCAGCAGCAATATCGCCAGACAACCGGCCAAGATCCCGGCAAACATGAATGCCGAGGCAACAGTCCGTAGCAGCAGTTTCATTGGCACCTCCTTACAGGTAGCCGCGCTCAGCCAACGACACACAATCCTCCTGGCCTACCACAACGTGATCGAGCGTTCTGACTCCGACCAGATTCAGTGCGTCCTGCAGTTTCGTGGTGAGATTGCGATCCGCCTGGCTGGGCTCGGGATCACCTGAGGGGTGGTTGTG
>JAYQUJ010000019.1:0-57911 GCA_038147895.1 Pseudomonas sp.
GCGGCACCGGAGGGAGGGAAGTCTGGCCGCAGGCCAGACCCGGATGTCGGGGTGCGCTTTCTTTTGCTTACTTTTCTTGGCGCAAACAAAGAAAAGTGAGGCGCCGTAAGGGCGCAAAGCGTGATTTCAAATATGCGGAGAGCCTCGTGTTGCTCCGATGGTGGACAAGCAAAGCGTTGTCCATCCTACAACTGTGAATATCCAGGCTACATGTTGTTCGGCTCGATGGATGTCTTAAAGGCTAAGACGTACCAATTCTCAGAAACGTAGCGCTGGAGGCAAGCGACTAGAAGACGGGTGCCGAATACAGACAGGTCTACAATGTCGCCGTACTTTGTCCGAACTCTTGGATCGATGACATCGGAGTGCAAAGGATGGATGACTTGCAGGCCGCCATGTACGAACGAGCTCCGATGGTCATACATCGCCCGCAGTTTCTTCCTCAGGAGTTTGACCTGCTCGTCGTTCGGTTCCAAAAGAAGGCAGATCCTATCTAGCAGGGTTGAAAAGTTCTCCCCAGCCCGGGTCTGAAACAAGGATTCGAATCCATAGAATATCCAAATGATGTCCTCGGGCCTTCCAGAGCTACGACAAATATGCCAAAGCGCAAAGATGGCCCGCTCCACTGGAGTCTCTGGCACTTGGCCAACGCCATTGCGAATAAGTTTGTACCAGCGGTCCACGAGGTCGATATCAAGGCTTTCCAATGTCGGCCACGTAAGTGTTCGTGAAAAAAAGTCGTCCAAGTAATAAGCCGAGAGCGAGAACTCCTCTGGCGCTGCGAGCCCAATTTGTTCACGGTGAATAAAGTTGAAGTTTGCTGCCGATGGAAGCGCCAAGTTGATGATTACAAACAAGTCGTACAGCGCATTCTCTATAAAGAAGTCAGGATACCAATGGTGCTTCGCTAGCTTGTTTTGACCATCTATCTGCACAGCCACTTGGATTTCGACTTTCTTGTAGTAGATCTGCGACCAGTCCGGTGGCAATTCATGGGGCGTATGGCGAAGCAGTTTCGACATGAGCAGTTGCTGCGATAGGACTGGGGCGACAGGCGACCAGTCGAAAGTAACAGTTGCATTACATCCGTCGTGGCTCGCTTTACGCGTAGCAATGCAGGTGTGCTGGTATGTCCAGAAGGTGACTATTTCTTCCATGTACGCAAAATCGCTGCCCTCATCGTCGGCATTGAGTGCAAAGCGAGCGGTGATGGTTCTGGATACGGTTCGATTGGTCATGGCTCTGACTACGAGGATTAGAGTTTGCTTGGGAAGCACCTGCGAGCGTAGCTTGCGAAGGTTCTGATGTGGATGAAGCCAACAGCTTGGATAAGACGGTGCTGCATGCGGATATGGCCGTTAACGGCTGGCCTTGTGCTTTGCCATATGCTCCAAATACCCAATCAGCTCCCCCAATCCCTTGTCACTCAAAACCGCCTCACTAAACCCCGGCATCCGCCCCTGCGGCCACTTCCGCAAACTCTGCGGATCACGAATGAACTGCCGCAAAAAATCCCCACTGAAATACTCCGTCGGGTTATGCGGAATATTCAGATCCGGCCCGAACTGCGAATCCCCCGCACCATTCAGCCGATGACAGGCCAGGCAGTTCTTCTGGAACACCGCAAACCCCGCCTGCACCTCGGCACTGGCGTCGGCAGCCGGCAGCAGCGCCGGGAAGCGCTGCGCCACCGGCGCCAACAGACGGAAAGTAGAGACCTGGAACGGCCACTGCTCCGGGCCAATCTGCGCGGCCTCAGGGTTTTGCCACACCAGATAGAAGGGCCCTGCGCTGGGCTTGTTCTTCGACAGGCGTGGCCAGGGCTGCGCCGGGTCCTCCACCGCCAGCCAGGCGCGGGCGCCCTGGGTGCTCAGTAGCGGGGCAGCGGGCAGTTCGGCGGCGAAACCGTCCAGGGCCACGGCTTGCAGATGGTCGCCGGGTTGCACGCCTTCGAGCAGCGTGGCCAGGGGGACGGCGCGGTAGTGCATGGTGCGTTTGTAGGACACGTCGCCAGGAATCTCCACCTGCTGCGCCTGCGGGTGGTTAAGCAGTTGCTCGCTGCTCCAACTGCGGCTGCCGCCGGCAAGCTCCAGCTTGAGTTCGGCGGCGTGGGTGAGCAGGGGTAGGGTGAGGCTCAGGCAGAACAACAGCAGGCGCATGGTTACGCTCTCATCGGGGCGAAGCCGACACGCTAGCACAGGGCGGGAGGGTTGTTCCGCAGCCCGAGCGCTACGGCTTCGGGCTGCGGTTGGGGAAGAATGATCAGCTGACCAGGCGACTCACGTTGGGCAGGATCAGGATGACGGTGGTGGCAAGGACGATCAGACTCGCCTGCCGATACTTGGCGTGTTTGAACATGGCGCTGCTGCCTTTGTTTTTGTTGGTGCTTCGGCCAAAGCGCGCCGCGCTAGGCGGCGAACGGAGCACCACACCGTGGCACAGATAAAAAAGCCGTCCCGGCAGAACCCGGCGACGGCACCTTGCATGGGTAATGCTAGGGCCGCCGTCACATCTGGCTTAGACCAGTTGGCTTCTAAGAGTAACCAGTGGCTAATCCCTGGTTATTGATCGTTTTCAGCTTCGGGAATCAACCCTTGAGCCAGAGCCTTCGCGGCTTGGCGGGTGTTTTTCTGGCAGAAACAACCGCTCGTCTGAGCCCAATGGTCAACAGGGCTGAGCGCATCGGTCATTGAGTCCTCGGGGGCTGGATTTAAGGTAAGGCGACCCGGCATTTGCCGCTGCCATGTACCGAGGACGTCATGACCGAAGCATATATTTTCGACGCCGTGCGCACGCCGCGCGGCAAGGGCAAGAAGGACGGCGCGCTGCACAGCGTCAAGCCAGTCAATCTGGTGGCCGGCCTGCTGCGGGCGCTGCAGGAACGCAACGCGCTGGATACCCGTCAGGTCGACGATATCGTGCTCGGCTGCGTGACTCCGGTGGGCGACCAGGGTGCCGACATCGCCAAGACCGCGCCGATGGTGGCGGACTGGGACGTCAGTGTCTCCGGCGTGCAGCTCAACCGTTTCTGCGCCTCGGGCCTGGAAGCGGTGAACATGGGCGCGATGAAGGTGCGCTCGGGCTTCGAGGACTTGGTGGTGGTCGGCGGCGTGGAATCCATGTCACGCGTGCCGATGGGCTCCGACGGCGGCGCCTGGGTGATGGACCCGGAAACCAATATCCACACCAGCTTCGTGCCGCAGGGCATCGGCGCCGATCTGATCGCCACTCTGGAAGGCTTCAGCCGTGCAGACGTGGACGCTTTCGCCCTGCGTTCGCAGCAGAAGGCCGCACGCGCTAGCGCCGATGGCTCGTTCAGCAAATCGCTGGTGCCGGTGACCGACCAAAACGGCATCGTCATCCTCGACCACGACGAGTTCATTCGTGGCGACTCGACCCTGGATGGCCTGGGCAAGCTCAAGCCGAGCTTCGAGATGATGGGCCAGATGGGTTTCGACTCCACCGCGCTGCGCGTGTACAGCCACGTCGAGCGCATCGAGCACGTGCACACCCCGGGCAACAGCTCGGGCATCGTCGACGGCGCGGCGCTGATGCTGATCGGCAGCCCGGCCAAGGGCAAGGAACTGGGCCTCAAGCCGCGTGCGCGCATCGTCGCCACCGCCGTGACCAGCACCGACCCGACCATCATGCTCACCGGCCCGGCGCCGGCCACGCGCAAGGCCCTGGCCAAGGCCGGACTCTCCGTGGAAGACATCGACCTGTTCGAGGTCAACGAAGCCTTCGCCTCGGTGGTGATGAAGTTCATGAAGGACATGGGCGTGAGCGAGGACAAGGTCAACGTCAATGGCGGCTCTATCGCCATGGGCCACCCGCTGGGCGCCACCGGCTGCGCCATCCTCGGCACCCTGCTCGACGAGCTGGAGAAGCGCGAGCTGCGCTACGGCCTGGCCACGCTCTGCGTGGGCGGCGGCATGGGTATTGCCACCATCATCGAACGAATCTGATCCGGCTGTAGGAGCGAGGGGTGCGCCTAGCGCTCTGCTCGCGAATGACGCCCGCGTGAGGGTGTTCGCGAGCAGAGCTCGCTCCTACGGTCGCTGCGAATGGGACATAAGAAATGACTGACGCCATCCGTTACGAAAAGGGCCAGGATAATATCGTCGTCCTGACCATCGATATGCCCGGCCAGAGCGCCAACACCATGAACGCGGTGTACCGCGAGGCCATGGGCGCCACCGTGGATCGTCTGGAGGCCGATAAGGACTCCATTGCCGGTGTGATCATCACTTCGGCGAAGAAGACCTTCTTCGCCGGCGGCGACCTCAACGAGCTGATCAAGGTCACCAAGGCCGACGCCAAGCCGTTCTACGACATGATCCTCAACATCAAGGGCCAGCTGCGCCGCCTGGAAACCCTGGGCAAGCCTGTGGTGGCTGCGATCAACGGCGCCGCGCTGGGCGGTGGCTGGGAAATCTGCCTGGCCTGCCACCACCGCATCGCCCTGGACAGCTCCAGCGTGCAGCTGGGCCTGCCGGAAGTGACACTCGGCCTGCTGCCGGGCGGCGGCGGTGTGGTGCGCATGGTGCGCCTGCTCGGCCTGGAAAAGGCCCTGCCGTACCTGGCCGAAGGCAAGAAGGTACGCCCGGACGCCGCGCTCAAGGCTGGCCTGATCCACGATATCGCCGCCAACCCAGACGAGATGCTGGCCAAGGCTCGCGCCTTTATCGCCGCTAACCCGACTGCCCTACAGCCGTGGGACGTGAAGGGCTACAAGATCCCCGGCGGCACGCCGAGCACTCCGGCCGTGGCGCAGATGCTGGCCATCGCGCCGAGCGTGCTGCGTGACAAGACCAAGGGCTGCTTCCCGGCGCCGGAGAAGATCATGTGCGCGGCCGTCGAGGGCGCTCAGGTCGACTTCGATACTGCGCAGATCATCGAAGCGCGCTACTTCACCGAGCTGACCACCGGCCAGGTGGCGAAGAACATGATCGGCACCTTCTGGTTCCAGCTCAACGAGATCAACGCCGGCAGTTCGCGCCCGCAGGGCATCCCGCAGTACGTGACCAAGAAGGTCGGCGTGCTCGGCGCCGGCATGATGGGCGCCGGCATCGCCTATGTGTCGGCGGCTGCCGGTATCGAGGTGGTGCTGAAGGACGTGTCCATCGAGGCGGCGGAGAAGGGCAAGGCCTACTCGGCCAAGCTGCTCGACAAGAAGGTCAGCAAGGGCCACATGACGGCTGACAAGCGCGACGCCTTCCTCGCCCGCATCAAGCCGACTGCCAGCGATGCCGACCTCGAAGGCTGCGACCTGATCATCGAAGCGGTATTTGAGGATCGCGGTCTGAAGGCCAAGGTCAACGCCGCCGCTGAAGCCGCCGCGCTGCCGGAGGCGGTGATCGCTTCCAACACCTCGACCCTGCCGATCACCGGCCTGGCCACCGCGGTGCAGAAGCAGGACAAGTTCATCGGCCTGCACTTCTTCAGCCCGGTCGACAAGATGCCGCTGGTGGAGATCATTCGCGGCGAGAAGACCAGCGACGAGACACTGGCGCGTGGCTTCGACTACGTGCTGCAGATCAAGAAGACCCCGATCGTGGTCGAGGACAGCCGTGGCTTCTTCACCTCGCGGGTGTTCGGCACCTTCACCAACGAAGGCATCGCCATGCTCGGCGAGGGCGTGAGCGCGGCGATGATCGAGAACGAGGCGCGCAAGGCCGGCATGCCGGTGGGCCCGCTGGCGATCAGCGACGAAGTGTCGATGAGCCTGATGGAACATATCCGCCAGCAGACCGTGGCCGACCTGGCCGCCGAGGGCAAGCAGATCCCGCAGCACCCGGCGTTCGAGGTGATCGAGCTGATGCTCAAGGAGTACAAGCGCCCGGGCAAGGCGGCCGGCGGTGGCTTCTACGAGTACCCACAGGGCGGCAAGAAACACCTGTGGCCGGAGTTGAAAGCGCGCTTCGAGAAGGCCGATGCACAGATCTCCCAGGAAGACGTGCGTGACCGCATCCTGTTTATCCAGGCCATCGAGACGGTGCGCTGCGTGGAGGAGGGTGTATTGAAGTCGGTGGCCGACGCCAATATCGGTTCGATCTTCGGCATCGGCTTCGCCGCCTGGACCGGCGGGGCGCTGCAGTTCATCAACCAGTACGGGGTGAAGGACTTCGTCGCCCGTGCCCAGTACCTGGCGGAGCAGTATGGCGAGCGCTTCCTGCCGCCGGCCTTGCTGCTGGAAAAGGCCTCCAGGGGCGAAGGGTTCTGACGGCTGGATTGATCTGGCTCATCCCTTCGTGCACTTGAGCAAAACCGGCCTGTTGGCCGGTTTTGTTTTTCCTGGGCTTCTGTCAGTCTCTAGCGGTCACTGGTGGGCAGTGAGGTGCGCGTGAGCAAAAGGTCGGCAATCGGATCTGCACTGTTGGCAGCGTTTCTGCTGCTGGCCTCCAATCCTGCCCAGGCGCAGGATGCGCTGAACATTTACATCGGCCAGGGCCAGATGCCTTTCGCCGATGACAATCCTGACAATCGCGGCCTCTATGGCGACCTGATGGCGGAGCTATGCCTGCGCCTGCAGCGTGAGTGCCACTACCACAGCGTGCCTTGGCGACGAGTGCAGCTGGAGGTGGCCAACGACCCCCATGGCATTGTGCTCAACCTGGGCCGCTCGGCGGAGCGGGAAAGCGGCTTCGTCTGGCTGCTCGGTGTTTTGCCGACGCGCTATGTGCTGGTCAGCCTGCAACAGCGCTTCGATCATCTGGCCGATGCAATGGCGGCCGGGCCGCTGGTGGTGATGGGCGGCACGCCGCGAGCTCTGGAGGCCTTGGCGCAAAAGGACGAAGGGCAGACGGTGGTTGAAGTCACAGACCCCGAGCAGGCGGCGCGCATGCTCAAGAGTGGGCGGGTGCAGGTCTGGTACGAGATCGACTTGCGTGTGCAATACCTGTGGCGACGTCTCGGCTACCCGGACAGTGCGTTGCTGTCTGGCCAGGCGGTGAGCTCGAATGTCAGCTTTATCGCAGGCAGTCCGATGCTGCAAGAGGCCGATCTGTTACGTGAGCAGATGCAGCAGGCTTTCGCCGACATGGCGGGTGACGGTAGCTGGCGGCGCATTCTGGCTCGTCATCTGGGTGATGAGCTGGCGCAGCGTCTGACTCCCGAGTGAGGGGCTTCAGGCGGCCTGGCACCAGCCGTGTTGCATGCAGACCACCGAGTGGATGGCCAGCTTCTCGCTTTGCCGGGTGGGCATGCGCAGCGTCAGCAGGCTGCCATCGTCCATGTGCACGGCAGCTTCGGACTCGAAGTGCATGCCTGAATCGCTCAGGCTGACGTAGGTCACACCGTAGGTATTGCTGTTGCTGAAGGCTTCGGTAATGGTCATGGTCGATCCTCCGAATGGGCTGTCACCAAGGTTACTGGCGGGCACGAACCTGTTGCGGCTGCGGGTTGGAAACTGGTGCGCTGTGGAAGGCGGAGGCGGCGATCAGGCTGGCGATAGCGGCGAAACTGCTCATGGTGTTTTCCTCTGTGATGGTTGGGCGTGCTGGCATCTTTGCCGAGTCCCGCCATCGACAGAAGTGAATGCTCGGCATGATGGCTATCGAAGGCAGTGATAGTTGCCGGGCATCTTTCAATTTCGCCGGAAAGCCCCGTGGATATTGCGTTCCAGACACCTTCGATGCACGCTAGGCGCCTTCTCAATCACCCCGGTCGTCTCAGGTAATCCGCTCAATGTCACTGCGCATCTGCATTCTGGAAACCGATGTACTCCGTCCCGAACTCGTCGATCAGTATCAGGGCTACGGCCGCATGTTCGAGCGTCTGTTCGCCAAGCAGCCGCTGGCGGCGACCTTCGAGGTATTCAACGTGGTGCAGGGCGAGTATCCGGCCGAGGGTGAACGCTACGACGCCTATCTGGTGACCGGCAGCAAGGCCGACTCTTTCGGCAGTGATCCGTGGATCCAGACCCTCAAGACCTACCTGCTGCAGCGCTACGACAGCGGCGACAAGCTGCTCGGCATCTGCTTCGGCCATCAACTGCTGGCGCTGCTGCTCGGCGGCCGTGCCGAGCGCGCGACCCAGGGCTGGGGCGTGGGCATCCACCACTACGAGATGAAGCAGCAGGCGCAGTGGATGAGCCCGAACCTGGAGCAGCTGACCCTGCTGATCAGCCACCAGGACCAGGTCACCGCGCTGCCGGAGAAGGCCACCCTGCTGGCCTCCAGCGAATTCTGCCCGGTGGCGGCCTACTGTATCGAAGATCAGGTGCTGTGCTTCCAGGGCCACCCGGAGTTCGTCCACGATTATTCGCGAGCCCTGCTGGATATCCGCCAGCAATGCATCGGCGAGCCGACCTACCGCAAGGCGGTGGAGAGCCTGGAGCATGAGCACCAGGGCACCACGGTTGCCGAGTGGATGATGCGTTTCGTGGCGCAGGGCAAGGGTGTGCAGAGCGCCTGATCTATATGCGTAGGCTGGGTAGAACGTAGTGAAACCCAGCGCGGCCGTGAGCTGGGTTTCGGCGTTTAACGCCTCTACCCAGCCTACTCAGGTAGTCACAGCCAACCCATGCGCTTGAAGTTGGCGAACAGCCCGACGCAGCCCAGACCAATCACCCCCAGCACGCCGAAGTAGCCGTAATGCCAGGTCAGCTCCGGCATGTTGTGGAAGTTCATCCCGTAGATGCCGGCAACCGCCGTGGGGAAAGCAAGGATCGCCGCCCAGGCCGCGAACTTGCGCTGGGTCAGGCTCTGCCGTGATGCCTCCAGCAGCAGGCCGATCTCGATGGCGTGATCAGCCATCTCCCGTAGCCCGGTCAGGTCTTCCAGCAGGCGGTTGACGTGAATCGCGATGTCGCGGAAGTACGGGCGCATGTGCTTGTCGATGAACGGAAAGTCGAGCTGCTGCAGCTCCTTGCAGATTTCCGCCATCGGGGCGACCTGCCGGCGCAGGTTCAGCAGGTCGCGGCGCAATCCGTGGATGCGCTCGACATCGCCCTGGGTCAACGGCCGGCTGAGCACGTTCTGCTCCAGGTCTTCCAACTCGCTGTGGATGCAGTCCATCAGCGGCCGGTAGTTCTCGATCACGAAGCTGAGCAGGGCGTAGAGCACGAAGTCCTCGCCGTGCTCCAGCAGCAGCGGCCGCGCTTCGCAGCGCTGGCGCACGGTGGAGTAGGGCGCGGAGTTGCCGTAGCGGGCGCTGATCACATAGCCCTTGCCGGCGAACAGTTGGGTCTCGACGAATTCCAGGCGGCCGTTCTGGCGGATGGGCGAGTAGAGCACCATGAACAGGGCGTCGCCGAAGGTTTCCAGCTTGGGGCGCGTGTGCTGGGCGATGGCGTCTTCCATGGCCAGCTCATGCAGGCTGAACTGTTCCTGCAGGGTATGCAGCTGGTTGCTATCGGGGTCACGCAGGCCGATCCAGACGAAGTGTTCGGGTCTGCCTGCCCATTCATGCCCTTCGTTCAGGGCGATATCGGTGACTTTCTTGCCTTTGTGATACGCGGCGGCGGCAACGACCTGACCCATGGGCTGTCCTCGGCATGGCGATGGCGCAGCTTAACCCATGGGTACTTGGCGGTCAGGCCTTGGCCAGTTGGCTGTCGAGCTGTTCGATGCACTCGCGCATAGTCTGCTGGCATTGCTCCATCAGCTGCGGCAAGTCGTCCAGAGTCAGGCCCAGGGTGGGGATGGCGGGTAGCGAGCGGATCATCACCTTGCCGCTGTGCCAGCTGTTCAGCTTGAAGCGTCCGGCATAGGTGCTGACGCAGACCGGGATGATCGGTACGCCGGCGGCGATGGCCATCTGGAAAGCGCCTTTCTTGAACGGCAGCAGACCCTTGCCCAGGTTGCGCGTGCCTTCCGGGAACACCCAGATCGAGGTGTCGCGCTTCTGCAGGGTTTCGGTGGTTTCCAGCATGGCCTGCTTGGCCTTGTGGCCGTTACCGCGGTCGATCAACACGTTGCCGGCCAGCCAGTACAGCTGGCCGAAGAAGGGCACCCACTTCAGGCTTTTCTTGCCGATGCTGACGGTGCGCGGCGGCACCACGCGGCCGAGGACATAGAGGTCGTAGTTGGACTGATGGTTGGCCACTATCACGCAGGGACGGTCCTGGCCGAACAGGCTCGTGACCTCGGCCTTGAGCTTGATGCGCAGCATGCACAGGGCCGGCAGGGAATACAGGCGCGCGCACAGGCGGCTGTTGTCCGGGTTGAACGGGCGGCACAGGCCGAGAAGCAGTCCGGCAATACCAGCAAGGATGAAGTGCAGCCCCATCAACAACATGCGCGCAAGGAAAAGCATCGGTAAGCCTTCAGGCAGACAAAAAGGCGCGCAGTGTACGGGCGTGCACTGCATACGGCAATTGATCCTGATCAGAGGTTATTTCCGGGCATTTCGCTACCTGATCGGCGGTCTTGCCCACAAACAACAAGCCCGGCGCAGGGCCGGGCTTGTTGTGGTTGTGCGAGCTGTCAGCCGAGGTGCTGCTGGTCCAGTTCGATGGCCTTGTCCAGGGTTTCCAGGAAGGCCTTGCGCACTTTCAGCTTGGTGTTCTTGTGCGCGGTCATGTTGATCTTCTTCAGTTGCTGCGCGGCAGCGACGGCGGTGGTCATCAGTTGCTCGGCCGGCACGACCTTGTCGAGGAAGCCTGCGTCCATGGCGTCCTGCGGGTTGAAAATCTCGCCGTTGATCACCGAGCGGCTGAAGGCCGACTTGCGCAGGCGGTCACGGGCCAGCTCGATGCCGGCGTGGTGCATGGTCATGCCGATCTGCACTTCATTCAGACCGATGTTGAACGGACCTTCGACGCCGATGCGGTAGTCGGCCGAGAGCAGGATGAATGCGCCCTTGGCGATGGCGTGGCCCGGGCAGGCGACGATGATCGGGAAGGGGTGGCTGAGCATGCGGCGGGCCAGGGTCGAGCCGGCGGTGACCAGAGCCACGGCGTTCTGTGGGCCGGAAGTCATCACCTTGAGGTCGTAGCCGCCGGAGAGGATGCCCGGCTGGCCGGTGATGATCACCACGGCGCGATCCTGCGCGGCTTGATCCAGAGCGGTGTTGAAGGCAGTGATCACGTCCGGGGAGATGGCGTTTACCTTGCCGTTGTTGAGGGTCAGGGTGGCGATGCCATCTTCGAGTTGGTAGCTGATCAGTTCGCTCATGGCGCAAATCCTTGTCCGGGGTGATGGAAGTGGCGCTGACGTTACCCAGCCGGGGCGCACGGGTAAAGCGCTTTGACTGACCACAGAGTCACTCGTGTTGGCCCGGCTATGGCCTTCATCGGCAGCCTCAATTGGTCGCCTCCCGCGTTGTCGCCTAGTTTTGGCGCCACCTCAGGAGTACCCCATGCAAGTCTTTACCCGAATCATTCTGCGCGCCGGTCCGCTCGCTCTATTAATAGTGTTGATCCTGCTGGCCAGAAGCCCCTATAGCCACAGTGCTGCTGGTTCATTGCAGCTGTTTCTATTCAGTCTGTTCGTCTCCCTTGGCTTTCTACTGTTCGGCGGCCAGCGCTTCGAGCTAGAAGGGGAGCAGTCCGGCACTTCTGCATAAGCTTATGAATCGACTGAAAAAAAATTTTGCATTCGCCAGGGGCTTCGGCTACATTAGCGCGCCTCGACAGACCAGACCGGTTTGCCGAGATCCGGTGAAGTGTCCGAGCGGTTGAAGGAGCACGCCTGGAAAGTGTGTATACGGGAAACCGTATCGAGGGTTCGAATCCCTCCTTCACCGCCACTTTCAGATTCAAGCAAACCCCTGATATTCCTAGCGATGTCAGGGGTTTTTGCGTTCTGGGATTTGGCTTTGGGGCAATAACCGCGCTGCCCATGCCGCTACGCGCCGCTCTCGTCCGGCCTGAACCCCATCATCTTTGAGACGACTCCGGCCATGCTTCGGGGGGGCCGAAGCAATCCACTATCCCCGCTTCCTACGCAGCTCGCCCACAGTCTCATTGCCAGGGCCGATACCTGCTAGCGATAAATGCGATTAACGAGCAGCGTTGGCGGCTCGATAGTCTGGGCAGGCTCACAAAACTATAAGAATGGCCGCCCCATGAAGTACCCGTTGTCACTCCCTGCACTCAGTCGTTCATCTGCGGTGTTCTCCGTTCCATTGATCAATGGAAGGTCGCAGGCATGAGCTGGTTGAGAAATGTGCTGGGCGACTTTTCCGTAGGCGCCAAGCTGTGGCTGGGGTTTGGCCTGGTTCTGCTGCTCACGGCCGGTGTTGCCGCCACCGCGTTCAGCTCCATCTCGTCTCTGCAGCAGCGCAGTGAGCGCCTGCGTGGAGAGCTGCAGATACAGATACGAGTCCTGCAGGCGCGCATTGCCGAAAAGGACTTTGCCTTGCAACTGGATGAGCGCTTTTCCGAACAGGTGCGCGCTACCGTGGCGGCGCTTCAGGAGGGCTTGGCAGAGGAGCGTCGTCAACAGATGGCTCCGGCGGCTCAGGCCTACCTTGGCGAGTTCGAACACTATGCGCAGGCGCTACGTCAGTTGCACGATGCCCGGGTGCAAATGCAGCGCACGGCGCGTGTTGCCTCCGAGAGTTTTACTGCAGTCTTTCTCGACCAGCTTGATGCTCTCACTCTGGCGGCCGAGCAGGGTGAGGATGCGACCGAGCAATTCGCCCTGCTGGAGCAGAGTGCCGCCTTGCGCGACAAGCTGGCGCAAGTGCGAGACAGCGAGCTGAGCTACAGCCTGGATAACGATCAGAGTCGTCTGGCCGACTGGGAAATGGGTATGAGTGATGTGCTGGCGGCCATCGATACTCTTGCGCTGAGAGTGGCTGATGAGGGACAGGCTTCCTTGCGCGAAGCCCGTGATGCACTGGGCACCTATCGGCAATCCTTTACTCAGTTCGCCGACAGTCGGAGCCGGATAGTCGAGGCCACCGCCGGTATGCAGAAACAGAGTGCCTACCTCGCCGACCTGCTGGCTGCATTGGAGAAAGAACAGTCCGAAGCCATTGCCGAGGAGGGCCGTGGTGCGTTCCGTCAGCTGGGTTTGATTACGTTGCTGGCATTGAGCCTGGGTGTGGGGGCTAGTCTGCTGATTCGTCAGGCGATCCTGCGTCCGTTGCGTGAGGCGGTAACGCTGGCTCAGCGTATTGCGGAGGGCGATCTGGCCGCTGCGGCGATACCTTCTCGACGTAAGGATGAGCTTGGGATGTTGCTGCACGCCTTTGGCGGCATGCTCGACAGCCTGCGCGGGCTGGTGGCGCGGATCGGCCAGGGTGTCGAGCAACTCAATGGCACGGCCGGTAGCCTGTCCGTGGTGATCAACCACACCCATGCGGGCGTGGAGCAGCAGCGGCAGGAAACCGAAGTGGCAGTGAGCTCCATGCAGCAGATGAGCGCTACGGCGCGGGAGGTGGCGCGCAATACCTCCGAAGCCAGCGACGCGGTACAGCAGGCCAACGAGCAGGCACGTGGCGGCAGCCAGTTGGTGCAGCAATCTGCTGCCCGGGCTGAGTCTCTGGCCCAGGAAATGAGCGGTTGCGCCGAGGTGATGCATGAGCTGCTGGGTGAATGCTCGGCGATCAGCACTGTGCTGGATGTCATCAAGTCGGTGGCTGAACAGACCAACCTGCTCGCACTGAATGCGGCCATCGAGGCCGCGCGTGCAGGGGAGCATGGTCGTGGCTTTGCCGTGGTTGCCGATGAAGTGCGTGGTTTGGCTCGGCGCACTCAGGCGTCTACCGGGGAGATCGAAGCGCTTATTGCCCGCCTGGGGCAGGTGGCGCAGCAGGCCGCTACCCGGCTGCAGGAAAGCCGCGTACTGACTGACGAATCTGCAGGCCTTGCAAACCAGGCTTCCAGCGCGTTGCAGCGCATTACCCAGGCAGTGGCCACCATTGAAAGGATGAATCAGCAGATCGCTACTGCGGCCGAACAGCAGAGCGTGGTGGCCGACGAGGTTCATCAAAGCATTGCTCGCGTGCGTGCTGTGGCCGAGGAAAGTTCACGGCAAAGCCAGTCGCTACAGGCGTCGACTGCGGATCTGCAGCACGTCAGTGGCGTTCTGAATGTCGCCGTCGGGCATTTCCAGACCTGATCCTGCCTGCCGTGTGATACTCGCCTCTTTCATGCTGCTGGGTCCGCCATGCGTTACCGCCGCCTCGATCTGAACCTGTTGGTTGCCCTGGATGCGTTGCTCGAAGAGGGCAGTGTCAGTCGGGCGGCCGAGCGCCTGCATTTGGGGCAATCGGCCACCAGCGCTGCATTGGGACGATTGCGTGAGCACTTCGATGATCCACTGTTGGTACAGGTTGGGCGGCGCTTGGAGCCCAGTGCCCTGGCCCGTGTGCTGCAGCCGAAAGTACGCGAAGCGCTGCGTTTGGCACGGGAGATTGCCGAGGCCCCTTTGAGCTTTGTGCCAGCCAAGTGCGAGCGGCACTTCGTTGTGGCGGCTTCGGATTACGTGGCGGCGGTTCTGTTGCCGCAGGTCAGCCGGGTGTTGGCGCTTGAGGCGCCGGGCGTGAGCCTGAGCATTCGCGATCTGCCTCGCCCGCGCGACGGCGATGTGGTCAGTGAGGCATTGGAATACCGCCAGTGCGATCTGGTCATCGTGCCGCCGCAGCGCAGCAATGCCGACTACCCGCAGGCGGAGTTGCTCAGCGATGAACTCTGTTGCCTGGTCAGTGCCGATCAGTCGCATTATGCCGAAGGCCTGAGCCTGGCTGACTACTGCGCTGCCGATCACGTCGTGCGCGAGTTTGCCGATGGCCAGCAACAGGGCATGGATGCCGTGCATCTGCGCGAGCTGGGGATCGAACGGCGGGTGGCTGTGGCGGTCGGCAACTTTGCCCTGATGGCCGAGTTTGTCGTCGGCACGGCGCGGGTGGCGACATTGTTTCGTCGCCAGGCTGAGGCACTGACGGCACGTTATCCACTGAGGGTGCTGCCGACGCCGCTGGCATTTCCACAGACCCGGCAGGTGTTGCAATGGCACCCGCACCAGGACCTGGATCCGGCCCTAGAGTGGCTGCGTAGCCTGCTCGTCGAACAGGCCCGAAGTTTGGATCAGGCTGCCGGCTGAGCATCACCGGTATCGGCCTGCAGGCCGCAGGCGGCGATAGCTGCCAGGGCGCAGCGTTCATCGTTATCCGAGGTGTCGCCGCTGACGCCGATGGCGCCGAGCAGTTTGCCTTCGCCATCGCGCAGCAATACGCCGCCAGCCACCGGAATCACCTCGCCATCGGTCAGGCTGTTGATGGCATCGAAGAACGCCGGCATGGCCTGCGCCCGCCGCGCCAGTTCGCGTCCGCCGAAGCCCATGCCCAAACAGCCGCACGCCTTGCCGGTGGCGATGCGTGGGCGCAGGAAGCTGGCGTGTTCGTCACGCAGCACGGCCAGCGGATGCCCAGCGTTGTCCAGCACGGCGGCGGCCATGGGTTTCAGACGCAGTTCGCGCGAGGCGAGCAGAGTTTGCGCGGCCAGACGGGCGGCCAGTTCGAAGGTCAATTGGCTCATCTTCACTGGCTCCATTTGCCGAGTTGGGCGACGCGGTCGCGGGTGTAGAGGTCGGTCCATTTCAGCGAGTTGAAGTCGGACACCTGCTTGGGGTTGTAGGCGCGCTTGCTCACCGTGACCGGTTGTCCGGCCTTGAACACCTGCAGGCGGCTGGCGTCCTGCAGGATGCGGATATTTTCCAGCGGTGAGCCGTCGACGATCAGCAGGTCGGCATGCTTGCCCACTTCCAGTGTGCCGAGCAGGTGGCCCTGCGGCATGAACTTGGCGCCGTTGGCGGTAGCGCAACGCAGCGCCTCGGCGGGGGTGAAGCCGAGCAATTCGACCAACAGCTCCAGCTCGCGGGCATGCCATTCGCCGTAAGGGGTGACGGCGAAGCCGCTGTCGCTGCCGCAGGCGAAGGGGACGCCGGCGGCCTTGGCGCGACGGAGCACCGCAGCGCCCAGCTCCAGGGTGCGTGCGCAGTAGCCGGCGTAACCGGTGGCGATGGCAGGGTCGTGCGGCTGGCAGAAGTCCACGGTGTTTTTCGGGAAGGTCATGGTCGGCGCCAGGGTGCTGCCGGATTCGAGGATGGCCTCAATGCAGGCGTCGTCCATATAGAAAGCGTGGAAGATCAGGTCGACGCCGGCGCGGGCGGCATTCATTACCGCTTCACGGCCGTAGGCATGGGTCGCTACCAGGCAGCCTAGACGGTGGATTTCCTCGACCATCTCGCGGGTTTCGTCGGCGGTGAAGGCGGCGATGATCTCGCCGTTGGGCCGGCGGTGGGTGCCGTCCATGGCGATCTTGATCAGGTTGACGCCGTCCTTGGCCTGCTTGCGGATCTCGGCGATGGCGTCGCTGCGGCTGGTGATCAGAGCGGCGGTGAAGTATTCGGGGGCGCCGACACGGCTGGGAAACCAGTCGTTGAGGCTCTGCCGGTTGGTGATCACCCGGCTGCTGGCGGCGATACGCGGGCCTTCGAACAGCCCGGCGTTGACCGCATTGCGTACGGCGATGCTGAGCTGCCCGCTGTCGCCGGGGCAGACCATGCTGGTGACGCCGGCGGCGAGCACGTGCTGGGCGAAGAACATGCCGCGCAGGGCGCGGAATTCGTCGCTGGTCCAGATATCGATGTCTTCCTCGCTCTGCGCGTTGCCGAAGGCGAGGTGGGTGTGCACGTCGATCAGGCCGGGCATGACGAAGCCGGCATGCTGCTGGCGATCCTGCGGTTGCATCGCGGGTGCCTGTTCGCGTGGCCCGGCGAAAGTGATCAGGCCGTTTTCGATCACCAGGGTCTGGTACTGGGCAGGCGCAAGTGAGGTGCCGTCGAACAGGCTGGCGCAGTGCAAATGAAGGGTGCTCATCGGGCGTTTGTCCTTGTTGTTATGGGGCTGGCGGCAGGCTAGGGCGGGACGCCTGCACGGCACCAGCAAATCCCTTCGATGGCCAGTGATCGATGCCGTCGATACCTGCTGCAGGCCCTGCTGTTGCTAGGTTTCACTGAGTACGACTGGCCTGGGGTGGCTGCATCGCATTTGCCGATGACAGGCATGTTCAGTCGCGATTTTTCCTGCCTGGGAAACTGGCACTAGGGTGCGCGGGCCATCGACCCGATGGCGTGCAAAGTCCCGGAGGAGGGAAGCGATGAGCGATGTACTAGAGGTTCTGCAGCTGGAGCAGCAACGCCAGCAGGCATTGATGAGTGAGGATCAGGCCGCCATTCAGCGGCTGTTCGCCGATACTCTGGTGTATGTGCACACCACCGGCATGGTGCAGAACAAGGCGCAGTACCTGGAATACGCACGCACGGCGGTGCGGTATCTGGAAGTCCAGCGTGGCGAATTGAATGTGCAGGTGCTGGGCGAGGGCGTGCTGCTGATGAGCGGGCCGCAGTGCAATGTACTGCAGAAGCGCTCCGGCGGAGACCCGATACGGGCTGAAGGCTTTGCTTCTCAGGTATGGGTGAAGGGGGAGCAGGGCTGGCAGATGGCGCTGTTCCACGGTACGCGCAGCATGGCGTGAGTGCGGTGTCGGCGTTGCCTCGATGGGCCACCTCTATCAGGGGTAACGCTGCCAACACGCTGTAGGAGGGGCCTCGGCCGCGACGCTTTGTATTGCCAAGGTCGCGGCCAAGGCCCCTCCTACAGTCCCGAGAAGGCAGAGCGCATAGTGCTCTCATGATTTACGGCAGTATCTCCGCATCAGGCCTGGTGCAACTCCTGCATCATCAGCGACATCTTCTCCGCGTCTGCGAGGTAATCGCGGCGAATCATCCGGTCAAGAATGCCTGTATGGTCAAAGACGAAGTCGCGCAGCTTTGCCAACGGATAGGGCAGTTGGTGGAAGGCATTACCGAGTTTCCTGGCGAATTCGACGTGGTGGTTGACGTAGGCCACTCGCTGCGACTCGAAGTCATGGAAGCTTTTGGTAATTTGCCGAGGGTCACTCAGGTCGGAGCCGGCCAATGCCTTGGCCAGAAAGTAGCCATCTTCAATGGCCATGCCCATGCCATAGGCGGCGTAGGGTGAGACCGGGTGTACGGCGTCGCCCAGACAGACCACGCGGCCACTGCTCCAATGTTGGAGCGAGGGGCGGTTGTATATGTCCCACTTGAAAATCTGGGTTTCCAGGTTGGTGGACTGCATAAGGCGCGGCAGCGGATCGGGGAAGTTGCGCAGGATCTTGCCGATGTGCCCGGCGATGTCCGCGGGTGCCGGAGCGTTTTCCTCGCAGGGTTCTACCACCCACCATTCGTAGCCCGGTTTGCCGTCGTGCAGCATGGGAAAGAAGCTGGCCTGGTACTTGTGCGAGTGGATGATTCGTCCGGTCTGCGCGGGAATGCCGTCGATAGGGTCGCACCAGGCCAGCCAAACGCGCAGGCCTACATGGAACAGTTCAGGCTCGCCGAAAGTCTGGCGCGACACGCCGGAGCGGATGCCGTCGGCGCCAACCAGGATGTCGGCTTCGATTGTTTTCCCGTCCTTGAAGCTGACGGTCACCCCATTCGCCGTCTGCGTGTAGTGGTCAAAGTCGGAGTTGGGCACGAGCATCCCTTCGGGCAGGAGCTCCATCATCCGCGCGAAAGCGTTGGCGCGCAGCATGCCGTAGTGCCAGCCTTTGATACCAAAGGATTTTTCCACGGACTGATTGAAGGGCAGACGTGAGCGCAGGTGGTTTTTGTTGTTACGGAATTCGGTGACTGTGAACGAGCCGAAGTTGTTCAGGTCGACGCCGTAATGGCGCAGCACCGCAAGCACCGGCACGCTCAGCAGCACGGCACCGCCGAGCGGTTTCGGCTCTGGCTGCTTCTCGAAGACTCGTACGTCGAAGCCTTTCTGCTGCAGAGCCAGCGCGGCGGAAACTCCACCTGGTCCGGCTCCGATCACTGCCACTCGTTTTCCTGCACGCCATTGGAGGCTAGCGTCGGCACTCATTTGCACATCCTTCAGTTTGTTGTTGTGTGGGCATTCTGGAAGGTTATGCCTGGACAGAAAATGCGTATTTATCTTAGTTTTCGGATAAATACTCTTAGTTGTGTGCCGCCATGGACTTACTTAGCCACTTTCTGTCGATGCTCAAGATCGAGTCGACCAGCATCTCTAGCTGGCATCTTTCGGAACCTTGGGGCGTGCACGTACACGACTATCAGCCCGGCTTCTGCTTTATCGTCACGCAGGGGCGCTTCGTGGTGGAGACCGGCACCGGGCAGGTTCTACACCTCGCCAAGGGCGATACAGTGTTGGCACCTCGCGGTGGTGAGTGCCGTCTCCTCTCGCGCTTGGGTGTCCCTACCACTGATCTGCGCGAACTGAGCTGGAGCGAGCTGCGCTCTCCCAGGCTCGATCGCAGCGTGCAGCCTGGGTCCGCGATTACTGTGGCGCATGGCGGCGACGGCGAGCTGTGCCGCTTGCTCGGGCTGGCGTTCAGCGTGCAGAGCGGTCAGGGGAGCTTCGTGCTGGAGGCTTTGCCGGATTTCATCGTTCTGCGTGACTGCGACGCCAGCATCCTCAGTCAGACTCGCCCGGTCATTGAAGCGCTGTTGGCCGACGATAAACCCGGTTATTACGCGGTGGCCAAGCACATGGCTGAGTTGATATTGGTCGGTCTGTTGCGTAGCTACATCCTCAGCGACGAGAGTTTTTCTCCCGGCTGGATGAAGGGCCTGCAAGATCCATACATCTGCAAGGCTTTGCTCGCCATCCACGAAGCGCCCGAGCGCAAGTGGAGCGTGCCGATGCTGGCTGCAGCCGCCAACTTGTCTCGTTCTACCTTCGCCGCGCGCTTCTGTCGTCTGCTCGGCCAATCGCCCATCGACTACCTCAATGCTTGGCGCATTACCCTGGCAGCCGAACTGTTGCGCGGCGGCACTGAGTCTGTGGCGCATATCGCTTCGGCAGTGGGTTATCAGTCTGACCGGGTGTTCCGTCAGGCCTTCCGCGAGCGCATGTCTATGTCGCCCAGACAGTATCGCAAGCAACAAGCTTGAGGTAGGGATGGTGCTCAACCAGGGCGTATCGTCTACAGATGTGTTGAGTCTGCTGGCGCGGAACGCCCCGGGCTCGGGTGCCACGTGGGAGCGTAGGGGCCATGAATAAAAAAACGGCAGGGCTTACGCACCTGCCGCTGGAGCACTTTGTAGCGTCGATACTACTCAGTGAGGAGAATCAGGCCACGTGGCCGCCGAGGGTTTCGGCGACCCAGTCGGCGATGTACTGGCCGGCGTTGATGCTGTTGTCGAAGCTGGAGTGCTGCACGCCACCGGTGCGTTCGTCGAAAATCTTCAGTTCGCGCTTGGGGCTGTTGACCAGTTGCTCGTAGGTGCGTTCGGCCCACTTCAGCGGAATCTGCGAATCCTTCAGGCCGTGGGTGACGAGGAACGGCACCTTGATGCGATCCAGCACGCCGTCCAGATGCACCTGCTCGGCGATGGTCATGAATTCGTCCATGTCCTTGGCGCCCCACACCCACTGCACATGCGTCCAGTAGTGCGGCACCGGGAAGCTGCCTTCTTTTTCCAGGCGACGTTTTTGCACGTCGCGCCAGTCATGGTTGGCGCCCCACACCACGCCGCAGGCGAAGCGCGGTTCGAAGGCCACCGCGCGAGGGCAGTAGTACCCACCGAGGGACACGCCCTCCAGGCCGATGCGTTTGGCATCGATGTCGTCGCGGGTTTCCAGCCAATCCACTACGCGGCTGGCCCAATGTTCGCTGTCGTAACGTGCGGTCAGGTTCTGCAAGCGCAGCGCTTCGCCGGTACCCGGCTGGTCAATGATCAGTGAGGACACGCCGCGCTTGGCCAGCCACGCCGGCAGGCCGACGCGGTATTTCATTTCCTTGGTCGAGTCCAGGCCATTGACCTGCACCAGAATCGGCGCCGGACCTTCCACGCCCTCTGCGCGAACATACAGCCCGGAGATGTGCTTGCCCTCGTAGGGGATTTCAACGCGCTCGCAGTTTTCCTTGGACAGCTCGATACCGCGGGCGAAGGTGTCGAGGAAGCGCTGGTACAGTTCCAGGCGTCCCGGCGCGCCATGCGCTTGCAGGCGCTCGCAGGTCAGGTAGTAGGTGGCAGCGCGGTTGTACTTTTCGCCAGCGGAGAGCAGGCGGCCGAGGTCTTCGTCCTCCTTGGCCATTTCGCACAGCTTGTCGGCCATCTTTGACCAGGTTTCGCGGAAGGCCTGGGTGCCGGCAGCATCCGGCTGCTTGGCGGCTTCGACCAGCGGCTTGCACATCTCTTCGATCTCGCCGATGCGCGCGCCCATCTCGATGGCCAGGTTGATAGACAGGTCCCAGACGTAGTTGGTGGGGAAGTAACGGAACATTCTTGTTGTCCTTGTAGGTCGTCTGACGCGCCCGCCTTGCGGGCGTAATGCCAGACCACCTTAGGGACGAAGCAAGCCAGTTGGCCAATCGTTACTTGGGATGCGAGGTATCGCGTTATGCGATGCCTGGTTCGGCCAGATCCACCGTCGTAATGAACTCCTGGATGCGTTCGCGCAGCCAGCGATGCATGGGGTCACCGTCCATGCTGCGGTGCCAGAGCATGAATTCGCGCATTGCCGGAATTTTCACCGGCGTAGGCAGGATTCGCAGTGGCAGGTACTGCGCGTAGAGGTGCGCCAGGCGACGGTGCATGGTGGCGATGCGCTGGGTGCCAAGGAGCAGTTGCGGCAAGGTGTTGAAGTCATGGGTGATGACTTCCAGGCGGCGGTTGAAGCCGTACTGGCTCATGAACCAGTCTTCGATGCTGAGGTGACGATTGCGGCCGAAGCCTACCGAGATGTGGCCCATCTCCATGTACTGCTCCAGCGACAGTTGTTCGCCGACCAGATGGTTACCCTGCCAAACCACGCAGACATGCTCTTCCTCGAATAGCAGCTGTGAAGGATGGCCGTCGATGATGTAGCGCTCGGGCACGATCATCAGGTCGATTTCGCCGCGTACCAGCAGGTCGCCATCGCTTGGCGCGATCATGTCGAAGGTGATGTTCGGCGCCTGCTCGTGGATCTTCTGGATGACCCGTGAGAACAGCACGGTGATCAGGTAGTCCGAGGTCATCAGCTTGAAGTGGCGCTTGCTGGAGGCGGGATCGAACACCTGCTTGTTGGTGATCGACGAGCGGATGGTCAGCAGCACCTCGCGTACCGGTTTGGCCAGCTCCAGTGCATAGGGGGTGGGCTGCATCTTGCGGCCGACCTGCACCAGTAGTTCGTCTTCAAAGAACGTTCGCAAACGCCCGAGCACGCCGCTGGTGGCGGACTGGGTCATGTGCAGACGCTCGGCCGCGCGGGTGATGTTCTGCTCTTCCAGCAAAACATCCAGCGCGACCAGCAGATTCAGGTCGAGATGGTTGAAGCGCATGGCACGGTTCCAACTTGTTGTATTTATTTTCGAGATACTTTTGCCATCAGCTATCGAGTAGTCAACCGCTGATGGTCACTCGATGTTGCATGGGCCCTGTAGATGGGCTCTGCGTGAGGTATCGCGTTTGCCGATAGGTCGCATCCCGACATGCGATTGGTCATGCGCCCCGGCCATCCTCCATCTTCTGCTCCCAAGTCGGGGCAGTACCGTGCTGCCCGACCTCCACCACCGGCGCTTCGCCAAGGCGCCGGCAGAACAATTTCAATGGAGTGGTAGCCATGAAGATCATTGGCCTTGACGCCCTGGTATTCGGCGTCGATGACATCCAGGCCTGTGCCGACTGCCTGCGCGATTACGGCCTTAGCGCCGTCGAGCTGAGCGAAGAGGGCGGGCGGTTCGAAGCACTCGATGGCACCGCCATCATCATCCGTCGTCACGACGATCCAGCTCTGCCGCCGGCCATTGGCCCGGCGCCTTCGCTGCGCGAAACCATCTACGGTGTCGAATCTTCCGCTGACCTCGATGCCATTGCCGACGAGCTCGGGCGTGACCGTGAAGTGTCCCTTGATGCACAGGGCGCGCTGCACAGCGTCGACGACCTGGGCTTCGCCCTGGCTTTTCAGGTCACCTGCCGTCGTCCGTTCGAGGCCGAGGCCGACCTGACCAACGCACCGGGCTCAGCCCCGCAGCGCCCGGCCAACAAGCCGGGCATCACCTTGGATATGCCGGCACTGCCGCGCACTCTGTCGCACGTCGTGTACTTCGTGCCGGATGCAGCCAAGGGTGAGGCCTTCTACCGTGACCGCTTGGGCTTCGTCACCACCGATACCTTCGTCGGTGTCGGCCCGTTCATGCGCACTGGAGCAATGGATGACCACCATTGCCTGTTCATGATTCAGACCCCGCCGCACATGAAGGGCTGCGAGCACTTCACCTTCCATATGGGCAGCGGTACCGAAGTGCTGTTGGCCGGTCGCCGCTTCGAGCAGAAGGGCTGGACCAGCTTCTGGGGCCCGGGCCGTCACCTCTTCGGCTCCAACTGGTTCTGGTACTTCAACAGCCCGCTGGGTTGCCACATCGAGTACGACGCCGACATGGACACCCATAACGATGAGTGGGTGGCCCGCCAGGCGCCGATGTCCGCCGACAACTCGCAGCTGTTCCTGTTCTCTTCCCGGGAGAAATGGGCGCCGGGTGGCCCGCCGCCGAAGCAGGGCTGAGCGTGCTGATTGCGCTCTGCCGTCTGGATGAGCTGGCTGAGGGCTGTGCGCGTGGGCTCGATCCGCAGCGGCGCGGGAAGGACAGTCTGTTCGTTCTGCGCAGCGCTGGAGAGGTTCGCCTGTACCGCAACAGCTGCCCGCATCTGGACGTGCCACTGGAGTATCGCAAGGACCGCTTTCTGTCGGCCGATGGCTCTCGGGTCATTTGCTATGCGCACGGGGCGCAGTTTCTTCCTGACACCGGTCTGTGCGTGCACGGGCCCTGTCTGGGCGAGCGTTTGACGGCGCTGCCCTGGGTCGAGCGGGAGGGCTGGCTGATGGTTGATGAGGTGGATTTGCCCTGATTTCAGGTATCGCGATTGGCGATACATCGAATCCGAACATGCGATTAGTCAAATCCATGGATAGACCGGAAGCTGGTTTCAGAGGGTGCCAAGCACCCGGGCCAGCGGCCGATTCGAATCACAAGAACAATAAGCGAGAAGTGCCATGAATGCAGTGAACAAGGTTCTGGTCGTCGGTGGTGGGATCGGTGGTCTGTGCGCCGCCATTGCCCTGCGCCGCAAAGGCATCACCGTTGACCTGGTCGAGCTGAAGTCCGAATGGACTGTCTACGGCGTCGGCATCATCCAGCAGAGCAACGTGGTGCGTGAGATGTCGCGCCTGGGCCTGCTCGATGCCTATCTCGACGCGGCCTACGCATTTGAAGACGTGGCCATCTACACCACCGAAGGGCAACAACTGGTGCGCATTCCCGGTCAGCGTCTGGCCGGCCCGCAGTATCCCGCCAACGTCGGCATCTCCCGTCGCGGCCTGCACAAGGTGCTGAGCGAAACCACCATCGAGCTGGGCGCCACGGTGCGCCTGGGCACCAGTGTGGAGTCTCTGGAGCAGGACGCCGAAGGCGTCGATGTTCTGCTCACCGACGGCACCCGTGCTCGCTACGACCTGGTGGTGGGGGCCGATGGCCTCTACTCGAAAGTGCGCGACATGCTATTCGGCAACAAGTACGAGCCACGTTTCACTGGTCAGTCGGTATGGCGCTACAACTTCCCGCGCCTGCCGCAGATCGACCACCTGGCCAACTACCAGGGCCCGGCGGGCAACGCCGGCCTGGTGCCGCTCTCCGAAGACCTCATGTACATGTTCACCACCTCCCACGAGCCGGGTAACCCATGGATGCCCAAGGACACCCTGGCTGCCGAGATGCGTCAGCGTCTGCAGGGTATGGGGGGGCTGATCGCCGAGCTTCGCGAGCAAATCGTCGACAACGAGGAAGTGGTCTACAAGCCGCTGGAGGCCGTGTTCGTCAACGAGCCCTGGTATCGCGGTCGCGTGCTGATCATCGGCGACGCCGCCCATGCCACAACTCCGCACCTGGGGCAGGGCGCCGGCATGGCCATCGAAGATGCCCTGGTGCTCAGCGAGGAGCTGACTGCGGGCGGAAGCGTCGAGCAGCAGCTGGAGCGCTTCATGGCGCGCCGTTTCGAGCGTTGCAAGTACATCGGTGAGAAATCCCTGCTGGCTGGGGAGAAGGAGATGGCACGTGACCGCGATTTCGACCGCATCGGCCTGGTGAAGGAGATGCTGGAGGTCACCGCGCGACCCATCTGATCTCGGCGGTGACCGGTATCGCCAGCCGGTCACCTGCTTGATGTGAAACGGCGCTTCGCACCGTCCGCCTTGCCTTGCCGGTGGCGTGCGAAGAAAGCACATAACCCTACAAGAACAACAAAGAGGTTCATATCGATGGCAAATCGAGAGCTCGTTGCATCTCGGCAAAAGCCAGGTATCGGTCCGCGTGCCGCCCGCCTGACCCTTGCCGCAGCACTGGTCGCCTGTGCCAACCAGGCCCTGGCCTTCCAGATCGATACCGGCAGTTCTGATTTCTCCCTGCGCTGGGACAACACCGTGAAGTACAGCGCCGCCTGGCGCGTCAAGGATCCGAGCAGCAAGCTCACCGAGGGCCAGACCGCGCGCAACCAGGATGACGGTGATCGTTCCTTCGAGAAGGGGTTGATCTCCAATCGCATGGACATCCTTTCCGAACTGGATATGGGTTTTGGCGACTTTGGTGCTCGGGTCAGCGGTGCCGGCTGGTATGACACCGTCTACCAGGACGACAACGACAACGATCCAGCCCGAGCCAACCAACGTTCCGTCGCCTACGACGAGTTCACCGATGACACCCGCCATTTGCATGGTGGCGATGCCGAACTGCTCGACGCCTTCGTCTACTGGAACGGCGAACTGGCCGAGCGTGCGCTGTCGGTACGCCTGGGCCGCCACGGCCTGATCTGGGGCGAGAGCCTGTTCTTCGGCGCCAACGGCATCGCTGGCGGCATGGCCCCGGTGGATGTGGTCAAGGCCGTTTCCGTTCCCAACACCCAGTTCAAGGAAATCACCCGTCCGGTCAGCCAGCTGTCCACCACTTACCAGCTGACCGACGATGTGTCCCTGGGCGCCTTCTACCAGTTCGAGTGGGAAGAAACCCGTCTCCCGGCTGCCGGCAGCTACTACTCGGTCAGCGACATCATGGGCGAGGGTAACGAGCGTCTGATCGTCGGTGCGCCATTCCCTGCGTTCCTCGGTGGTAATCCGGACAGCCCTGCGGCTTTCTTCCATGGCAACGACAAGGAAGCCAAGAGCTCCGGTCAGGGCGGCCTGCAGTTGCGCATCACCGACGACACGGTGGAGTACGGCCTGTACGCCATCCAGTACCACGACAAAACGCCCAAGCTGTACCTCAAGCCCGGCACCGGTGCACCCGACTTCAGCACCGGCAAGATCGGCGAGTTTTACTGGGTCTATCCGGAGGACATCCAGGCTCTCGGTGCCAGCTTCATCACCTCGGTGGGTGAGTACAGCTTCGCCGGTGAGGCTTCCATGCGCTGGAACATGCCGCTGGTTTCCAATGGCGTGACCATCACCCCCGGCATGGAGGCCGATAACGATAGTGACGCCCAGTACGCCATCGGCCGCACTGCGCACGTCAACCTGAACATGCTGGCTTCCTTCGGGCCGAACTTCATCGCTCAGGAGTCCGGGCTGGTCGGCGAGATAGCCTGGAACCGTCTGCTCAAAGTCACCGACAACCGCCAGGCGCTGGATCCGGGCGCCACTGACGACGCGGTCGGCCTCAAGTTGGTTTACACCCCGACTTACCGGCAGGTTTTCCCCGGCCTGGATCTCAGTGTGCCGGTAGGCATCAGCTACTTCCCCATGGGCAAGTCTGCGGTGCTCAACTCCTTTGGCCCGAACAAGGGCGGCGATTTCAACGTCGGCCTCAGTGCCACCTACCTGGATCGCGTCACCTTCGGCCTGACCTACACCCACTACTACGGGCCTGAGGACACCAACCTCAACTCGGCGAGCCAGTTCAACTTCAAGCAATCGCTGAAGGACCGCGACTACGTGGCCTTCTCCGTGAAAACTACCTTCTGAGGAACGTGCACATGACTATTCCGTTCACGCTCAAAACCTTCTGCCTGGCGCTGGCGGGCGCCGCCGCCCTGAGCCTGCAACCGGTGCTGGCTGCCACTGCCGATGACCTGGGCAAGAGCCTGACTCCCTTCGGCGCCGAAAAGGCCGGCAATGCCGATGGCAGCATCCCGGCCTGGACCGGCGGCATGACCACGGTCGATCCGTCCTTCAAGCAAGGTGGCAAGCGCAGCGATCCTTTCGCCGCCGAGAAGCCGTTGTTCAGCATCACCGCGCAGAACATGTCGCAGTACGAAAGCAAGCTCACCGATGGCGTCAAGGAAATGCTCAAGCGTTATCCGGACACCTATCGCCTGGACGTCTATCCGACTCACCGTACCGCCGCGGCGCCGCAGTGGGTCTATGACAACACCGCCAAGAACGCGCAGAACGCCACCCTGGTGGAAAGCAGCGCCGGCATGATTCCCCAGGGCGCCTACGGCGGCATTCCGTTCCCGGTGCCGAAGAACGGCTACGAGGCCATGTGGAACCACGTCCTTAACTGGCGCGGTACTTCCCTGGCCATGGACTTCCGTCATTACCTGGTGACGGCCGATGGCACTTCGGTGATGACCACCGACGGCAAGGCGATTCAGGAGATGCCGTACTACTACCAGGACGGCTCGGCTGCCACCTTCGAGGGCGACTACTGGCTGTTCCGCCTGCTCAACGTCGGGCCGCCCCTGCGTGCCGGCGAGCAGATCATGGGCCGCACCAACGTCAACGGTGACAAGAGCCAAGCGCATGTCTACCTGAGTGGCCAGCGCCGTGTGCGCAAGCTGCCCAACGCCTGCTGCGACACGCCGACCCCGGCCACCGCCGGCGTGATGTCCTTCGACGAGCTGAGTGTGTTCCAGGGGCGCATGGACCGCTTCAACTGGAAGCTGATCGGCAAGCAGGAGATGTACATCCCCTACAACACCAACAAGGTACAGACCGCGGCCAACGCCGAAGACGTGCTGGGCAAGCACCATATGAATCCGGACTACGTGCGCTGGGAACTGCACCGCGTCTGGGTGATAGAAGCGGATCTGGCACCGGGCAAGCGTCACCAGCTGCCGAAGGGCCGTTACTACCTCGACGAGGACACCTGGCAGGCCATGCTGGGCGATCGTTGGGACGCCAAGGGCCAGCTGTCCAAGAGCCTCTGGTCGCTGCCGGCTGTCATGCCGGACATCCCGGCCGTGGCCCAGCTGTCCTCCGGCTTTTACGACCTGACCTCCAACACCTGGTTCATCCAGAACCTGTATGCCGGCAAGGCGCAGCAGTACGCGATCGTCGATCGCTACAAGTCCTCCGAGTTCTCGCCAGCGGCGATGGCCGGGCGCGGTGTGCGCTAAAGCCTGATCGGGAGGGCCCTGTGCCCTCCCTGTTTGATGCAGTTCGAGGTGAATGATGAGCAGATCGACTTGGGCAAGTGGCCTTTTTCTGGCACTTGCCTTGCCCTTTTCGCTTACCGCCCAGGCTCAGTCCCTGACGGTGAGCGGAGTGCTGGAAAGCCCGGCAATGCAGGTTCCCAATGCTGCGCGGGCCGTGTTCAGCAGTGTCGTACGGGCAGGTGAGCGCCTGGTCGCCGTAGGCGAGCGGGGGCTGGTCCTGCTATCCGACGACAACGGCCAGCAGTGGCGCCAGGCCAGCGTGCCGGTGTCGGTCGGTCTGACCGCCGTGGATTTCGTTGATGCTCAGCATGGCTGGGCAGTGGGCCACTCCGGCGTGGTATTGGCCAGCCGTGATGGTGGCGAGACTTGGCAGTTGCAGCTGGATGGCGCGCGTGCCGCCCAGCTGGAACTGATTTCGGCTCAGGATGTGTTGAACGCAGCCACTGATGTCGATATGGCGCAGGCGCGGGTCGATGCGGCTCAGCGTCTGGTCGAGGACGGTGCGGACAAGCCCTTCCTCAATCTGCATTTCACCGATGCCCAGCATGGCCTGGTCATCGGTGCTTACGGCATGGCACTGAAAACCCGCGATGGCGGGCAAAGCTGGCAGTCGGTTGTCGGCCAGATCGACAACCCCATGGGCCTGCACCTGTATGCCGTGGCGCAGCAGGGCAGTGACTGGTACCTAGCCGGTGAGCAGGGTTTCCTGGCCCGCTCAACGGATGCCGGGCAGCACTTCGAGCAGTTGCAGAGCCCCTACGAGGGCACCTTCTTTGCCTTGGTGCCGCGCAAGGATGGCTCCTTGCTGCTGGGCGGTTTGAAGGGCAATGCGTTTCTGATCCGTGATGCCGGCAACTCGATCGAGCCGCTGGCAGTACCGATGCCGGTGTCCTTCAGCGACGGTACGCGCCTGGCCGATGGCCGCGTACTGCTGGCCAACCAGGCCGGTGCCGTATTTGCCCTGGATGCCGCCGGCAATCGCTTGCAAGTGCTGGTGCCGCCACAAGGCAAGCCCCTGGCTGGCTTGACCCAGGCCGCCGACGGCAGCCTGGTCGCTGCTGGCTTCACCGGTCTGTCTCAGCTGTCTCTGTCTGCCGCGAAGGTTTCGGAGTGATTTCATGACATTCAATACGCCTGCCAGCCAGGAAACCTTCGATCCGCGTTCCGGCTCGCTGATCGAGCGAGCGCTGTTCAACCATCGTCACTGGGTGCTGTTGCTGTGCCTGCTGACCACGCTGTTCCTCGGCTGGCAATCGACCCGGCTCGAACTCAATGCCAGCTTCGAGAAGATGATCCCGACGGGCCATCCGTACATCGTCAACTACCTGGATAACCAGAAGGAACTGTCCGGCCTCGGCAACGCCCTGCGCATCGCCGTGGCCAACAAGCACGGCGATATCTATGACGCCGACTACCTCAAGAGCCTGCAGGCGCTGAGCGACCAGATCTACCTGCTGCCGGGTGTCGACCGCGCCTTCATGAAGTCGCTGTGGACGCCGGCCACGCGCTGGGTCTCGGTGACGGAGGAGGGCCTCGATGGCGGCCCGGTGATCCCTGACGAGTACGACGGTAGCCCGGCGTCGCTGGGTGAACTGCGCCGTAACGTGCAGCTGTCCAACGAGATCGGCCAGCTGGTCGCCTTCGACCAGCGCTCCAGCATCATTTATGTGCCACTGCTGGCGCGTACCGCCGATGGCCAGCCGCTGAACTACGCCAAGCTCTCCGAGCAGATCGAGCAGCTGCGCAGCCAGTACCAGAACGACAGCATTTCCATTCACGTCACTGGCTTCGCCAAGAAGGTGGGTGACCTGATCGCCGGCTTGGAGCAGATCCTGCTGTTCTTCGCCGCCGCCATCCTCATCACCACCCTGGTGCTGTACGGCTACACCCGTTGCGTGCGCAGCACCCTGCTGGTGGTGATCTGCTCGCTGGTGGCGGTGATCTGGCAGCTGGGCTTGTTGCCGCTGCTGGGCTACGAACTGGACCCGTACTCGATCCTGGTGCCGTTCCTGGTGTTCGCCATCGGCATGAGCCACGGCGCGCAGAAGATGAACGGCATCATGCAGGACATCGGTCGCGGCATGCATCGCCTGGTGGCCGCGCGCTTCACCTTCCGCCGCCTGTTCCTCGCCGGCCTCACCGCGCTGCTCTGCGATGCTGTCGGCTTCGCCGTGCTGATGATCATCAAGATCCAGGTGATCCAGGATCTGGCCATCATCGCCAGCCTGGGCGTGGCGGTGCTGATCCTCACCAACCTGATCCTGTTGCCGGTGCTGCTGTCCTATGTCGGCGTCAGCCCGCGTGCTGCTGAGCTGAGCCTGAAGAGCGAGCGTGCGGAGCAGGGCGGCCAGGCGCGCCATCCTTTCTGGCGCTTCCTCGACCTGTTCACCCGCCGTCCCTGGGCGGCGATCTGCGTGGCGGTGAGCCTGGGCCTGGCGGTGTTCGGCTTCATGGTCAGCCTGCATCTGAGCATCGGCGACCTCGATCCGGGTGCGCCGGAGCTGCGTGCGGACTCGCGCTACAACCAGGACGACGCCTTCATGACCCGCCATTACGGCGCCAGCAGCGACCTGTTCGCGGTCATGGTGCGCACCCCGGCGGGCGCCTGTGCGCGCTACGACATCCTGCGCAAGGTCGACGAACTGGACTGGCAGCTGCGCAGCCTGCAGGGCGTGGATTCGACCAACTCGCTGGCGCTGCTCAACCGGCGCATGCTGGTTGGCCTGTCCGAAGGCAGCCCGAAGTGGTACGAGCTGCAGAACAATCAGGCGACCCTGAACATGATCACCGCCAGTGCGCCGCGGGGGCTGTACAACGAGTCGTGCAATCTGCTGACCCTGTACGTCTACCTCACCGACCACAAGGCCGAGACCCTGACCCGCCTGGTCGATCACGTCGAAGCATTTGCCGCCGCCAACAACACCGAAGAGGTGCAGTTCCAGCTCGCCGCCGGCAACGCCGGTATCGAGGCCGCCACCAATATCGTGGTGAAGAAGGCCAACCGCGAGATGCTGTTCTGGGTCTATGGCGCGGTGATCCTGCTGTGCCTGATCACCTTCCGCTCCTGGCGCGCGACCCTGTGCGCGGTGATCCCGCTGATGCTCACCTCCATCCTCTGCGAGGCGCTGATGGTCTGGCTGGGTATCGGCGTGAAGGTGGCGACGCTGCCGGTGATCGCCCTCGGTGTGGGCATCGGCGTGGATTACGCGTTGTACGTCATGAGCATCATGCTCGGCCATTTGCGCGAAGGCTCCAGCCTGTCGCAGGCCTACTACCGCGCCTTGGTGTCCACCGGCAAGGTGGTGATGCTCACTGGCGTGACCCTGGCTATCGGCGTCGGCACCTGGGCCTTCTCGCCCATCAAGTTTCAGGCCGACATGGGCATCCTGCTGGCCTTCATGTTCGTCTGGAACATGGTCGGCGCGCTGCTGCTGTTGCCGGCGCTGGCGTACTTCCTGCTGCCGTCCAGCCGCAGGAAAGCCCTGGTAGCAGAGCTTCCTGCGGAGCATCAGTCCCAGAACCCACCCGCCAAGCCGGCGCCGCGTGTGGCCCACGGTTGACGTTTTATCACCCTACAAAAACAACAACAGGTACGCCCCATGAAAGTACTGACCTTGCTGCTCCACGGCCTCTATGACGGGCTGCTCGCCTTTGGCGCGGACTTCTGGTGCATTCCACCGGAGGAGGTGCGTGATGAGCGCTGATCGCCAGGCGGGCCTTCCGCAATCCTTGTTGCTACTGTTCGGCAGCTGCCTGCCGGTGCTCGGTGCCGTGTTGATCGCGCCGATTCTGCCGCGCATGCAGCAGCACTTTGCCGACACCCCGGGCGTCGAGGTGCTGACGCCGATCGCCCTGACCATTCCTGCGCTGGTGATTGCCTTGCTGGCGCCATTCGCCGGGATGATCGCCGACCGGGTAGGGCGTAAGCCCCTGCTACTTGGCTCGCTGGTGCTGTACACCCTGTGTGGCCTGCTGCCGCTGTGGCTGGAGTCGTTGCCGGGCATTGTCGCCAGTCGGGCCGGGCTGGGCCTGGCTGAGGCCGGCATCATGACCTGCTGCACCACGCTGATGGGCGACTATTACCAGGGCGCGCGCCGCGAGCGTCTGTTCGCCCTGCAGATGGTTGCCACCTCGCTGTCGGCGGCGGTGTTCATCGCTGCCGGCGGTGCGCTGGGGCAGGACGACTGGCGTGTGCCGTTCGTGCTGTACGCCTCGGGGCTGCTGCTGTTGCCGATCATGGCCTGGTACCTGTGGGAGCCTCGTGCCACCGAAGCCGGGCCGCAGGTCGAGGTGTCCGAGCGCTTTCCCTGGAGCGCACTGCTGCCGCTGTACGGCCTGACCATCCTGGCCGGTATCAGCCTGTTCATCGTGCCGGTGCAGGCGGGCTATCTGCTCAACCTGCTGCATGTGGACTCACCCCAGCAGATTGGCATGACCATGGGCGCCAACCAGCTCGGTGTACTGGCCGGTGCGCTGCTGTTCCGCCTGCTGGCCGGACTGCGCCGGCAGAACCTGTTGTTGCTCGCATTCGCCACTGCCGGCCTCGGCGGGGTGTTGATGGCGCAGGCCGGCAACCACGCTCTGGTGATTATCGCCGTGCTGATCAACGGCCTGGGCGTGGGGCTGATGCTGCCGACCCTGATCACCTGGGTCATGAGCCGGATCAGCTTCGCCCAGCGTGGTCGCGCCAGCGGTGGCTTCACTGCCGCGCTATTCGCGGGTGAGTTCATCAGCCCGCTGGTGGTGATTGCCTTCACCGGTGGCCAGCTCGCCTCACTGCCGACCGCACTGACCTATGTCGCTATCGCCCAGTTGATTCTGGCCGCGCTGTGCCTGGCTCTGCATCGACTGTTCCGCGCGCTGGCCGAACCGGCCCCCGCGCTTGCCTGAATTACAAAGAGGTTTCTCATGGCCAATGCACTGAATGCTGCCGTGCTCGATCAACTGTTCCTGCAGGCCCGTTCGCACAACCAGTGGCAGGACCGCGATGTGCCAGATGAGCTGTTGCAGCAGCTCTATCAGACTCTGCGCCAGGGCCCGACCAGCAACAACTGCTGCCCGGCACGTTTTGTCTTCGTGCGCAGCGCCGAGGCCAAGCAGAAGCTGCTGCCGGCCCTCAAGGGCCATAACGGCGAGAAGATGCTGCAGGCCCCGGTGACGGCCATCGTCGCCTGGGACAGCCGTTTCTTCGAGCATCTTCCGCAGCTTTTCCCGATCTACGACGCCGGTGCGGCGTTTCGCGACAACCCCGAGGCGGCTTTCGTTGCCGGGCTGCGCAACAGCAGCCTGCAGGGCGCCTATCTGATCCTCGCCGCCCGTGCGCTGGGTCTGGACTGCGGGCCGATGTCCGGCTTCGACGCCGCCCAGGTGGATGCTGCGTTCTTCCCCGATGGCCGCTGGCGCAGCA
Source organism: Pseudomonas sp. (assembly GCA_038147895.1). Taxonomy (GTDB): domain Bacteria; phylum Pseudomonadota; class Gammaproteobacteria; order Pseudomonadales; family Pseudomonadaceae; genus Aquipseudomonas. The sequence continues at coordinate 33,760 of JAYQUJ010000019.1, forward strand.
ACTTCCTTTGCTGCCTGGGCTACGGCGATCAGGCGGGGCTGCGCCCGGCCGGCCCGCGCCTGGCCTTCGATCAAGCCTGTCAGGTGGTATGAGCATGCAGTCACTGCCTAGTTTCCGTCGCATCGTCACCGGCCACGGCGGCACCGGCCGCGCCCTGGTAGCCATGGCTGGCGCCACGCCTAACAACTTCCCGCTAAAGGCCGTACCCGGCACGGTGTTCTACGAAGTGTGGAGCAGCAACACCTGCCCGGCGCCGCTGGACAACGGTGGCGACCCCACCGACAAGCCGCTGCAGCTCAGCCCTGGGGCGCTGGGCAGCGTGATCCGCGTGGTCGATATCCCGCCGGACAGCGTGCAGAACCAGGTCAGCGCCGAAGAGGCCGCGGCAGCCTTCGCCGAGATCGGCGAGTCGCACGCCGGCACCGGCAAGAGCGATTCCAAGCACAAGCTGATGCACCGCACCGAGACCCTCGATTACGGCATCGTCACCGAGGGTGAGGTCTGGCTGGTGCTGGATGAAGAAGAGGTGCACCTCAAGCGCGGCGACATCGTCGTGCAGCGCGGCACCAACCATGCCTGGAGCAACCGCACCGAAGCCATGGCGCGCATGGTGTTCATCCTGCTCGACGGCCGTTACGCATCTGAACTCCTGGAGGTACTGCCATGAAGCTTGCAACTCTGAACGATGGCAGCCGTGATGGCCGTCTGCTGCTGGTCTCCCGTGATCTGACCAAGGCGGTTGATGCCGCGGATCTGGCGCCGACCCTGCAGGCCGCCATCGACAACTGGTGGAGCGTCGAGGCCGATCTGCAGAGCCGCTATGAGGCGCTCAATCGCGGCGAAGTGGCGGGCGCTTTCGACTTCGACCCCGCTCAGGTGATGGCACCGCTGCCGCGTGCCTGGCAATGGCTGGACGGCTCGTGTTTTCTCAGCCATGGCGAACTGATGCAGCGCGCCTTCGACCTGGACCCCATCGAGGGCGTCGAGCAGACCCCGCTGATGTACCAGGGCGCCGGCGATGACTTCATCGGCGCGCGGCAGGATATTCCGCTGCCCAGTGAGGCGCATGGCATCGACTTCGAAGGCGAGTTCGCCGTACTGGTCGACGAGGTGCCGATGGGCTGCACGGCCGAACAGGCGCGCCAGCACATTCGCCTGCTGCTGCAGGTCAACGATGTCAGCCTGCGAGCCCTGGCCCCGCGCGAAATGCGCACCGGCTTCGGCTTCGTCCAGGCCAAGTCGTCGTCGAGCTTCGCCCCGGTGGCGGTCACTCCGGACGAGCTGGGCGATGCCTGGCGCGATTTCCGTGTGCAGCTGCCGCTGCACATCGAGTGGAACGGCGAGTGGTTCGGCCATCCGCACGGCGGCGCCATGCACTTCGGCTTCGATCAGTTGATCGCCCATGCCGCGCTGACCCGGCGCCTGAGTGCCGGCACCCTGATCGGCTCGGGCACAGTCTCCAACCACGACCGCAGCGTCGGTTCGGCCTGCATTTCCGAGCGCCGCGCCATCGAGATGATCGCCCAGGGCGCGCCGCAAACCGGTTTCATGCGTTTCGGCGACCGCATTCGCATGGAGGCGCGCTGCGCCGATGGCAGCCCGCTGTTCGGCGCCATCGACCAGCGTGTGGTGCAAGAGGGCACGCCATGCGCGTGATGATCACCGGCGCCAATGGCTTTATTGGTCGTGGCTTGGCTCTGCGATTGCTGGCTGACGGAGTGCTGTGCGGTCAGCCTATCGAGGCCCTGCTGCTGCTGGATCAGGACCTGTCCGGATTCCCCGAGGACAAGCGCATCCGCCGGCACTTCGGCAGCGTGACCGATGCCGCGTTGATCCGGCGAACCCTGGCCGACGGCATCGATGTGGTGTTTCACCTGGTCAGCGTGCCGGGTGGCGCCGCAGAGGCCGACTACGAGCTGGGTTACGAGGTCAACCTGCAGGCCAGCCTGGAGCTGCTACATCAGCTGCGCAACGCAGCCAGGCCGCCGCGTCTGGTTTACGCCAGCAGTGTGGCGGTCTATGGCGCCGATCTGCCTTCGCGCATGGACGAGGCTTCGCTTAGCCTGCCGAAACTGTCGTATGCCAGCCACAAGCTGATGGTGGAAACCCAGCTGGCGGATCTGGCACGGCGTGGCGAAGTTGACGGCATCGCCCTGCGCCTGCCCGGTGTTGTCGCCCGCCCGCGCCAGCCCAATGGTCTCAAGTCGGCGTTCATGAGCGACCTGCTGCATGCGGTTGCTGCGGGGGAGCCCTATACCTGCCCGGTGTCGCCGCAGGCCACGGCCTGGTGGATGTCGGCCCGTTGCTGCGTGGACAACCTGATCCACGCGGCGGAGCTGCGAGGTGCTAGCGCCAGTCCGATCCAGCAGTTGCCGGTACTGCACCTGTCCATCGAACAGGTACTGGATGCACTGGTGAGCTGCTTTGGCGAGCAGCATCGCGCATTGATCAGTTATGCCCCTGAGCCCGAGCTGGAGGCGTTGTTCGGCAGCTATCCGCCACTGCGAACGCCGCAGGCCCGAGCGCTGGGCTTCAAGAACGATGGTTCGGCCAGCGCTTTGATCCGCAACGCCCTCAATCTGTCCTCGTCGCGCCGCGCCCGTCGCGCCGTGCCTACTCTTGCAGGAAGTCCAACATGAGCCAGAAGAAGCGTCGCCTGGTCGACCTCTCCGTGACCCTCGACAACAACCCTTACACCGATCCGCCCCCCCTGTTGCCGAAGATCGACTACATGGATCACCAGCAAGGCTGGCCGGAAATGGCGGCGATGTTCCCCGGCCTGCGCAAGGATCAGCTGCCGGGCGACGAGTCCTGGGCGGCCGAGCGCCTGGATATCACCACCCACAGCGGTACGCACATGGATGCGCCCTGGCACTACGCCTCGACCACCGACGGCGGCAAGCCGGCTTTCGGTATCGACGAACTGCCGCTGGAATGGTGCCTGCAGCCAGGGGTGAAGCTGGACTTTCGCCACCTGCCGGATGGCCATGTGGTTACCGCCGCCGAGGTGGAGGCGGAGCTGGCGCGCATCGGCCATGAGCTGCAGCCGCTGGACATCGTGTTGATCAACACCCGCGCCGGCAGCCTGTTCGGCCAGCCAGGCTACCTGGAAGCTGGTATCGGCATGGGCCGCGAGGCCACCCTGTATCTGCTGGAGCGTGGCGTGCGCGTGGTCGGTACCGATGCCTGGAGCTGGGACGCGCCGTTCAAATACACTCGCGAGCGCTTCGCCGAAACCGGCGACGCCGCGTTGATCTGGGAAGGCCACAAGGCCGGTCGCGACATCGGCTATGGCCAGATGGAGAAACTCTCCAATCTGGAAAGCCTGCCGGCCAATGGCTTTCAGGTGTCCTGCTTCCCCTACAAGATCAAGCACGCCTCGGCCGGCTTTGTCCGCGCCGTAGCCATCTTCGAAGAATAAGAACTGGAGTCGTAGCCGTGCGCTTTCCTGCCTTGCTTGCCGCCTCGATCTGTCTGGCTTCTGCCAGCGTCATGGCGGCTGACCGCCCCAACATCCTGTTGATCGTCGCCGACGACCTGGGCTACTCCGATCTCGGCGCCTTCGGTGGCGAGATCGCCACGCCCAACCTGGACACGCTGGCGTCTCAGGGGCTGCAGCTGACCAGTATGTACGCGGCGCCGACCTGCTCGCCGACTCGTTCGATGTTGATGTCCGGCACCGACAACCATAAGGCCGGCCTCGGCACGATGGCTGAAGCGCTACCAAGTATGCCTTTCCTGCAGGGCAAGCCGGGTTATGAGGGCTACCTCAACCAGCGCTCCTATTCGATTGCCGAGTTGCTGCGTGATGGCGGCTATCGCACTAGCATGGTCGGCAAGTGGCACCTGGGCCTGGCGCCGGAGCAGGGGCCTGATCGGCGCGGTTTCGAACAATCGTTCACCCTGCTCGAAGGTGGTGGGGTGCACTTCAAGCCCAAGGCGGGCAGCACGGCCAAGATCGAGCAGATCACCTACCGCGAGAATGGCCAGCCGGTCGAGTTGCCGGAGGACTTCTATTCCACCGATTTCTACACCGACAAGCTGATCGACTACCTCAAGGCCGGCGAAGACAGCGGCAAACCATTCTTCGCCTACGCCGCCTATACCTCGCCGCACTGGCCGTTGCAGGCGCCGGCGGCCTATCTCGACAAATACCAGGGCCGCTATGACGCTGGTTACGACGCCGTGCGCCTGGCGCGTATCGAGCGCATGAAGGACAAGGGCCTGCTGCCAAAGGACTTCCAGGCCGCAGCGCCGTTGCCAGCGAACCCACAGCTGCCCGGCTGGGACAAGTTGCCAGCCGAGCGTCAGCGCGTTGAGGCGCGCAAGATGGAGATCTACGCGGCCATGGTCGACAACCTCGACCACAACATTGGCCGCGTGCTGGACTACCTGCGCCAGAGCGGCCAGCTGGATAACACGCTGGTGTTGTTCATGTCCGACAACGGTGCAGCCGGCGAGCGCCACGAGCAGTTCTATCCGGCCGGCCCGGACACCGACAACAGCCTGGCCAACCTCGGCAAGCGTGGTTCGCAGATCGATTACGGCCTGCGTTGGGCCGAGGTCAGTGCGGCGCCGCTGCGCCTGTTCAAGGGCAGCACTGCCGAGGGCGGCATCAGCGTGCCGGCCATCGTCCACCTACCGAAGAGCCTGCAGCGCCAGGGCATCGAGACCGGCGTAGCGCGGGTCGATGACCTGGCTCCGACCTTCCTCGAACTGGCCGGCCTGCCGCTGCCGGGCGACAGTTACAAAGGCCAGGCGAAGAACCCCATTACCGGCCACTCGATGCTGCCGATGCTAAAGGGGCAGGGCGCTCAGGCACCGGTACTGGCTGGCGAGCTATTCGGTAGTCGCTACTACCGTGAAGGTGATCTCAAGCTGCTTGGATTGGTGCCCTGGAGCAAGCCGGGAACCCCGCCACCGCCACTGCGCTGGCAACTGTTCGACCTGAGCAAGGATCGGGGCGAACAGCATGATCTCTCCGCCAGCCAACCGCAGACCGTCGAGCGGCTGAAGGCCGCTTGGCAGGCATACGCACAGCAGGTCGGCGTGGTTGCTCCGCCGGCTACCAAGAACCCCTGATGTCGTTCAACTCGGGAGCCCTCTGGCTCCCGAACTGGTTTTTACCGAGGAGGCTTACCATGCGCCTGATTTCTTCCCTGTTGGCCTTGTTGCTGAGCACGGCCGTGCATGCTGACGAGGAACAGCTGTCACGGGCGCTGTTGCAGCAGGCTGTCGACTACTACCGCGTGCAGGGCGATGCGGCATTCGCCGCCTTCAGTCGCCAGGGCGAGTTCATCCAGGGAGATCGCTACGTGTTCGTGGTCGATACCGCCGGCACCATGTTGGCCAGTGGCGGGCCTTCGGCGGTATTGATCGGGCGCGATGTTTCGTCGGTGCTGGAGCCCGAGCTGCGTGAGGCGTTTAACCAGGCCCGGCAAGCGACGGAGGATGCGGGTGTGCAGACCGCAGAATATCGTTGGATGAACCGTCGCGATGGCCGTGAAGAGCGCAAACGCGTGTACTTCCAGCGGGTGGGCGAGCGCTTCATCGTCGTGGGTCATTACCTGCCGCGGGCCACTCCTGAGCAGGCCGAGGGGCTGCTGGCGCGTGCGGTGAAGTCCATCGAGGCTGATCCTGCGGCGAGCTTCGACGCGATCAACAACCTGTCGGCGAATTTTCGCGAGGACGATCTGTACGTCTTCGTCATAGACCTGCGCAACCAGCGCTATGTTGCCCACGGCTACAACAAACGCTTGTTGGGTGTGGACTTTGCGACCATCCGCGACCCCGATGGGCAGCCTGTTGGCGCGCCGATCCTGCAGTTAATGAAGAACACCGAAACGGCGGGCTTCGACTACCGCTGGAAGAACCCGGTGACCAGCAAGGTCGAGAACAAGCACGCCCTGCTGCGCAAGGTCGGCGACTATCTGGTGGCGGTCGGTTACTACCAGAAAAACTGATTTGAAATTGCGACGGCTTGACCGCTGATCTGCCCAACTACTGGCTCGTCGACTGCAGGCCAACTGATCACGCGCCTGCAGTCGACTTGAGCACTTTACGTCATGGTGGCGACCGGCAGAGATCGGCCAGAAGCTGACGCTCAACAGAATCAATATCGTGATATGCCCACGATTACTCTTCTATGTAGTTGTTTCCGCGTTTGTTACTAACTGCAAACTTTTACCTTCCAGGTCAATACTCCAGCACTCTAGCCGGTCTGTCAGTTCGTTGCGCACAGTGAATAGCTCCGGCGCCCGCTGCCAGCGTAACGAGTCGAATCGGTAATCAATCAGAGGTTGATAGTCCAACTCAATGTGCTGATTTTTCTGTAAGTCGTATAGAGTTATTTGAGGGAAATCGAGGTCTTCATTGACGAACCAGAACAGCAGCCAGCGCCCACTTTCATCCAGCGCCAGATCCATGTAAGTGCGGCATTCATCGGCCTCGGCTATGCGCGTGATGGCCAAGCTATTCAGGTCAAGGGCATCAATGGCAGTGCCGTTTTCACTAAAAATAAAGCGGTTATCAGCGCTTAGCTGACATGGCATGGGAAGACGCGGCCCTGCGTCAGAGAGCTTACCGTGTTGACGGTAGAGATCCGGTATGTTGCTGCAGCGCTTATAAGCGTCGGGGCTTAATACGCACAATAGTAACTGAGGCTGGGCATCGTCATTGGCAGCAATATCGTTGACGGTAAATAGTTGGCTCTGAGTGCTTTCGCCCAACAGCCGACTGATGCGCAGCCCGGTAGACTTCAGGCGCTGCTGCAGTCGTGTGGAAAAATCCGCAGCGGTAAGCCCACCCAAGGCATCGGCATCCAGTTTGAATAGCCGATGGTATCGCCACGCTAGTGGATGCTCTTGAGCCTTGGCTAGGCGCGTGATATCCCCTTCTCCCTCAGTTCCCATCTCCAGCGGTAGGCGTTGCCGCGGGTAGACTGGTGATTCTCGAAGCACCCGATAGAGCGCATCGCTGAGCATCACTAGATCACCGTATGGATAAGGGATGTAGAGGCGTTCATCTCGGCCCTGCTGCTTGAGCCAGCGATTGAACAGTCGGCCTAATGCCAAGTCGACTCGACGACTGTCGACATTATCGGTTTCGTCTAGGCCCTGCAGTCGCAGCACACCGTCCTTCCCATAGTGTAGTTCACCGGGTTGGCGTCCGACGCGTACGTTTAGGTCAACACCACGCCGGTCAAACCAGGCTGCCATGCTCTGTACTCGAGCAGCAAAACTACCGGAGCCGCTGTCGCACACGCGATAGTTACCCAAGTGCAGCACTTGTGCGTCACGTACCTGCTTTTTGAAATCCGGCAATGGCAGAGGCAGATGCTCAAGACTGAAAAAGCCGTGTGCGTCGAGCGCCTTCACCAACGCCTCTGCATCTCGTTTGTTGCGACGGAGCGAGGGAATAAATCGCTGGGCCAGGAATGTGAAAACACTGATAAAGCACACAAGTGGCAAGAAAATTAGCATCAGAACCAGTGTTGTGGGCTTTAGGTAGTGGCCGTAGCGCGCATAAAAGGCATCGACCTTGCCAGCAGCCCGTGACTCAGGGCCCTTTGGCAGACTGCGGTAAATAACGCCGGAGCCCCAAGCAAACAGGTACGCTAAAAACAGAGCGAGCAAGGGCGTGCTGATCAAATTAGACAAGTCGCGAATAACCGCACGCTCGGGCGCATCTAAATCGACGTAGATAGTCACCTGCTCGCCTAACGCGAAGGGTTTTATCCGGGATGAATCATGGTTGCTGGCGACCACTTCCTGTCCGTCACGCAGGTATGCCAACTCCGCTACGTACAGCGGCGGCCGCTGCGGATCTCGCTGAACGTTGTGATAACCGCTGACAGTCGCTGGGATTACCTCGGCGTTCGCAACAAACCAGAGAGTGCGTATAAAGGAGGATAAAAAACCGAATAGAAATAGCGTGGCAAGGGCCAATAGCAATACCGCACAAAAGCGCTTCATCGCCATGTTACCGCCCCCCCTGCAACAGGGCACAGACAGCAATGCCATGGAGTGAAAGACAATGCAGAAACAGATTTACGGGGGAAACGACTAGCCGGACGGGAGCCCATAGACGTTTTGCAGGAAGACATAACGATTCCTTTCACAATGACTTTCATGCCGACCCAATAGTCGTGTTGGCTTGAAGCGAACGCTACTAAAGTGCCATCAGCTTTGTCCATCGGGAATCAGGGGCATGGGGGGTAGAGTTGTTGAATTCCTCCACCAGGCTGGGCTGCTGCTCGTTGCTAGGCGTGGACACTTCTGATGGTCTGCTTTTGGCCGATTGCGGCCTATTTCGGCCGGAATTTGCAGGGTGCTTGTCAGCCATACCGGCCAGATCCGAGGAGAATGACGGGCAGACCGAGTGCTAATGGGCAAGCAGGCCTGTGCAACCCCCAATTGATTGCCTATTCAACGGGGGCAACTCGCTCCGCCAGCCGCAAATCCTCCATGCGCCAGGCGATCATTAGTGGCACTAGGGCCAAGCCTGCGCACAGCAGCATGAGGTGGCTGAAGGCCTGTTCGGGCTCGCGCATGCCCAGTGCCATGAACAGGCTCATCAGCAAGGCCGCTCCCAGCGCGCCGCCCAGGCCTCTGACCAGCCCGCAGCAGGCGGTGGCTGTACCCAGCAGGGCTCGCGGTGCGGCGTTCTGTACGGCGACCAGCACGGTAGGAAATTGCAGGCCCAGCGCAATACCGGTCAGCAGCAGGAACGCCAGTAGCGGCAGGCGGCTAGATTCGGCCCAGGCGATACCGGCGAGAGTGAAGGGCAGGGCGCTGCAGCCGATGAGGATCAGTGGCTTGTAGCGTTTCAGTCGGGCGCTGAGTCGTCCACCGGTGTAGGCGCCAATCGGTACGCCCGCGGCCAGTGCAATGAGTAACGCCGTGGCAGCTTCGCCGCGCGCCTGCAGCGGGATCAGTACCCCGAGCCCCACCGAAAGAAAACTGCTGAACAGCATCAGGCTGAGGCTGGCACGCAGGGTCGGAATGCGCAGCAGCGCGGGTGGAATCAAGGGGTCGTGGGCGCGGCGCTGCCAGACGATAAAGGCCGCCAGAGCCCCGAGGCCCAGCAAGGCGAGCCCTGCATGCTCACTGCTCTGCCAGGGTTCACCATGGCCGATACGGGTGATCAGTAGCATCACGCTGCCCAAGCCCATAATCAGCAGCACGCAGCCCAGGTAATCGACCTTGCTCGCCGTTTTGCTGTTGGCCAGTCCGACCAGGCCGCGACGGGCCAGATACAGCGCCAACAGGCCCAGCGGCAGGTTGACCAGAAAGATCCCCCGCCACGACCACTGACCAATCCAGGAACCCAGCAGCGGCCCTGCCAGGCTGGCGATGGCGAACATGCCGCTGAACCAGGCCTGGTAGCGCCCTCGTTCTGCCGGGGCGATCAGTTCGCCGATCAGGCTCTGGATGCAGTTCATCATCGCTCCAGCGCCAATGCCCTGCAGAGCTCGCGCGGCAACCAGTTCTCCGGTGTCGCGCGCCAGGGCGCACAGCAGTGACGCGAGCACGAACAACAGGATGCTGGCGTAGAGCAGGCGGGTGCGGCCGAACAGGTCACCGAGCTTACCGGCGATGGGCGTGGCTACCGTCATCGCCAGCAGGTAGGCCGACACGACCCAGGGTAGGTAGTCGGGCAATGGCAGCTCACGCGCCATGTCTGGCAGCACCACCGCGACGATGGTTTGATCCAGCGCGGCGAGAAACAGGGCCAGCATCAGGCCAACGAGGATGCGCCGTAGCCGGCTTTCTGAAACAGGTTCAATCATGTGGGCTTGATGCTCTCCGCGATCTGTTGGCTCTCCACGCTAATCTGCTCCAGGTAATAGGCCACGCTGTCAGGGACGAACTCGCCTTGTTGCTGCAACACCTTGCGGCGGATGAAGTTGTATTTGCGCTCCAGCTTGTTCAGCTCTTCGGTCTGTTGCGGCAGGCTGCTGCGTAATGCCGTGAAGTCTTGCTGAATGGCTTGATCCAGGGTTTGCGGAGCACCCTGTTTGAGTGCGTCGATATACACCGCCAGCGAGCCGAAGGCGCGGGTCTGATAGAACAGCAGCAGGCGCTGGCTGTTGAGTGTCAGGCGCTCCAGTTGCAGGGGTATGGCGCCTGGGTCTTCACCGCTGTGTGCGAGCTGCTGTGCCAGCGTTTCGATCTTGGCCTGAGATTCGAGGATCGGGTTGATCCAGATCGGGTAAAGGTCTGGCTGGTCGCGCTGCTGCTCCAGGTCATGGATCAATGACTGGAAACGCTGGCCTTCGGCTCGCAGCTCTGGCGACGGAACCTGTGTGAGATGGTGGTTCAGACGTTGCAAGTCGGCGCGGTATTTCTCGGCGTATTGCGGGTCTGCCGAGCCGTTGCTGGTGTTGTAGTGCAGCAACAGGTAATTGGCTGAATTGAATGCGAGGTAGCGAATGGAAAGGAGGTTTCCTTCGGCAGCCTGGGCGCAGGTCAGGAGCGGATAGAGCAGCAGGGCAAGCAATGCCTGTTTCAGATGCATGGCGTCTTCCTTGTTATTTTGGGCTCATGCGGTGAGCGTCGTCCGGGCCCGTTTCGAGCCCGGGCCAGGTGCGTTTTAGCGGGTAGCCAAAAGTGCCTGACAGACGCGTTGGAAAAGATCGGCGACCCTCTTGTGAAGGGCCGCCGAGGCCCATCGTGGTGGGCCGTTGGCACGATAGGTGTGTGAGGCTTTGCACTCAATACCGGAGCTGTTTTTTGAGGGCGATTAACGGCCGTTTCCACTGCCCGCATGCTTTCTGCAGACGTGACAAAACCCACCTCCGAAGAGGCGGGTTTTCAGCGTCGAACTGAGGGTGTTCTCAGGTCATTTCCTCTTCTTCTTTTTCTTCTCCTGCGCCGAGGTAAAGGAGTCGAGTCGGCTCATCGCTGTCATGCGGTAGATCGCATCGTTTGGCTGTGAAGCAGAAACGCTTGGGCCTACCTCGTTGACCACGTGGCGAATGCCGCCGAAGCCGGCGATTACCGAGCTGGTCATCGATTTGAGGCTGACTCCCGGCACGGCCGGCGCCTCGATGGCGCTGGAGGCGAAGATGTCCTGGCCCATGACGAACAGGGTGTAGATCGCCAGGCCGGTAGCCTCGTGGGATTTGACCTTGCTCGACACCACGTAGGAAGCGAAGCCTTCCTTGCTGCCATTCATCCAGCCTGCCTGGCTGGGTGGGTCGTAGGGCATTTCGCTCTGGTAGAACAGGGTGCGGCCGCGCTCACCGTTCCAAACCACTTGGTTCTTCTGGTAATGCTCGACGAACAGACCCAGCGCGTTTACGTCGTTGCCATTAACCACCAGGCCGTGATCGGCCAGGTTGTCGCCCCAGCCGGCACCGGTGCCATGGTCGGCACGCCACAGCCAGTTGTGGTCGAGGATTACATGATGGTTGTTGACCTCGACGCTGGTTTTCGCCTTGCCGAGGATGCTGCCGCCGATGCGAGCGAAGACATCGCTCAGGGTGGTCGGGTCATGGGGCTCACCGGCATAGCTACCAGCCTGGCCGATCTTGACCAGCACGTCGGACTGGGTCGGGCCCGCGTCGATGATCAGGCCGGACAGCATGACTCCAGTGATATTGCCCACCTCGATGGCGGCCTTGCCGGTAGCCGGCACCAAGGACGGATAGCCAAGCCCGACTACCACGGTGCCGGGCCGGCTGATCTTGATGGCCTCGCCGAGCACGTAGATACCGGGCGTCACGATCAGGTTTTTGCCAAGGCGCAGCTGGGCATTGATCGTGGCGGCCGAGTCGGACGGTTTGGCGATGTAGAAGGTCTGGATCGGCAGCTGCTTGCCGGCCTGCGGGGAGACTTCCCAGTCGTGGCCGGATGCATGGCTTCGGGCGTGTGGAACGAACACGTTGAAGCGGTTCTGCTGATCCACGTAGAGGAAGGGGGCTTCACGGCTTACCGGGGTGGTCGGCAGATTGGTGATGCCATCGGTGCTGAAGTTGCTGGCGGGTGCGCCATTGACCCCGGAGAACAGGTAGTTGACGGCGCGGCCGTCCCATTGGCCAATGGTGCTGTTGCGGGTGTACCAATGCGCCTGGGCCTTTTGTCGGGTGCCATCGCCGCTGATAACCGAGCCTTGCACCTGACTGTTGGCGATGTAGGTGCCGAACGCATAGGCACCGTAGCGCCCGGTCAGTTCCAAATTGCCGAGGATGTTGATACGGCGCAGGGGCGCGGCCTGGGATACTGCCCAGCGCAGGGTGTGCGGTGGGGCGATGCCTTCGGGGTAGGGTAGTTGGGCATCTTCGCCGACTGGGCGTTGAATCGGGTTGATGGTCAGGTTGGACATCGAGCGCCAAAACTTGGTCAGCGAGTTCGATTCCAGAGAGTCATCCTGCGGGTTGCCGTAAGGGTTCTCCTGCTTCGGCTCCACGTGCAGGGCGCCGTTGATCAGCACTTGCTCCGGTGAGCGGCCCAGACCGTAGACCGCTGTGTAGTAACCGATTTCCGCATTGACGATACCGGTGGCGGTTGCCGGATCGTTCTCACCGCTATCGCTGCCGTACACACCTGGCATGAAGAACACCGCATGTCGCTGCTGGCTGAACTCGGTCTCGCCGGAATAGCTCTGCAGTGTGGCGTTGATTTCGCTCAGTGGCGTTTGTGGGGTGAAGATGCGGACATTCGGGCCGAAGTCCGGCAGGGGCGCGGACTGTTTGGCTGGAGCAGCGTTAAGTGGCGTTGCTAACACCAGCGCCGTGGCCACGCCGGTACCGGCAATAGCTCTTGCTAGATGACACATATTCATAGAATTACATCCATCTCTTCGATTTGTTTTTGTTGATGAAGTAATGGCCCGTTCCAATGTGCGCGACATGCAATAGTCAGCGCAGGAGCCGGACTACCTTGCCATTTGTTTCATTGTTTAGGGGTTCGCTGTCCGGTTATGGCGGAGCAAGGCGAATGGCCCATGCCGCATACGTGCCGGCTTAGGGCGGTGAAAGGCTGGAGCCTTTCAGTAGGAGGGACAAATTCTATTTGTATCTAGGTGGTATCTGTAATTCTGATGGATATATGGCGTCGTGTATTTTTAAGAGCAGCAGTAATTGCTCGTCATTCATATATTGTAAACGACAAGTTTATTGGTTGGGTTTGAGGGAATTTAATATCGAATACTTAACTTTTCAGAGTATTCAACCTCCTTTGATACGGCTCTAGTTGTGTTGGGCTAATTGGCGCTGAGCGGATCGAAGGCGGGGTTCGAGGCAACTCGTTCCCCACCCGATGCGTCAGGCAGCGCTGAAGGTCTTGTGCGGGTCGATGACGAATTTCTTCGGCACACCGGCATCGAACTCGCCGTAGCCGCGCGGGGCGTCGTCCAGGCTGATGACCTGCACGCCGACCACTTCGGCGATGTTGATGCGATCCCACATGATGGCCTGCATGAGCTGGCGGTTGTATTTCATCACCGGGGTCTGACCGGTGTGGAAGCTGTGCGACTTGGCCCAACCGAGGCCGAAGCGGATGCTCAAGCTGCCGATCTTGGCCGCAGCGTCTACAGCACCTGGATCCTCGGTGACGTACAGACCGGGAATGCCGATCTTGCCGGCCACGCGAGTGACCTGCATGAGCGAGTTGAGCACGGTGGCCGGAGCTTCGTGCTGGGCGCCGGCATGGCCATGGCCGCGGGCCTCGAAACCGACGGCGTCGACTGCGCAATCCACTTCCGGCTCACCCAGCAAGTCGGCAATCTGCTCGTGCAGTGGCGTGTCTTTGGACAGGTCGGCGATCTCGAAACCGACTGCCTTGGCATGCGCCAGGCGCACCGGGTTTACATCACCGACGATGACCACCGCGGCGCCCAGCAGACGGGCGGAAGCGGCAGCGGCCAGACCGACCGGGCCGGCGCCGGCGACATACACGGTGCTTCCCGGGCAGACCCCGGCAGTAACGGCGCCGTGGTAGCCGGTGGGCAGGATGTCGGACAGGCAGGTCAGGTCGCGGATCTTCTCCATCGCCTTGTCGCGGTTGGGCAGCTTGAGCAGGTTGAAGTCCGCGTAGGGCACCATCACGTACTCGGCCTGGCCACCGGTCCAGTCGCCCATGTCGACATAGCCGTAGGCTCCACCGGCGCGTGCCGGGTTGACGGTCAGGCACACTCCGGTGTGTTGTTCCTTGCACGAGCGGCAGCGGCCGCAGGCGACGTTGAAGGGCACCGAAACCAGGTCGCCAATTTGCAGGTGTTCTACATCACGGCCTTTTTCGATGACCTCGCCAGTGATCTCGTGTCCTAGCACCAGGCCGACCTGGGCGGTGGTACGACCGCGCACCATGTGCTGGTCGGAGCCGCAGATGTTGGTCGACACGACCTTGAGGATGACTGCGTGCTCGATCTTCTTGCCGCGGGGGTCCTGCATTTTCGGGTAGTCGATGTTCTGCACTTCGACCTTGCCGGTTCCGAGGTATACGACGCCACGATTGCCACTCATACGAACAACTCCTTGATGCGCTCCTGTGGAGCGCAGGTGGTGGGTAGTCCCAAAGCGTTGGTTAAGCGCTGGTTGCCTGACGCAGGCTTTCGATGATCTTGCGTGCGCGGTTGGCGCCGACGTCGACGTGGATGTCGATCATTGGCTTCTCGCCGAAGCGGCACATGTTCTGGTACTGAGCCTCGATCACCACCTTGTCCTCGTCGAAGGTCATGGCGGTCTGCTCGATCACCTTGGCCTTGACCTCCTCGTGGTTGCTTTCGGGGTTGGTGGCGATCGACCAGAAGTAGTGGCTGGTGGTGTCGGTTTCCGGCGTTACGCCGTGGAAACCGCGCATGTGGAAGCCGCCACGTTCGGGGTCATCCATCGATTCGGTGTTGGCGTCGACAGCGCCGGTCCAGATGCGCAGGTGGCTAACGTGGAATTCGATCTCCTGCCAGCGGTCGACGTTGCCCTTGAACGGGTAGGCGGCGACGTAGGTGGGCGGCGGCATCGAGTTGGGCATGTGGCGTACGACGCGGACCATCTTGTCGTCGCTCTCGACGTTCATCTTCGCTTCCATGTGGATGGAGGCGTTGCCGCCGATGGTGCGCAGGTGCACGTAGCCCAGGTGGCTCAAGTCCATCAGATTGTCGTGGATCAGCTGATAGGGCGCGTCGTAGTGGTAGACGTCACCGCCGAAGATGTATTTGCCGCTGCTGTGTACGTTGTATTCCGGCGGCTCGCAGGTCGGCTCCGGGTGAGCGTCGCTGCCGAACCAGATCCAGACGATCTGGTCGCGCTCGCGTACGTGGTACATCGGCACCTTGGCCTTGCTCGGAATCTTGTCCTGGCCGGGAATCTCGATGCACTTGCCAGCCGCATTGAACAGCAGACCGTGGTAGCCGCAGCGCAGGCCGCCGACATCCAGGGTGCCCGAGGACAGGGGCAGGGCGCGGTGGCAGCAGCGGTCTTCCAGGGCCGCGACCGAACCGTCGGCCATGCGAAACAGCACCACCGGCTTGTTCAGCAGGGTGCGGCCGACGGGCTTGTCATTCAGTTCCCAGCCGAGCGCGGCGACGTACCACTGATCGAGAGGGAACTTGGGGAGTTCGGGCTGCGAGGTGGAGACCTCGTAGGCCAGGTTTGCATTGGAAGCGTTCATGGGGCGTCTCCCGGTTGAGTTTTCTTGTGGTGGTCAGAGGTCGAGCAGCAGACGCGGCGTTTTGGCGCGCGAGCAGCAGGGGGTGAAACGGTCGTTGAGGGCGTGTTCCTTGTCCGTCATGAACTGGTCACGATGGTCCGGCGTGCCCTGCAGCACGCGGGTGACACAGGCGCCGCAGATGCCCTGTTCGCAGGAGGTCTCGATCTCGATGCCGGCTTCATCGAGCACCTCGAACACGCTGCGATCCACCGGGATGTGGAAGACCTGGCCGGACTTGGCCAGCTCCACCTCGAACGGCTGGTCGCCGTCATGCTCGACCGGCGCGGCGGAGAAGAACTCACGATGGGTCTGCTCGGCTGGCCAACCCTGGGCGGCGGCAGTGTTCAGCACATGGTCCATGAAGCCGCTGGGGCCGCAGACGTAGAGGTGTACGCCCGCTTCGGGCTGGGCCAGCACGGTCGGGGCGTCGAGCTTGGCGCAGGCGGCGTTGTCGTACAGCGTTACCTGGCTGGCGAACGGCGCGTTGCTCAATACATCTAGAAAGGCCGCATTGGCTCTGGCACGGAAGCTGTAATGCAGCTCGAAATCGACACCGCGCTGGGACAGTTCGTAGGCCATCGCCAACATTGGAGTGATGCCGATGCCGCCGGCGAACAGCAGATGCTTCTTGCCGTCCTCGGCCAGCGGAAAAAGATTGCGTGGTTCGCCGATGGTCAGGGCCTGGCCCTGTTCCAACTGCTCGTGCATGGCCTGCGAGCCGCCACGCGACTGCGGGTCCTTGAGCACGCCGATCAGGTAGCGGTGGCGTTCCTCGGGGTGGTTGCACAGCGAGTACTGGCGGGTAACGCCTGCCGGGGTGTGCACATCGATGTGAGCACCGGCGGTAAACGGTGGCAGTGCCGAACCATCGGGCGCCTGCAGCTCAAAACTACAGATGCCATCGGCGACTGGAATCTTGCGGCTGACTAAAACCTGGAGCATGACTTCTCCCTCCACAGTGAAGTGGTCAAAAAGTGAAAACGGAGTGTTGGGCCGGCTAGATCAGCGCAGCGTTATTCGCCTGGAGGGGGAGGCGGGAGACAGGGCTATCGGACGGTTCATGACGCTACCTACTCATTGTTTTTATCAGGTCTGGCTGTCGCCTATGATGGCGAGCCATGCACGCAGAGCTTGCTTGACGGTAGAATCTCGCCAATTAGTTGCGGTGTCAACTAATTGCTTTGGACCTTTTCCTTCTTAAGGCGCTTTCTTTCATGCCAGAACCCACGCAACTGGACCTAAGTCGGTACGTACCGGCGATCATCAACCTGCTGGCCAACAAGCTCGCGACGGGCGCTTCGCTGTGCTATCGCAAGCATTTCGGCATCGGCGTGGTGGAGTGGCGTCTGCTGGCGATGCTCAAAGTGGAGGACAACATCACCGCCAACCGCATGTGCCAAGGGATAGGTCTGGACAAGAGCGCGGTGAGCCGTTCACTGCAACAGTTGGAGAAGGCTGGGTATGTGAGCAGCCAAGTCGACAGCCAGGATGCCCGGCGCAATACCGTGAGCCTCACGGCCGAAGGGCTGGCCTTGCATGACCGAGTGCTGAAAGTGGCACTGGAGCGCGAGCGCCGTTTGCTCGGTGACCTCAGCGCAGAGGAGGTGGATACGTTGATCAACCTGCTCGGGCGGTTGCAGGCACAGGTGGCACATGTGAGCGAGTACGACCCGCTGGAGCCGTGAGCTATGCGCAAATCGAAGTAGTCGCCGAATGCTTCGGATGGATACGCCCAGCGCCCATTGGGCCGCTGGGCGCAGCTGAAACCATCCATCACCCGCTTCGTTTTTACACGGCCTGGGTCGACTGCGGCCTAGCACTGAAAAGTGCTCTATGCCGGCGCGCCCTCCTGAGATACGCGCCGGCAAGTTTGCCGATCAGCCTTCGATCGGCTCGTACGGCAGCCCCACATAGTTCTCGGCAATGGTCCTGCGCCCGGCCTCGGAGCCGACGAAGTAGTCCAGCTCGGTCTGCTGCATGCGCAGGCTGAAGTCGTCGGTGCCGGGGAATTTGTGCAGCATCGAGGTCATCCACCAGGAGAAGCGCTCGGCTTTCCAGATGCGTTTCAGACATACCGCCGAGTAGCGCTCCAGCAGATCGTTGCGCCCTTCGCGATAGACCTTGAGCAGGATGCGGTACAGGGTGCTGACGTCGCTGGCGGCCAGGTTCAGGCCCTTGGCGCCGGTGGGCGGAACGATGTGCGCGGCGTCGCCGACCAGGAACAGGTGGCCGTATTGCATGGGTTCGACCACGTAACTGCGCAGCGGGGCGATGCTCTTCTCGATGGACGGGCCGGTGATCAGCTGCGCGGCGGTATCGGCGGGCAGGCGGCTTTTCAGTTCGTCCCAGAAACGCTCGTCGGACCAGTCTTCGACTTTCTCCTCAGCGCCGACCTGCACGTAATAACGGGTGCGGGTCGGCGAGCGCATGCTGCACAGGGCGAAGCCGCGTTCGTGGTTGGCGTAGATCAGCTCTTCGTTGACTGGTGGGGTGTCGGCCAGTACGCCCAGCCAGCCGAACGGGTAAACCCGCTCGAACTCCTTGAGCACGCCATCGGGGATGGATTTGCGCGACACGCCGTGGAAGCCGTCGCAGCCGGCGATATGGTCGCAGTCCAGGCGCACGCTTTCGCCGTTGAGGGTGAAGGTGATGTAGGGCTTGTCGCCCTTGAGGTCGTGCGGCTGGGCGTCGCTGACGTTGTAGAAGGTGGTGGCGCCGCTGGCCTGGCGGGCTTCCATGAGGTCGCGGGTGACTTCGGTCTGGCCGTAGATCATCACCGTTTTGCCGCCGGTCAGGCCGTGCAGGTCGATGCGTTCGCGGCGGCCGTCGAAGGCCAGCTCGAAGCCGTCGTGCACCAGGCCTTCACGGTCCATGCGCTCGCTGACGCCGGCCTCGCGCAGCAGGTCGACCATGCCCTGTTCCAGCACGCCGGCGCGGATGCGGCCGAGCACGTAGTCGGGGCTCTGGCGCTCGATGATCACGTTGTCGATACCGGCCTTGTGCAGCAGTTGGCCGAGCAGCAGGCCAGACGGACCGGCGCCGATGATGGCGACTTGAGTCTTCATTGTTATTGACCTCATTGTCGCGTTGCCGGGCAGTTGCACGGCAACGCTGTTGTTGTTGGCTCCTGTATTTTTGGTGGATCAAATCCAGCGATGAAGGCAATATCCAATAAATTGCATGGACTTTTCGTGGGTCAATTCGGCTGCCTATAGATGCACAAGACGCCTGCTCCGAATCCTGTTCCGGTGTTCCAGCTGTACGGCGAAACCCGCGCCTGGCCGACGCCGGACCCTATCCATTGCGAGTCGATTCCGTCGCGCAGCAGCCTGTACGACTGGGAGATTCGCCCGCACCGGCATGCCGATCTGGTGCAGCTGCTGTATGTGCACAGCGGCGAGGCCGAGCTGGAAGTGGAGGGCGTGGTGACCCGCGTGCGCGAAGCCACGTTGCAGGTCAGTCCGCCGCTGTGTGTGCACGGTTTTCGCTTCAATGCGCAGATCGACGGCTACGTGCTGAGCCTGGCCCAGCCCTTCGCCGAGGAGCTAGCGCGCCTGCTCGACAGCGCTGTGCTGGAGCAGCCGCAGTGCTACGCGGCGGGCGAGGACGAGCGCTACCTGAGCACGCTGTTCGAGTCCATCGATCGCGAGTACGCACGCCATGAACCGGGTCGCGAGCTGATGCTGCGCTCGCTGGTCAGTGCGCTGCTGGTCTGGCTCAGCCGCCGCCATCGGCAGGCTACTCATGCCGCCAGCGCTGCGCTGGATCGTGGCCGCGAACACCTGCAGGCATTTCGTCGCCTGGTCGAGGCGCACTTTCGCGAGCACCTGCCCATCGAGCACTACGCCCAGCAGCTGAGCATCAGCGCGGCGCATCTCAATGCCCTGTGCCGGCGGCTGGCCGGGGTCTCGGCGTTGCAGTTGATCAACCAGCGCCTGTTGCTGGAGGCCAAGCGCAATCTGGTGTACACCGGCATGACCGTGCAGGAGGTCTCCGATCAGCTGGGCTTTTCCGAGCCGGCGTATTTCTCGCGCTTCTTCAAGCGCGGCACCGGGCAGTCGCCCAAGGCGTTTCGGGGTAACCGATGAACATCGACAACCGCATCAAGTTCCGCCACCTGCAGTGCTTCCTCGAAGTGGCGCGGCTGGGCAGCCTCGCGCGTGCCGCAGACCGTCTGGCGGTGAGCCAGCCGGCAGTGTCGAAGACCCTCAAGGAACTGGAGGGGGTGCTGGCTGCGCAGCTGTTCGAGCGCGGCAAGGGCGGGGCGAGCCTGACCGAGGCGGGTGTGGCCTTCCTGCGTTATGCCGGGCCCTGCGTGCAGGCGCTGCGCGAAGGCGTGGAGAGCCTGCGTGGCGGCGAATACCAGGCCAGCAGCGTGCGCCTGGGGGTGCTGTCGACCGCCGAGGGCGCCTTCCTGCCGGAAGTAGTACGGCGCCTGCACGAGCGCCACTCGGCGCTGGTGCTCAGTGTGGTCACCGGGCCGAGTGCGCACCTGCTGTCGCAACTGCGCGTGGGTGAGCTGGATCTGGTGGTCGGACGCATGACCGACAGTCCGGAAATCCAGGGCATGACCTTCGAGCATCTGTACAACGAGCCCATGACCCTGGTGGTGCGCGCCGGTCATCCGCTGCTGGGCAAGCCCTTTGATGCCGCCTCGCTGGAGGAGGTGGCCCTGGTGCTGCCGACTGCCGGCACCACCATTCGCAAGCGCATCGACAGCCTGTTCGTCGAACACGGTCTGCGCCTGCCGCAACGACGGCTGGAAACCCTGTCGCTGAGTCTGAGCCGGCGTTATGTCGATGGCAGCGACGCGGTGTGGGTGGCGCCGACCGATGCCGTGCGCAGCGCCCTGGCCAGTGGTGAGCTGGTCGAACTGGCGCCGCAGCTGCAGGAGGCGGGCGGTTCGGTTGGCATCTGCAGCAACGCTGCCTTGCCTTTGTCGCTGGGCGCGCACTGGTGTCAGGAGGTGCTGCGTGAGGTCGGGCGCGAGTACCGTGAGGGCAATTATCCATAACTATTTGGTTATGGATGTGTTGTGCCTTTTCAATTTTCACATCCGGCAAGCTGGCGGAAACTGCGGAGCACATGCCTGATGTTCTGCAGGCTCCTATAACTCCAACAACAGGAGACCGCCATGTCCGAACTGGACACCAGCCGTTTCGTCATCCGTGACCGTAACTGGCACCCGAAAGCCCTGACCCCCGACTACAAGACCTCGATTGCCCGCTCGCCGCGTCAGGCGCTGGTGAGCATTCCGCAGTCGATCTCGGAAACCACCGGGCCGGATTTCTCGCACCTGAAGATGGGCGAGCACGACAACGACCTGCTGCTCAATTTCAACACCGGCAGCCTGCCGATCGGCGAGCGCATCATCGTCTCCGGCCGGGTGATGGACCAGTACGGCAAGCCGATCCCGCATACCCTGGTAGAGATGTGGCAAGCCAACGCCGGCGGCCGCTACCGGCACAAGAACGACCGCTACCTGGCGCCGCTCGACCCCAATTTCGGTGGTGTCGGTCGTGCGCTGACCGATAGCGAAGGCAACTACATGTTCCGCACCATCAAGCCCGGCCCATACCCGTGGCGCAACGGGCCGAACGACTGGCGGCCGGCGCATATCCACTTCTCCATCAGTGGTCCGTCGATCTCCACCAAACTGATCACCCAGCTGTATTTCGAGGGCGACCCCTTGATCCCGATGTGCCCCATCGTCAAGTCGATCGCCAACCCGGAAGCGGTGCAGAGCCTGATTGCCAAGCTCGACATGGGCATGGCCAATCCTATGGATTGCCTGGCCTACCGCTTCGACATCGTGCTGCGCGGCCAGCGCAAGACGCACTTCGAAAACCGCTGAGGAGCCACGCACATGCCTATCGAACTGCTGCCCGAAACCCCTTCGCAGACCGCCGGCCCCTACGTGCACATCGGCCTGGCCCTGGAAGCCGCCGGCAACCCGCCACGCCCGCAGGAAATCTGGAACCAGCTGGCCAAGGCCGACGCCCCCGGCGAGCACATCCTGCTGCTCGGCAACGTCTACGACGGCAATGGCCATCTGGTGCGCGACTCCTTCCTTGAGGTCTGGCAGGCCAACCACGAGGGCGTCTACGACAGCGCCTTCGACCTGGAAAAGTCGTTCAACAGCTTCGGCCGCACCGCCACCACCTTCGATGCCGGCGAGTGGACGCTGCAGACGGTCAAGCCGGGCATGGTGAAGAATGCCGCCGGGGTGCCGATGGCGCCGCACATCAACGTGTCGCTGTTCGCCCGTGGTATCAATATCCACCTGCAGACACGCATCTACTTCGAGGACGAGGCCGAAGCCAACCTGGCCGATCCGGTGCTCAACCTGATCGAGCAACCGCAACGCCGCGAAACCCTGATCGCCAAGCGTTGTGAGGTGGACGGCAAGCTGGCCTACCGCTTCGACATGCGCATCCAGGGCGAAGGGGAAACCGTCTTCTTTGACTTCTAAGCCCCACGAGCCCGAACCGGGCTCGCTTGCCGAGCCGGTCGCCCAGCGCGTCCGGCGGCATTTCCAAGATCTGCTGGAGGCGCGCGGCTACCGAGCCGATAGCGCGCAGCTGGCCGCTGTCGACGCGCTCGGCCAATGGCTGGGCGAGTTTCTGGCCGGGCGCAACCGTTGGTTTCGGCGGCGCCCGGCCGGTATCTACCTGTGGGGTGGCGTTGGCCGCGGCAAGAGCTTCGTGATGGATGCCTTCTTCGCGGCTGCTCCGGTGGAGGGCAAGCGCCGTGTGCATTTCCATGCCTTTTTGCAGGAGCTGCAGGTGCGCATGCTGGCCTTCAGCGGCCAGCCCGATCCGCTGGTGAAGGTGGCGCGGGAGATCGCCGAGCAGACCCAGTTGCTGTGCTTCGACGAATTCCATGTGCATGACATCGGCGATGCCATTCTGCTCGGGCGCCTGCTCAAGGTGCTGGAAGAGCAGGGCGTGGGCCTGGTCTGCACCTCCAACTACAGCCCCGACAAGCTGTGCCCGAATCCGCTGTACCGAGAACGCTTCAAGCCGGCCATCGCGCTGATCGAAAAGCGCTTCGTGATTCTCTCCGTGGATGGTGGCGAGGACTACCGCCTGCGTGCCACCGAGCTGGAGGCCTGGGGCCGCTTCTATTGGCCGCAACCGGCGGCGCTGGATGAGCTGATTCCGCGACAGCTCGGCCTGGCCGAGGATGCGGTCTTCGCCCAGGTGCTGGAGGTCAACCATCACCCGCTGCATGTGCATGCCCATGATGACCATGGCGCCTGGCTGGACTTCGCCGAGCTGTTTGCCACGCCGCGTTCGGCGGCTGACTATCTGTGGCTGATGGAGCGCTTTGCGCGCATAGCCGTGGCGGGTCTGGACCGGCTGGATGACTACCCGCAGGACGTCAGCCAGCGTTTTCTCAACTTCATCGACATTGCCTACGACCGCCGACAGCAGCTACATCTCTATTCGCAGGTGGCGCTGGAGCAGCTGGCCGAAGGCGGCAACGCCGTGGACTTCGCCCGCACGCTGAGCCGGCTGCGTCAGTTGCAGGTCGTGCCTTTGGCAGATAACTGAACATGCTGCAGATCCTCGCGATCACCACGCCGATCTTCCTGCTGATCGCCGTCGGCTACCTCTTTACCCGCACCGGGCTGGTCACCCGCGAGCAGGTGGCGGGCATGGGCCGCTTTGTTATCACCCTGGCGCTGCCGGCGCTGGTGCTCAAGGCGCTGACCGAACGACCGCTGCACGAGGTGTTCGATCGCAATTACCTGCTGGCCTACGGGCTGGGTTCACTGGCGGTGTTCGCTCTGGGTTTTCTCTTCGCTCGCTGGCTGCGCCGGGATTCGGTGAGTGGCAGCGCCATCAGCGCGCTGGGCATGTCCATGTCCAACAGCGGCTTCATCGGCTACCCGGTGGTGCTCATGGTGGTCGGGCCAACGGCGGCGGTAGGCCTGGCCATGGGCATGCTGGTGGAGAACCTGCTGATGTTCCCGCTCGGGCTGATCCTGGCCGAGGCGGGCGAACAGCTCGGTGGCGGCCTGCGGGCGGCGCTGCTGGGTACGGCTCGGCGCCTGTTGAGCAACCCCTTGATCATCGGCATCAGTCTGGGCCTGGTATTGGCGCTGCTGGATATCCGCCTGCCGCTGGTGCTGCAGAAAGCGGTGGACATGCTGGCGCAGGCCTCTGCACCGGTGGCGCTGTTCGTCATCGGCGGCAGCCTGGTCGGACTCAAGGCCGGCGGGCTGATCGGTGATGTGCTGCAGGTCAGCCTGGGCAAGCTGATCCTGCATCCGCTGGCGGTGCTGCTGTGCTTCTACTGGCTACCGGTGGACGATCCGCGCTTGCAGGTGGCCGGCGTACTGTTCGCCTGCTCGCCGATGATGAGCATCTATCCCATCGTCGGCCAGCGCTTCGGTCTGCAGGGGCGCTGTGCGGCAGCGCTGCTGGGGGCGACCGTGCTTTCTTTCATCACCATCAGCCTGTTTATCGGCTGGCTGGGTGGGCCGCAGCATTGAGG
>JAYQUJ010000020.1:0-57777 GCA_038147895.1 Pseudomonas sp.
GGGGCCTTGGCCGCGACCCAGACAGCGCAAATGCGTCGCGGCCAAGGCCCCTCCTACACAATGCGTAGACACTCACGCCACCCAGCAGCCAGCCCCACCACGGAACAAGAAAGAGGCCTGCAATGCCCCTGACCAGTGCCGACTTCGGCGCCATCTGGCTGACCCTGCAACTGGCGGCGCTGACCACCGTGCTGCTGCTCCTGCTGGGCACGCCCATCGCCTGGTGGCTGGCGCATACCCGCTCGCGCCTGAAAGGCCCGGTCAACGCCCTGGTCGCCCTGCCCCTGGTATTGCCGCCCACGGTAATCGGCTTCTACCTGCTGGTCGCCATGGGCCCGCACGGCCCGGTCGGCCAGCTGACCCAGAGCCTCGGCCTGGGCGTGCTGCCGTTCACCTTCGCCGGCCTGGTGGTGGGCTCGCTGATCTACTCCCTGCCCTTCGTCGTGCAGCCGATCCAGAACGCCTTCAGCGCCATCGGCCCGCGCCCGCTGGAAGTCGCCGCCACCCTGCGCGCCAGCCCCTGGGACTGTTTCTTCACCGTGGTCGTGCCGCAGGCCAGGCCCGGCTTTCTCACCGCCGCAGTGCTGGGCTTCGCCCATACCCTGGGCGAGTTCGGCGTGGTGCTGATGATCGGCGGCAACATCCCCGATCAGACCCGCGTGGTGTCGATCCAGATCTTCAACCACGTCGAAGCTCAGGAGTACGCCCAGGCCCACTGGCTGGCCGGCGGCATGCTGCTGTTCTCCTTCCTGATCCTGCTGGCCCTGCACTGGCGCGGCCGACTGCAGCCGGCCCGGTACTGAGCCATGACTGAACGTCGCCTGCAGATCAACGTGCGCCTGCCCTACCCCGACTTCCAGCTGGAGGTCGACCTCGACCTGCCCGGCCGTGGCGTCACCGCCCTGTTCGGCCCTTCCGGCTCCGGCAAGACCAGCCTGCTGCGCTGCGTGGCCGGCCTGGAACGCCCAGCCCAGGGCCTGCTGAACATCAACGGCGAGGTCTGGCAGGACAGCCGGCAGCAGCTCTTCCTGCCGCCGCACAAACGCTCCCTGGGTTACGTTTTTCAGGAAGCCAGCCTGTTCGACCATCTCAGCGTGCGCGGCAACCTGGAATACGGCCTCAAGCGTGTGCCGCCGTCGCAGCGCCGCATCGACTTCGATCAGGCCCTGGCGCTGCTCGGCATCGAGCACCTGCTCGAACGCCTGCCGGCGCGCCTGTCCGGTGGCGAGCGGCAACGCATCGGCATCGCCCGCGCACTGCTCACCAGCCCGCGCCTGCTGTTGCTGGACGAGCCGCTGGCGGCCCTCGACCCACAGCGCAAACAGGAAATCCTGCCCTACCTGGAGCGCCTGCACGACGAGCTGGACATGCCCATCCTCTACGTCAGCCACTCGCCGGACGAAGTGGCGCGCCTGGCCGACCACCTGGTGTTGCTGGACAAGGGCCGCGTGCAGGACAGCGGCCCGGTTGGCGAGCTGCTCGCCCGCCTCGACCTGCCGCTGGCGCAGAACGAGGATGCCGGCGTGATGCTGCAGGCCCAGGTCAGCGGCCATGATGCCGACTACCAGCTGCTGCAACTCAACCTGACGGGCTGCCCAACGCCACTGCGTGTCGCCCACCCGCCACTGCCCGGCGGCAAGCCGATGCGCCTCAAGGTGCATGCCCGCGACGTCAGCCTGAGCCTGGCCAAGCCCGAACACAGCAGCATCCTCAACCTGCTGCCGGTCACCGTGCACAGCCAGCGCCAGGCGGACAACCCGGCCCATGTGCTGGTACGCCTGGAGCTGGCCGGCCAGCCGCTGCTCGCGCGCATCACCCGCTATTCGCGCGACCAGCTCGGCCTGCACGAAGGCCAGCAGTTGTGGGCGCAGGTCAAGGCGGTCGCGTTGCTGGCCTAGTGGCTCTTGCTGCTTCTCGCGGGTGCCGCGACGCTTTTGTGCTGCGCCAATCGCGGCTGAAGCCGCTCCCACAAAAGGCACTGCATGCCCCGGTGGGAGCTACTTTCTTCAACAGACAGGGCCCACAGATTGATCTGTAGGAGGGGCTGGGCGGCACTCCGCCTTGGCCGCGACCCAGACCGCGCACAAGCGTCGCGGCCAAGGCCCCTCCTACAGGTCTGTACTTTTGTGGGAGCGACTTCAGTCGCGATGCTCTGCCGCTATCCCAAGCATTGCTAAAGCCCAATGCCAAGGCTGCCTCTTGGTTATCCAGCTGATACTCCCAACACTGCGCCAACCTGCATCAGATCGGGGCAGCCCTTGCCCGTTCGCACTGTTAGCGGCCACCCAGTGCTGCCATCACTCGGCCCCAGCCCCTTGTAACAGAAGGTTTCCGCGATTTCGCCCGGGTTGGCACAGGCTCTGCATTAACCCTCTCGACGCCACTTTCGCGAGTGGCCCGCCTGTTCGGTCAACGGCGACCGAACGGCCTGCAAAGGCCGGCGGCTAAAAAGAACAACGCAGCAGAACAGGCAACGGCGCCTGGCACCGCAAGGTACCAGGCGCCTTTTTTTTGCACATGCCACGCCCACTGATGCTCGCCGCCTCGGTGATCAAGCTCCCCAGAGATAGAAGAGAGAACCGCATGTCCTACCTAATCCCCTCTGAGTTCGCCTCAAAGATGGTCGACGCAGGTGAGTCGAAGATCTACATGTCCACCCGCGACACCCTGATCCGCGCCTTCATGGCCGGCGCCATCCTGGCCCTGGCCGCGGTGTTCGCCATCACCATCACCGTGCAGACCGGCTCGCCGCTGGTAGGTGCCGCGTTCTTCCCGGTCGGTTTCATCATGCTCTACCTGATGGGCTTCGACCTGCTCACCGGCGTATTCGTCCTCACGCCCCTGGCGCTGCTGGACAAACGCCCCGGGGTCACCGTCAAAGGCGTGCTGCGCAACTGGGGGCTGGTATTCGTAGGTAACTTCGCCGGCGCCCTGACCGTGGCCGTGATGATGGCCTTCGTCTTCACCTACGGCTTCTCCGCGGATGCCGGCGCGGTGGGCGAGAAAATCTCGCACATCGGCGAGAACCGCACCCTGGGCTACGCCGAATACGGCCTGGCCGGCTGGCTGACCATTTTCCTGCGCGGCATGCTGTGCAACTGGATGGTGTCCATGGGCGTGGTCGGCGCGATGATCTCCACCTCGGTCAGCGGCAAGGTCATCGCCATGTGGATGCCGATCATGCTGTTCTTCTACATGGGCTTCGAGCACTCGGTGGTGAACATGTTCCTGTTCCCCTTCGGCATGATCATGGGCGGCGACTTCTCGATCATGGACTACATGATCTGGAACGAAATCCCCACTGCCCTGGGCAACCTGGTCGGCGGCCTGGCCTTCACCGGCCTGACCCTCTACGCCACCCACGTGAAGACCGCGCCCAAGCGCGCCCTGAGCTGATCGATCGTAGGTTGGGCTGAGAAGCGCAGCGACGAAGCCCAACGGGGGAGTTGTTGGGCTTCGCTTTGCTCAACCTACGCGGCCCGACCCAACCTATGACTCCACCGGAGTGCGCATGAGCAACGGCCAAACACCGCTACCTCGCCTCACTGCGCACCTCGCCGTCAGCATCGGCCAGCACTCCTCCAAAGGCCGCAAGGAAGATAACCAGGACTTCCACGGCGCCTGCGTGCCCAGCGAGCCACAGCTGTCCAGCAAGGGCATCGCCATCGCCCTGGCCGACGGCATCGGCAGCAGCGCAGTCAGCCATATCGCCAGCGAAGCGGCGGTGGCCAGCTTCCTCGCCGACTACTACTGCACCGCCGACGCCTGGTCGGTGAAGAAATCCGCCCAGCGCGTGCTGATGTCGATCAACTCCTGGCTCTACGCCCAGACCCGGCAGAGCCAGTACCGCTACGACATGGATCGCGGCTACGTCTGCACCCTCAGCGCCATGATCATCAAGGCGCGCACCGCACATCTGTTTCATGCCGGCGACACCCGCATCTGCCGCCTGCGCGCCGGCAGCCTGGAGCAACTCACCGAAGAGCACCGCCTGTGGGTGTCCCGCGAAACCAGCTACCTCAGCCGCGCCCTCGGTATCGGCCCGCATCTGGAGCTGGACTACCGCAGCATCGCCGTCGAGCCGGATGATGTGTTCCTGCTGACCAGCGACGGCGTGCACGAACACCTCGACAGCGCCACCCAGATCGCCCTGCTGCATGAACATGGCGACGACCTCGACGCCACCGCCCAGGCCATGGTCGAGGCGGCCTACCGCAACGGCAGCGACGACAACCTCACCGTGCAGCTGCTGCGCATCGAGCAGCTGCCGGAGCAACAGGCCAGCGAACTGCAGCAGCAACTCGACGAACTGGCCCTGGCGCCCGTCCTGCAGCCGCGCATGGAGTTCGACGGCTACCGCATCGTGCGCGAACTGCACGCCAGCAGCCGCAGCCACGTCTACCTGGCCCTCGATGGCGACGTGCCGCTGGCGCTCAAGGCACCGAGTACCGAGCTGCAACACAATCAATCGCACCTGGAACGCCTGTTGATGGAGGAATGGATCGCCCGCCGCATCGACAGCCCCCACGTGCTCAAGGCACCGGCGCAAACCCGCAAGCGCCACTACCTGTACAGCGTCTGCGAATACGTCGAAGGCCAGACCCTGCGCCAGTGGCTGATCGACAACCCGCGCCCCGGCCTGGCCAAGGCGCGCAATCTGATCGAGCAGATCGCCCGCGGCCTGCAGGCCTTTCATCGCCTGGAAATGCTGCACCAGGACCTGCGCCCGGAGAATGTGCTGATCGACGCCAGCGGCACGGTCAAACTGATCGACTTCGGCTCGGCGCGCGTCGCCGGGCTGATCGAGCAACTGCCCGATGCCTGCCTCGACCCGCTGCCCGGCACCGCCCAGTACATGGCCCCGGAATACTTCCTCGGTGAAGCCGGCTCGCCGCGCTCGGACCAGTTCTCCCTGGCGGTGATCACCTACCAGCTGCTCAGCGGCGAGCTGCCCTACGGCCCGGACGTCGCCAAATGCCGCACCCGCGCCGCGCAGAATCGCCTGGTCTACCGCCCACTGCGCGACGCCGAACGCGACCTGCCGGCCTGGATCGACGACGTGCTGCGCAAGGCCCTGCACCCCGAGCCCTACAAGCGCTACGAAGAACTCTCCGAGTTCATCCACCAGCTGCGCCAACCCAGCGCCGAACACCTGCGCAAACACCGCCCACCCCTGCTGGAGCGCAACCCCGTGCTGTTCTGGCGCAGCACCGCCCTGGTCCTGGCCGCCCTGCTGGCCTGGCAACTGCTCGGCGCCTGATAGCTGATAGGGGGTCAAAACAGACTTGTGTGGGAGCGACAGGGCGGCACTCCGCGTCAGTCGCGATGCTTTTCGCTCGGCCTTGCCGCTGCTAGGTTTCGCTGCGCTCTACCCAGCCTACGCCCTGCACCTGACACCTGCTTTTCGTAGGAGGGGCCTTGGCCGCGACGCCCTTGAACTAGCCATGCGACGGCTGGGCTAATCCTCGCCCCAGCCATCACGATCAGCACCCGCGTTTGGCAGCTTCACCGCTTGTCCCCTATCACACCCTGCGCCTACCATCCGGCCACGCCCTGAACGAGCCAGCCCATGCGCGAACGCACCATCGCCAGCCATTTCATCCGCGCAGCCCTGCGAGGTGCCGAACGCCAAGGCGCTGACTATCACCCGCTGCTCAAGCAACTCGGCATCCAGCCGGCACTGCTCGACGAACCCCGCGCGCGTCTGGCACCCGAACAGTTCACCCGCCTGCTACAAGGCCTGTGGCTGCTGCTCGACGACGAGTACATGGGCTTCGGCCACACCCGCAGCAAGCGCGGCACCTTCGCCATGATGTGCCACGCCATCATCCACTGCCACAGCCTGGAAAAAGCCCTGGTACGCGGCATGCTGTTCTACGGCCTGTTCCCCGATGCGCCGCGTGTGGCCCTGCAGCACGAAGGCGATCAGGTGCGCCTGAGCATCGACAGCTCAGCCCTGTGGGACCCTGATCACTTCCTCACCGAAAGCCTGCTGGTGATCTGGCACCGCCTTGGCAGCTGGCTGATCGGCCAGCGCATCCGCCTCGACGAAGCCAGCTTCGCCTACCCCGAACCCGCCCACAGCGCCGAATACGACCTGCTCTACCCTTGCCCACGGCGCTTCGGCGCCGCGAGCACCAGCCTGCTGTTCCACAGCCGCTACCTGGCCATGCCGCTGGTGCAGGACGAACGCACGCTCAAGCAGTTCCTCGAACACTCCCCCGCCGATCTGCTGGCCCGCCCCGATGGTGGCGACAGCCTGACCAGCCGCATCCGCCGCCTGCTCGGTCGCGACTGCGCACACTGGCCCGACCTGGACAGCGTCGCCAACCAACTGCACATCAGCCCGCAAACCCTGCGCCGCCACCTGCGCGAGGAAGGCTCCAGCTTCCAGGAACTCAAGGACCATTTGCGCCGCGACCTGGCCATCTACCACCTGGGCCGTGACGAACTGTCCATCCAGGCCCTGGCCGAACAGCTCGGCTTCTCCGAGGCCTCGGCCTTCCACCGCGCCTTCAAGAAATGGACAGGGCTCACCCCCGGCGCCTACCGCGCCCAGGAAAACTGACTCACCGCCGCGCAAGGATGCCGCCTCGTGAAAAAGCTACGTAAACGCCACCTGCTCATCGCCTTGCTGCTGGCCTGGCTGCTCGCCCCGCAGTGGCTACAGGTGCCGGTACAGGGCGCCAGCCCGCGCGACTGGACCCGCAAAGCTTCTGGTTCGAACCCTGGGGCCGCTCCGGCACCCACAAAGGCATCGACATCTTCGCCCGCCACGGCACCCCGGTCGTCGCCCCCACCTACGGCCTGGTGCTGTTCCGCGGCGAGCTCGGCATCGGCGGCAAAGTGCTGCTCATGCTCGGCCCCAGATGGCGCCTGCACTACTTCTCCCACCTCGCCGACTACAACGCCCTGCCCGGCCAACCCGTACTGCCCGGCACCCCACTCGGCCGCGTCGGCGACACTGGCAACGCCCGCGGCAAACCACCTCACTTGCACTACTCCATCGTCACCCTGCCGCCCTATCCATGGCGTTGGGACGACAGCGGTCAGGGCTGGAAGAAGATGTTCTACCTTGATCCTGATCGGATGTTGAAAAGCGGTGCAGTGGACAGCTAATGAGCCAAACGGTAGCGTCGAAAATTGCCCGCATCAGGCTCCTTTTCAACCTCACGCTCTCCACCAGAGGCGATAAAACATGACTCCGGACACAACACGGAACTGTACGAGGTAGAAATAACGCACTTAATTACGCCACATCTGGCGTCTACTTACAGCTAGGCGACCAGCCTCTAGAGAGAGGGAAAAATGAAACTACGCCTGTCACAAGAAAATACATCACCGGGTGAAGCGGAAAATTCAAGCAATACAAGCTCTTCAATCCCCGAAGTAGAGCTTATTCGAGATTATCGGCGTGTGCAGTTGACGATTGGGCGACCCCCAAGCATCTCCGACATACAAGAGCATGGAAAATACAGCCCCTCAACTTACATAAGAAAATATGGTAGCTGGTCTAAGTTTAGAGAATTAGTCTCAAACCCTGTAAAAACAGAAAAACTCTCAATTGATGAACTAATTGAAAATTATTATACAGTCAAAGAAATGCTGGGACGAACTCCCAACGGGAAAGAGCTAGCCAAGTATGGGCAGTATGGAGGGCGAACCTATCATAAATATTTCGGCGGACATCGGAAGCTCCTTGAATATCTTGGCGAAACATGAATCGCACTTTTAATCAACATAGCAAATCAATGGAGTCGCAATAATTTACTCCACTTTGCGCCTAACAACTGAATCAAGTCGTTCGCTCCGCTCACTTGGACGCCCGCAAGCTACGCTGGCGGCCACCCATTAACCAAACGTTAAAGGTTACAATATGTCCCGCGCCAAAGAATCCTTTGAATATGCAATAAAAGACGCAGAGGAGCTATTGGCTCACTTCAATGCGCTGAATACAAACCCTCAACCAGAAAATGGCGAAGTTCTCAAAAGAGCCGGATTAGTAATGGCTCTTACCGCTTGGGAAACCTATGTTGAAGACAGGCTGCTGG
Organism: Pseudomonas sp.; assembly: GCA_038147895.1. Classification (GTDB taxonomy): domain Bacteria; phylum Pseudomonadota; class Gammaproteobacteria; order Pseudomonadales; family Pseudomonadaceae; genus Aquipseudomonas. The sequence goes on from JAYQUJ010000020.1 coordinate 8,052, forward strand.
AGGGTGCAAAAGCAAAGCTTGCTGCCGTATCAGGTAGTTTCGTCGGTGAATTTGTTAATAAACGTCTAAACGATGAACTGAAACGCTTCAATACCCCGAACGCAGATAATACCAAAAGAGTATTCCTTGAATACTTAGGCATCGATGTAACTCCTGGTTGGAAGTGGGAAAACACAGAGCCGGAAACAGCTAAGAAATCGCTGAACGCTTGGATCGCAAAACGAGGTGAAGCAGTTCATCGCTCGAAGCCAGTTAATCTAGGCGCACCACTTCCCCATCTAGTCAAACGAGAAGACCTTGAGAAAGTTATTAAATTCATCAAATCCTTAGTGAAAGCTACTGACAGTTACCTTGAGTGCAACCTCTAACTACTGGTTCAAGCCTTTCGTTCGCTCGGGACAGACTAAAGCCGGCCCCTTAACCAAACGTCAAATCAATCAGCCGTAGCTGTCGGATCAGGCTCACACTCAATGCCCACCCCACAACTCTTCACCCTAACCCTCCTCACCATGCTCGCCTTCGCCGGCAACTCGGTGCTGTGCCGGCTGGCGCTGGCGCAGAGCGCCATTGATGCGGCCAGTTTCACCGGCATTCGTCTGCTCGCCGGGGCGCTGGTGCTGTGGTTGTTGGTCAGGGCAAAGGCCAGGCATGCACCTCGGCAAGGCAGCTGGCTTTCGGCGGCGATGCTGTTCCTGTACGCCGCAGGATTTTCCTATGCGTACTTGAGCCTGCCCACAGGCACCGGGGCGTTGCTGTTGTTCGGTGCCGTGCAAGCCACCATGCTCGGTTGGGCGATGTACAGCGGTGAGCGGCTGCAGGCACTGCAGCTGTGTGGCCTGGTGGTGGCGCTGGCGGGGTTGGTCGGATTGATGTTGCCGGGGCTGTCCGCGCCGCCGCTATTCGGTTCGCTGCTGATGCTGCTGGCCGGAGTGGCCTGGGGCGTCTATTCGCTGCGCGGCAAGGGCGCCAGCGACCCGACCGCCGTGACGGCGGGCAATTTCCTGCTGGCGGTGCCGTTCGCCGTGGTCTTGAGCCTGCTGATGTATCGCGACACGTCGTTGGACGTGGCCGGCGTCATCTACGCCATCGCCTCGGGGGCGATTACTTCCGGGCTGGGCTACGCCCTGTGGTATCGCGTGCTGCCGCTGCTGCGCTCCACCACAGCCGCGACCATTCAACTGAGTGTGCCGGTGATCGCCGCCCTGGCCGGCGTGGTGTTTCTCGGCGAGGCCATCACTCTGCGCCTGGCCCTGGCCTCGGTGGCCATACTAGGCGGCATCGCGCTGGTGATTTTGAACAAGCAGGCACCGCAGCGCAGCTGACGTAGGTTGGGTGAGGTGGGTAAACATCGCCAGCAGAATCGCCGCCAGCCCAAGCGCCACGCCTGCCATTGCAGGTACTGCGCCCAGCGAAAGAGTGGCGAAGCCTGAACCCGTTCGAGATTGTCGCGCGCCTCGCTCATTGTGCATTTGCGGATAGGCGCCGATGGCGGATTGTCATAGCCTAGCCGGCCGCCACAGGAGCCCGCCCCATGTTCAGACGCAGCTTCAACTCCATCGCCACTACCTGGCTGGCCGGCTTGCTGACTCTGTTGCCACTGGCCCTGTCGCTGGCCTTTCTGGCCTGGCTGGTGAGCCTGCTCAACACTCTGGTCGGCCCCGGCAGTTTTGTCGGCAAGCTGTTTGCCGAACTGGGCCAGCCCTTCGTCAGCAGCTACTCGCTGGCCTGGCTGTTGGGCGCACTGGTGCTGCTGGTGGCGCTCTACCCCCTGGGCCTGGCCGTACAACTGGGGTTGAAGGGCCCGCTGAGCCGTCTGTTCGATCGCACCCTGCGGCGCATACCGCTGCTGGGCAATCTGTATGGGCTGGCGGATCGCTTCGTCGGCCTGCTGGATCAGAAGGACAGCGCCGACCTGGCCGCCATGAGCCCGGTGTGGTGCTTCTTCGGTGGCGACGGCGCGGCCGTACTCGCCCTGCGCCCCAATCCCGAACCGCTGCACATCGACGGGCGCGACTATTACGCACTGCTGGTACCAAGTGCGCCGGTGCCGGTGGGCGGCGGGTTGCTCTACGTGCCGGTGGAATGGGTCAAGCCAGCGGAGATGGGCATGGACCGTTTCACCAGCATCTATGTGTCGATGGGCATCACCCCGCCCAAGCCCTGAAATTATTTTCCGCCTGCTGCATCCAGATCGCCTCCTGGCGGGTAGTCAGTACAGCGGCCGCGTGGTCGCCTGGCTGATTTCACTTTCAGGAGCGAATCGAATGAACGCTAAATCTCTGCTTCGCCTCACCGGCACTTCCCTGGCCGCGTCCTGCCTGTTGGCCGCGCTGCCGGCAGCTGCGATGGACGTCCCCGCCAGCATCCAGGTCCCCGAGGGCAACAAAGTGGCCCTGGAAACGGTCGGGGTCGGCGAAATCACCTACGAGTGCCGCGCCAAGGCCGACGCCGCCGACCAGACCGAATGGGTCTTCGTCGGCCCCAAAGCCGCGCTGAACGACCGCAGCGGCAAACAGGTCGGCACCTACTTCGGCCCGCCGGCCACCTGGCAGGCAATGGACGGCTCGAAGATCACCGGCACCCAGCTCGCCGTGGCGCCCTCGGCACCGGGCAGCATTCCCTTCCAGCTGGTCAAGGCCAACCCGGCCGAGGGCAAAGGCGCGATGGAAGGCGTGACCTATATCCAGCGCGTGGCGCTCAAGGGCGGCGTGGCGCCGGACGCACCCTGCACCGGCGCCAATAAAGGCGAGTCGCAGGTGGTGAAGTACCAGGCGGACTACATCTTCTGGACGGCCAAATAGGCTGAAACACACGGGCCTGGGCGACCTCGCGCGGGGTCGTCTAGGCTCCCTTGACCCTATCCCGGCGCACTGCCGACCAACCTGAATGGCGCCCCGAACTTGTCCCTGCCCGAGCCCGATCCGTTCGATTACGAAGCCTGCCTGAGCGCCTGCGCGCGCGGCGACCTGCACGCGCTCAAGCGCCTGTACGAGCACGAGGGTGGCCGCCTGCTCGGTGTGGTCAAACGCATCGTGCGCGACCACGCGCTGGCCGAGGACATAGTGCACGACACCTTCATCAAGGTCTGGGCGGCTGCGGGCAGCTTCGACGCCAAGCGCGGCAGCGCGCGCGGCTGGGTCTACAGCATCGCCCGGCATCTGGCGCTGAACTTCGTGCGCGACCACGCCAGGGAGATGCCGCCAGCCGACGACGATGAGGCGCTGGCGCAGGTCGATGCGACGGACGCGCTGATGCATAGTGGCCGCCTCGACTGTTGCCTGCAGCAGCTTGAGCCCGAGCGGCGCGAGTGCATCGTGCATGCCTATGTCGAGGGTTACTCCCACGCGGAGATCGCCCACAAGCTGGGCACGCCGCTGGGCACCGTAAAAGCCTGGATCAAACGCAGCCTGACCGCGCTGCGGGAGTGTATGGGATGAACACGCCACACACCGATGATCGCCACCCGGACCTGGACGCGCTGGCCAGCGAATACGTACTGGGCACGCTGGAAGCGGACAAGCGCCGCGAGGTGCAACGCCGCCTCCACCAGGACGCGGCCCTGCGCGATGCGGTCGATGCCTGGGAGCGCCGCCTGCACCACCTCACCGAGCGGGTGCCACCACAAACCCCATCGCCCTATCTGTGGACGCGTATCGCCCGCAGCCTGGAATCGACGACTAGCAGCGCGCCTGCGCCCTGGTGGAATCTGCTTGGTTTCTGGCGCGGCCTGGCGGCAGCGGGCGTCGCCGCCAGCCTGGCGCTGTTGGTGACGATGCTGACCTTGCCCCCCCAACCCGCCGCCCCGAGCTTCGTGGTGGTGCTGGTGGCGCCGCAGGACAAGGCCCCCGGCTGGGTCGTGCAGGCCAGCGATGATCGGCAGATCCAGCTGATTCCCCTGGCCGCGGCAGAAATCCCGGCCGACATGGCCCTGGAGTTCTGGACCAAGGCCGACAGCTGGCAGGGCCCGGTCTCCCTCGGCCTGGTGCAGCCGGGCCAGCGCCTGGAGGTGCCGCTGGATCAGTTGCCGCCGCTGGAATCGAATCAGTTGTTCGAGCTGACCCTGGAGAAAAGCACTGGCTCGCCCACCGGCAAGCCGACCGGGCCGATCCAGTTCATTGGCCGCGCGGTCAAGGTGATCTGAGCTGCGCGGGGCTCACAACCTGCGCGCAGCCCACCCTGCAAGCAGGAACAGCCCGCCGAGCGCGGCCAGCAGGGCCAGCCAGCCGAAGTGCTGCCAGACATAACCACCGGCATACCCCACCGCACTGGACCCCAGGTAGTAGGCACACAGGTACAGGGACGAAGCCTGGGCCTTGGCGCCACGGGCACGCTGCCCGACCTGACCGCTGGCCACCGCGTGGGCGGCGAAGAAGCCCAGGGTGAACAACGCCAGCCCCAGGGTGACCGCCACCAGCCAGGGCGCGGCGCACAGCACCACGCCAAGCAGCATGATGGCGATGCCGCCCTGCAACACCTGGCGCGCGCCAAAACGTGCCACCAGGCGCCCGGCCCAACCTGCACTGAGAATGCCGCCGAGGTAGACGACGAACAGCAGACCGATCACCGTGGCCGACAGGGAGAACGGCGGCGCCGCCAGGCGAAAGCCCACGTAGTTGAACAGCGCGACGAAGCCGCCCATCAGCAGGAAAGCCAGGAGGAACAACAGTCGCAGCTCTGGGTTGTTCAGATGCCCGGCGAAGTTACCGAGCAGGCCGCGCAGCGACAGCGGCTGCGCACGGAAATGCCGCGACGGCGGCAGCAGCCAGACGAACAGGCTCAGCGCCAGCAGGCCCAGCCCGGCGATGCCACCGAGGGCCAGCGACCAGCCGCCGAGGTCCGACAACAGACCGGCGAGCAGGCGCCCAAGCATGCCGCCCAGCGCTGTACCACCGATATACAGGCCCATGGCCGCCGGCAGCGACTCAGGGTCGAACTCTTCACCGACATAGGCCATGGCCAGCGCCGGAAGCCCGCTCAGCGCCAGGCCCAACAACGCGCGCAGCACCAGCAGCAGATGCCAGTCATCGACCCAGGCGCAGGCCAGCCCGAGCAGCACCGCCAGCCCCAATGCCGACGCCATCACCGGCTTGCGCCCCCAGCTCTCGGCCAGGGCACCGGCCAGCAAGAGGCTCAGGGCCAGGCTCAGGGTGGTCAGCGACAGCGCCAGGGCGCTGGTTGCCGCCGATACGGAAAAATGCGCGGCCAGCAGCGGCAACAGCGGCTGCACGCAATAGAGCAAGGCAAAGGTGGCAAAACCGGCGCAGAACAACGCCAGGGTGGCGCGGCGGTAGGCGGCGGTGCCGCGAACCAGATGAGCGGAAGTAGTCATGACGACTCTCGAACGGACGAGCCAGAAGAAGCCAGAGGCTAGCACAGAAAGGGAAAAAAGATAGCAGGCTAATAGTTAGCTTGTTGAGTACTGCCGTGACAGCGAACGCTGATCGCGGCTTCAGCCACGAATAACAGAGCACCGTCCGCAAGGAGGTCTGTCGGGCTTCGGCACAGCTCGCCTCAGCCCAGCCTGCGCCTGTATCAGCCAAAAAAAACGGGAGCCTATTGGGCTCCCGCACTCGATCAGTAGAGTAAAACCACGGCGGCCTTGCCGGCCGTGGCTACAACCTCACCAGCGTCCACATGGAACGCTCGTTCAAGTCTGGCAAAAAACGAGCGCTTGCTTTGTATGTGCTTGGTTAACGCCGTGTAAAGAAATGCAAACGGCTGGCTGGCTCGCTCCGCGCGCGGCAGAATGCCGGCCATGCACATGCCTCCCTTCTGCCAGCTGCATCACGACCTGCCCGCACTGCTGCCCGGCACCAGCCTGGCACAGGCTCGCTTCGATCCGGCACAGCTGCAGGCTGAGGACTTCAACCGCTGCGGCGTGCCCCCCGTACGCGGCGTGGCCAAGCGCCAGGCCGAGCATCTGGCTGGGCGCCTGTGCGCGCGGGCGGCATTGCACCGCCTCAGCGGTCAGGGGTCGATTCCGGGTCGCGATAGCGATGGTGTGCCGATCTGGCCGCAAGGCATCACCGGCTCCATCACTCATGGCAACGGTCAGGCAGCCGCCCTGGTGGCACTGCACCGCGACTGGCGCAGCCTGGGCATCGATCTGGAGCACCGTCTGGAGACCAAACGCGCAGCTCGCCTGGCGGAAGAAATCCTCACCCCTGGAGAGCTGCAACGCGCCAAGGGGCTAGAAGCAGAGGCCTTCGCCCAGCGGGTAACCCTGACCTTCTCGCTCAAGGAAAGCCTGTTCAAGGCGCTCTTCCCGCTGGTGCGCCAGCGCTTCTACTTCCAGGACGCCGAGCTGCTGGAAATTGACGGCTCCAGGGCGCGCCTGCACCTGCTGATCGGCCTGCACGCCGAATGGCCGGCCGGCAGCGAACTGCACGGCCAGTTCATCGAGCGTGACGGCTATCTGCTCAGCGTGGTTGCGGTTCCTGCCTAGACGAAGGCCTGATCAGCAAAACCACGGGGCAGACGTTGGCGCCCCGGCAAGGCACTGAGCCGCGCCTCCCAGGAAGTGCGCCAGTCGTTGGCGGCACGGGCGACTTTCTCGCGCCGTGCGGCACGCCGGGCAGCATTGCGCGCGTTGCGTCTGGCTTCGGTATAGGCCTCGGTCTTGCGGCAGTTGCGACATTTGACCTTGGTCAGTTCGGTGGTGGCAGGCAGTTTGTTGCCGTGGCAGCCACAGGCGACGTGGCCGGAGACTTTGTAGTGCGTAACCATCGCGGTATCTCCTGAAGGTGGGCACCCGACCATTGGCAGCCGGGCCATGCCCCTCAGGAAGTGCGACTCCATCGGCACGGCTGCGGTTCAGCCAAAATGACCGGCGTCACTCACGCCCTCCCCACAGCAGCAACACGGCCAGGCGCAGCACGAGGCTGCGCCTGGATCACCAGAGACCCGCCGTATCAGGCCAGCTCGCAGCGCAGCTGGCGCGCCGCCGCCACCATGTTCACCAGGGCCGCCTCGGTTTCCGGCCAGGCGCGGGTCTTCAGGCCGCAGTCCGGGTTGACCCACAGGCGCTCGGCCGGAACCCACTGCGCGGCCTTGCGCAGCAGCTGCGCCATCTCGCTGCTGTCCGGCACCCGTGGCGAGTGGATGTCGTACACGCCCGGGCCGATCTCGTTGGGATAATCGAAGGCCTCGAAGGCGCGCAGCAGCTCCATGTCCGAGCGCGAGGTCTCGATGGTGATCACGTCGGCATCCATCGCGGCGATGGACTCGATCACGTCGTTGAACTCGCTGTAGCACATGTGGGTGTGGATCTGGGTTTCGTCGCGCACGCCGGAGGCGGTCAGGCGGAAAGCCTCGGTGGCCCAGTGCAGATAGTGCTGCCAGCCCGCCTTGCGCAGCGGCAGGCCCTCGCGGAAGGCCGCCTCGTCGATCTGGATGACCTTGATCCCGGCCGCTTCCAGGTCGACCACCTCGTCGCGGATGGCCAGGGCCAGCTGGCGCGCCTGCTGCTCGCGGGAAATATCGTCGCGCGGGAAAGACCACATCAGCATGGTCACCGGGCCGGTCAGCATGCCCTTCATCAGCTTGTCGGTGCAGCGCTGGGCGTATTCGATCCAGGCCACTGTCATCGGCTTGGGTCGCGACAGGTCACCGACGATCACCGCCGGCTTCACGCAGCGCGAGCCGTAGCTCTGCACCCAGCCGAAGCGGGTGAAGGCATAGCCATCCAGCTGCTCGGCAAAGTACTCGACCATGTCGTTGCGCTCGGCCTCGCCATGCACCAGCACGTCCAGGCCCAGTTTCTCCTGCACATCCACCGCATGGCGGATTTCCGCGTGCATGGCCTCGGTGTACTCGGCGGCGGACAGCTTGCCGGCCTTGAACGACTGCCGCGCCAGGCGAATGGCCGAGGTCTGCGGGAAAGAGCCGATGGTGGTGGTGGGGAACGCCGGCAGCTTGAGCAAGGCGCGCTGCTTGGCGATACGTTCGCCGAACGGCGCCTGGCGCTGGCTGTCCTGTGCGGTCACGGCAGCCAGGCGAGCCTGAACCTGCGGCTTGTGAATGCGCGGCGAGGCGGCACGGCCAGCCTGCACGGCGCGGCTCACGGCCAACGCGGCCTGTACCTCGGCAGCCTGCGGCTCGCGCAGCGCCTTGGCCAGCACGGCAACTTCCTGGCACTTCTGCACGGCGAAGGCCAGCCAGCTTTTCAGCTCGGCATCCAGCTGGTCTTCACGGGACAGATCGACCGGGCTGTGCAGCAGCGAGCAGCTCGGCGCCACCCACAGGCGCGAGCCCAGGCGCTCGTGAGCTTGCTGGAGGATGTCCAGCGCCTGCTGCAGATCGGTACGCCAGACATTGCGGCCGTTGACCACGCCCAGCGACAGCACCTTGTAGGCCGGCAGGCGGTCGAGAATGCTGGGGAACTGCTCCGGCGCGCGCACCAGGTCGATGTGCAGGCCATCCACAGGCAGCGCGGCGGCCAGGCCGAGGTTGTCTTCCAGGCCGGAGAAATAGGTGGCGATCAGCTTTTTGCACGGCTCTTTCTGCAGCAGGTTGTAGGCGCGCTCGAAGGCGTTCTTCCAGGCCTGCGGCAGGTCGAGGGCGAGGATAGGCTCGTCGATCTGCACCCACTCGATGCCCTGTTCGGCCAGGCGCTGGAGGATTTCGCCATACACCGGCAGCAGGCGTTCGAGCAGGTCGAGGCGATCGAAGTCGCTACCCTTTTCCTTGCCCAGCCACAGGTAGGTCAACGGGCCGATCAGCACCGGCTTGAGGTTGTGGCCCAGGGTCTTGCCCTCCTCCACTTCCTCGAACAGCTGCTCCCAGCTCAGGGCGAACTGCTGGTCGGCGGTGAATTCGGGGACCAGGTAGTGGTAGTTGGTGTCGAACCACTTGGTCATCTCTTGCGCATGGGCGCCGCCACAGCAACTGTGCTGGCTGACACCGCGCGCCATGGCAAACAGGGTGTCCAGGGTCGGCTTGCCGCCGTGGCTGTGAAAACGCTCGGGGATCACACCGAAGGTCAGCGAGTGGGTCAGCACCTGGTCGTACCAGGCGAAGTCGCCCACCGGCAGCAACTCGATGCCCGCGCTTTTCTGCACCTGCCAATGCGCGGCGCGCAGGCCACGGCCGACCGCACGCAGGCCGGCCTGGTCCAGCTCGCCCTTCCAATAGGCTTCCAGGGCCTTCTTCAGCTCGCGGTCGCGACCAATGCGCGGGAAGCCAAGGTTGTGTGCCAGTGCCATTTGTCTGTCTCCAGTGCTCATCAATGGCGCACATTCTCGACACCGGGCATATCATGAGACAAACTCAACATATTCGTGATCATCACAAGTTTTACTCATTGAGATTTGCTCATGTTGGAATTGCGCCACCTCAAGACCCTGCACGCCCTGCGCGAAACCGACAGCCTGGTGGAGGCTGCCGAGCGCCTGCACCTGACCCAGTCGGCGCTGTCGCATCAGTTCAAGGAGCTGGAAGAACGCTTGGGGATGCAGCTGTTCGTGCGCAAGACCAAACCAGTGCGTTTCACCAGCGCCGGCCTGCGCCTGCTGCAACTGGCCGACAGCCTGCTGCCGCAGCTGCGTGCTGCCGAGCGTGATCTGGCGCGCCTGGCCGGAGGGACAGCAGGCAGGCTGCACATGGCCATCGAATGCCACAGCTGCTTCCAGTGGCTGATGCCGACCATCGACCAGTTCCGCGATGCCTGGCCGGAAGTGGAGCTGGACCTGGCCTCGGGCTTCTCCTTCGCCCCGCTGCCGGCGTTGTCGCGTGGCGACCTCGACCTGGTGGTAACCAGCGACCCCGTCGAAATGAACGGCATCACCTACGTGCCGCTGTTCACTTACGAGGCGCTGCTGGCGGTGGCCAACCAGCATGCGCTGGCCAACCGCCCCTACGTGCTGCCCGAAGATATCGAGCGCGAGACGCTGATCACCTACCCCATCGACCGTGACCGCCTGGACATCTTCACCCGCTTCCTCGAACCGGCCGACATCGAGCCGGCACAGGTGCGTACCTCGGAACTGACGGTGATGATGATGCAGCTGGTGGCCAGCGGCCGCGGCGTATGCAGCCTGCCCAACTGGGCGCTGCACGAGTACAGCTCGCGCGGCTACGTGACCGCCAAACGCCTCGGCGAGAAGGGCCTGTACTGCACGCTTTACGCGGCGATCCGCGCCGACATGCTCGACGCGCCGTTCATGCGCGACTTCCTGCTCACCGCCAAGGACACCTCATTCGCCACCCTCTCCGGGGTCAGCGCGGCGCGCTGAGACAAGCCGCACATCAGCCTTAAATGCAAAAGGCCTGACAGTTGCTACCGCCTGGCCTTTTGCATTTATTGCCATAACCGCAACAAATGCTACTTATCTGCGCAACCTTTCCCCATCTCCAGATAGCTCAAGCTGTGGCGCTCGCCCTGGTGATCCTCGTACACCATCACCGAGCGAGTCACGCCGCAGATGCTGGAAACGTCGCTGGTGGAAATCACCTTGGCCACGTCCAGATCCATGCCGTACTGATACTGCACAACCTCCGAGCCCTGCTGAGAGCTATCTGCAGCAGTGGCGGCGAAGGCGATGGTGGACAGGCTGGCCAGGGCCAGAACGGCAAATACTTTCATGATGACACCTCACTGAATCGCGGCTGCAAACGGAAGAGCAGCCGGCTATGGGGTGAATTCTGCGAGGTGGGCAAGGAAGGAAACAGCCGCGTTTGGACGATGATTTCTTGCGTAAAGAGCAATAATCCAGCCGGCTTAGCCTGCTAATCTGAAGCCAACCGTCAGCCGTCCGACGCTCTGGCCCGGCCTTTGTAGGCACGAGAAGCCGGCGCGGACGCCCCGCCCGAGGAGAGCCCATGAGTCTTTCGCTGTTGAACCGTTACGCCTTCTTCGCCTTCTGTGTACTGCTCACCCTCGTCACCCTGCCGTTGCTTGGCGCCCATGAATGGCTATGGGCGGTGACCCTGGTCGCCGGCATCCTCAGCCTCATCGGCCTCAATGACCTGCTGCAGACCCGCCACGCGGTGCGGCGCAACTACCCGATCCTGGGCAATATCCGCTACCTGGTCGAAGGTATTCGCCCGGAAATTCGCCAGTACCTGCTGGAGGGTGATCGCGAGGCGCTGCCCTTCTCCCGCGCGCAACGCGGCCTGGTCTACGCACGGGCCAAGAACGAAGGCGCCGACAAGGCCTTCGGCACCCTCAGCGACGTGTACCAGAGCGGCTTCGAGTTCATCGGCCACTCAATGCTGCCGGCCGACCACTGCGACCCCAGCACCTTTCGCGTCACCATCGGCGGGCCGCAGTGCAGCCAGCCCTACTCGGCCTCGGTGTTCAACATCTCGGCCATGAGCTTCGGCTCGCTCAGCGCCAACGCCATCCGCGCCCTCAACCAGGGCGCCAAGCTCGGCGGCTTCTATCACGACACCGGCGAGGGCAGCATCAGCCCCTATCACCGCGAGTACGGCGGCGACCTGGTGTGGGAACTGGGCAGCGGCTATTTCGGCTGCCGCACCGCCGAAGGCCGCTTCGACCCCGAGCGTTTTGCCGAGCAGGCCGCCAACCCGCAGGTGAAGATGATCGAGATCAAGCTCAGCCAGGGCGCCAAGCCCGGCCACGGCGGCATCCTGCCCAAGCACAAGATCACTGAGGAAATATCCCAGACCCGCGGCGTGCCCATGGGCCAGGACTGCATCTCGCCGGCCTCGCACAGCGCCTTCTCCACCCCGCTGGAGCTGCTGCAGTTCATCGCCCAGCTCCGTGAGCTGTCCGGCGGCAAGCCGGTGGGCTTCAAGCTGTGCCTGGGCCATCCCTGGGAGTTCATGGGCATCGCCAAGGCCATGCTGGAGAGCGGCATCCTGCCGGACTTCATCGTCATCGACGGCAAGGAAGGCGGCACCGGCGCCGCGCCCCTGGAGTTCACCGACCATATCGGCGTGCCGCTGCGCGAGGGCCTGCTGTTCGTGCACAACACCCTGGTCGGCCTCAACCTGCGCGACAAGATCCACCTTGGCGCCAGCGGCAAGATCGTCAGCGCCTTCGACATCGCCAGCGTCATGGCCCTGGGCGCCGACTGGGCCAACTCGGCGCGCGGCTTCATGTTCGCCATCGGCTGTATTCAGAGCCAGAGCTGCCACACCAACAAGTGCCCGACCGGCGTGGCCACCCAGGACAAGCTGCGCCAGCGCGCCCTGGTGGTGCCGGACAAGGCACAGCGCGTGCGCAACTTCCACCACAACACCATGAAGGCCCTGGCCGAGATGATCGCCGCCGCGGGCCTGCGACACCCCTCGCAGATCGAGGCCAAGCACCTGGTGCGGCGCATGTCGGCCAGCGAGATCAAGCTGTACTCGCAGCTGCACGTATTCCTCAAACCAGGCGAGCTGCTCGGCGAAGAGATTTCCGGCGAGTTCTATGCGCGCATGTGGGCCATGGCCCAGGCAAACAGCTTCGCGCCGGCAGCAGTCTGAGCCCTATTCCACCCAGGGGTCGTAGCTGCCCACGCTCCACAACTGACCTTGCGGGTCGCGGCAAGTGAAGCCGCGGCCGCCATGCCCCCGCTGGGCGTGCGGGGTACCCGGCACGCACAGTTCGACGCCTTACCGCTCACGCGAGCCGGCCACCCCTGCGGGCAATATTTCGTTCACCCGCGCAGGCCGCCGTCTAAGCTTGGAGCAAGACCCGTCGCGAATGGTAGGCAGTCGATCATGGGTTCACTGTGGCAGTCCGAGGCACCCGACACGACGCTACTCGCAAGCGCCACGGAGAGCCTGTTGGTCCAGCCGCAACCGCCGCGTCGCTCGCGTCTGAAGCTGCTGCTCTGGCTGTTTGTGCTGCTCGCGCTGCTGGCCCTGGGCCTGCTCGGCTACCAGGAAATCATCAGCTCCCGCTGGCAGGCCCGGGAATTCAGCCGCTATGCCGCCACACTCAACTACCAGCTGCAGCCCGGCCCCAGCGACGCGATTCTATTTCCCCGCAGCGGCCCCTTCGACAAACGCCTCGGCTATGTGGAACTGCCCTCGCTTATCGAGCGCCTGCAGGCGCGCCACTTCCTGGTCAGCCGCCAGGCACGCTTCTCCCCCGCCCTGCTCGACTACAGCCAGCGCGGCTTCTTCCCACCCTATGCCGAGAAAGTGCAGGCCGGGCTCAGCATCAGCGACTGCCGTGGCGAGCCGCTGTACCAGTTCCAGTACCCGCAGCAGCTGTATGCCAGCTTCGAGGCCATTCCACCGCTGGTGGTCGACAGCCTGCTGTTCATCGAGAACCGCCACCTGCTGGATACCGACCAGCCGCTGGCCAACCCGGCGGTAGACTGGCCACGCTTCGCCAAGGCGGCGTTGTCGCAAATCGGCAAGCAGTTCTCCGTTCAGGAGCAATCGGCCGGCGGCAGCACCCTGGCCACCCAGCTGGAAAAATACCGTCACTCGCCGGATGGCCTGACCCTGGAGCCGATGGACAAGCTGCGGCAGATGATCTCCGCCAGCATGCGCGCCTATCAACAGGGTCCGCAGACCCTGGAAGCACGCCAGGCCGTGGTGCGCGACTACCTCAACAGCGTGCCGCTCTCCGCGGCACCCGGCCATGGCGAAGTGCACGGCCTGGCCGATGGCCTACGGGTGTGGTTCGGCGCCGACTTCAACCGGGTCAACCGTCTGCTCGACCAACGCCACAGCACCTCGGCCAGCCGCGCCGAGCAGGGCCTGGCCCTGCGCCAGGTACTGGCACTGATGATCGCCCAACGCCGCCCCTCCTACTATCTGGCGGCGGGGCGCAACGAGTTGGAACAGCTCATCGACAGCCATATCCGCATCCTGGCCAAGGCCGGGGTAGTGGAGCAGCCGCTACGCGAAGCGGCGCTGGCAAGGCGCCTGGCGTTTCGCGACCTGGCGTTGCATCCGGCCATCCAGCCGGTGCAGAGCAACAAGGGCATCACCGTTGCCCGCAGCCGCCTGTCCAGCCTGCTCAACCAGCCGCTGTACGACCTCGACCGCCTCGACCTCAGCGCCACCAGCACCCTCAATGCCGAGCTGCAACAAAGCATCAGCGCCTACTTGCGGCGCCTGGCCGACCCCGAGTTCGCCGGCGAGATCGGCCTGTACGGCGAGCGCCTGCTATCGCCGGAAAAAACCGCCGACGTGCGCTACAGCTTCACCCTGTTCGAGCGCGGCCTGGACGGGGCCCGGGTGCGGGTACAGACCGACAGCACCGACCAGCCCTTCGACATCAACGAGGGCAGCAAGCTGGAGCTGGGCTCGACCGCCAAGCTGCGGGTGCTGACCACCTACCTGCAGGTGATCGCCGAGCTGCATGCGCGTTACGCCGGGCAAAGCCCGCAGGCACTGCGCAAGATCGAGGTGGCCCCACAGGATCACCTGAGCCGCTGGGTACTGGACCAGCTGATCGCCGACTCCAATCTGAGCCTGGCCGCAATGCTCGACGCGGCGCTGGATCGCAAATACTCGGCCAGCCCCTACGAAACCTTTTTCACCGGCGGCGGCGCGCACACCTTCAGCAATTTCAAGCGCGAGGACAACGGCCGCATCCCCACCCTGCGCGATGCGCTGCGCGAATCGATCAACCTGCCGTTCATCCGCCTGCTGCGCGATTTGGTGCGCTACAGCACCTACCACGGCAGCGACAACAGTGCCGAGTTGCTCAGGGACGACAAACACCCGCAGCGCGCCGACTACCTGAGGCGTTTCGCCGACCGTGAGGGCACCACCTTTCTGCGTCGCTTCTGGCGCAAATATGAGGGCAAGAGTGCCCAGGAACGCCTGGATGTGTTCCTGGAGGGCCTGCGCCCCACCGCCGTGCGTCTGGCCGCCGTGCACCGCTACCTGATGCCACAGGTGGACGAGCCGACCTTCGCCGCCTTCATCAAGGCCCACGCGCCCCAGGAAAAACTCAGCGACGCGAAGATCCGGCGCCTCTACCTGGACTACGGCCCCGGCGCCTGGAGCCTGCCGGATCAGGGCTACATCGCCCGTGTGCACCCGCTGGAACTGTGGTTGCTGGGTTTCATGATCGAGCAACCGCAGGCCAGCTTCCGCGACGCCGTGGCGGCCAGCGCCGAGGAACGCCAGGAGGTCTACGGCTGGCTGTTCAAGACCCGCCATCGCAGCGCCCGCGACAGCCGCATCCGCACCCTGCTGGAAGTGGAAGCCTTCCTCGACATCCATGAGCGCTGGCAGCGCCTGGGCTATCCCTTCGACCATCTGGTGCCGTCGCTGGCCACCGCCATCGGCAGCTCCGGCGACCGTCCGGCGGCCCTGGCCGAGCTGATGGGCATCATCGTCAACGACGGCATTCGCCAGCCCAGCGTGCGTATCGACAGCCTGCACTTCGCCGCAGGCACGCCCTACGAAACCCTGCTGCGCCAGGACGCGCTGCGCGGTGAGCGGGTGATGCCCTCGGAAGTGGCAGCAGCCCTGCGCGGTGCACTGTCCCAGGTGGTCGAGGCCGGCACGGCGCGGCGCCTGCAGGGCAGCTTCCAGACCAGCGACGGTAGCGCGCTGCTGCTCGGCGGCAAGACCGGTACCGGCGACAACCGTATCGAAAACGTCGGCCGTGGCGGCCAGGTGCTCAGCTCCAGGGCCGTCAACCGCACGGCCACCTTCGTCTTCTACCTGGGCCCCAGACATTTCGGCACTCTCACCGCCTTCGTCCCCGGCCAGGCCGCGGACAACTTCCGCTTCACCTCGGCCCTGCCGGTGCAGGTGCTCAAGGGCATGGCGCCATTGCTCGGCCCGTATCTGGCGGCGAACGCACGCACCGGCTGCAGCCAGCCGCCGAGCCCGATGCAGGCTCGTTTGTATTGACGCAGGTTAGACCGGACTGTGTGTGGGAGCGGCTGGGCGGCATTCCGCTTTAGCCGCGATGCTTTTGCGCTGACTTCATCGCGACTGAAGTCGCTCCCACAAAAGCCAGCCAGCCCCTAGCACGTTGGGGCGGGCAGAACCAGGCGATGGGGCGAGACCGCCCCATCGCCTGGACATCAGCTAACGCTCGGCGCCTGCTTGTCGCTCTGCGCCAGGTCCATCAGCTCCCGGTTGGCCACGGCGTACATGGCGTAGTCGGTGCCGGTGGCGCCGCGCAGTTCGGCGAGCATGGCCAGCCAGCGCTTGACCAAGGCACGGTGCTGCTCCAGCCATACCGCCACCCGCTGCTCGATGTCCTGCGGGCCGTCGGCCATCTGCAGTACGGCGATGGTGATGGCGCGCTGCTGCCCATCCAGATCGTCGCGGAACGCCTCGCGGGCCAGGGCCTGCCAGTTGTTCTCCACCGGCAGACTGGTGATCTGCTGCAGGTACCAGCTCAGCTCCAGGGCATCGCCCACGGCGAAGTAGGCGGTGGCCACTTCGCTGGCGTCCTTGCCGGTGACATCCGCCGCCTCGATGATCGGCAACAGGGTGTACAGATGGCTGGTGCCAGCGACTACCCGTGCCAGTTGTTCCGGCGCACCTGCCTCGACATAGCTCTGGTAGCGCGCCAGCCACTGCTCGCGGGCCGGGCCCTCCAGCAACTCGTCCAGGCGTTCGGCCAGGGTCGCAACACGCGGGCCGAAGTGGCCGACATCACGGGCGGCGTCCAGATCCTCGCGGCGACTGCGCAGGAACCAGCGGGTGGCGCGGCGCACCAAGCGCATCAGTTCATCCATCAACTGCAGCTGCAGTTCGGCCGGCACCTGATAGTCCAGCGCCTCGATCTGCTGCCACCAGTGCGGCAGGCGGAATACGTCGCGCACGATCACATAGGCACCGGCGACATTGGCCGCGCTCATGCCGGTGGACTCCTTCAGGCGCTGCACGAAGGTGATGCCCATGTGGTTGACCAGATCGTTGGCGATCTGGGTGCTGACAATCTCGCGCTTCAGGCGGTGACGACTCATGGCCTCGCCGAACTTCTGCGCCAGACGCGCCGGGAAGGCGGTTTGCATCTCGCGGGCCAGATAGTCGTCGTCCGGTACGCGGGACTTGAGCAGCGCCTCCTTGAGGTCGATCTTGCTGTAGGAGATCAGCACCGACAGCTCGGGCCGGGTCAGGCCTTGGCCATTGGCGGCACGCTCGTTGAGCTCTTCGTCGCTGGGCAGGAACTCCAGGGCACGGTCCAGCTTGCCGGCACTTTCCAGCGCGGCCATCAGCCGCTTGTACTCGGCCACCCGCTCGCGGGCACGGCGCTCAGCCAGGGACAGGGCCTGGGTCTGCTTGTAGTTGTTACCCAGCACCAGGTTGCCGACATCATCGGTCATGTCGGCCAGCAGCTTGTTGCGCTGCTTGCCGGTCATGTCACCGGCGGCGACGATTTCGCCGAGCAGGATCTTGATGTTCACCTCGTGGTCCGAGCAGTCCACGCCGCCGGCGTTGTCGATAAAGTCGGTGTTGCTGGCGCCACCATTGAGGCCGTACTCGACGCGGCCCAGCTGGGTCATGCCGAGGTTGCCGCCCTCGCCCACAACCCGCGCGCGCAGCTCGTTGCCGTTGACCCGCAGACCGTCGTTGGCCTTGTCGCCGACGTCGGCGTGGCTCTCCTTGCTGGACTTCACGTAGGTGCCGATGCCGCCGTTCCACAACAGGTCGACCGGTGCCTTGAGCAGCGCGTTGAGCAGCTCGTTGGGCGCCAGCTTGTCAGCGCTGATGTCGAAGCGCTCCTTCATCTGCGGGCTGATGGCGATGCTCTTGGCGCTGCGCAGGAAGATGCCGCCACCTTCGGAGATCAGTTTGCTGTCGTAATCGGCCCAGCTGGAACGTGGCAGGTCGAACAGGCGCTTGCGCTCGACGAAGCTCTTGGCCGCATCCGGGTTCGGGTCGATGAAGATATGCAGGTGGTTGAAAGCGGCCACCAGCTGCAGTTTTTCCGACAGCAGCAGGCCGTTGCCGAATACGTCGCCGGCCATGTCGCCGATGCCGATGACCGTGGTCTCGTCCTTCTGCACGTCGATGCCGCGCTCGCGGAAGTGACGCTGCACCGACACCCAGCCGCCCTTGGCGGTGATGCCCATGCCCTTGTGGTCGTAGCCGGCCGAGCCGCCGGAGGCGAAGGCGTCGCCCAGCCAGAAGCCATATTCCTGGGCGATACCGTTGGCGATGTCGGAGAAGGTCGCAGTGCCCTTGTCGGCGGCCACCACCAGGTAGGGGTCATCCGGGTCGTGGCGCACCACGCTGTCCGGCGGCACCACCTTGCCTTCCTTGAGGTTGTCGGTGATGTCCAGCAGGCCGCTGATGAAGATGCGGTAGCAGGCGATGCCCTCAGCCTGGATCTCGTCGCGGGTGCCGCCCAGCGGCAGTTTGCGCGGCACGAAGCCGCCCTTGGCGCCCATCGGCACGATCACCGCGTTCTTCACCTGTTGCGCCTTGACCAGGCCGAGCACTTCGGTGCGGAAGTCCTCCTCGCGATCGGACCAGCGCAGGCCACCGCGGGCCACATCACCGAAGCGCAGGTGCACGCCTTCGACACGCGGGCAGTAGACGAAAATCTCGTACTTGGGGACCGGCCGCGGAATGTCTGGAATCAGCCGTGGGCTGATCTTGAAGCTGAAATAGTGCTTGGCCTGTCCACTCTCACCTGGCTGGTAGAAGTTGGTGCGAAGGGTGGCTTTGATCAGGTCCAGGTAACGACGCAGGATGCGGTCTTCGTTGAGCACCGCGACATTGTCCAGTGCCGCGAGAATCGCCTGCTCCAGTTTCTGCTGCTTGTCCTCCAGGTCCTCGGCGCTGAGTTTGCGCGCCAGGTAGAAACGGGTGCGGAACAGACGCACTAGTTCCTTGGCGATATCGGCGTGGTTGACCAGGGTGGCGGCGATGTAGCCGAGGTCGAAGCCCAGGCGGATCTGCTTGAGGTAGCGCGCATAGGCACGCAGCAGCGCCACATCGCGCCAGGGCATCGAGGCGCTGAGCACCAGACGGTTGAAGCCGTCGTTCTCGGCGGCGCCACCGACGATCTGTACGAAGGCGTCCTGCAGGGTGTCGTTGAGCTGCTGGATGTCGACATTCACCCCTTCAGCGGCTGTGAAGGCGAAGTCGTGAATCCAGAACTCGCGGCCATCGGTGCGGCGCAGCTTGTAGGGAAACTCGCCAAGCACGCGCAGGCCGAGGTTTTCCAGGATCGGCAGCACATCGGACAGAGGCAGCGGCGTGTCAGCGTGGTACAGCTTGCAGTGCAGCTGGCTCTCGGCCTGGGTCAGCGGCTGGTAGAAGCTCATCACCAGCTGGCGCGAGTCGGACAGGCTGAGCAAGTGCTGCATGTCCACCACCGCCGAATGCGGGGCGAAACGCTCGGTGTAGCCGGCCGGAAAGCCTTTCGGGTAATCGGCCAGCACCTGGGTGCCCTGCGCCTCGCCAAGGCTTTCGACCACCAGGCTGGCGTAGTCGTCCTTCCACGAGCGGCAGGCCTGGATGACTTCCTTCTCGATGCGCGCCTGATCGATCTGCACGCGGTTCTTCGGGTCGACCTTGAGAATGAACTGCACCCGCGCCAGCACCGACTCGGAGAAGTAGGTCCAGAACTCGCAATCGATGGCGCCCAGGCGTTCCATGAGGATCTGCTGGATCTTCACCCGCGTCTCGGTGGAGTAGACGTCGCGCGGCACATAGGCCAGGCAGTAGGCGAAACGGCCATAGGGGTCGCGGCGGATGAACAGGCGCAGCTTGTTGCGCTCCTGGATCTGCACGATGGAGATGGCGGTATTGAACAGCTCGTCCACCGGGGTCTGGAACAGGTCGTCGCGCGGCAGCACTTCCAGTACCTGTTCCAGCTCCTTGCCCAGGTGGGCATCGCGATCGAAACCGGAGCGGGCGGCGATCTCGTCGACCTTGCGGCGAATATAGGGAATCCGACTGACGCTCTGGGCATACACCGAGGAGGTGTACAGGCCCATGAAGCGGCACTCCTTGACCACATTGCCCTTGGCATCCAGCTCGCGGATCGAGACGAAGTCCGGGTAGGCCGGACGGTGCACGCGGCTCGGCGTGGCGGCCTTGGCAAAGGACAGCAGCTGCGGGCCGCGCAGGTACTGCACGGCTTCCGGCTCGATATGGGTCTCTTCCTTTTTCAGGCCGACCCGCAGGCGCCGCGACAGGCCCAGCAGGGAAGCCTCGTCGTACACCAGGTGGCCGCCGTTCTTCTCCTCGACCACGGTGAACTCTTCATAGCCGAGGAAGGTGAAGTGGTTGTCCAGCAGCCAGGCGAGGAAGGTCTTGATCTCCGCCAGTTCGGCACCATCGACCTTGAGCTTGGCCTTGCCCAGCCACTCCAGCAGTTGCGCGGCCTTGGCCTTCATCGGCGCAAAGTCGGACACCGCCAGGCGTACTTCTTCCAGCACCTCATGCAGGGCCTTTTCCAGTGCCCGCAGCTCGGTGGTGCCGGCGCAGCGGTCGATCTCCAGGTACATCAGCGCTTCCTGCTGGATGTCCTTGCCGGTGGTACCGCGCGGCAGCAGCTCCTGGCGCTCGCCGTTCTTCTTGCGCTTCACGCTGAACACGCTGTTCTGCAGGGTGTGGATGCTGTAGCCGCGGCGGTTCAGCTCCATGCGCACCGAGTCGACCAGGAACGGCTGGTCCAGGTGCAGCACCTCGACCGCGGTGTGGGTCGACTGCCAGCCATGCTTCTCGTAGTCCGGGTTGTACACCCGCACTTCCGGCTTGGCCGCGTCGAAACGCTCCAGCAGGCGCCAGGAAGACAGGGTGCAGCCGGCCAGGTCGCTGAGGCGGCGCTGGGTCAATTCGTCGAGGGAAACGATGCCGAAGAACTGCTCGGCAAACAGCGCGACTTGTGGCAGCGCCTTGTCGCCGAGGTGCTGAGCCAGTACCGCTTGCAGTTGTTGCTGGAAGTCGGCTTTGCTGGCCGCGGTGAAGAACGCCATGGTTATGCTCCGCTTGGCTTGTGATTCGTCAGGTGCCGGAGAAAACGCACTGCAGATTTCGGGTGCCCAAGCAGTCTAGGCGATTGGCAGAACCCGCCAGTGCGTGCAACGACCAATAGGTCATAACCAGCTTAGCGGTAGCCCACCGCTCTGGATTGCGGCGCTGCGACATATTCGTTCATCAGCCGACGACGAGCGGGCAAGGTTCCACCACCGCCAGGAGAGCTGCTAAGGTGCTGGCGCACGCTCGCAGGAAGGGAATCCATGCAGTACCCGCACCTCACCCGCTCGCTGATTCGCCACTACGGCAACCTGCTGATCACCGCCATCGGCCTGGTGCTGCTTGGCCTAGCCGCCTGGCTGTATCCCGGCCTGATCGCCCCACTGCTGTGGGCCGGCGTGCCGGTGTACCTCGGCGTGCTGTTGCCACGCTGGGTCGGCCGCCGCGAGCGCCAGCGCCACGCCGAAGCCGCGCTGGCCCGCGACCAGGCCAAGTGGGGTTTCCCCTGCCGCGACCACGTCGGCCCCTGGCTCAACTTCATCGACCAGCCCTTCGCGCGCCACTGCCCGCAGTTCGCCGGTCGCTACTTCTACAGCGAGTGGCTGCTGATCCACGACGGTCTACTGCTGGTCAACCCGGGGCACTCACAGGTCGACCTGCAGCGCGGCGAGGTGACATACGACTTCAGCCAGCCGCAAACCTACGCCTGGGATGGCTGCACGCCCAAGGTGCCGTTCTACTGGCTGGCCATCATCGGCACCCCGGACTGGTGGGAAAAATGCCACCGCGTACTCGGCCTGCGTGGCGGCCTGCTGGTCGAACGCGAAGTATTCTGGCCCCTGGCCCACCCGGCCAGCCTGATCCACGATGCCCTGTACCAGTATCTAAACGTCGCTCCGGTGGCCAAGCACGAGGCCGACCTGCTGTTCCTGCACATGCTGCGCGAGGCCGGCATGGCGCGCCTGCCGGCCTTCGTCTATTACCTGGCCGTACGCCTGTTCGGCGCGCCAGACGTTTACGGCCCGGCCCCCGGCAACAGCACGTTGCGCTGCGGCACGTCGCTGCCTGAGCTAGCAGCCAACCTGGCGGCTAGCTCTCACGAAGTCGAACAGCCTGCCTGAGCAAACGGAACCAGTCGGCAGCGGCGCACACTAAGGCCTGCCAGGCACCCGCCCAATGCAGTAAAGTGGCCAGCCCGAACGGGTGTATTCGGCGCCCAGTCAGTCCCTTTCCAGGAACCATCTCGATGGAACATCGTGAGGCGCTCGTCGCGCTGCGGCAATTTCTCGGCAGCCAGATCCTCGGCCAGGAAAAACTCATCGAACGCCTGCTGATCGCCTTGCTGGCGGACGGTCACATGCTGGTCGAAGGCGCCCCCGGCCTGGCCAAGACCAAGGCCATCAAGGAACTCGCCGAAGGCCTGGAGGCGGAGTTCCACCGCATCCAGTTCACCCCCGACCTGCTCCCCGCCGACATTACCGGCACCGAAATCTACCGCCCGGAAACCGGCAGCTTCGTGTTCCAGCAGGGGCCGATCTTCCACAACCTGGTGCTGGCCGACGAGATCAACCGCGCCCCGGCCAAGGTACAGTCGGCGCTGCTCGAAGCCATGGCCGAGCGCCAGGTGTCGGTCGGCCGCAGCACCTATGACCTGTCGCCACTGTTCCTGGTCATGGCCACACAGAACCCCATCGAGCAGGAAGGCACCTATCCCCTGCCTGAGGCCCAGCTCGACCGCTTCCTGATGCACGTGAAGATCGGTTTCCCCGACGCCAGCGTGGAGCGCAAGATCCTCGCCCAGGCCCGCGGCGATGCCCTGCACGGCGAGGCCAAGCCGGATCACCGGGTCAGCCAGCAGGCGATCTTCGCCGCGCGCCAGGAAATCCTCGGCCTGTATATGGCCGATGCGGTGGAGGAATACCTGGTGCAGCTGGTCATGGCCACCCGCACCCCGACCAAGCACGATGCCGAACTGGCCGAGTGGATCGCCTATGGCGCCAGCCCGCGCGGTTCCATCGCCCTCGACCGCTGCGCCCGTGCCCATGCCTGGCTGGCCGGCCGCGACTTCGTCAGCCCCGAGGACATCCAGGCCGTACTGTTCGACGTGCTGCGCCACCGCATCATCCTGTCGTTCGAGGCGGAAGCCGCCGGCATCGACCAGGACCGGGTGATCCAGCGCATCCTCGACGTGGTGGCGGTGGCCTGAGTGCTGTCGCAAGTCACACGCTACAGGCCGCGAGGCGTAGCCCGGATGAAATACGGGATTGGTCACACCTCGCTCCCGGATTGCATCCGGGCTACCGGCTGATCCGCCATGCACACCCAACCCACGCCTCCCGGCATCCGCATCAGCCTCGCCGAGCTGATCGAGATGCGCCATCGCGTGCGCGAGGTGCAGCTGTTCTCCACCCCGGCCAAGCGCAGCCCGCTGATCGGCCTGCACCACTCCAAGCTGCGCGGGCGTGGCGTCGACTTCGACCAGGTGCGCGTGTACCAGGCCGGTGACGATGTGCGCACCATCGACTGGCGCGTCACCGCGCGCACCCAGGAGCCACACACCAAGCTGTTCCACGAGGAGCGCGAGCGGCCAATCTTCATCATGGTCGAACAGAGCCGGCGGCTGTTCTTCAGCTCGGCCCTGCAGTTCAAGTCGGTGCTCGCCGCCCAGGCCGCCAGCTTGTTCGGCTGGGCCGCGCTGGCCCACAACGACCGCATCGGCGGCCTGGTATTCGGCGATACCGAGCACCATGAGATCAAGCCGCGGCGCAGCAAGCAGAGTCTGCTGCAGCTGCTCAACCGCCTAGCGCGGGCCAACCAGAGCCTGCACGCCGAAGCGCAGAACGGCCGCGACAGTTTCGGCCTGGCCCTGCGCCGCGCCCGCGAGGTGCTGCGCCCCGGCAGCCTGGCGATCATCGTCTGCGACGAGCGCGCATTGAACGACGCCGCCGAGCAACAACTGAGCCTGCTGGCGCGGCATACCGACCTGCTGCTGCTACCGGTGTCCGATCCGCTGGATCACGGCCTGCCCGCCGCCGGCCTGCTGCGTTTCAACGAGCATGGCGCGCAACTGGAGCTGGATACCCACAGCCCCGACCTGCGTAGCGCCTACCAGCACCAGGCCGAGCAACGCCAGGCCCGCTGGCAGCGCCTGGCGCAAAAGCTGCGCGTGCCTCTATTGCCGCTGTCTACCGAACATGACCTGGTCGAGCAGCTGCACGAGCAGCTCAGCGCACCGCAAGCAGGCAAACGCCCATGAACCCGCTCGACCAGCTGCAACCGACCATCGCCCCGCCGCCAGTCGCCTGGTGGCCGCCGGCACCCGGCTGGTGGCTGCTGGCCGTGCTGCTGCCACTGTTGTGTTGGGCCCTCTGGTACCTGCGCCGCTATCTGCCCCAGCGCCGCCAGCGGCAACTGGCCGAGCAGCCGCTGGACCCTCTGCGCCAGGCCGCGCTCGACGAGCTGAGCAGCCTGGCCAAGCCTTACGACGGCGCCCCCGCCGGGCCCTGGCTGCAGCAGCTCAACGCCCTGCTCAAGCGCCTGGCTCGCGCCCACTACCCACAGGACCACAGCCACACCCTGAGCGGCCGCGCCTGGCTGGCCTTTCTCGACAGTCGCTGTCCCGCCGCCGGTCTGACCCGCTGGATGATCCTGGTGGAGGGCGGTTACCGCGCCAACTGCAGCCTCGACGACAAGGCCATCGAAGGTCTGCAGCAGGCCATCGCCACCTGGATTCGCAAGCATGTTTGAGTTCGCCTGGCCCTGGGTCTTCCTGCTCGCGCCGCTACCCTGGCTGCTGCGTCTGCTGCTGCCGGCGGCAGACAGCGGCGAAGCCGCGCTCAAGGTTAGCTTCCTCAGCGAACTGGAAGGCCTCAGCGGCCGCCGCGCCCGAGCCAAACTGCCGGCCTGGCGGCAACAGGCACCTTTCGTGCTGCTGTGGATGTTTCTGGTCATCGCTGCAGCACGCCCGGAGTGGGTCGGCGACCCTCTACCGCTGCCGGCCAGCGGTCGCGACCTGCTGCTGGCAGTGGACGTTTCCGGCTCCATGGAGCACGACGACATGCAATGGGATGACGAAGACATCTCCCGCCTGGCCCTGGTCAAGCAGCTGTTCGGCGACTTTATCGAGGACCGCCGTGGCGACCGTATCGGCCTGATCCTGTTCGGCAGCCGCGCCTACCTGCAGTCGCCGCTGACTTTCGACCGCCGCACCGTGCGCACCTGGCTGGACGAAGCGCTGATCAACATCGCCGGGCCGCAGACCGCCATCGGCGACGCCATCGGCCTGGCGGTCAAGCGCCTGCGCGAACGCCCGGCCGACAGCCGCGTACTGGTGCTGATCACCGACGGCGCCAACAACGGCGGCGAGATCGAGCCGAAAACCGCCGCGCGCCTGGCCGCCGAGCAGAAGGTGAAGATCTACACCATCGGCATCGGCTCCGACCCCGAGCAGAGCGGCATCATGGGCATGCTCGGACTGACCCCCGGCGTCGATCTGGACGAAGCGACCCTGATCGCCATCGCCGAACAGACCGGTGGGCAATACTTCCGCGCGCGCAGCAGCGAAGAACTGCAAGAGATCGAAAGCACCCTCGACCGCCTGGAGCCTGCCGCCCAGCTGCCCACCCGTGCCCGTCCAGCCCACGCCCTGTACGCCTGGCCGCTGGCCATCGCCCTGCTCATCAGCCTGCTGCTGGTCGCCCGCGAGCTGTGGCCGCAGCACTGGCAGAACCTGGCCACTCGCCTGCCGGGAGGCAACTGATGGAGCTGCTCTGGCCTCACTGGCTACGTCCCTTCTGGATACTCCTGCTGCCGCTGCTCGGCTGGTTGCTCTGGCAGCTCTGGCATCGCCAGCGGCGCAGCGGCCGCTGGCAGGCCTTGCTGCCGGCAGCCTTCCAGGCCGTGCTCCTGACCGGTGGCCGAGTACGCAGCAACAAGCTGCCCTGGATTGCCCTGGGCCTGGCCTGGCTGCTGGCCCTGCTGGCCCTGCTCGGGCCGAGCTGGCAGCGCATGGAGCAGGCCAGCCAGAAGCGCGCCGACCCGCTGGTAGTGCTGCTCGAACTGACCCCGGCCATGCTCGCCGGCGATGCCGCGCCAAACCGTCTGGAGCAGGCCAAGCGCAAGCTGCTCGACCTGCTCCGGGCACGTCTCGATGCACAGACCGCGATCATCGTCTACGCCGGTAGCGCCCATACCCTGGTGCCGCTGTCCGATG
Source organism: Pseudomonas sp. (assembly GCA_038147895.1). Taxonomy (GTDB): domain Bacteria; phylum Pseudomonadota; class Gammaproteobacteria; order Pseudomonadales; family Pseudomonadaceae; genus Aquipseudomonas. The sequence continues at coordinate 34,084 of JAYQUJ010000020.1, forward strand.
ATCTGGCCACCACACGCAACCTGCTGGAGGCGGTCAAGCCATCGATCATGCCCAGCCCAGGTCGCCAGGCGGACCTGGCCGTAGCCAAGGCCCTGGAACTGCTCGAACAAGGCGCCCAGGGGCGCGGTCGTCTGCTGCTGATCGGCAGCGAACTGAGCGAGGCCGAGCGCGACGGTATCCGTGCCAGCCTGCAGGGCCGCCGCGAGCAGCTGGCGATTCTGGGGGTCGGCAGTGTGCAGGGCGCACCGATACGCAATGACAACGGCACCTTCCTCAAGGATGCCAACGGCACCATCCTGGTACCGCGCCTGGACGACAGTGGCTTGCGCCGCTTCGCCAGCGAACTGGGCGGCCGTTACCGCCAGGCCCGCCCGGATGATGAAGACCTGCGCGCCCTGGGCCTGCTGGACGGCCCGCAGGCGCTGCGCGACAACGGCGAGCCGACTCAACTGGCGGCCTGGGCCGACCAGGGCTACTGGCTACTGCTGCCATTGTTGCTGCTGGCCGCCTGCGCCGGCCGCCGTGGCTGGCTGTTCTGCCTGCCACTGATGCTGCTGCTCGGCCCACAGCCCAGCTACGCCCTGACGTGGGACGACCTGTGGCTGCGCCCGGACCAACAGGGCCAACGCCTGCTCCAGGCCGACCAGGCCAAAGAAGCCGCCAGCCACTTCGAGGACCCGCAATGGCAAGGCGAGGCGCTGTACCGCGCCGGCGACTACCCCGCCGCCGCCGAACGCTTCGCCCGAGATAACAGCGCCACGGGCCACTACAACCGTGGCAATGCCCTGGCCAAGAGTAACGAGCTGGAAGCCGCCCTCGACGCCTACGAACAGGCCCTGGAGCGCCAGCCCGAATTTCCCCAGGCCCTGCAGAACAAGACCCTGGTCGAGCAACTGCTGCGCCAGCAGCAAGAGCAACAGCAGCAGCAACCGAACGAGCAGCAAGAGCAGCAGGAACAGCAGTCTGCAAACGCCGGGCAACCCCAGCTAGGTCAGCAACAGCCCTCGACCGAGCAGCCGCCGCAACCGTCCCAGAACCAGCCCGGAAAAGAACCGCAGGAGCAAGACCAGGCGCAGTCCAGCGATGCGCAACCATCGACTGGCGACCAGGAGCCTGGCGCAAGCGAAACGCCTACCGAAGCCCAGGAAAGCGCCGCCGAGCCCTTCGACGGCGAGCAGCGCGATGCCCTGGAACAATGGCTGCGACAGATACCGGACGATCCCGGCGAGCTGCTGCGGCGCAAATTCCGCTACGAACAACAGCAACGTCAGGAACAGACCCGATGAAGCGCCTGCTTTGCGCCCTCCTCTTTTGCCTTGTCACCCTGCAGGCCAGCGCCGCCGGCTTTTCCGCCACGGTCGACCGCGCCCGCCTGAACGAGGGCGAGTCGCTGGACCTGATCCTCGAATCGGACGACGCCACCGTCTTCGGCATGCCCGACCTGACCCCGCTCAAGCAACAGTTCGAAGTGGTCAGCACCCGCCAGGAAAACCGCCTGTCCAGCTTTGACGGCAAGGCCCGCGCCAGCACCCGCTGGGTCGTGACCCTGCTACCACTGCAGACCGGCTTCGTGGTGGTGCCACCGCTCAAGCTGGGCGACGCCGAGAGCCTGCCAATCACCCTGGAAGTGATCAAGAGCGAAGCCGGCGGCAAGCTGGCGCCGATTTTCATCGACGCCAGCCTGGATCGCGAAAGTGTTTACGTACAGGCCCAGGTAGTGCTAACCCTGCGCATCTACCACTCCGTTTCGCTGTACGACGACAGCAGCCTGACCCCGCTGAGCATCCCCAATGCCCGCGTCGAACAATTGGGCGACCCACGCACCTACGAAACCGACGTCAACGGTGTACGCCATGGCGTGATAGAGCTGCGCTACGCCATTTTCCCGCAGCAGAGCGGCGAGCTGACCATCCCCGCCCAGGTCTTCAGTGCCACGCCGGCGCTGCGCTCCTCGGCCCAGGACTACAACCCCTTCGGCCCACGCCCCGGGCGCCTGACCCGGGTACGTTCGCCGCAGATTCCCCTGCAGGTGAAGGCCAAGCCCGCGAGCTGGCCGGCCGATGAGCCCTGGCTGCCGGCTCGCGCCCTGACCCTCAGTGAAGCCTGGAGCCCCGAGCCAGCCGCCACGCTGAATATCGGCGACTCACTGACACGCAACCTCATGCTGCGCGCCGAGGGCCTCTCCAGCGCCCAGCTGCCCCCGCTGCCGATGCAGGACGTCGCCGGGCTGCGCCGCTATCCGGATCAGCCGCAACTGCGCAACCAGACCAACGACAAAGGCATGGCCGGCAGCCGCGAGGAAAGTGAAGCCCTGGTACCCAGCCAGAGTGGCCGCATCAGCCTGCCCGCCGTGCAGCTGCACTGGTGGAACACCGAAACTGATCAGCTGGAAACCGCCAGCCTGCCGGCCCGCGAGCTGCAGGTGGCGCACAACCCCAACCTGGAAGTGGAAACGCCAACCAGCAATGCTGGGGAACTGCCAACAGGCGACGCCCCACTGCTCTGGCCCTGGCAACTGGCCTGCCTGCTGCTGGGCCTGACGACCCTGCTCGGCTTCGGCCTGTGGTGGCGCGCCCGGCGTCAGCCCGCCATTCTTCCAGCCGCGCAGACCGGCCCGAGCCCGCGCACCCTGCTCGACGACATCAAACGTGCCTGCCTGGCCAATGACAGTCAGGCCAGCCGCCAGGCCATCGACGCCTGGGCTCGCCAGCAACCGGAAACCCTGGCCGACATGGCCGAACGCTTCCAGCCGCTATCCGAAGCCCTCGACGGCCTCAACGGCACCCTGTACAGCGAGAGCGGCCACCAGTGGCAGGGCGAGAGCCTGTGGAAGGCCATCCGCAGCCTGCCGCCACGCGAAGCCACAGCCAGCCCGCAGGAAGCCAGCCCGCTGCCGCCGCTTTATCCACGCTGAACCACGCGCCAAGGACGGACGCCATGACCCTCAAGGAAGAACTCGCCGCCTTCTATCAGCGCTGCGGTTTCAGCGATACCGCCGACCGCCAGGCCTGCACCGTGCCGGTGTACACCGGCTGCCTGCTGGTACCGCTACCGAACATCGAGACCAGCCACATCTACCTGAAGTACCACGACCTGCACCACATCACCACCGGCTACAGCACCGGCCGTATTGGCGAGGGCGAAGTCAGCGCCTGGGAACTGGGCACCGGCTCGATGCTCAACTCGCCGTTGCTCGGCAGCATGAACCTGATCGCCCTTTCCACCGGCCTGGTGCTGGAGCCCAAACGCATGTGGCGCGCCTTCCGCCTTGGCTGCCGCAGCCGCAACCTGTATCCGCTGAGCATGCGCATGAAGATCGACGGCGAGCACTGGGCCGACCTGCCCGCGCTACGCGAGACGCTGCTGGAGAGCCGCCACGACCGCCTGCCCCTGCCCTTGCGCACCATCGAATTCGGCGCCTACGCGGCAGTGGCCATGCTGATCCACGCGCTGATCGCCATCCCAGCCATGTGTATCCGCGTGGTCACCGATATCGGCCTGGGCCATAGCTTCATCCAGGCGATCAAGCCTGCCAAACGTACCGACCTGTACTGACCCCAAGGAAGACCGCCGATGAGCAACCTCACCACCGTGGAACTCAAGACCTTCGTGCCGGCCAAGGACTTCGCCCGCTCCAGGGACTTCTACCAGGCGCTCGGCTTCAACATGCCCTGGAGCGACGACAACATGGCATACCTGCACCACGGCAACAGCAGCTTCCTGCTGCAGAATTTCTATGTGCGCGAGCAGGCGGAGAACTTCGTCATGCACCTGCTGGTGGAGGATGTGGCGGCCTGGCATCGCCACCTGAGCGAGGCCGGCGTGGCCGAACGCTTCGACGTAAGGATGGGCGAGCTGGTGGATCAACCCTGGGGGATGCGCGAGTTCGTGCTGTTCGATCCCAGCGGTGTGCTCTGGCATATCGCGCAGAACATCTAGGGCAAAGGGGACTCATGATGCATACGCTGATGCTGCCAATGGCGGCTCATGTGGCGCTCGCCGCGCTGCTCTACATCCTGCTCACTGTGGCCCGCGCGCCCAAGATCTGGGGAATCGGCCAACGTACTGACGGCTCCAACCCCTGGGCGGCGGTCGAGCCACGCATCAGTGCCAACCTTTCCAACCAGTTCGAATGGCCGCTGCTGTTCCATGTCGTCTGCCTGCTGATTCTGCAAACAGGCCCGGCCAACACCGTGGCGGTGATACTGGCGTGGGTTTTCGTCGGTGGCCGCCTGCTGCACAGCGCCGTACAGATACTGACCACGAACATCCGCCTGCGCGGCCTGGTGTTCATGGTCAACTTTCTCGCCGTGCTCGGGCTCTGGGTCGTTGTCCTGCGAGCCAGCTAGTCCTGCGGGTTAATCCGGCTGCGGGCCAATGGGAAAGAACTCGCCGCCACTCCACACGCCCAGCCAGAACTGGCCGTCGATCTCCCGCTGCACCGCCAGCTCGACCAGCTGGTAGAACACGTTGCGGTGTACCAGCGCTTCCAGGTTGCTGCGCACATGCAGGTAGGGCGAGGGTTCCTGGGTCTGCGGGTCGAGCTCTACCCGCAGCGGATGCTCGGCCCCAGCCACGACTTCGTCCTCGACATTGGTGGTGAAACGCAGCACCTGGCCTTCACCTTCGCCCTCCACCTGCAGGCTCACTGCCACGAACGGCGCGTCGTCGACAGTGATGCCGACCTTCTCTACCGGGGTGATCAGGAAATACTTATCGTCGTCGCGGCGGATGATGGTGGAGAACAGTTTGACCATTGGCTTGCGTCCGATCGGCGTGCCCAGGTAATACCAGGTGCCGTCACGGGCAATGCGCATGTCGATGTCGCCGCAGAAGTCCGGATTCCACAGATGCACCGGCGGCAGGCCCTTGCCTTCGCTCTTGGGAATCTGTGCCAGCAGGCCGCCGGCCTTGTCTGCATCGCTCATGCTGTTCTCCTTGCCGCCCGCAGCGCCGATCAGCGCTCGCTCACCCCGAGCAGGGTACGGGCATATTGTTCGAATGGCGCACGCAGCTGATCTGCGGGCTGGTTGTCATACAGCGTCAGAAAGCCGCCGCGATTGCGAATGCGGGCAGTATCCACCAGATAACGAGTGCCGACCTCGATCAGCATCAACTGGATCACCCCGCTGTCGATGCCAAGGCGATCCAGTGCCTCCTCGTCTTCCCACTCCTCGACCGTGCCAATGCGATCGTCGGCATCGGCAAAGCGGGTGTACAGCAGGTAGTGGGCGCCGGCTTCGCGGGCTTCGATCATGGCCTGGTCCAGCCCCAGCGGGTGGGGCGAGCGGCGGACCAGCGGAAAGTATTCGACAAAGGCCTTGAAGGCCTCATCGGCCACCACATTGGGCCGAGGCTTGGCACCGCCTGGCGGCTCGTAGAAAGCCTGGGCGATAAACACGAAGGAATCGGCCTGCAGGCGCCAGGAGGCCGAGCGGCGAGTCTCGCTGTGATCCAGCACGCCCGCATCACGCAGGTGGTATTCGGCGCCGGCGGCCAGGTCGCTGGTCTTCATGCAGCCGCCCAGCGCTCCCAGCACCAGCAGCAGAATCAAGCTACGCATTGCATTTCCTCCCGTGCCGGTGACGGAAAACCGGCAGATGGGTAGTCATAGCAGCTTCCAGGCCAACGCGGCACGCGTTACAGCCCGCGCTGCCATTCCTGGCGCAGCCGGGCCTGCTCGGGACGCTCGATGGCCTGGCGCACCTGGGCCAGCAGACGCTCCTTGTCTGCGCCCAGGTTGCCCTTGAGCACCAGGTAATTGGAGGCATGATCGCTGCGGAACACCGTATCTTGCAGCTCCAAGCCCTGCAGCAGCCGCTCCACCTCGTGGAACAGGGCCTGCTGGTCGAGCGGCTGGAAGTTCTCGAACCCCGAGCGGAAACGCGCCTCGCCCTGCGGGAAACTGACCACCAGGGTAGAGAGAAACTCCGGCTGCGCATCGTTCATCAGGCGCGCCGAATTGTCGGCATGCTGCTCGCTAAGCGCCTTGCCGCCGAGACCATTGAGGATCATCACCGAGCGGGTGATGCCAGCCTGGCCCAGCTTGTCCAACGCGCTGAGGCTGGACTCGTAGGTCTCGCCCTTGTTGACCCTCTCCAGCACTTCGTCATCACCCGACTCGCAACCGACATAGGCCATCTTCAGCCCGGCGTCAGCCAGCTCCTTGAGTTCCTCCACCGACTTTTTGCGCAAGTTGCGCGGCAGACAGTAGCTGGAGACCCGCTCGACCTCGGGCATGTGCTCGCGGATGGCGTTGAGGATGTTCAGCAAACGCCGCGTCGGCAGGACCAGAGCATCGCCATCGGCGAGAAATACCCGCTGTACGATCAGACGCTCGCCGGCACGACGAATCTCGTCCAGCACCTGGGCCTCGTCGCGGGCGCGGAACTTCTTTTGCGGCTGCGTGTACATCTCACAGAAGGTACAGCTGTTCCACGAGCAGCCGTTGGTGACCGGCAGGATCAGCGAGTGGGCTTCGCTCGGCGGACGGAACACCGGCTCGATATAGGCAATGGGGAATTCGGCAGACATGGTTTCGTATACGTCGGAGGGCAGCAATCAGCCGCCGATGATTTTCATGATGGTGGTGCCGCCCGCAAAAGCAATGTCCTGCTTGTCCGCCAGGGCCCGCATCAACAAGCGTTGCAGCGCCGGCAAAGCCTGGTGCCGAGGCTTGTCGAGCAGGTCGCCGACATAGTGGCGATTACTCGACGACAGACAGCCATGCAGCCACCCCGTGGACGACAGACGCAGGCGCGAACAGGTTCGGCAAAAAGGCACGCTCTCGTTGGCAATTACGCCGAAGAAGCCGTGCCCGGGAATTTCGTAGCGCAACGCGGTGGCATCCACTGGCGCCGCAGCTTGGATGTACTCGTAGCGGCTGGCCACGGTCTCCAGCAAGTCCGCCATGCCATAGAACTGTTGCTGGAAACTGGCACCATCGCGGGCCAGATGGCCCATGCGCATCAGCTCGATGAAGCGCAGCTCGAAGCCACGCTCCAGGCAGTAGTCGAGCAGCGGCAGTACCTGCTCGTGGTTCTGTCCGCGTAGCGGCACCATGTTGACCTTGATCTTCAGCCCGGCGGCTCGCGCTTCCTCCAGCCCCTGCAGAACGGTCGGCAGGTCACCGCCACGGGCGATGCGCTTGAAGTCGTCGGAATCGAGAGTATCCAGCGAGACGTTGATGCGTTTGACGCCGCATTCGAGCAACAGCGGCAACTTGCGCGAGAGCAGCTGACCATTGCTGGTCAGGCTGATGTCCTGCAGGCCCAGCTGGGAAACTTCGCGGAGAAAATGCTCGAGCTTGGGGCTGACCAGCGGCTCGCCGCCGGTGATGCGCAAACGCTCGATACCGGCGGCTTCGATCAGATAGGCCACGCCGCGCACCATGGCCTCGGCGGACAACTCGTCCTGGGCCGCCACCAGGCGCTTGCCGTCCGGCACACAGTAGCTGCAGGCATAGTTGCAGGCGGCGGTCAGGCTGACGCGCAGATTGCGAAAGCGACGGCCCTGACGGTCAACGATCATGGTGCGGCTCCGGAGCATTCATCCCCGGAGTATATGCCCGCCGCTGTCGCTGATAGGTGCATCATTGGCGGGCTGAATGGCATCTCAGGCGCCTGGCGCCTCGCCATCGCGCTTGCGCTTGTTGCCCATGCGCACGCCGATGTCCATGAGGAACTGGAAGAAGCCATCCTGGTCTTCCAGCACGCTGCTCCAGAACGGCGAGTGGTACAGCGCCACGGCGCCGTGCACCAGCGCCCAGGCCGCACAGTAGTGGAAGTAAGGCGGTACGTTCTCCAACTTACCTTCCTCGATGCGCCCCTTGATCAGGTGGGTCAGGCGCTCGAAGTTGGAGGCGCGGATCTTGTGCAGCTGCTCGATCATCTCCGGCACCTGATTGCCCTTGACCACCTTTTCCTCCAGGCGGTCGAACAGGCGGTAGCGCTGCGGATCGCGCATGCGGAACTCGAAGTAGGCACGCGACAGCGCTTCCTTGTCGCGAGCCACATCCTCGGAATGGAACAGCGAGTTGAGGTCGCGCTCGTAGTCCAGCATCAGGCGCAGGTAAACCTCGGCCTTGGACTTGAAGTGCTTGTAGATGGTGCCTTTGCCGATGCCGACTGCGTCGGCGATCATCTCGACAGTGACGCTGTCTTCACCCTGTTCAAGGAAGAGCTTGAGCGCGGTATCGAGAATTTCCTGTTCGCGACGGCGGAATTCACGGACTTTGCGAGGTTCTTTGTTCATAAGGTGACTGCAGGATGAAAAATCGAAGCGCGTTATTATGCCTATCCAGTCCGAAAATGCACGGATCATCGGCGCCATGTTCACAATAAGCGACGAATTCCCTCTAGAAGAGGGCCTCTGCTATCTCAACCACGCCGCCGTGGCGCCCTGGCCAAAGCGCGCCAGCGAGGCCGTCACGGCCTTCGCCCGGGAAAACCTGAGCCTCGGTGCTCGCGACTACCCACAGTGGCTGAAGGTCGAGCGGCGTCTGCGCGAACGCCTGATGCGCCTGCTCAACGCTCCCTCCACGGGCGACATCGCCCTGGTCAAGAACACCTCCGAAGCCCTGTCTTTCGTTGCCTTCGGCCTGGATTGGCAGGCGGGCGACCAGGTGGTCATCAGCGATGAAGAGTTTCCCTCCAATCGCATCGTCTGGGAGGCATTGAAGTCGCGCGGGGTCGACGTCATTCAGGTCAACCTGAATGGCCGCGACCCCGAAGGCGCGCTGCTGGCAGCCTGCGGCCCACACACCCGCCTGCTGGCAATCAGCGCCGTGCAGTACGCCAGTGGCTTGCGTCTGGACCTGGTCCGCCTGGGGGCCGAATGCCAGCAGCGGGGTGTACTGCTGTGCGTCGACGCCATCCAGCAACTGGGCGCCCTACCCTTCGACGTGCAAAGCTGCAATTGCGCCTTCGCCATGGCCGACGGCCATAAATGGATGCTGGGACCCGAAGGGCTCGGGGTGTTCTACTGCCGCAGTGATCTGCGCGAACAGCTGAAGCTGCATGAGTACGGCTGGCACATGCTGGAGCATGCCGGCGACTACGAGCGCCAGGACTGGCAACCGGCCAAAAGCGCCCGACGCTTCGAATGCGGCAGCCCGAACATGCTCGGCGCCATGGCGCTGGAGGCCAGCCTGTCACTGCTTGAAGAAGTCGGTATGGAAAGGGTCGCAGCACAGATCGAGGAGCGCGTGCTGCAATTGCAGGAAGGCCTGCAGCAAATGCAGGGCATTGAGCTGCACAGCCCGCTCAACCCGGCCCGCCGCGCAGGCATCCTTACCTTCAGTCTGGAGGGCAGGGACAACCAGCAGTTGTTCGCCCAACTCCGAGAAAAACAGATCATCTGCGCCCAACGGGGGAAAGGTGTGCGCTTCTCCCCACATTTTTATACCGAGGCAACGGTAATCGAGCACACGCTGGCAGTCCTAGACCAGTTGCGGCGGGGCTGAGTGCTCAGCAGCCGCTCGGGTATTCCAAATACGTTTAAGAAACCAGCGCAACCCATCTGGACGACGAGCGATCCTGGCCAATACTTGAACTTACTGGTGCGCGGCATCTCCCCCCAAGTGCCCCGCCAGCCAAGGTACCGTGGACCGCGTACCTTGTTTTACTCCTAATGGTCTTGACCCGGATTCATCCCCCAGAACCCGGGTTTTTTTTGTCCGCAATTTGTCCGGATCGAAAATACTCAAAGTCCTCCGGCATAAAGCCCCAAGGCCAGTTCATTCATAAATACGAAAAGCCGGTCAGCACCTCTGAGCCTAATCACTATCACTGGCAAATAAGTTAGAGCTTTGTGACGAGGTTCTTTTTATACCGCCCCTGTAAGAAAAGGCTTACAAGCGAAGGAGTGTTTTAACCATTCCTCACCAGTACAGCCCCCTCGTAAGGTTCGCGCCCTCAATGGATTGAGCTCGATATTAAAGGACCTAATTTCGTGGACATTGCAGAAACTGCAAGCCTGAAAGAGCGCGCCAAGAAAAAACTTGAGCGCGATGCCGGTGCGCTGATCGTTGATACCCTGAACGATCCGCAGACCGTCGAACTGATGTGCAATGGCGATGGCAAGCTGTGGCTGGAGCAACTCGGTCAGCCCATGCGCCATATCGGTGACATCCGTCCGGCGCAGGCAGAGTCCATCATCAAGACCGTGGCCGGCTATCACGGCAAAGAAGTGACGCGTAGCAAGCCTTTGCTCGAAGGCGAATGGCCGCTAGACGGCTCACGTTTCGCTGGCCAACTTCCCCCGGTGGTCCGCGCGGCGACCTTTGCCATCCGCAAGAAAGCGGTGGCGATATATACCCTCGACCAGTATGTCGAATCGGGAATCATGACCCCGATCCAATGCGATGCCGTCAAGCGCGCCATCCGCGAACATCGCAACATCCTTGTGATCGGCGGAACCGGCACCGGCAAAACGACCCTAGTCAACGCGGTCATCAACGAGATGGTCGTCGAGTTCCCTTGCGAGCGGGTCTTCATCATCGAAGACACGGGCGAGATCCAGTGTGCGGCCCGCAATTTCGTTCAGTACCACACCACCGTCGAAGTGAGCATGACCCACCTGCTCAAAACCTCCCTGCGCATGCGCCCGGATCGCATCCTCGTAGGCGAGGTACGCGGCGAGGAAGCACTCGACCTGATCGACGCGTGGAATACCGGCCACCCCGGCGGTGCCGCGACTTTGCACGCCAATAGCGCCAGCGAAGGGCTGACCCGACTGAAATCGTTGGTATCGCGCAACAAATCGGCTCCTGCCGAGATAGAACCGCTAATTGGCGAGGCGGTTCATGTCGTCATATCCATCGCCAGAACCCCAGAAGGCCGCCGCATTCAGGAGATCCTCGAAGTCTCCGGATACGAGAACGGCCGTTACATACTGCGCAACCTGTAAGGAAACACAGCACATGCAAGCCATTCTTCCGCGTATTCGCTTCACCGCCCCGCTTTTCGGCTATCTGGCGTTCAGCTTCCTGCTGCTGGCCGTGCTGGTCACGCCAGAACACGCGTTTGCGGCCTCCTCGGGTGCGGGCGCCCTGCCGTATGAGGGCTGGCTGACCAGCCTACGGGAGTCGGTAACCGGGCCAGTAGCCTTTGCGCTGTCGATCATCGGTATCGTGGTTGCCGGTGGCGTACTGATCTTCGGCGGTGATCTGAACGGTTTCTTCCGCACATTGATTTTTCTGGTGCTGGTAATGGCGCTGATCGTTGGCGCAAACAACGTCATGAAGAACTTTTTCGGCACAAGCGCGGAGCTAGCTCAGTTGCAACTTCCGCAACATAGCTTGGTACTGGGTCAGGCATAAACCATGGCACTGCGCACGATTCCCATCCGCCGTGCGGGCAACCGCGACAACCTGTTCATGGGCGGGGATCGCGAGCTGGTGATGTTCTCGGGGCTGCTTGCATTTGCACTGATCTTTAGTGCTCAGGAACTGCGAGCGACCCTGGTAGGCCTGACGCTATGGTTCGGTTCGCTATTCATGCTTCGCGTAATGGCGAAATCGGACCCGAAGATGCGCCATGTTTACCTGCGTCATCGGCGCTACAGGTCGTATTACCCGGCTCGTAGTACGCCGCACAGGGACAATCCTCCAAGTCAGGGAAGTCAATACAAATGATCGAAGGTATTGCGTATACCGTCGCAGCCCTCGGTGTCTTGCTGGTCCTCCTGCTGATCCAGCGTCTATTGCAGGTGGATGCGGAGCTCAAGCTGAAGAAGCATCGCTCGACGGAGGCAGGTCTAGCCGACCTGTTGAACCATGCAGCGATGGTCGACGATGGCGTAGTCGTAGGAAAAAACGGCGCGTTCATGGCCGCCTGGTTGTACCGAGGCGACGACAATGCCAGCAGCACCGAAGAACAACGCGAACTGGTTTCATTACGAATCAATCAAGCCCTTGCGGGGCTGGGCAACGGCTGGATGATTCACGTCGATGCCGTTCGCCGTCCGGCGTCGAGCTATTCAGCCAAAGGCGTATCTCACTTCGCTGATCGCCTAACCCAGGCCATTGACGAAGAGCGCAGATCGCTCTTTGAATCGCTGGGTACTATGTACGAGGGGTACTTCGTACTCACCCTCACCTATTTCCCTCCCCTGCTCGCCCAGCAGAAGTTCGTCGAGTTGATGTTCGACGACGACACTGCACCGCCGGATGCGAAAATTCGCACCCGCAATTTGATCGAACAGTTCAAACGCGACTGTGTCAGCGTCGAAGGCAGTCTGTCTTCAGTACTGAAACTGACCCGGCTGAAAGGAAACTGTCAGGTAACTGAAGAAGGTCGGCAAATTACACACGACGACTTCCTAAGCTGGCTGCAGTTCTGCGTCACCGGCCTCAGCCAACCTGTACTACTGCCCAGCAACCCGATGTACCTGGACTCCATCATAGGCGGCAAAGAACTCTGGGGCGGAGTTGTGCCCAAGATCGGCCGCAACTTCATTCAGGTGGTCGCCATCGAAGGCTTCCCCCTGGAGTCCGCACCGGGCATCCTCGCTGCACTAGCCGAGCTTCCCTGTGAATATCGCTGGTCCAGCCGCTTCATCTTCATGGATACACATGAAGCAGTGGAGCACTTGGAGAAGTACCGCAAGAAATGGAAGCAGAAGGTCCGCGGCTTCTTCGATCAAGTCTTCAACACCAATAACGGCAACATTGATCAAGATGCCCTGGCAATGGTCCAGGATGCCGCCGATGCCATCGCCGAGGTTAACAGCGGACTGGTCGCGCAGGGTTACTACACCAGCGTGGTGGTGCTCATGGACGAAGATCGCGCTCGCCTTGAGGAGTCAGCACGCAGCGTCGAGAAAGCTATCGAACGCCTGGGCTTTGCCGCACGCATCGAGTCGATCAACACTCTCGACGCGTACCTGGGCAGCCTCCCCGGGCACGGAGTAGAAAACGTACGGCGTCCACTGATCAATACGCTGAACCTGGCCGATTTACTGCCGACCAGCAGCATCTGGACCGGTAGTGCCGAAGCGCCCTGCCCACTTTATCCACCACTGTCGCCGGCATTGATGCACTGCGTCACCAGTGGTGCGACGCCGTTTCGTCTCAACCTACACGTGCGAGACCTTGGGCATACCTTCATGTTCGGCCCGACCGGTGCCGGTAAGTCGACTCATCTAGCTCTTATCGCAGCACAGCTACGTCGCTACCAAGGCATGTCGATCTTCGCTTTCGACAAGGGGATGTCCATGTATCCCCTGGCTGCAGGGATTCGCGCCGAAAGCGGGGGGCGTTCTGGTCGCCACTTTACGGTTGCGGCAGACGACGAGCGCCTTGCCTTCTGCCCACTACAGTTCCTCGAAACGAAAGGTGATCGTGCATGGGCAATGGAGTGGCTTGACACCGTCTTGGCACTCAATGGTCTGGAGACCACGGCAGCCCAGCGCAACGAGATCGGGCACGCAGTGATGACCATGCATCGAGATGGCTCCCGTACCCTATCGGAGTTCTGCCTCATCGTGCAGGACGAAGCCGTTCGCGAGACCCTGCGTCAATACACAGTGGATGGGACCATGGGCCACCTGCTTGACGCTGAAGAGGACGGGCTGGCGCTCTCCGACTTCACCGTATTCGAGATCGAAGAGCTGATGAACCTGGGCGACAAGTACGCATTACCGGTGCTGCTGTACCTGTTCCGTCGTATTGAATGTGCCCTGAAAGGCCAACCGGCGGTAATCATTCTCGACGAGGCGTGGCTGATGCTGGGCCACCCAGCCTTCCGCGAGAAGATCCGCGAGTGGCTCAAGGTGCTGCGAAAGGCCAACTGTTTGGTGCTGATGGCCACGCAAAGCCTTTCCGACGCGGCGAACTCCGGAATTCTCGACGTGATCGTCGAGTCCACCGCGACCAAGATCTTCCTGCCCAATGTCTACGCCCGCGACGAGGACACAGCAGCCCTCTACCGCCGCATGGGACTGAACGCCCGGCAGATCGAGATCCTCGCTACCGCCATTCCCAAGCGCCAGTACTACTACGTTTCAGAGAATGGCCGACGCCTTTATGACCTAGCACTGGGGCCACTAGCGCTGGCCTTCGTCGGCTCCTCCGACAAGGAGTCGGTCGCAGCCATCAAGCGTCTGGAAGCCAAGCATGGCAACGGCTGGGTAGCAGAATGGCTGGCCTCTCGGGGCTTGAGACTCAATGACTATGGAGTGGCCGCATGAGCCTCGCTGAAAGCATCAAGGGACTGATCTTCAAGCGTCCCACCAATGCCCCCGCCAAGGCGGGCGCACCGCGAGGCGCCGCCCTCGACAATCCCTACCTGACGGCTCGCCGCACCTGGAACGACCATGTGGGCAGCGTGGTTACCTCCCGCCAGTCCTGGCAGGTGGTAGGAATCCTCTCGATGATGGTTGCCCTCGCCGGCGTCGGCGGCATCATTCATATCGGCAGCCAGTCGAAGTTCGTGCCCTACGTGGTGGAGGTCGACAAGCTTGGCCAGCCCATGGCGGTAGCACCCGCCCAAGTGGCTGCGCCGGTAGATCTGCGCGTGCTCAAATCCCAGGTAGCGTCCTTCGTTGCCGATGCTCGCACGGTAACTCCCGACGTAGCACTGCAGCGCAAGTCCATCTTCCGCCTCTACGCCCTGCTGGCGCCGAATGATCCGGCAACCCAGAAGATGAACGAATGGCTCAATGGCACCAAGGAATCGAGCCCCTTCGTACGGGCTGCCGAGGAAACGGTCAGCGTCGACATCCGCTCCGTTATGCAGCAGACCCCGGAAACCTGGCAGGTGGATTGGGAGGAAGTCACCCGTGACCGTCAGGGCCTGCTCAAAGGCAAGGCCATCTGGCGCGCCCTGGTTACAACCTACATCGCCGAACCCACTACCCAGACCAGTGAAGAGCAAGTACGGATGAACCCTATCGGGACCTTCGTTCGCGACTTCTCCTGGACCAAGCAACTCTGAAGGACCGACCATGAACCGTTACTATTGCGCCATGTTCGCGGCACTCCTGCCTGCGTTTGCGCAGGCCGCGCCAGGGACCAGCGAGGCCGACCTGTATTTCTCCGACGCCAACCCTACCCTGACACCCCAGGAGCGAGCAGCGCTGTCGATTTCCCAACGCTGGCAACAAGCCAGCGCCACTGGCATCAAGCCCGTTGACGGTGGTGACGGCACCGTCCGTTTCATTTACGGAGCCCAGCAGCCAAGCATTGTTTGTGCCGTGCTACAGGTCTGCGACATCGCGCTGCAGGCCGGTGAGCAGGTCAACTCAATCAACCTTGGCGACACCGCACGCTGGACAGTCGAGCCAGCGATTACTGGAGTGGGTGACACCGAAGTCCAGCACCTGATCATCAAGCCAATGGACGTCGGCCTGGAAACCTCACTGGTCGTTACCACCAATCGCCGCACCTACCACTTCAAGCTGCGCTCGCATCGCACCCAGTACATGCCACAAGTCGCCTTCACCTATCCGGAAGAAGCGCTGGCCAAGTGGAACCTGATCAAAAGACGCGAAACGGAGGAGCGAACCAAGGCGACCATTCCCGAGACCGGCGAATACCTGGGCAACCTGAGCTTCGAATACAGTCTCGATGGTGAGGCTCCGTGGAAGCCCGTCCGTGTCTACAACGACGGCAGCAAGACCATCATTCAGATGCCACGCGCCATGGGCCAGACAGAGGCACCGACCCTGCTGGTCGTGCGCAAAGATGGCGGCTGGTTCCGTGACGACGAAACCGTGATGGTCAACTACCGCGTTCAGGGCGACCGCTACATCGTCGACACGGTCTTCGACAAGGCGATCCTCATCGCCGGAGTCGGCAAATCGCAAGACCGTATCACCATCCAGCGGGGTAAATGACGATGCGCACATGGATCGCACTCTTCACCTGCCTGTGTCTGGGCGCTTGCGCGAACAGTCCCTATGGCCACTTCGCCGAGCGCAGTACGCCGGCGATCAATCAGCAGTTGGCCAGCGCTACCGTCCGCCAACTGGCTACTTTGCACCCTCCGGCCAAAACGCGCCTGCAGCTCGCCCAGGAAGCAACCGACGGTTACGGCATTGCACTGGTGCGCTCACTGCGGGCTTCCGGCTATTCGCTGCAGGAATTCAACCCCAAAGCCAAGGCTGCGGAAAAGCCTACTAATACGACGGCACCGCTGCAGGTCAACTACATCGTCGACACTCCCAATGACAGCAATCTCTACCGTGTCACCCTGCTGGTGGGGCGCGAGACGCTTAGTCGTGCCTACACCGTACAGAACGATCGGCTGCTGGCGGCCGGCGTCTGGGTACGAAAGGAGTAACGCGCGATGGGTAACATGAAAGACGCGATGTCTCCCGACGCATCACCCGGTACGCTCAAGCGCAGCAGCGGCGTGCGTCGGGTCAACAACTGGCCGATGTATATCATCGGCGGCGCCGCCATGGTGTTCCTGCTGATCATGCTACTGGTCGCGGCTGACCGTGCCGAGCAGCAGAACAAACCGGCAGAGAAGGATGCAGAAAAAGCCGGTAATAGCAGCCTGTTCGCCCAGCAGATCCGGGGGATCGACCTGGATGGCATCGTGCCCGAAAAAGCCGAACCACTGGCTATGCCCGCGCTGGACGAGAAACCGGAACTACGGCCTGCAGCCTTGCAGGTCGTGCGCCCGACCAACCTTGACGCTCCGCCGCTGCCTCCGCGCGAACTGCCCAACGTCGATGCCGACGAGATCGAACGCATCCGTCGCATGAAGCAGCAACAGTTCCAGGAGGCCGTACGCGCGCGCAGCACCGTACAGGTCGATGCTCCTCGCAGCCGAGCCAGCTCAAGCGATTCGGCACGTTCGCCAATCAGTCAACAGGACGCTTTGGCACGTATCGCGGCGGCTCGTCAACGACTGCAGGAGCAATCCCACAGCGACCCAACCGCCGCATACAAGGCACGCCTGGCCGAGCTGCGTGCCGCAGGTGTAGGTGGCAATGGTGGCGCGGGTGATAGTGCGGCAGGCGACTCCCCCTTCCTGATGAAAACTGGCGGAGCAGCAGGCAACGACTACAACCAGTTTGCCAGGCAGAACGCCGAGGATCGCTGGCAGCTGGGGTCGAGCATCGAAGCACCTCGCTCACCCTTTGAGCTGCGCGCAGGCTTCGTGATACCCGCCACGCTGATCTCGGGGATCAACTCCGAGCTGCCAGGGCAGATCATCGCCCAGGTCGCGCAGGCTGTGTACGACACCCCCACAGGCAAGCACATGCTGGTCCCCCAGGGCTCGCGTCTGGTTGGCTCCT
Organism: Pseudomonas sp.; assembly: GCA_038147895.1. GTDB lineage: Bacteria > Pseudomonadota > Gammaproteobacteria > Pseudomonadales > Pseudomonadaceae > Aquipseudomonas. Next base: position 51,334 of record JAYQUJ010000020.1, read on the forward strand.
ACTCCAGTGACGTGGCCTATGGTCAGTCGCGGGTGCTGGTAGCCTGGCAGCGCATCGTCTTCCCTGACGGCAAGGCAATGGACATCGGCTCCATGCCGGGCTCCGACAGCGCTGGGTATTCAGGTCTGCATGACAAGGTCAATAACCATTACCTGCGCATCTTCGGCTCGGCCTTCCTGATGTCGGGAATCGTCGCTGGCATCAGCCTTAGCCAGGACAACAGCGATAGCAGCGACCAAGACCGCACCACCGCCAGCAGCGCCATGAGTGAAGCGCTCGGTCAGCAGCTGGGTCAGGTTACCGCGCAGATGATCGCGAAGAACCTCAACATCGCACCGACCATCGAAATCCGCCCCGGCTATCGCTTCAACGTGATGGTCACCAAGGACATGACGTTCTCGAAGCCCTACCAGGCCTTCGATTACTGAAACACACGCCAAGGAGAGCAACATGAAGCCTATGCCCTTGTTGAAAGCCGCCATTCCGTTGTTGGTCGGCCTCGGACTCACCCTGCCTGCTCACGCCGGTATCCCCGTCATCGACGGGGCCAACCTCACCAACAACGTGATGACCGCGTTCGAGAGCGTTGCGCAGACGCTCAAGCAGATCGAGGAGTACGCTCAGCAGGTCGAGCAGTACAAGACCCAGTTGGATCAATACGAGAACATGCTCCAGAACACGGCAGCGCCCGCCTCCTACATCTGGGATCAGGCTCAGGACACCATCAACAAACTCACCCAGGCCACCGATACGCTGGCGTACTACAAGCAACAACTCGGCAGCCTGGACGATTATCTCAGTCAGTTCCAGGATCTGGATTACTACAAGAACAGCCCCTGCTTCACCTCGGCAGGCTGCACTGATGCACAAAGGGCAGAGCTGCAAAAGAATGAGGCCCTGGCCAGCGAAAGCCAGAAAGCCGCCAATGACGCGGTATTCCGCGGCCTCGACCAACAACAGCGCAATCTCAAGAGCGATGCCGCCACCCTCCAACAGCTCCAGCGCAACGCCCAGAATGCGAAAGGGCAAATGGAGGCCATCGGCTATGCCAACCAGTTGGCCAGCCAACAAGCCAACCAGCTACTGCAGATTCGTTCCCTGCTGATGACCCAGCAGAACGCCATTGCCACCCAACAGCAGGCCCTGCTCGACAAGGAGGCCATGCAAAAGGCCGCTAGCGACAAGTTCTGGGACATGGGTGGCCCAACCGACCGCAGCAAAGACAAGGGCTACTAACTATGAAGCGCATTATCACGACAACCCTCATAACCGCCATTTCCGCACTGTTACTTAGTGGCTGCTGGGACTCCGATACTGAGCAGAAGGCCAAAGAGCAAGAACAGCGTTCCAAAGATTTCTGGGACATGGGTGGCCCAACTGATCGCAGTAAAGATAAGGGCTACTAATATGCAGCACATCATCAGAACCAACGCATCCACCCCACATAAGGATATTAGGGATATGAGCGGACCGACCAACCACAGTATTCGCCAGAGGTAATAAGAATGAGGCAGTGCACCTTGTGGCTCTCGGCCCTGGTGTCGCTACTGCTGCTGTCACAGACGGCGGCAGCAGCAGAGTCTGGAGTTCTAAATAGCGTTTCCGATGGTTTTTTAGAGGCCAGCTCAGAGTGGGCCAAAACCATAAGCGTTTACGCAACTTGGCTGTTCTGGACGCTGGCCACTATTTCACTGGTTTGGACCTTCGGCTTCATGGCTCTTCGTAAGGCCGATATCGGCGAGTTCTTCGCCGAATTCATCCGTTTCAGCATCTTCACCGGGTTTTACCTGTGGCTGCTGGAAAATGGCCCCCAATACGCAATGGACATTATTAACTCAATGCGTACCATCGGAGCCGAGGCCAGCGGTCTGAAAGAACTAAACCCGTCCACACCAGTTAGCATTGCTTTCGATATTTTGGAGCGCTCATTCAAAGACCTTACCGCGTGGAAACCAATTGACAGCCTAGCTATTGTACTAATTGGACTGATCATTCTTGTCTGCTTAGCAACAGTAGCGGCCAACATTTTGCTATCGTTGGTTAGTGCATGGATCATGGCCTACGCGGGCATGTTCGTTCTGGGATTCGGTGGCTCTCGCTGGACCTCTGAAATAGCTCTCGGTTACTTCCGCACTGTTGCCGGGATTGCCCTGAAACTGATGACCATGACACTCATGGTTGGTATTGCTCTGTCCGTCGTGGACAAAAACTTAGAGCAAATCAAGTACGGCGCCAGCATCAACGATCTGCTGACCATCTGTGTAGTGTCTCTGGTACTCGCGCTACTAATTCACTCTGTTCCCAACCTTATCGCTGGCCTAATCCCTGGCGGAGGCGGTGCAGCGGCGGCGACCGGGTCGTTCAGCGCGGGAGCGGTAACAGGTGCGGCTATCGGCGCAGCCTCTACCGCCGCCTCTGTCGTGAGTAGTGTCGCCTCCGGGGGGGCATCACTCGCGGCCAATCTAGCCGGCGGCGCTCAATCCATGTATTCCGCATTCAAAAGTGCCCAGTCCAACGTTTCATCCGGCACCGATATCGCCTCTCGCATGGTCGGTTCACTCGGTGGCGGTGGCAGCGGAGGTATGGCCGGTGCTGCTGGAAGCCCGATGAGTGCTGCAATGGGCCTGGCATCTGCGGCTTCTGGCGGTGCGGATGGTGGCGCGGCTTCGGCCGCTACCTCAATGCTCTCCGCTGGCGGTCAAGCGTCTGGCAGCGACTCAGCAGGAGCGAGTGGCGCCTCCGATGGTGGAGGTTCTATGGCTCAAGCATCCGATACCAGCAGTGGAACTACCTCTGCCAGTGGTGGCGGAGCAGGCGGCAGCCAAACCGTAGCCAGCGGCGGTGGTCAAAATGGCGGCAGCGCCAATAGCGCTGCATCGTCCAGCAAGATGGGAACCGCTGGGCGTATCGCCATGGATATGGGCGCCAACCTTGTTTCCGGCATGGGGCGTATGACTCAGTCCCGAATTGATCAAACCATGGGAGGGAAGCTAGCCGCAGAAATTTCCAACCCAGGCTCCAGCAGCAAAAACTCGAACCTCGATACAGGTTCAGCCAGTCGTAGTTTCGACCCGGCCTCCGAAGTGGCGGCCTACCGCGATAGCAAACAGGAAAACAGTTGAACAAGGAACGCTCATGACTATTACCAAAACGCTTTCAGCAGCTTTGCTGGTCGCCAGCTTCACCATCGCGCTGCCAGCCCAGGCCAAGGATCCATGCAAGACCGTGCTCTGTATGTGGGGCAAGCTCAAGGGGGCTGGCGTGGTGGACAACTGCAGCGGACCGGTCGCCGACTACTTCGACATCGTCAAGAAGAAGAAGGGCAAGATCAAACTGAGCCAGACGGCGGATGCGCGTCAGTCCTTCCTGGACAGCTGCCCAAAGGCTGACCCAGGCGCAACCAAGGCGATCAACAACAAGTTCGGCAAAATAATCTAAGGTCCGCCGCGGTGCCGTTCATTGCCGATATTCCACCACCTGCCCTGAGCGGGGCGGTTGACTGTTCGATCATACGAGCGGCCGGTGATGGCGCTCGTGATCGCAGGCGTCACGGAGCGAGCGCAGCCTCCCGTTGGGGAGCAAAATGAAACAGGAATCCGCCGCGATGCTGATGCAGGGAGAGATCGATTGAACCACTCAACGGCGGGTAAGCCGCAGACCCACAACACTCCGCGCCGGAGTCAGAGCCTCTGGTCGCGGTTACGCCTGAGCTCATTTTTGCCATTCGTGCTGGGAGCCTGCGTGCTCATGCCTGTCACTTCTTCCCCACTTCACGCCAAGGAGTTATCCATGCAAAACAGTCAAGGTCTGTACCAACCCTATACCCCTGGCATGAAGCTGCCCGATGGCGTGTTTCCGCCCATGCAGGGCTACACCCATGCGGACTTGATCGCAGTCGCTTGCGAGCGCACGGAGAATTTCCTGAAGACCCAGGATATCGATCCCACGTTGATTCGCGAGACGCTCATTGCGCTGGCTACCCACTTGAATGCTGAGTTCGAGAAGGAGGGAGTCGAGTATCAGATCGCGACCTGGTACCAAAAACCATACGACAGCCCTCAACTGCGCAAACGCAGTGTCGATAGCATGGCCGAACAATTCGGTGCCGTCGCTCTGGAGGCTGCAGCTGATTCCTTAAGCGGATCGCCACTCCTGCACAAGGGAAAGGAATTCTATGGCCAATTCATGGATCAAGCGGGGGACGCAGTAAGCGATCTGATTCTGGAATTGAACAAGAACTGATCAAAGCGTTTGTTCATAGGGATATGAGGTGAGCGATGCATTGCGCTTCACCGTGTATTTCGACGGCACCGGCAACAACAGGGACCTGCATACACCCGAGGGAACGCAGACCATCGATATAAGATCGGTGATACATGCACCTCGCGCACGGCAAGGTGTCATTCCGAGAGCGGCATAGCCACCCGCCTATGCCCCCAGCGTTTACTGGTGGGGAGCAACTGATTGAGTCCGAGTCCGCGGGCGACACGAAGCACATCGACGCACGCTATGAGTATCCCGCTGGGGAGCGACATAAATCAGGGACCCTCCATGAGGCGGCTGCAGGGAGAAATCGATTGAACCACTCAACCAACGCACCTTTCGCCGAGGTGGCCATGCACTGCCTTGGAAGCTTCAGCACGCGACTGCGCCTGAGCTCGCTAATACCCCTCGTGCTGGGAGCCTGCGTGCTCATGCCTATTACTTCTTCCCCACTTCACGCCAAGGAGTTTCCCATGACAAACAATCAAGGTCAGTACCAACCCTATACCCCTGGCATGAAGCTGCCCGATGGCGTGTTTCCACCGATGCCGGGCTATACCCACGCGGATCTGATTGCTGCGGCCTCTGTGAGAGTTGAGGCCTTCCTCAAGGCCAATGACGTCGACCCTACGTTAATTAGGGAAACGCTGATCGCGCTGGCGACTCACCTTAATGCTAAGTTCGAGAAAGAGGGGGCGGAGTATCAAATCTCCAGCTGGTATCAGAAGCCCTATGACGACCCCGCGGCGCGGAAACGGAGTGTGGAGCGTATGGGGGAGCACTTCGGCGGTGTTGCAGTCGACGGAGCAGCGTACTCCATGGAAGGCTCCCCACTGCTCTATAAGGGCCGCGAGTTCTATGGCGAATATATCAGGGCCGCCGGCGATGGCGTCCACGATCTGATCCTGACCCTGAACAGGCCCGGCGCCTGAAATGGGCCGATAGGAGATCGCGCAGCGCGCACGATCTCTGGCTGACCTGGATGGCAACTCATAGGGACATGAGATGAGCGATGCATTGCGCTTCACGGTGTACTTCGACGGCACCGGCAACAACAAGGACCGGCATACCCCCGAGGGCACACAGACCAACGTGGCCCGTCTCTACGAACTGGATACCGCCAAGGGCACCAACCTGGCACGCAATTCGGGGCATGCGCCACAGCAATACGATGCCCATGAGCGTACCGGGCAATCGGAGAAGGTCTATTTCGATGGAGTCGGCAGTCAGGCCGGCATCACAACGCGCTCCGTTTTGGAAGGCGGTACCGGCCTGGGTGGCCAGGAGCGTATCGACCAGGCCTACGACGCCATCGTGGCCTTCCACAACAAGTACCCGGACCAGAAAGTCGACGTAAACATCGTCGGCTTCAGCCGTGGCGCGGCGCAGTCGCGCGCGCTGGCCAATGAGTTCGTGGAGCGCGGCGTACCGAGGCTCGATGGCCAGGGCAAACCCACCGGTGACTTCCTGATTCCACCAGGTCAGGCCCATGTGAACAAGTTGGGCATCTTCGACACCGTGGCCTCGTATGGCAACGCGATGTCCGACACCCATCTGGGCAAGAACCTGGAAATTGGCAAGAACGTCGACTCGACCACCCACCTGGTGGCAATGAACGAGTACCGCGACACCTTTCGCCTGACCAGCGCCCTGCGCAAAGACGACAACTCGCGCATCGAAGAGCTGAAATTCGCCGGGGCGCACTCGCAGGTGGGCGGCGGCTATCGCAATGACCTGCTCGCCGCAGGGCCTCTGGCGGTGATGTACGATCGCCTGCAATCGGCAGGCATCGAGATGCAGCCGATGCAGCAGGAAGACGTGCAGCGAATCGAGCAATACAACGAGCTGATCAAGAGCCCGGAAAATGTTCAGGAAGCGCTGATCGACTCGCGCCTGAAAGCAGGCAACGAGGCTTTCACCCGAGGCGAAGATGGTTCGTTGCAGACCGTCAACAACACCCCGTTTCCGATGGAACGAGGCACAGTCAATATCTTCGACCGTCAAAGCCGCCCCTTCGAGCATGAGGTAAGTGGCCGTGGAGTGATTTTCGAGAACGACAATTTACTCAGCAAGAGCAGCATCCAGCGCGCAAGTGAGAGGGTTGGTGGATGGTTCTCCGAATTTGGGGAAAAGATCAAGAACCCCTCGTATTGGCTTGAGAACACGAAGACTAAGCAGGAA
>JAYQUJ010000021.1:0-50562 GCA_038147895.1 Pseudomonas sp.
CACCAACACCGGAGTTCTCCCAGCCTCGCTGACAGCCAGCGCAGTAGCCACGAAACTGTTGTCAGGCAGAATAACTTCGTCTCCATCCTCCAGGCGCCCCAGTTGCCGATAGCCACGCAAGATCAAGGTCAAGGCATCCAGACCGTTACCGACGCCAATGGCATGTGCCACGCCACAAAAGGCCGCGTACTCTTTCTCGAATGCGGCTACCTCAGCACCGAGCACATACCAGCCGGAACGCAGCACACGCAGGAATGCATCGGTCAATGCCGCTTCATCACGCTGGTTGATCCCGGCCAGATCGAGAAAAGGAAACATGTCATTCATCCAGATAACGCACGATTCGTGCAGGGTTGCCGACCACCAGAGCGCGTGCAGGAACATCACGGGTCACCACCGCACCGGCACCAACCATGGCACCTGCGCCAATGGTCAGGCCAGGCAGGATAACCGCAGCAGCACCGATGGACGCGCCAGGCTCAATCACAGTCAGGGGAAAACTCTCGGGGTATTTTTTTGAACGCGGTAGACGATCATTGGTGAAGGTCGCATTGGGCCCGATGAACACATCATCAGCGACACGCAAACCATCCCAGAGGTATACGCCGCACTTCACTGTTACCCGGTCTCCCAGCACCACATCGTTTTCGATAAAACAGTGGGCATTGATGTTGCAATCTCGGCCAATGCGCGCTTGCCCGAGAATCACAACGAACTGCCAGACCGAGGTTCCCTCGCCGATCAACTGGCTTTTGACGTCCGCGGACGGATGGATCGCTGACATGTAGAGACTGCCCCTGAGAGAAGGCTGGAGCGTAGCAAGCCTCGCCAGAGGCGTCACGGCAGAACCGTCTCAACCGGCGGTTAATTTCCAGTAACATGGCGTATCGGTAATCGTCAGGACTGGACGGCATGGCTAGCGAACTCGAACGCTTCGGTTTTCTGATTCACAACCCTGAGATGTTCAATCACTACCACGCGGTCTGGCAGCACCTGCCGGTAGGGAGTGTAGAGATCGCCGTGACCGGCAAAACCCAGCAGGACATCGACGCCGTGGTCGCAAGCTGCCAGCAGCACCGCCTGCCATGGCGCGACGCGCGCGAAATGCTCGCTCGCAAGGAGCGCTTCACTACCTTGGTATCGAGCTTCCCCCAGCATTACCTGCGCGGCCCCGACTCGCCCTACCTGCCCAAATCCATTGGGCGCTACAACCTGCGATTCATGTATGCGAATGGCAAGGCCGGATGGAATTTCCAGGCATGGAATCAGATCTACGACAGCATTCTCTGCTTCGGCCCTTACCAGGCCGAGCACCTGGAGTTCTGCCACGACACGCTGAAGATCCAGATGGGCTATCCACGTTTCGACAGATACTTCAACCAGCCGATTGATCGCTCCACACGCCTGACCGAGCTCAAGCTCGACCCCGCACGCCAGACCGTAGTGTGGCTGCCAACCTGGAGCACACTCAGCTCGATCGACCTGTTTTCCAGCACCATCGCGCAGCTCCAGACGCGCTACAACGTGATCGTCAAACCTCATCCAATCACCATCACCGATGAGCCTGCGCGCATGCATGAACTGGAGCGTTTCGTCTGCGTAATCCGCGAGCATATCGACAACGTCGAGCTGTTCCAGCTCGCTGACTTTCTATTGTGCGACTACGGCGGCTCAGCCTTCGGCGGTATCTATACGGATCGCAACGTACTGCTGCTAGACCTACCAAATGCCGAAGCCGACCCGTTGATGGGCAAGGACTCTTCGGACATCTGGCTACGCAAGTACTTGCCGCATATTGGCAACCAGCGCAGTGGCCGCCTCGAAGAGCTGCTGGAAGATACCAGTCTGTGGGAAGCCCAGCGACCGATCCGCAAGACCCTCAGCCAATACTACTTCGCACCGTTCTACGGTTATGCCGGTCAAGTAGCCGCCGTGGCAATCGCCAACAGTGCCCGCTCCCTGGCAGGGAGGGGCTGATGGTCATCTGGTTGATCGGCTTGTCCGGCTCGGGCAAGACCACGCTTGGCCGCGAAATCACCCGCCAATGGAAGCAGCAGGCAGCCAATACCCTGCTGGTGGACGGTGACGAGGTTCGGCGCATCTTCCGCCAGGACATCCAAGCAGCGGACTACAGCCTGGCGGGACGGCGCCTCAACGCCGAGCGTATCTTCGAGCTATGCGCCTGGCTCGACGCGCAGGAGATCAACGTGGTGTGCAGCATCCTGTCGATCTTCCCCGATCTGCGCGAGCTCAACCGCATACGCTTTCGCCACTACTACGAGGTCTACCTCAACCCACCCATGCAGACGCTGGTCGAACGCGACACCAAGGGGCTCTACCGCCAGACGCTGGCCGGCGAGATGAGCGATATGGTGGGCGTGGATATTCCCTTCCCGCCCCCCAGTGCAGCGGATCTTGAAATCGACACCAGCCAACCGGCCGACATCGCCGAACTGGCCCGAGACATTCTCCAGCGAGCTCAGGTATCGATGGCATGAGCGATATCGACTACCCATACAGTAAGGGTGACCGGCTTGAGGAGCGCAACACCTACTTCTACAGCCAGTACCACGGCGCAGCCTTTTTCCCGGCTTGGCGTGCGAGCCGTAATACGGCACTGGCGCAGTTGCCGCCAGCACTCACCGTGCCATTAGCGGTGGCCGGCGAACACACCTCAGATACGGCCGCGCTGCTGGCCGATCTACTGCAAACTGCCGCGAATGAGCCTAACAAACGGCGCCTAGCCGAACGCCTGCTGCAACGTTTCGAGGTCAGCAAACGCCTGTATCGGCGCTATGACGCCAGCTTCAAACCTGTCGCCGATAGCGGCTATGACGATTTGGATCTCTACCTGCAATTCGCGACGCTCTGCCTGCATCAAGCCAAGCAGCCTGGTTCCCTGCCCTTTCTCAATGGCTTGCTCAAGGTCGTCGACAGTCTGATCTCGATTCACCCGCGCCTGAGCCCTTCCCAGGGGGCTCAGCTCGCTTGGTTGATCGCAGCCGAACAGGACTGGGTCGCTCGTGTGGCTACGCAGGTCAGCGTGGAGCTCGCCCCATGACGCACCTCAACGACGTTCTGCTGATCGCGGCGCACAGTGCACGCAGCCAGGCTTACGTGCAGACCCTGGCAGCCCATGGCCTGATGCCCTCCCACGCCCTGCTGCTCGGCGAGGCGCCGCAAACCTCGGCAGCACCGAACGGGCCGGCCAGTGAGTTGATGGGGGTTCTGCTGCCGGATCTGAGCATCCCCCTCGACCGTACCCTGGCCGAATGCGAGGTACCCGTCACCTGCCTGGCGACACGCGATATCAACGATGAGCAGGTTATCAACGCAGTGCGCGAACAGGCACCACGCCTGGTGATCTTTTCCGGCTATGGCGGGCAGATCGTCAAGCCCCCCCTGATCGAGTTGGGTATCCCCTTGCTGCACGTGCACAGCGGCTGGCTACCCGACTACCGTGGTAGTACGACCGTGTACTACAGCCTGCTGGAGGAAGGCGCCTGCGCGGCCAGCGCCATCCTGCTCGACACAGATATCGACACTGGCCCGGTACTCGCCCGCAAGCGCTACCCAGCCCCTCCACTGGGCACCGACATCGACCGCCGCTACGATACGGCGATCCGTGCCGACCTGCTACTGGAGGTGCTGCGCCGCTATCAAGCCAACGGCAAGATGGATGTAGTGCTACGGCAGGACGCCGAACAGGGCGACACCTATTACGTCATCCACCCGGTGCTAAAGCATCTGGCAATGCTTAGTCTGCCTAAAAAGACAGACTGAGCGCTTAGCCGTTCAGCCGCGCAGTGCATCGGGAGTGAACAGGCGGTGATAGAGCGCTAGGTCTTCAGCGGCGTCCACCTCCCCCCAGGGACCTTGTACCGGCGACACGGCGATCGGCAGGCCAGCCTGCAGTAACAAGCGCAGCAGACTGGTCATGTCCAGACGATCTATCGCCTCGTCGCCACACTGCAGCAACAGCTCGCGCACCCGTGCCCAGCCGGCCGGGGTGAACTTGAGCAGCCCCATGTACTGTCCCTCGATCTCGGCGACACTCTGGCAACGCTCGCCAATGGTCGCCAGATTGCCACTGGCATCCAGACGGAAACTCTCGGCATCGGCCAACGGGTCGGCGAAACGCTGTGACCAGAGGACATGCCAGTGCGGATCGTAGGCAATGGCCAGGTCAGCATCGCCCCCGCTCAGAGCCACTACGGTGGCAGGGCTGTAGAAGATGTCGCTGTAGCTGACGATGCAGGTCTCCGCTGCCAGCCAGGCATCTGCGGCCAGCAGAGTGCGCACCATATTGCTCTGTTGCCAGTGCGGGTTTTCAAAGTAGGTCAGCGGTTCGTCAAAGCATTCGCCACGATACCCACGCACGATGGCCAACCGCTCAATACCGGCGCCCCGCAGTGCATGCAGCTGCCAGTCCAGAAGGCGCCAACCATGCAAGCGGGCGAAGCACTTGGGCTGCTCGGCAGTTAGCTCGCCCATGCGGCTGCCGCGACCGGCGGCGAGGATGATGGCACGCGTCATGGAAAACTCATTCCTTGTTCAGACAACGACTCAGGAGCAGACCATCCAGCTCGGCGAAGGGCTCTTCCCGCTCGGGATGCCACATCACGCCAAGCAGTGGCAACTGCGGGTGAAAGAATGCCTCGATCACACCATCGTCACTACGTGCCAGAGCCTCCAGAGGCTCTGCCAGCGAACGACAACCCCATTGGTGGTAGCTATTGACCTCAGCCTCGCGCCCGTCGATCACCAGGCGGTGACGCGTACCAACATGCCCCGTCACCCGCTCCAGGCGATTACCGAAAGCATCTAGTAGCAGCTGCGCACCGCGGCACAAGGCAAACAGTGGTACCTGCTCGGTCATGGCACGCGCCAGTAAAGCGCGCTCGACAGCGTCCCGCTCCGGAGCATCGCCGCCGTACTCGACCAAGTTATTACCGCCACTGAGCACCACCGCAGCGGGCTGCAATTTCGACCACAAAGCGTCTACTCGACCGGGACGATTGGGCACCGGTACTGGTAACAGCCCATGGCTGGCCAGCCAGTCCGCCAGGCGCTGATCCAGTGCATCGCGGCGCTCGCCTCGCGCGGCCAACACATCGACACGCTGGCTGACCAGCACCACCCTCACCGCAGCACCTCAATGCGGCGGTTGGCACAGTCGATATTGAGCACCTTCGCTGCAGCCCACTTACGGTAGAGCACCTCTCCTGCCCCGATCACGGCTGGCAGGCCGAGTTCATTGGCGCGGATCGCCATGTGCGAATTGGTACCACCATAAGCGGTGATGAAACCGGCGATGCGGTGGGAAAAGATCCAATCGAACCCCGGATCGGCGCTGGGGATCATGACAATGGCCCCATTCAACAGGTCACGCTGGTGGTAGTCCATCACCGCGCCGGTCACCTGATGCTGGGTGATAAAGTTTGGCTCGGCCTGCGGCAGGTGAAAACAGAAAGCATCTTCGGGGCGGGTAATCAGCGGTGGCAGCACGATCTGGCAGGTTTCACCGTAGCGCCGGCGCCCCTCCTCGATACTAGCGGCGATCAGCTCCCTGGGGTCGGCGCTGGCAGCATGCAGCTCCTTTATCACCTGAATATTGGCGTAAGACATATCCTCGGCGCTGAAGCCCAAGTCATGCCCCAACTCACGGAACAGCGACAACGCATCGGACAGGTTGCGCGTGAACACGAACTTGGCGTATTCGCGCAACTCGATGCCGGCCTGGAGGAAATCGAACAGCCCTACCACGTCATGGGACAGACCGTGCTCACCGAGCAGGCGGCTGATCTCGCGCATCTGCGCTAGCGACAGGGCAAAACGGGCACTGTCGTGGCGCGCCTCAGCAGCCAGGTTGTGCCAATCGAAATACAGATCGGGAGCCTCGTCGTAACGCGGCGAGAGAATGTCGTACGTGCCAGGACGCAAGTGGCCGTAGCGCGCCAGGAAGGTGGTGCGATCCAGCTGCGCCAGATCCTGCTTCATCTGCCCGCTAACCGTGGACAAGCCGTTGAGAAACGCGTCGTACTCACTCTGGTCAAGCACGCCCACGGTGACCAGCGAGCGCAGCAGTTGCACGGCGATGAAGCCGGCCCGCGCCAAACCGGCGAACGGCAGTGTGCCGTAGCGACGGCAGTCTTCCAGCAGCCAGTAGATGCGCGTGACCGGATCGGTATCGGCGCCGAGGATCTCGTCACGCCTGGCCAGCAGCACGTCGAGCTTCTGCCGATCGGTGCGCCACAGGCCGGTTTCGTTGTGAACGATACGATTGGTCAGTTCACGCAGACTGTCGGCCAGGCGCCGGCACTCGGCCTCACTGAACCCCGCATCCTGCAGCGCCTGCAGGCGTTGCGGCAGATCCAACGTGTAGCAGGAAAAAACTATTTCAAACTCGACTTTGTCGTGCAGATTGGGCGCAGACAGCAAGCGCTCAATGTAGTAATTGACAAGCTTGTCAGCCAAAGCACCGTCGATATCACGTGGAATGAAGGAGTTGAAGCTGACGCGAACGTCGATGTAGGGCAATCCGTGAAAGTGCAGCATTAGTGGAAAACTGCGCAGATTACGGTAGCCATAGTTGTTGCGCTGATAAGCCCAAATCATGTCGGTGACCAACTCGCGGTACAACGACAGAGCCAGTGGCCGCGGTCGCACACCGATGATCTCTGCTGGGTTCCAGTCCGGCATCACCCCGAACACCGTGCACTCACCATGCAGAAAGGGCTGCGGACGAATGCCCTGAGCGATGCGATCGTGGATCAGGTGTACCAGCTTGCTATGCGCCAGAACATCGACCGAATCAGCAGCAAGCACCAGTGGGCGAACCTGCAACAGATACAGCTGCTCCTGCTCATCTACCGCGAACTCGATATCAATGGCCTGACGACCGAACAACCGCTGCAACTCTTGCAGCAACGCCACCACAGGCGCCAACCTCGCCGGAATCGCGTTGGCGGCATGATGGGCATAGAAGGTGCGCAGCTCATTTGAGCGGCCCGAGGTGACAGCGTCAGTTTGGCCGCTGCTTTCGTCGTAATTGATCACGAAGTACGGTGCCATAGTCGCCGGATCAAGACCGAAGGCGACGCCGGCCATGCGTACACTGGTGAGCATAGGCTGGACGAAGAATTGATCGTGCAGGCTGGCACTCTGCCCCCCCATAGATGCCAGCACTTGCTCAATAGCCATCTGCAGGGAATCGCCTGTAACGTTCAGGCAGGACTCGAACGCCCCCGCCGCTGAGGCCTGCTCACCATCCTCACGGCAACTACTGCTGCGCACTGCCATGCAGGCCCAGCCCTGTGAGCACAGTCGTTGCAGACAAAGATCGGAGTTTTGCCGCCAGTCCTCCACGGTAAAAATCACCTGAGGAAGCACCTGTGCGCTTTGTAAGCTGCCAGCTAAATGGCCCAAGGTATCAGCCTTGGAGAGGAAGGGCAGTAAGGGCTCTTTCATTGGAGGCTTATCGTCTGACCATATAGCTGGAGGACCCGAACGTATCGGAACGTGCGAAAAAAATACCAGCGCCTCGTTCCTACAACTTATTGAACAGACTCAACTGCGAAATCCGCACAAAGCTCTGCTGCGCTGCCTCAAGAATCACCGACTGCAGCGACAGCCGCGATAGCGCCTCGGCGTAGTCGAGATCCTCCAGCTCGGAACGGATGCTGGTGTTGATCAGTGACAGGTCTTCGTTACTGGTCAGTGTCGATTCGACCACGTTGAGGCGGGCACCGATATTGCCACGCGCCTTGAGCACCGACGCCTGGCCGTTATCCAGGTTGGTCAAGGCAGTGGCCACGGCGTCGCGCACATCAAGGTTGCCCTGAGGGGTGTCCGGGCTGTTTTCCAAAGCCAGGCGAAGGGCTGCCACGGTATTCAGGATGCCCTGCTTTTCCGTTGCATTCTGCGCCGTCAGATCGAAGCTATCGCCTGCGGCGGGCAAGCTATCGAAACGCAGATCCAAACCAAATGCCGAGGCCACCAGCGGCAAGGTGCCACTGACGCTTTGCGTGGCGCCGGATGGACTCAGGGTAAGATCGAAGCTTGCCGGCGGCCCTGCCAGCACGTTGCTGACCGCCATGGTTGCGGTGCCGCCGCCACTGGCAACCTGCCAGGCAGCCAGATCGTTGACAGCCACACCACCAAGGGCCGTACTGGTGCTCTGTACGGCTACCGACTGGCGGTTCGGGACGACGCTGAAACGCTCTCCGGTCGCCTTGGGCGTCGCGGCGGGCTCACCGTCAAGATAAAAGCTCATGCCGGCAAATACGATGCGATCCCCTTCGTCAGGGTCATCATCCAGCGAGCCGGTCTGCAAGGCTGCGGAGCTGCCGTCCCATGGGTAGGCATAAATGGAGTAGCTGTTCTGGTCAGCGGTATCGAAGACGATCTCGATGGCACCTGACGGATTGGTCTTGAGGAAGGAGGCGTAAGCCACCTCATCCGTCACGATGGCATCACCAATGCTCAGCGTGGAACCCGCAACAGTCTGCGAGCTGGTCTGCAGGCGGGCAGCGTTGATCACATTGTCGAATATCGCCTTGCCGTTATCGGTAATGGCAATGTTCTGCGAGCTGGCAATCTGTACCGAGCGCTGGCCCTCGTCCCCTACGTAGCTGTAGGTGCCATCCGCATTACGCACAAAAGGCTGAGTTTTGCCCTGGAAGCCGCCAAATAGATATTCGCCGCGCGCATTCTTGCTGTTCATCAGGTTGAGCAGCTCTTCTTCCCGCTCATCCAGTTCCGCCGCCAGCGAGGCCCGGTCAGCCTGACTGAGGCCACCATTACCGGCCTGCACGGCAATTTCCCGGATGCGATCCATGGAAATGCCGATGGCATTCAGGATGCTCTCTTCCTGAGTCAGACTATTGTTGGCCGCCGTCAGGTTGGCGCTGTACTGGTCAAGCGCCGCCTGCTCCTTGGAGAGTTGCAACAGGCGCACCGAGGCAACCGGGTCATCCGCCGGAGTGAGGATCCTTTTGCCAGAACTGATCTGCTGCTGGGTCGTGGTGATATTGGAGTAATTGCGCTGAATACCACTGACACCGCTATTGAACGCCTGGATAGTTGAAATACGCATGTCTCATTACCCCATTGCATTGATCAGGGTATCGAACACGGAGCGCGCAACTTGAATCACCTGTGCTGACGCGTTGTAGTACTGCTCGAACTGGATCAACTTCGCCGCCTCCTCATCCAGATTGACCGCCGACAGCGAGTCACGGTTGTTCTGTGCCTGGCTGAGCAAGGCCGTAGTCGCTTCGCTATCGATCCGGGCCTGGGCTGTCAGGGTACCGACACGCTCCACCAGATCGCCGTAACCATCACTGAAGGATACGCCTGTATTGGCAATCGGGTTGCCACTGGTGTCGTAACTGACACCTACGGTCGCCTTGTTCTGCAGATCCACCAGCTTGAGGCCATTACGGTTATCGGAAACACCGTTCTGGTTATAGGCCAGGCTGAAAGTATCCCCGGCCTGCGGCACACCACTCACCGTGAACTCATAGCTGTAGCTGTTGCCGGTAACCGTGTCGGTGTAGTCCAGGCGCACAGTATTGCTCTGACCGCTGGTCAGCCCGGTGGTGGACGGTGAAACATAAGACAGAGTGGCGCCGGCCGGCAGACTTGAGGTATCGAAGGTCCCCGTTGTCGCATCGAAGCTCAGGCTTAGCCCGCCCGTACCAAACAGACGCCCCAGATCAGCCGTGTCGATAGGCGAAGGCCCGTCGATCAACTCAGGCTGGCCGATGGCGCCAGTACCGCGATTTTGCGTATTGGCCTCGGCCCGAGCACTGGCGGCAAACGCCAGCTGCTCGGGCTGATCCAGAGCGACTTCGATGCTGGTCGCACCGCGTCGAGTCGGCATGATGGTGTAGCTGGTCGCAGTAGCCCCCGCCGGAAAACTGACCGTGAAACCTTCATCGCCGATTACGTAGGGGTCGGCGGTAGTGCCGGTACCGGTGACCGCAATCGTGGCGTTGTCTGATAGCCGTCGAGCGGTAGGCGGCACCGTGGTCAGATCCAGCTTGTAGTCGCTGGTGCTCAGCTTGCTGGTGTCGGTGATTGCTACATTCGCCCCTGTGGGGTAGCTGCGCAGGGCCTGCAGATCAGCGGAGTTGATGTCCTTGAACAAGGCGCTGCCTACATTGCCGGCAAGGTCCAGCCCCTGCCCCAACTGATCGTTGACCTGCTCACTGATGGACAGCGCCAGGCGGCCCAGCGAGTTGAAGGTTGGATCGAGAACTTCGTCGCGATAGCGCAACAGGCCGCCCAGTTCACCACCATTTACCTGGGAGGTGATCACCTGGCGCGAACCACCGGACAGAAACTCCACCTGGGTACGGGTCGGGTCAGTCGTGCTGGGAGTAATGGCAATGCTGTTGGCCTGCTTGCCTACGACCAAGGGTTGGCCGGTACCAATAAACACATTCAGCGCGCCATCCTGCTCAGTGACCTGCACCCCGATCAGTTCGGACAACTGGCGCACGGTCTCCTCACGGGCATCCAGGAGGTCATTCGGTTCGGCACCATTCGCTCGTGCCGTGGCAATGGCATCGTTGTAGCCGGCAACCGAGCTGGCCAGCCGGTTGACCTGATCGGCAATCGAGGCCATCTGTTTGTTGATGTACTGGTTCTGCTGATCAATGCGCTCGTAAACGGTATTGAAACGCTTGGCCAGACCTTCGGCCTCGGACAGCACCAACTGCCGCGCCGGAATGTCCGAAGGGGATTCGACCGCCGCCTGCAGGGCCGAGAAGAACGACTCCAACCCTGGGCTGACCCCCGTCACAGTTCCCGCCAGCAGCGAGTCGAGCTGATCGATCTGGGTCTTGTAGGCCTCTACGTCGCTGGCCACCACGGTGTTGTTGCGCACCTGAGCCGTAAGAAAATCACTCACCAGGCGCCGCACATCCTGCACGGTCGAGCCCGAGCCGATGTAGCCATAGCCGTTGTACTGGGGCGTACGGGTGCTTTGTACGGTTTCCTGGCGCGAGTAGCCGGCCGTATTGACGTTGCTGATGTTGTGACCGGTGACGGTCAGCGAGGTCTGGCTAGTGCGCAGCCCCGACAGCCCGATACCCAATAGATCGGCCATGGTTCATCAGCTCCTTGTGATGCCGGTATCGGCAGATGCGATGGTCTGATAGGTCTGCATCTTGCGCGCTATCTGGGAAATCTTGCGGGCATACTGCGGGTCGGTGGCATAGCCAGCCTCCTGCAGCTCCCGCACGAATTGCTCGGGGTTGTCAGTCGAGGCCAGCGCCTCCTCGTAACGGCCATTGCCCTGCAGGAAGCTCACATAGTCATTGAAGCTCTGCGCAAACGAATCGTAGGTACGGAACGAAGCCGCTTCCTTGACCGCCTTGCCGCCCTGGAATTCGGTAGTCATCACCTTGGCTGAATCGCCATCCCAGCCACGATGCGCCTTGATCCCAAAGAGGTTGTGGCTACTGCTGCCGTCGGCCTGGCGGATGATCGACTTGCCCCAGCCTGTTTCCAGGGCCGCCTGGGCCACCAGGTAGCGCGCATCGACACCGATCTTGCGCGCCGCCTCTTCGGCCATCGGCAGCATGGTCTCGATGAAGTCAGCCGCCGAAGCGAACACCGACTTGCCAGCCGATGAACTGGCCTCTACCGCGCGGCGAGTGGCCGCAGACTCGTTGCCCAGAGACACCAGCGGAGCCACCTTGCTCGTCTGCCGGGTAATGCTGTTAGCCCAGTCGGCTCCTGCCAGTGCCTGACCTTCAGCGCCACCGCTGGCGGCCAGCCCGGCCTGCAGAGCACTGCTGGCACGACTGGGCAGGCTGAGACGGCGCTGGGCCAGCAACTTGGAATCATCACGCTGTGGGTCAACGGCCTTGAAAACACCACTCCGTTTCGTTTCACCATCGCCTTCGACCGAAGAAACATTCGGGAAAGGACTGGGACGATGGCTGCCACCCTTCATCTTGCTCAGCTGTCGCTCCAGTACGTTGGCCAGACCGATACCGTTGCCGCTCTTGGAGAGGGTCACGGACAGTTGCTGGTCATACATGTCCCGGTAGGTCTTGCTTTCGTTGCTGTTGAGAAAGTTGTCGTCACCGAACACATCACTGGCTTTGCGCATGGCCTTCATCATTTCGTTGACGAAAACCGATTCGAATTCCTGCGCCACCTTCTTGATATTGCTCTGGCTGTCGCCGCCGACCTTGAATTGGTTGAGGCGGTTCAGGTCGGTGAATGTGCCGTTATCGAGGCCGGCTGCAAGTCTGGATTCCATGGTCGCCTCCGTCAGATCACGATCAGGTCGGCCTGCAGGGCTCCCGCCTGCTTGAGCGCTTCGAGAATGGCCATCAGGTCAGAGGGTGCTGCCCCCACCTGATTAACCGCACGCACGATCTCATCCAGGGTCGTGCCAGGGCCAAATTTGAACATGGGCTTGGCCTCCTGATCGGCATCGACTCGCGATCTCGGCACTACCGCCGTCTGACCACCCGACAGCGCTTCCGGCTGGCTGACGATGGGGTCTTCGGTAATGGTCACGGTCAGGCTGCCATGGGTGACCGCCGCCGGCTGCACACGCACGTTCTGACCGATGACGATGGTGCCGGTGCGCGAGTTGATGATGACCTTGGCCGCCGCCTGGCCCGCTTCGATCTGGATATTCTCCAGCACCGCCAGGTAATCGACACGCTGGTTGGGGTCAAGTGGCGCGCTGACGCGGATCGAGCCGCCGTCGATGGCCTGCGCCACGCCCGGGCCGAGCATGCCGTTGATCTGGTCGACGATGTTCTTCGCCGTAGTGAAATCCGGGCGATTGAGGTTGAGGGTCAGGCTGTTGCCCTGATCGAAACCACTCGGCACCGGACGTTCAACGGTGGCGCCTGCGGGAATACGACCGGCCGATGGCACGTTGACGGTGATGCGTGAGCCGTCGCTACCGCTGGCGTCGAAGCCGCCGACCACCAGGTTGCCTTGGGCCACGGCATAGACATTGCCATCGATGCCCTTGAGCGGGGTCATCAGCAGGCTGCCACCGCGCAGGCTCTTGGCATTGCCGATGGACGAGATGGTCACGTCGATGGCCTGGCCCGGCTTGGCGAATGGCGGTAGCTCGGCGTGGATCGACACGGCGGCGACGTTCTTCAGCTGCACGTTGCCGACGTTATCCGGCACCTTGATACCGAACTGGGCCAGCATGTTGTTGAAGGTCTGCAGGGTGAACGGGGTCTGGGTGGTCTGGTCACCCGTACCGTTGAGGCCCACCACCAGGCCGTAACCGATCAGCTGGTTGGTCCGCACGCCCTGGATGCTGGCCAGGTCCTTGATGCGCTCAGCCTGGGCGGTGCCGACAATCAGCAGCAGACAGAACAGAGAAAGCAGTCGTTTCATCCGCAGGCACCTCAGAACGGGAACAGGGGGCTGAGGAAGAAGCGGTCGAACCAACCCGGCTGGCTGGCATCGGCAAAGGCGCCAGTACCCGAATAGGTAATACGCGCGTCCGCCACCCGGGTCGATGCCACCGTGTTATCCGTGCCGATATCGTCGGCCCGAACCAGGCCGGCAATGCGCACGAGTTCGTTACCGGTGTTGAGGGTCAGCCACTTCTCGCCACGCACCGCGAGAATGCCGTTGGGCAGCACTTCCGCGACGGTCACGGTGATCGAGCCGGTCAGGCTGTTGCTCTGGTCTGCCGAGGAGTCGCCTTCGTTACTGCGCGACCCGGAGTAACCCGTGGTGAGGTCCATCGAGTTGCCGCTGATCGGGTTGGTGCCACTGACCTTGCCGCCGAACAATGCCGTCAGACCGATATCCGCGGAACTGTCCTTGGACATCGAGGAACCCGCCGATTTGCTCGCTTGCGTGCTCTCGCTGAGGGTGATGGTAATGATGTCGCCGACCCGGTAAGCCTTGCGGTCACCGTACAGACTGGTCTCGAACCCCGGCTGATAGATCGACCCATTGTTCTGCGCGGCAGGCAGTGGCGTGCGAGGCAGAACCGGCGCGTAATAGGGATCGTTCGGCTGTGGCGGCGGGGTCACACATCCACTCAGCGCCGTGCATCCCAGCATCAGGGCAATCATCATCGGCCGGTTCATGATCAGGTACCTCACAACGTGGCGCCGCTTGGTCAGCGCCCTATGGATCAAAGATTCTGCGTAACGAAGGACAGCATCTGGTCAGCGGTAGAAATGACCTTGGAGTTCATTTCATAGGCACGCTGGGTGGTGATCATGTTCACCAACTCCTCGACCACGCTGACGTTGGAGTTCTCCAGAGTGTTCTGCAGTACCTGGCCAAGACCGGTCAGCCCTGGTGTACCTACCTGCGGCGCGCCGCTGGAGGCGGTCTCCATGAACAGGTTGTTACCCATGGCCTGCAAGCCCGCCGAGTTGACGAAGTCAGCCGTCTGGATATTGCCCACTACCTGCGGCGTCGAATTGCCGAAGGTGGTTACCGAGGCGGTGCCATCTTCACCCACGGTAAAAGTCTGCACCTCGGCCGGCAGCACGATCGCCGGCTCCAGCGGATAGCCCTGATCGGTGACGATCTGCCCATCGGAGTCCAGGTGAAAACTGCCGTCACGGGTGTAGCCGACACTGCCATCCGGCATCAGCACCTGGAAGAAACCGCGACCGTTGATGGCCAGATCCAGCGGCTGCTCGGTGGTTTGCAGGCTGCCTTGGGTAAAGATTTTCTGGGTGCCTGCGATGCGCACACCAGTACCCAGCTGCAGCCCGGTCGGCAGCTCGCTGTCCTGGCTTGACTGGGCGCCCGGCTGCTTGCGGATCTGATACAGCAGGTCCTGGAACTCCGCGCGATCACGCTTGAAACCCGTGGTCGAGACGTTCGCCAGGTTGTTGGAAATGGTCGTCAGGTTCATGTCCTGGGCGGACAGGCCGGTTTTGCTGACCCACAGTGCCGGAATCATAAGAAGCTCTCCTGAAGCGCCGGAAACATGGCGCTACGTACGGTTAATCAGCTGGATTGCAAGACCCTTGCCATTGCCGCGGCATCATCCTCGGCAGTGCGCATCATCTTCACGTGTAGTTCGAACTGGCGGGACAGCGAGAGAATCGAGGTCATCTCCTCCACGGCGTTGACGTTGCTCGCCTCAAGCACGCCAGACACCATCCGCACCTCGCCAGCGACTGGCTGCGCCCCTGCCTGCCCCTTGACCCTCAGCAGGCCATCGGTGCCCTTCTCCATGGACTTCGGGTCCGGGTTGACCAGCTTGATGCGATCGACCTCCGCCATCACATTTGGCGCCTCGCCGAGAGCGCGAATACTGATGGTACCGTCAGCGCCGATCTCGACCTTCTGCTCCGGTGGAATGGCAATCGGCCCTCCGTTGCCCAGTACCGGCAAACCGTTGCCGGTACGCAGCTGGCCAAGGGCGTCAATCTGCAAGCTGGCCGTGCGCACATAGGCTTCGCTGCCATCGGCCGACTGCACGGCTATCCAACCCTGGCCATCGACTGCCACATCCATGTCACGCCCGGTTTCCTGCAGGGTGCCGGCACTCAGGTCGGTGCCCGGACGTTCACTCATCGCGTAAACCCGTGCCGGGAAATGCTCGCCAAACACCTGCATCGAACGCGCCTGTTCGTAGTCGCGCTTGAAGCCGGTGGTGGAAACGTTCGCCAGATTGTTGGCGTGTGCACGCAGAGCCAAGGTGTTCTGGCTGGCGCCGCTCATGGAGACATACAGCATCTTGTCCATGGGTGTACTCCGCAGGGCTCTATTGCCCGATAGATCGATGCAAGAGATACAGCAAGCCCTGTGCCAACACCCGATACAACTTATAAGTTATTGATTTAAATGAAATTTAAAAAACAAAAAGGCCTCAAGCGAGGCCTTTTGGCAAAGAAACCGGCGAAACACTGCCGTCTGCGGCAAACCCTCTGCCGCAGGCGGTAAAGCTCATTAACGCAGGTTGATGATGGTCTGGGTAATCGCGCTTTCGGTCTCGATGGTCTTGGCATTGGCCTGATAGTTACGCTGCGCCACGATCAGGTCGACCAGCTCGGTAGAGATATCGACGTTGGATGCTTCCAGCGCACCCGACTGCAGCGCACCAAGCGTGCCGGAGCGCGGCGTGCCGATCACCGGCTCGCCGGACTCGGACGATTGCACCCAGGAGGTCTTGCCCACCGGCGTCAAACCCTGAGGGTTGGCGAAGTTGGCTAGCACGACCTGCCCCTGAATCTTCGACTGGCCATTGGTGTAGCGCGCGAACACGTTGCCCTCGGCATCGATCTCCAGGCCGGAGAGCTGGCCAGTGGTGTAACCGTCCTGCTCGACACTGTTCACCGCGAAGGCACTGGAATACTGAGTAGAGCCGCGCATGTCCAGATCAATCGGCGAGGCGGCCGCACCGTTGGCGCTCCACACTGGCGGGGTTCCACCGTCGGACTGCGCCGGCACCCAGTCGGTCAGGCTCAACACGTTGTTGGCGATGGAGAAGCCAGCGCCGGTGGTCGGCGCAGTCGGCACCATGGTGCCCAGATTGCCGGAGTCGTCGAACGGAACGGCAACTGCGTAAGGCTCAGTGGACGTCGGATCGGACGGATTACGACCGTCGACCAGCACGTTCATGGTCCAGTTGTTGGCGCTGTCCTTGACGAAGTACTGAGTCATCACGTGCGCGTTACCCTGCGCATCGTAGATGTTTACCGAGGTCGAAGAGTTGTAGGTCGTCGGGTCATCCGGGCTGAAAGGCGTGTTGACCGGCGTGGTATTGGTCGAGTTCAGATTGAGGGTCTGGGCGACCTCAGTCGTAGCGCGCGGAGCCTGATTCGAGGTGCTTATCGACAGGTCACCGACCACACCATTCTGCAGATCGCCATTGGCGTTGACCGTATAGCCCTGCAGACGGTAGCCATTGTTGTCCACCACAAAGCCAGCTTTGTCAGTACCGAAATAACCGGCGCGGGTATATGAAATCGAACCGTTGTTGCTGGTGACAAAGAAGCCGCTGCCGTTGATCGCCAGGTCCAGGGCGTTCTCCGTGTAATCGATCGTGCCCTGGTTGAACAGCTGCGCCACGTTCGCCAACAGCACGCCACTGCCGATCTGCTTGCTGCCGGAGCCAAGCATGGATGCCGAGTACAGATCCTGGAACTCGCCACGAGACTGCTTGAAGCCCACGGTGCCGGCGTTGGCAATGTTGTTGCCCGTGATGTTGAGGTCGCTGGACGCCGCCTTGATACCGCTGAGACCAATGTTGAAAGACATACTGGAATACTCCTGATGGGCGGGCGGTTACTGGCCGACTACCTGAACTTTGGAAAGCGCGATGCTGCCGAGACCAGCAAGGTTCAACAGCATTTCGCCGCCGTTTTGACCGAGGGTAACGCTGTCAACGTTGGCCGGCAGCGAGGTCTGCATGGCGACGGTTTCGCCATCGATCTGCGCCTGAGCCTCGAACTTGTAGGTACCTTCCGGCAAGACATTGCCGTCGGCATCCTTGCCGTCCCAGGTAAAGCCGATATTGCCGGCTGGCGCAGCGCCCAGGCTGATACGGTTCACCTGGTTGCCCGTGCTGTCGTAGATATTGACGTAAAGGTTGTCGGTCGAGCCGGTCATGGCGACGCTGCCCTTGAAGGTCTCGCTGGTGTCCACCACGGCGGTATCGGTGGTCACGATCACCTTGCGACCAACCAGCGAAGAGGCCTGCAGCGCCTGAGACGACTGAGTGCTGGAAAGCATGCTCTCGAAGCTGGTGTTCAGGTTGTCGATACCCTCCACCGTACTGAACTGCGCCAACTGAGCCACGAACTCGCTGTTGGTCTGCGGATCCAGCGGGTTCTGGTTGTTCATCTGAGCCACCAGCAGTTGAAGGAACTGGTCCTTGCCAAGCTCGTTCCCCGTGGTCTGGCTCTTGACCTGGTACTGATCCAGAACCGAAGTGCTACTAACGCTATCGACGCTCATCTCGCTTCCTCCGGCTTACTGACCCAGGGTCAGTACACGCTGCATCATTTGTTTGGCGGTATTCATCATGTCCGCATTGGTCTGGAAGTTGCGGCTGGCAGAGATCATGTCTGCCATTTCCTCGACCACGTTGACATTGGGGTAGTAGACATAGCCGCTTTCATCGGCCGCCGGGTGATTGGGCTCGTAGCGCGGCACCAGGCTGCTCTGATCCTCGACAATCCCCAGCACCTGTACGCCAACGCCGGACTCGTCCTGATCGGCAAACAGGGAGCCACGATCACCATTACCGCTGAGCGAGCTCTGGAACATGGTGGCAAATACCGGGTGGCGCGCCCGGTAGGTCTGATCGACGCTGGACGACACCGTCTCGGCATTGGCGATATTGCTGGAGATGGTGTTCAGGCGAGTGCTCTGGGCACTCATGCCGGTACCGGCGATATTGAAGACACTGGCGAGTGACATGATGGTGATCTCCCTTATTCGCCACGCAGAGCGCTGACCAGCCCTTTGAACTTGCTATTGAGCAGCGTGAAGCTGGCCTGGAACTGCACGGTATTTTCCGCGTACTTGGCCTGCTCCACCTGAGCGTCGACGCTGTTCTGGTCGATCGACGGTTGATAGGGATTGCGATACATCAGCGCTGGATCGCCCTCCGAGATGCCCTCAGCGGCAATATGCCGGCTGTCGGTCTGCCGAAGAGAAAAACTCCCACCCTGTTTCTGCTGCTGAGCTTCCAGCACCTTGGCAAAATCCAGATCCCGCGCCTTGTAGTGCGGGGTATCAGCGTTGGCGATATTGTTGGCCAGCACTTCGGCGCGCTGGGCGCGGAAGGCCAACGCTTCTTCGTGGATACCAAGTGCTCTGTCGAAACTGATGCTCATGACCTGAACCTTTGCCGTTTGGGCTCTGTGCCAAATACTCAGCAAAGGCTGTGCCAAATATTTTATTCGTTATTTATCAATAACTTATACGCACACAAGACTACCCTCAGGCGGCAAGCGGCAAAGCTTTTCCGCTATCGCGGCGGTGCGCGGCAAGAGCGGCAACGGGTTTTGCCGCCCCACAAAAGAAAACGGGAGGCACTAGGCCTCCCGTTATTTGAATAGGGTGAACTCACTTCACCTTGTAGATGATTCCCGGACTGCACTGAACCATCTGATAGAGATCCGGCAACGCATTGAGCGCCTCGGAAGCCCCTAAAAACAGATAGCCGCCTGGCTTCAGAGTCGCGTGAATGCGGGTAAGAATGTCCTTCTTCACTTCGGCGGAGAAGTAGATCAGCACGTTGCGACAGAACACCACATCGAACTTGCCGAGTGCTGCATAGCTTTCCAGCAGGTTCAGCGGACGGAACTCGACACGACTCTTTATCGGCGCCTTGACCACCCAACGCCCCGGCCCCTTGGGGTCGAAATAGCGCTGCAGACGCTCCTGAGATAAACCACGGCCCATCGCCAAACTGTCGTATTCGCCAGACTTGCAGTTGGTCAGCATAGAGGGCGACAGGTCGGTCGCGACAATCTGCACACCAGCCTTGAGCTGGCCCAGATTGCTTTTTTCAAATTCGTCGATGGTCATCGACAGTGAATAAGGCTCCTGTCCAGAAGAACAGGCCGCCGACCAGATACGCAAGCGCTGATTGGGATTGGCCTTGATCAGCTCAGGCAATACCCGGTTCTTCATCACTTCGAAAGGGTAGGTATCACGAAACCACAGGGTTTCGTTGGTGGTCATCGCGTCCACCACCTGCTCCCGCAACCCGCCTCGCGGCTGGGCCTGCATCTTCTGCACCAGTTCGCCAAGCGACTTGATGCCCTGCTGCTCCATCAATTTATTGAGGCGGCTGGACACCAGGTACTGCTTGTTGCTCCCCAGCAGAATG
This sequence comes from Pseudomonas sp., assembly GCA_038147895.1. Lineage (GTDB taxonomy): Bacteria > Pseudomonadota > Gammaproteobacteria > Pseudomonadales > Pseudomonadaceae > Aquipseudomonas. Next base: position 19,823 of record JAYQUJ010000021.1, read on the forward strand.
CCGCAAGCCTTCTCCAAAAAGACCCGGAACTGCTCGAAATCCAAATTGCCTGAAGACACTAATGCCGCCTCACCATACATATGTCCCTACTAAAGGCTCTAGCCTCTAGCCCTCATCAGCTATCCGAATACGCTCGACCACCCGAGAGGCAAGCTCATCGGGACGGAACTTCGCCAGGAAGTCATCCGCTCCGACTTTCTTGACCATCGCCTGGTTGAAAACACCGGACAGCGAAGTATGCAGAATCACATGGAGATTCTGCATCCTCGGATCAGAGCGAATCTCGGCAGTGAGGGTATAGCCATCCATCTCCGGCATTTCGATGTCGGAGATCAGCATCAGGAACTCCTGAGCCGGACTCTTGCCCTCCTCGACCAGCTTATGCAGGTAGTCATAGGCTTCGCGCCCATCATTCAGCGCGACAACTTCAACACCAACGCTCTCCAGGCAGCGTGACACCTGCTTGCGCGCAACGGAGGAGTCGTCACAGATCAGCACACGCTTGGAAACGGCCTTGGCCTTGGTTTCGACATCCACCACGCCGTCCGAGATAGCCTCGGACATGGGCGCCACTTCAGCCAGGATCTTCTCGACATCGATGACTTCGACCAGGCGGTTATCGACACGCGTTACAGCCGTCAGATAGTGGTCGCGTCCGGTGCCCTTGGGCGGCGGATGGATTTCCCCCCAGTTCATGTTGACGATGCGCTCAACCGAGCGCACCAGAAAACCCTGCACCTTGGTGTTGTACTCGGTGATGATCACGAAGCTGTTGCTGATGTCATCCAGCGCCGAGCGACCGGTAGCCAGAGCCAGGTCGAGGATCGGAATAGTGCCGCCACGAATGTTCGCCACGCCACGCACGACCTGGCTGGACTTGGGCATGACGGTGAGTTTGGGGCATTGCAGCACCTCCTTCACCTTGAACACATTGATGCCATACAGCTGCGGCCCATCCAGCCGGAACAACAGCAGCTCCAAACGGTTCTGCCCCACCAGTTGGGTACGCTGGTTAACCGAGTCCAATACTCCGGCCATGCCCAGACTCCTTATTCGTTCTGTTCGCCGCGCGTTCTGCTAAGCCTAGCAGGCGGCACGGGCCTTGCTTCGTCGGGTGCATGAACACACTTTCGACATTTTCCCGGCGCATGATGGCAAAACGCTTCATCACTGCCGCTGTTTTACCCGCTTTGGGGCTGTTCGGCTACCACACACCTTATGCTGCCGCGCAAACCCTGCCCGAGGAGCTTATCGGCGCCACAGAGGGCTTTCTTGAGTTCATGGTCGAAGACTATTTAGAGCGTAGCGAAATCCAGGCGCGTCATGAAATTCAAGTCAATCCTGTCGACCCGCGGTTACGCCTGGCCTCATGTGACAGGGATCTGACGCAGAAACTGGAAAGCCCTGAGCAGCCCGTCGGTCGCGTCACGGTGCGGGTCAGCTGCGAGGGCAGCTCGCCCTGGAGTGTATTCATCCCGGCCCAAGTGCGGATTTTTCGTCCGGTCGTCGTTTTGAAGAACCCACTCAAGCGCAACAGCATCATCGGCCCGGACGATGTGGCCATGATCGAGCAGGATGTCGGACTGCTCAACCGCGGTTATCTCCTCGACCAGAAACAGGCCATCGGCAAAAAACTGACGCGGCCAGCTCAGGCAGATCAGATTTTGACTCCATCTCAGCTGCAACTGGCAGAAAGTGTTCGCCGCGGCGATCAGGTCGTAATCCTTGCCAGCAGTTCAGGTATCAGCGTGCGCATGCAGGGCGAAGCCTTGTCTGACGGAGCTATGGGGCAACAAATCAGTGTGCGTAACCTGAGCTCGCAACGCGTGGTCAGGGCAAGGGTGATAGGCCCAGGGCAGGTCGAAGTGCGGATGTAGGCATGATTCTTGTAGCGCAATCCGACGACGATTCCCTACACTGTGAAACAGCACACACAACTGCACCCTAAAGTTTCGACGGAACCGGCCGACAACCCAGTCAAGCGTCCAGATACCGTCCGAGGTTTTCAACATGGTTATCGACTTCAACCGGCTGAACAATGCCAGCACTCCCGCCAACAGCGGGCGTACCGGTAATGCCCAGGCCAGCGGCCAGAACGAAGCCGTCAGCAACACCCAGCCCAATGCGGCGAAGGTTGCCGGCGAGCAGGCTGCTGCCGGTAAAAGCGGTGAGTCCGTGCAACTCAGCCGTGAAGCCCAACAATTGCAGAAAGCCAGCGACAAGCTGCGCGATCTGCCGACCGTAGACAAAGAGCGTGTCGCCAAACTGAAGCAGGCTGTTGCCGATGGCAGCTATCAGGTCGACAGTCAGCGTGTAGCCAGCAAACTGCTCGATTTCGAATCCCAGCGCTAGTTCCGGGCTGCGCTGGGGGTGTTGGACGCCCGATCCCCAGAGCCCAAAGATGCAAGATAACGATCTGCTACAACTTTTCATCGACGATATCGGCACCGCCAAGCACTTGCTTGAGCTGATCAATGCCGAATTCCAGGCGCTCGGCGAGCGAGATCTGCCCCGCTTGGAAAAGGTTCTCGGCGAGAAGCTTCCTCTCCTCAGCCTGCTCGACCAGCACGGCACCATCCGCAGCACCCTGTTACGCCAGCAAGAACTCAGTGCCGACAAATCCGGCCTGGAGACTTTTGCCAGCCGTCGCAGCGATGGCCCCGAGATTCTGGCCCGTAGCGATGAACTCAATCTCCTGCTCGAACAATGCCGCGAGGCTAACCAGCGCAATGGCCGGCTGATACGTGCCAACCAGGCCTCATTACAAAGCGTACTCGGCATTCTGCGTGGCGGCGAAACCCCTGGGCTCTATGACAGTCGCGGCGGCGCCGCTAGAATCGGCCAGCAACGCCCACTCAGCCAAGCCTGAGATCTATAACAAGCACAGGGACATACAGGCATTGTGCCAGTATGCTAGTGCCGTAGTTTTTTTGTGCCCCTGGAGACTTCCGGACTGTGTCCAACCCATTTCACGAGGAAGATGGCCCACAGCCACCCAAGGTACTGACCGCGCCCTTGGAAATCTTCGCCAACCTGCGCCTGCTGCAACAGAGCAGAGACCCTCTGTTGATCACATTCAAGGATCGCAATCAGCGCTTCCAGACCTACCTGGTGGAAGTTAATCGCGAGCGCGGCCTGATCGCTCTCGACGAAATGATGCCCAGCGATGGCGAGCGCTACCTGCAGAACGATGAACCCTTCCGTGTTGAAGGCTTCCACGACGGCATTCGTATCGCCTGGGACTGCGATGACCCAGTCAGTATTGGCGAGCTGGGTGGTGCTCGCTGCTATTGGGGTCACATGCCCGAGCGGGTTATCTACCACCAGCGCCGCAACGCCTTCCGTGCCTCATTGGGCGCGGGCCAGCAGGTTGCCATAGAGCTTTCCGGTAATCGCCTTACTCCGGCGCTCGGCGGCCATTTGCTGGACATTTCCGCCACCGGCTGCCGCCTGCGCTTTGCCGGCAATGTCAGCAGCCGCCTGCAAGCCGGGCAGGTATATGAGCGTTTCTCCGCACAACTGCCGATTGGCCCGTTGAATACCGCCGTGGAAATGCGCCATGCCCACTATGATGAAAAGGCCGACACGACCCTGGTAGGCCTGCGCTTCCATCGCATGGGCGGACTGGAGCAGCGTCACGTCGAGCGCTATGTGTATCAGCTGCAGCGAGAAGCAAGACGGGACGACTAGCAATGAAAAAAGCCACCTCACGGTGGCTTTTTTCATCAGGCCTGGCAGCCCAACACTCGTCGCTCCCAAGGCGTGATTTCATCCAGATAGCTCATCAGCTCCATTTCCTTGACCGCGCAATAACCTTGGATGAACTCCTCGCCAAACCATTGGCGAGCCAAGCTACTGTCGCGCAGGCGCTGCAAGGCCGCGTGCAAGGTACATGGCAGGTTGAGCTCGGCCGGTACGGCAAAATCCCCTTGAATGGCAGCGCTAGGCTGCAACTCGCCCAACAAACCGTGCAGACCGGCGGCCAGACTCGCGGCGATGGCCAGATAGGGATTGGCATCGGCGCCCGGCAAGCGATTCTCCACTCGCCTGGCCGCAGGGCCGCTGGCGGGAATTCGCAAACCGGCTGCTCGGTTATCATGCGACCAGCACGCATTGTTCGGTGAGGCATAGGGGTGGCAGAGGCGCTGATAGGAGTTCACATGCGGCGCGAACAGCAGTGTGAAGTCTGCAAGGGCCGCTTGCTGACCGCCCAGGAAGTGGAAGAATGCCGGCGCAGTCTCACCATCGGCTGCAGTGAAAATATTGCGCCCACTGACCTGCTCCACCACGCTCTGGTGGATATGCATGGAGCTGCCCGCCGTGTGCGGCAGTGGCTTGGCCATACAAACCACGGCAAGGCCATGCTTGAGGCCGACTTCCTTGAGCATGTGTTTGAACAGGAAGGTTTGATCCGCCACCAGTAGCGGGTCGCCATGCAGCAGGTTGATCTCGAACTGGCTGACGCCCATTTCGTGCATGAAGGTATCGCGCGGCAAACCCAGCGCTTCCATGCACTTGTAGACCTCACTGAAGAATGGCCGCAGGCCATTGCCCGAGGAGACGCTGAACGCCGAGCAGCCACTTTCGCGGCTACCGTCCAGCCCAAGCGGTGGACGGAATGGTTGTTGCGGATCCTGCGGGCGCTCGAAGACGAAGAACTCTAGTTCAGTTGCCACAACGGGCTGCCAGTCTCGCTCGGCATAAGCGCTCACCACACGCTTGAGCAGGCCCCGGGTCGACAATCCAGAGCTGCGGCCATCCAGCTCATCGGCATCACAGATCGCCAAGGCCCGATGCGGTTCGCTCCAGGGCAAGGTGAAGACGCGTTCATCAGTCGTGGTCAGTATCAGGTCGCCATCATCGCTACCGTAGAAGCGGGACTCCGGGTAGCCGCCCATGATGCACTGCAGTAATACGCCGCGCGCCAACTGCAGGCGACGCCCTTCGAGGAAGCCGGCGGCAGTCATCACCTTGCCACGTGGCACGCCATTGAGGTCGGCGGTAACACACTCGACTTCGTCTATGCCAATCAGGCGCTCGGCTAGCGTGTTGCGACCGTCGTTGCTCATTTACTTCTTATCCTTAATTGGCGCAGATGCCGCGGACGCGGCGCAACGTACAAAATACGCACCGGGCGTTCAAAATATCAAGCAGGCTGAATGAGAGGTCTGTAAAGCAAGGAGACGCGGGCAGGTTCAGCGCAGGAAGGCCACGACCTGATCGGCATCGAAAGGCCAACCGAGTTCGGCGCCAGTGTCGCAACGGCGCAATACCGGGATGCGCAGACCGTACTGCTCGACCCAGTCTTCGCGCTCGGCGATATCCACCAACTCGACCAGCAGGCCGTGCTCGACGAAGGGCATCAGCAGGGCCTCTGCCACCTCACAAAGGTGGCAGCCCAGGGTTCCGTAGAGTTGGCATTCCGGCAGCATCACAAGAGTCTCTGGTTAGGCGCAGAGACGCAGTCTAACACCAGCCTTATTCGCCAGCCGGCAGCAATCCCTTCAGGCCATCGAGCAAACGCTGGTTGAGTCCGCGAGCCTTGTCCAGCATGTCTTCGCCGAAGCGCTCATCAAGAGCGAAACCACCCTCCAGCAGCTGCTCCAGCATGCCCTTGCTATCGTCCGTTACAGCATCCGCATTACGCAGCGCATCCAGCAGGCCACGAGCATAGTCCACCAGCATGTCGTTGACGGCGCTGGCGGCCTGCCCCCCCTGCTGTGCCACGGCACTGTAGGCATCAGTCGCCTGGCGCACCGTGGTCTGGGTCAGGCGCAGAGACATCGAAGCCAGCTGAGAGCCATCCATGTCCAGCTGCATGGCACGATCAAATGCACCCGCCAGGTCACCGGTATAGAACTGATCGGACAGGTCGCGTACCTGACTGAACAGATCCTCCAGAGCCGCGCGCTCTTCAGCGTCCAGCTCGCCCTCGACCTGAACCTGGAAGCCCGCAATCTGCAGACTGCCGGATTTACTGGAATAAGCCGCCAGCGAGGTATTGCCATCACTGGCAAGCACGGCACTGTTCTGCGACCAGCTGGCCGAGGCGGCGGCAACCGAAATGCTCAGGCGATCACCGTCGCGCGTCGTCACCTGCAGGTCGAATGTTTCCATTTGCGCAGCCACGCGCTCGCTGTAGGCCGCCGCCGCAAGCAGGCCGGGCTCTGCTGCCTGGGACTGTCCGCTGTAGCTTTGCTCAAGCCCTTGCAGACCACTCTGGATCTTGTCGTAGGTGGCATCGATATCGTCTGCGACCTTGCCTTTGAGTACGCCCATGCCGTCGAGAATCTTGCGTGCCTCGGCAAAACCTTTTTCCACGCCCTGACGGGCCTGCGTCAGCAGACTTTCCAGCTTGGCCGAGTCGGCGCCGGCAGCGGCCTCGCTCTGCAGGCGCTGCTCAACAAACCCCAGGACTCGTTCTGCAACCTTGTCTGGAGTGAAGTCCTCGCTCTTGCCATTGAGCGTGCCCGGCTCCATTCCCAATCGCTCGGCCAGGCGATTGGCCAAGGTATTTTGCGCATCCGCCTGAGCGCGAGGCGTGGAGGAAGATGTCGGCAGCGTGGAACGGGACAGAGAGGGGGCAAGAGAGGCCAGAGAGTTCATAGCGGCATACCTGAGCGGGACATCAACCCGGTTGGCGGCCTACGGCCGGAAAACTTGAGCCTGCCCTGACCAACGGCCATCTTTATCAGTGGCAATTGCCCGGGATCATGGACGATCACCATCCAGTTGGGCATGCTCGACCCGGCCTCAGGAGAAAGCCTTTGTTCACTGACCTGCTGATCATCCTCGCCTGCTCGCTGCTGATCATCGCCCTGTTCCGCCGCCTGCGTTTGCCCGCCGTACTGGGTTATCTGTGCGTGGGCCTGCTGGTCGGGCCTGCCGCCCTGGACTGGATCAGTTCGAGCGACGACCTGCCCCACCTCGCCGAACTGGGCGTGGTGTTCCTGCTGTTCACTCTGGGGCTGGAGTTTTCCCTGCCGCGCATGCTGGCCCTGCGCAATACCGTGTTCGGCCTCGGCAGCGCCCAGGTCGTGCTGTGTGGCGCGGCGTTAGGCGCCACGTTGTGGCTGAGCGGCATCGCCCCGACCACCGCCGCTCTGCTGGGATTGGGGCTGGCCCTGTCGTCTACCGCCATCGTCGGCAAGGAACTGGTCAGCCTTGGCGAAGTGTTCAGCGATCATGGACAGAACGCCATGGGCGTTCTGCTATTGCAGGACCTGGTCGCCGTACTGCTGCTGACCCTGGTGCCCACGCTGACGGGAAGTAATGAAGCCCCCTGGTACTGGAGCATTCCCTGGACCCTTGGCAAGGCCTTGTTGCTGTTTTTCGGTCTGCTGCTGGCCAGTCGCTGGCTGCTGCCCAAGCTCTTCCACGAAGTGGCCCAGGCGCACTCGGCAGAACTGTTTGTCATGCTCGCCCTGGTCATTGTCCTGCTCACCGCCTGGTTGACTCACCTGCTCGGTCTGTCCATGGCCCTGGGCGCCTTTCTCGCCGGCATGCTGCTGGGTGAAAGCCATTATCGACACCAGATAGAAGCCGACATCCGGCCCTTTCGCGACATCCTGCTCGGCCTGTTCTTCGTCAGCGTCGGCATGCTGATCGACCTGCGCCTGTTTGCCGAACAAGGTCTGAGTATCGCCCTGATCACCCTGCTGCTGCTGAGCATCAAGGGCGGCCTGGTCGCACTGGTCGTGAAACTGCGCGGCGACTCGAGCGAAACGGCCTGGCGCACCGGTCTGGCACTGGCGCAAGCCGGGGAATTCTTCTTCGCCCTGGTCGCCCTGATGCGCCAGCACGCTCTGCTGGAACCCCAGATTGCCGGCCTGCTGCTGGCCGCAGCCTTCTGCTCCATGGCCCTCACCCCGCTGCTACTTCGCGCCGCGCCGCAACTGGCGGCCCGCCTGCGCCGCGCTCCGGGGGCCGAAAGCCGGCTGGAGGAAATCAGCAGTCGCAGTGCCGAATTGCACAACCACACGGTGATCTGTGGTTACGGCCGCGTCGGCCAGTCCATTGGCCGCTTCCTGCAACGTGAAGGGCAAGAGTTCATCGCCCTGGACGATGACCCGGTGCGTGTCGAAGAGGCCAGCGCCGGTGAAGATAACGTGCACTTCGGTGACTCCCGTCGCCGTGATCTGCTGCTCGCCGTCGGTATCGCCCGTGCCCGCCTTCTGGTGATAGCCGTGGACAAGACCGATATCGCCCTGGCTATCGTCAGCGAAGCGCGCCAGCAATGCCCGCAGTTGCAGATTCTGGTGCGCACCCGTGATGACAGCCGCCTGGCCGAGTTGCAGGCCGCAGGCGCCAACGAAGTGGTACCGGAAGTGTTGGAGTCCAGCCTGATGCTGGCCTCCCACGCCCTGGTCATGCTCGGAATTCCCCAGCCCCAGGTGCAGGCTCATCTGGATGAGGTGCGCCGCAACCGCTACCGCCTGCTGCATGGCTTCTATCATGGCGCCCAGGCCAACCTGCTCAATGCTCAGGGCCAGGAGAGGCGTCTGCTGCACGCAGTCAACCTGCCCGAGGAAGCGCACGCCTGCGGCCACTGCGCCAGTGAGCTGGGCCTGGAAGAGCTGGGCCTGGAAATCCAGGCGGTGCGCCGAGACGGCATCGACTTGCCGCTGGAGAACCGGCAGTCCCTGCACCCTGGCGATACGGTGCTGCTCTCCGGCCCGCTACAGGCCATCGAGGCTGGTGAAGCACGCCTACTGAGTGGCGACTGATCAGCCGCCCGCTGCCGCCAGCAACACTTCGGCAGCAGCCTTGGCCTGCAAGGCCTGATCCCCAGCCCCCTGAACATGAGCCATGCTCAAGGCCCCCTCAAGCAGGAACTGCAACTGTGCTGCCAGGGCCTGCGCCTGGTCGACGCCTAGCATCTGCAACAGCTCGCGAAAGTGCTCGGCGAATGCGGCCTTGAATGCAGCGGCCTGGCGATGGATCGGATGGTCGTGGTCATGAAACTCGGCCGCCGCATTGATGAAGCTACAGCCGCAGAAGTCGTCCTGGTGAATCCACTCGTGCAGGCCATCGAAGCTCTTCAGCAATGCCTCCCGAGGCGGCAAAGCCACACGCAGCTGGCTGAGGCCAGCCAGCGTTGCCTGCCCACGCTGCTCCAGCACCGCCAGAATCAGCTCGTCCTTGGAGCGAAAATGCTTGTACAGCGTCATCTTGGCGACCCCTGACTCCGCCAGGATGCGATCGATGCCTGTGGCATGGTAACCCTCGCGGGCAAACAGGCTCTGAGCTGTGTCGATCAGTTGTTCGCGTTTGTTCGATGCCATCTGGCCCTCCTCTGCGGCGCATTATGCGTGGGCCGACAGCCGACACTCCAGCTTGAGTGTCGCGCTTGAAATATACAGACCTGTCTGTCTAATATCCAAATAATTCTCCCCAGTCAGGCCCTCGCCATGCAACTCCATGACTTCACCCTCTCCGGCAACTGCTACAAGATCCGCCTGTTCCTGTCCCTGCTGCAGCTGGAAGTAGAACTGCTGCCGGTCGACCTGCCAGGCCATGCACAAAAAAGCGCTGAGTTCCTTGCCCTCAACCCCCGTGGCCAGGTTCCGGTACTGGTGGATGATGGGCATGTCCTGTTCGACTCCCAGGCGATCCTGGTCTATCTGGCCTGTCGCTACGCCGACACCAGCTGGTACCCGCGCGACGCCCTGAGCCAGGCACGCATCAGCAACTGGCTGAGCCTGGCCGCCAATGAGGTGGCCAGAGGCCCCGGGCAGGCACGCTTGCATGTGCTGTTCCGTTTTCCCGGCGATGCACAGCAGGCCCAGGAAAATGCCCGGCAGGTGCTGCGCCTGATAGATGCGCATCTTGCACAGCACAACTGGCTGGCCGAGGGCGCGGCCCCGACGATTGCCGACCTGGCGGTTTACCCCTATGTCGCGCTGGCAGGCGATGGCGCTGTCGACCTGGCGCCCTACATCCACCTTGCCGCCTGGTTCACCCGCATCCGCGCCCTGCCGGGCTATATCGGTATGCCCGGTCTCTGAGGCTCGCACCATGACCCGCTCCATTCACCCCGGCAAGTGGCAGACTCAGCTGCACCTCGTCATAGGCGAAAGACCACAAGCGATCTCCCAAACCTCGGGCCCGGCCAAGCCCCCTCACCACCTGTCCTTGCAAGGAAGCTGAATATGCGTGCACTGGTACTTTCCCTGTTGCTCATCCTGGGCTCCAGCACCCAAGCCGCTGGCCTGCGCTTCGCACTGGTCAAGACAGCGGAAACCGAGACTCTCGATGCCTTCACCGTGCAAGGGGGATCATGGACGGACAAGGCGATCGCCAACCACGTCGCAGTGCTGATCGAGCATCACGCCGCCACCTTGCTACTGGACACCTCGCTGGGGCGCCAGGTTGACGAACAGTTCGAGTCCGAGATGCCCTGGTACGACAAGCCGCTGCTGCGCTACGGCAAGGTCACGCCAGTACGCGACCAGCTCGACCGCGACGGCATCAGCGTCGACCGCATACTGCTGAGCCACAGCCACTGGGACCACGCCTCCGGGCTAGCCGATTTTGCCGAAGTGCCGGTATGGGCACCTTACGAGGAAATCGAGTTCAGCCGCATCGCCACACCGCCGGCAGTGCTGCCCAGCCAGTTCAGACACGCTATCCACTGGGTGCCCTTCACCTTCGACGCCCAACCCTTCATGGGTTTCGAGCGCAGCCTCGACCTGTTCGGTGACGCCAGCCTGGTGTTGGTCCCACTGGACGGTCATACGCCCGGTTCGCTGGGCCTGTTTCTGACCCTCGATGACGGCCGGCGCTTCTTCTTTACCGGCGATGCCAGCTGGCGCCTGGAAGGCTTCAGCGGGTCACGGGAGAAGTTCTGGATCAGCCGCAACATGGTCGACAACGATCGCGAGGCCACACGCCGACAGCTGCAAACAGTCCATACCCTGATGCAGCAACACCCCGAACTGCGCGTGGTGCCGGCACATGACGAGGCTGTACAGCGCGAAATCGGCTACTACCCTGAGTGGGTGCAATGAGCTGAGGTCTAGACCAAAGTCTAGAAGCGCCAGGTCTTGAGCCATGTTTTATTCACAAAGCTGCAACCAGACCGCCCGTCGGTCTGCCATCACCAGCCGAGGAAACTATAACAATGAGCAAGTCCCCTATCGCCCGCGGAGTGGCTCTCGCCGCGCTGGGCACCAGCCTCACCCTGCCCACCATCAGCCAGGCCGCCTTCATAGAAGACAGCAAGGCCAGCGTGGAACTGCGCAACTTCTACATGAACCGCGACTTCCGCCAGGATGGCGCCAGTCAATCCAAAGCCGAGGAATGGGCGCAGGGCTTCCTCCTGCGCTTCGAGTCCGGCTATACCGAAGGCACTGTCGGCTTCGGCGTGGATGCCATCGGCACTCTCGGACTGAAGCTGGACTCCAGCCCGGATCGGAGCGGTACCGGCCTTCTTCCACGCGACCCCGGAGACAAGAGAGCAGTCGACGACTACAGCGAATTCGGTGCTGCCGCTAAAGCCAAGATCTCCAACAGCACACTAAAGATCGGCACCCTGCTGCCCAAGCTACCGGCGATTTCTGCCAACGACTCACGCCTGCTGCCGCAGACCTTCCAGGGTGGCTGGTTGAACTCTCAGGAAATCTCCGGCCTGAGCTTCGATGCCGGCCAGATGAATCGGGTCAACAACCGCGACTCGTCCAACAATCAGACCATGGTACTGAACGGTGGCAGTGGCTCAAGCGCCGTTCCCCGCGGTTTCACCACTTCCAGCGCAGACAGCGACGAATTCAACTTCGCCGGCCTGAGCTACAAGTGGAACGACCAGCTCACCACCACCTACAACTACGGTGCCCTGGACGACCTGTACAAGCAGCACATCGTCAACCTGGTGCATGTCCTGCCCATTGCCGACAAGCAAAGCTTCAAGACCGATCTGCGCTTCGCCCGCTCCACCGACGATGGCGACACCAATGTCGACAACAAGGCCTACGGTGCGATGTTCACCTACGCCCTGAGCGGTCACTCCTTCGGCCTGGGCTACCAGCAGATGGACGGTGATACCGGCTACGCCTATATCAGCGGAACCGACCCCTTCCTGGTCAACTATGTGCAGATCGGCGACTTCGCCAATAAAGATGAAAAGTCCTGGCAGGCACGCTACGACTTCAACTTCGCCTCTGTCGGCATCCCCGGCCTGACCCTGATGACGCGCTACATTACCGGCGACAACATCGACCGCGGTGCGTCGGCCTCCGAAGGCAAGGAATGGGAGCGCAACACCGACATTGCCTATGTGTTCCAAGAGGGCCCGCTGAAAAACCTGGGCGTTAAATGGCGTAACGCCACTACTCGCACCAACTTCACCAATGACCTGGACGAAAACCGTCTGATCGTCAGCTACACCATGTCGCTCTGGTAACAACAGGCCCATGAAACAAAGAACCCGCCAATTGGCGGGTTCTTTTTTATCCGACTACCCATCAGTCCTGGCTGTTGGCACCGATCTTGTGGATCGACAGGTCAGCACCGTAGTACTCCTGCTCCTGGCTCAGGCGGATGCCCGTCACCACCTTCAGCAGGCCATACACCAGAAAACCGCCAACCAGCGCCACCAGAACACCCAGGGCAGTACCGATCAGCTGGCTGACCAGACTGACTCCACCCAGCCCCCCCAGAGCCTGCAGGCCGAAGATGCCGCAGGCGATGCCACCCCAGACACCACACAGACCATGTAGCGGCCAGACGCCCAGCACATCGTCGATCTTCCACTTCACCTGAGTGGCGGTGAATGCCCAGACGAACAGCGCACCAGCAATCGCACCGGTCGCCAAAGCGCCGAGCGGATGCATCAGGTCGGAGCCTGCACACACCGCCACCAGACCAGCCAGCGGGCCGTTGTGCAGAAAGCCCGGGTCATTACGCCCCACCAGCAGCGCAGCAACGGTACCGCCAACCATGGCCATCAGCGAATTGACCGCTACCAGGCCACTGATGCTACCCAAGGTCTGCGCGCTCATCACGTTGAAGCCGAACCAGCCGATGATCAGGATCCATGAACCCAAGGCCAGGAAAGGAATGTTCGACGGCGCGAAAGCGACCAGGCGGCCTTCGCGGTAACGACCATCACGGCGGCCCAACAGAATAACGGCGCCGAAGGCCAACCAGCCGCCCACTGCATGCACGACCACCGAGCCGGCGAAATCATGGAAAGCCGCGCCGAAGCGCTCGCTCAGCCAGTCCTGCAGGCCGAAGTTGCCATTCCAGATCAGCCCCTCGAAAAAGGGGTAGACGAAAGCGACGATCAGCAGGGTCGCACATAGCTGCGGACCGAACTTGGCGCGCTCGGCGATGCCGCCGGAAATGATCGCCGGGATGGCCGCAGCAAAGGTCAGCAGGAAGAAGAATTTGACCAGCGCGTAACCGTTGCCCTCGGTCAGCACCGCAGCGGGTTCGAAGAAGGTAATGCCGTAAGCCACCCAGTAACCGACAAAGAAATAGGCCAGTGCCGAAATGGCGAAGTCCGAGAGGATCTTCGACAAGGCATTGACCTGGTTCTTGTGGCGCACCGTGCCCACCTCAAGAAAGGCAAAGCCGGCATGCATCGCCAGCACCATGATGGCGCCCATCAGAATGAACAGGGTATTGGAGCCGTGGATCAGGGTTTCCACTGCACTATTTATATTTTCCATCGAGCACTTTCCCCAGCAGGACAAGCACCATAAACGCCCACAGCCACCACGCAACGCACCAAACAGGAACACAACAGCCCATCACAACGAAACCGCAGCGCACCAACTTGGAGTGCATTAATGACCGAAGAAGCATCTTGGTAATTTTTTATCTTTATTTTCAGTGAGATAGGAATGCACGCAGCAGATCACCTATGCCGCATCAGCCCCAATATCGACCACCAAAAACACAATACGCACCATTAAAAAGCAAAAGACGTACCACCATAGGGCACGCAATTAACCTGAACCTTGAGTCTGAAGCGGGCTCGAAAGCGGAGAGTTCACTGCAACCCCAAGGAGAGCACCATGACTACTTCTGCCAAGAGCAACAGTGCACAGGACAAAGACGCCCAGCGCCGTCAGCTGCGTGAAGCCCAGAACGCCCTCTCCGCCGAGTTCCAGACGCTGATCGGCGACACTGAGAACCTGCTGAAACAGACCTCCGAAGTAGCAGGCATTCAGGTTCAGGAGCTGCGTGCACGCATTGGCGACAACCTTGATCGGGCCAAAACCATGCTCAAGAGCACCGAGCAGAATCTCGAAGCCCAGGGCCGCATAGCAGTCGAAAAAACCGAGGAATACGTTCAGCAACACCCCTGGCAGACCATCGGCATTGCCGCCGGCGTGGGCTTTTTGCTCGGCCTGCTGGCTGGTCGTCGATAGGCTGCTGACACATGGATGATCAGCACGCGCAAGCGGCTGGCGACCCAGGCAAGCCGTCGCTGAAAAAACTCGGCGGCGCCTTGTTTGGTTTCGCCCAGGGCCATCTGGAACTCATTGCCATCGAGCTGCAGGAAGAAAAGTCTCGCTCGTTCCGCCTGCTGCTCTTTTCCGGCCTGTGCCTGATTTTCGGGCTGCTGGTACTGCTCGGCCTTTGCACGGTGGTGCTGATTGCCTTCTGGGACGACTACCGCCTGCAGGCCGCCATAGGCCTGAGCCTGCTTTTCTCTGTCGCCTTAGCCTTCTGTGTGAGCAAGGCCATGAACCTGGCTCGTGCCGGTCAGTCGCCCTTCCAGGCCACGTTGGAGGAACTTGCCCGTGACAAGGAGCGCTTACTGCCATGAAACCCGCCCTACCACGCGACATGCACAAGGACCTGGTACGCCTGCGCCTGGAGATGCATCGCCAGCATCTGCGTCACCATGCCCAGCCACTGACCCATCCACTGCAGCACTTGCGTCAGTTGCGAAGCGCTAATCCTGCCGCACTGGAAAAACCGATACTGCTGACGGCCGGTGTATTTTTAAGCCTTTTCGCCAGCCGCCTGGGCACCTTCGGCAAGTTGGCCCGCGGAGCCTTGTTGCTCTATCCGCTAGTGCGCGCCGGGCAAAAGGCACTGGCCAACGAGGAACATCCGCAGCGCTGAGAGAAGTGGCCGCATTCTTGCAATCGTGATGGCTTCGTGACCGCCACCTAGGCGGTCAAGTTTTCCATCAACGCAAGGAAACGGTTCGTGATCGACGGGCAGCCGCTAGCAGTCTTTCAGCCCTTTATCGACACCGCCACAGGCCGCATTGCCGGCATCGAAGCTCTTGGTCGTCTGCGCCAGGTCGATGGTTCCCTGCGTTCGGTCGGTCCGTTGTTCAGCGACCCCAAAATCTCGCCAGCCAGCCTGCGCCGGCTGGACCGTCAGATCCGTGAAGATGCCCTCGCCCGTCTGCATGGCGCGCCGCAGGACTGGTTTCTCAGCCTGAACATTTCACCGCGCTGGATCAGTCGTCTGCGCCCCAATCAGCCTCTACCCAGCCTCAAGCAGCTGGAGAAGCACGGGATAGATCCGTGCCGGGTCGTGTTTGAAATCACCGAGCTGGGCGGCGGCAACCAGAAGCTCAGTGAAGTCGTCAGTCGCTACCGCACAGCCGGGGCACGCATCGCCATCGATGACTTCGGCGCCGGTTACTCGCAGCTGGATCGGGTGCTCGCCTTGCAGCCGGACATTCTCAAGCTGGACATGCGCCTGTTCCAGGAAGCTGCCCGCGGCGGCCCCAGTGGCGAAGTGGTCAAGGCCCTGGCGCTGATGGCCGAGAAAACCGGTTGCTGGATCATCGCCGAAGGCGTCGAAACCGAAGCCGAGCTGCACTTCGCGCTGGAATGCGGCGCCCGCTACGTGCAGGGCTATCTCTTTGCCCAGGCGGAGCAGGATTTCTTCAACAGCGACGCCTTCGTCACCCGTTTCGCCCATCTGCGCGACCAATACGTACAGCGCAAACTGGCCGAACGGGCACGCCTGATGACCCTGCGCCAGCAATTGGCGGAGCTGATGGGCCTGGTGCGCCATTGGGTAGAGCGTGGCGGCGCAGTGGACTCGCTACTCAACCCCAGCGCCTATCCCTGGCTGCTGCGCATCTACCAGTGTGACCGCCACGGCACTCAGCTCAGTCCGAACCTGCAGTGGGATGGCAAGCGCTGGGGCGAGGACCCCCGCTACCTGGGCCACAACTGGTCCTGGCGCCCCTACTTCTATCAACTGCTGGCAGAGGGCTGGGAAGAACGCCGTCTGACCCTCTCAAGCACCTACCGCGACGCCACCAGTAATCAGTACTGCCTGACTGCCGGCCAGTTCATCGACAACGGCCGACGTCTGCTGCTGCTCGATATCGACGCGAGTGCTTTCTAAGTCAGAAAGATCGGTTGATGGAACGGCGCCAGCTCCATGCGGTTACGCCCGTTCTGCTTGGCGCGGTAAAGCGCCTTGTCGGCGCGCTTGATCAGGGCTGACACGCTTTCCTGCAAGTAGTACTGCGCCACCCCGATGGACGCGGTGACTCGCATATCCTCAGACAGCCCGGGATACTCCGCCCGCGCCAGTGCCTCCTGAATCCGCACGATGCAGTGCTGAGCCATTTCCAGCGAGGTTTGCGGCAGGAACAGGAGGAACTCTTCACCACCGTAGCGAGCAAAGAAATCGGTGCTGCGCAGCAAGGGCTGCACCACCTCGGCAAAGGCCTTCAACACCTCATCGCCCACCGGGTGGCCGTAGCTGTCGTTGATCCGCTTGAAATGGTCGAGGTCAAGGATGCATACGCAGAACCCGGCGCCGCCACGGTCAGTACGGTTCTTCTCGTGGCCCAGCATTTCCAGCAGATAACGGCGGTTGTACACCCCGGTCAGCTCATCGTGAGTCGCCAGTTCGGTGACCTGCCGCAGCACCACCTGCAACTGGGTATTGCTTGCCACGAGCTTCTTGCGCAAGTCACTGATGTTGCCACCCAGGATGGAAATGAACGGCAGGAACACCGAAAAACTGCACCACAGCACCATTTCTACCGCCAGGTTGAAACGCTCACCCTCGATACGCTGGATCAGCGGCAGGGTCAGCGCATACGCGGCGATGGTGCCCAGACTCAACAGCAACAACTCACGGGTGTTCAGCTTGAAGCAACCGAACACGATGATGATCAGCAATACCACCAGGTAGGCCCCACGCGCCTCGCCGGCATAGATCTGGGTGCCCATCACCATGATGATGGCCGCGATCATCTGCGCCATGGTCATGCTCGGATCGCGAAAACGCAGATTGAGGCCGTAGCGCAGCAGCAGATAGAACAGCAGATTGGTGGCCACGGCGACCAGCACCCACACCTGGGTGACCCAGGCCGGTGAAATGCCGTTGTACAGAGAAACGAGCTGGGGAACGCAGGCCAGAACGTACATCGCCACACTCATCATGAAACGGCGAAGGCGCAATTGCTGCTGCAAGTCCCTGGATAAGGCAGCTTCGGGGATCACGTGCTTACTACTCTTGTTGTTATGGATATAGATCAAGACACGATGGCGCGACCATAGCACTGCGACCGCGCTGCACCACTAGCCACTCGTCGCCTGCCGGGCGGCCCGCCCGGTTTGCTGCACCGATACTTGCAGGCGTCGCCATGAACACCGAAGCTAGATGCCGATTGCCCGGCGGAGTGCCAGGCCCTACCCCACCGGCGAGGACAGCCCTTGGATTGGCAAACCCTGCTCACCCGTGAACGACTCGGCAAACCCGTACATAGCTCCGACGAGCTGGGGCGCAGCCCGTTCCACAAAGACCACGATCGCATCATCTTCTCCGGAGCCTTCCGCCGCCTGGGACGCAAGACCCAGGTACACCCGGTATCCAGCAACGATCATATCCACACCCGCCTGACCCACTCGCTGGAAGTCGGCTGCGTGGGCCGTTCCCTTGGCATGCGCGTGGGCGAGATGCTGCGTGAAGAACTACCCAGCTGGTGCGCCCCCAGTGACCTTGGGGTAATCGTGCAGTCTGCCTGCCTGGCCCACGACATCGGTAACCCACCGTTCGGCCACTCCGGCGAAGATGCCATCCGCCACTGGTTCCACCAGGCGGCAAACCGTGGCTGGCTGGACGAGATGAGCGACCCCGAGCGCGCCGATTTTCTCAGCTTCGAAGGCAATGCCCAGGGCTTTCGCGTACTCACCCAACTGGAGTATCACCAGTTCGATGGCGGTATGCGCCTGACCTACGCCACCCTCGGCACCTATCTGAAGTACCCCTGGACGGCCCGCCACGCGGAGGCGCAGGGCTACAAGAAGCACAAGTTCGGCTGCTACCAGAACGAACTGCCGCGCCTGGAGCAGATCGCCGCCAAGCTCGGGCTGCCGCGGCTCGACGAGCAGCGCTGGGCCCGTCACCCACTGGTGTTCCTGATGGAGGCGGCCGACGACATCTGTTACGCGCTGATCGACCTGGAAGATGGCGTCGAGATGGAGCTGCTCGACTATGCCGAAGTCGAGGCCCTGCTGTTCGACCTGGTCGGCGATGATCTGCCGGAAACCTACCGCCAGCTCGGCCCCAACGACTCGCGCCGGCGCAAGCTGGCGATCCTGCGCGGTAAAGCTATCGAACACCTGACCAACGCGGCTGCCCGGGCTTTCGTCGAGCAACAGCCGGCTTTATTGCTCGGCACGCTCGAAGGGGACCTGGTCGAACACATGCACGGCCCGGCCAAACGCTGCGTGCTGCGGGCCAAGGCCGTAGCACGCGAACGCATTTTTCAGGACAAGCGCAAGACCCTGCATGAAATTGGTGCCTACACCACCCTGGAGATTCTCCTCAATGCGTTCTGCGGTGCGGCGCTGGAGCAGCATTCGGGGCGCGAGCTGTCGTTCAAGAACCGGCGCATCCTCGACCTGCTCGCCCACTACGCCCCAGAGCCAGGCTGGCCGCTGTACATGTCGTTTCTGCGCATGATCGACTTCATCGCCGGGATGACCGATAGCTACGCTACCGAGATGGCCCGGGAGATGACCGGGCGCTCCAGCCCGGTATAGGCCCGTGATGCACAGATACAAATGGATCGCCTGGCACGCCGGCCCACCCGAACTGGGGGCGGCCGTCATTGCAGGCCTGGGCTGTGCCCTGCCTCTGCTACTCGGCCTGCTCAGTGGCCACCCAGGTTTTCTCTGGGCCTCGGCCGGCGCCTTCCAGGCCTCCCAGGCCAGCCCACTGCACCGTTACGGCATGCTACGCCTGCTGCTGCTCACCCTGCTCGGTGCCTGCAGTGCCGGCCTGGGCTTCTGGGCAGCAGGCCAAGCCTGGGCCAGCCTGCTGTTGTTCAGTGCCTTCGGCCTGCTGCTTGCCTGGTTGCAACGCTTCGGCAAGGAAGCCGGCAAACTGGGGATGAATCTGGCGATCTGCCTGTGTCTGGGCCAGGGCCACACCGTTGTGGGTGGCCTGCACAATGCCGATGCCGTAGCGGCACTATTCATTCTCGGCGGCCTCTGGGTCGCCCTGCTCGCTTTCGGCCTGCGCGGCCTGCATGGCTTGCGCACCTGGCCGCACATGCCACGCCTACTGGCCGTGCTGCGGGTGCTGCGCCGCCAGGCCAAGCGCCTGCCCGAACGCCGCTGGCGCCTGCATGCGCTGGGCTGCGCACTGGCCCTGGGTGGCGCGGGCCTGATAGTCGAACTGGCCGACCTGCAACGTGGCCACTGGCTGACTCTGGCCCTGCTCGGCACCCTGCAGCTAAGAGCGCGCAGCAGCCTGGCCCGAGCCCTGCAGCTGTGTATGGTGAGCCTGGCCAGCGCCGTGCTGCTGCTGGCGCTCGGTTACAGCCTGCAGAGCCCGGCAACCATGGTCGCCATCACCCTGCCCTTGATTGTGCTGGGCCGCGCACTGCAGGCGCATCGCTATGGTCTGTACGTTCTACAGGTGACCGTCTGCTTCCTGCTGCTGAGCGAGAGCCTGGCCCAGGACTGGCATGAGCCCCAGCAACGCCTGCTCAACAGCTTGCTCGGCGTGGTACTGGCCATGTTGGTGGCGATGCTGATACATGCTCTGGCGCGGCGCTTCGGAGAGGTCAAACGTTAAAAAATCCCGCCGACAAGCGGCGGGTTCCGCACTGCTTCACTATGCTTTGGCTCTACCCCACGATGACTAGCAACGGAGTGAGATCATGCAGGGCAGAGCGCAAGGCAAGGAACGCCGTTTTCCACTCCACGTCCATATCAGCGCGCTGTTCACCCTCCTGCTGCTCGGCAGTGGCGCCCTCCTCGGCCTGTTCAACTATCACCAGACCACCCAGGTCATCCTTTCCAGCAGCAAGCAATTGTTTACCCAGATGCGCGAGGAAGTGGACGCGGACCTGAGCCACACCTATCAACCCATTCGCCATCTCCTCAGCCTGCTGGCCCTGCAGGAAAAGAACCAGGCTACCGACCGCTATCAACGCATGGATCTGCTGCCCTCGCTGGCCCAGGCCCTGCGCGACAACCCCAAGCTTGCCTCGCTGTACCTCGGCTATGGTGATGGCGACTTCTTCATGGTCCGGCCCTTGCGCAATGCCGCACTCAAGGAAAAGTTCAGTGCCCCTGCCGATGCCGTTTTCCAGGTCTGGACCATCGACCGTAACGGCAATGCCCGGCCCATCTCCGAATCCCAGTACTTCGATGCCGAACTGAACCTGATCAGCCGCCGGCAGAACCTCAATGAAACCTACGATCCGCGCAGCCGCCCCTGGTACAAGAGCGCACTGGACAACGGCCAACAGATCACCACCAAGCCCTACGTGTTCTTTTCCACCGGCGATGTCGGCACGACTCTGGCCCGTCTCAGCCATGGCCAGACGGTTATTGCCGCCGACCTGACCCTCGCCGACCTGTCCGCGACCCTGGCCCGTCACCGGGTCACACCCTCGACCGAAGTGGTGTTGTATGACCCCGACGGTACAGCCATTGCCTACCCCGATGTATCGCGCCTACTGGTGAGCAACGGTGAAACCCACCTGGCCCGGGTCGAGCAACTCAGTCCCGCGCTCGGCGAGCTGTTCCAGCGCGGCCTGGACAAGGACCGCCAGGGCGCCATGAAGCTGGCCGACAAACGCTGGCAGGTGTCCTACAGCCAGCTTGAGGAAGGCGGCCCCAATGGCCTGCGCCTGGCCCTGCTGGCTCCGGAAGAAGAGCTGCTGGCCGATGCCTACCGCATCCGCTGGCAGGGCGCCGTGCTGAGCATCGCCATATTGCTGCTGTGCGTCCCGTTCGGCTGGCTGATGTCCCGTGTTCTGGTCAAGCCATTGCACGCCCTGGTGAGCGAGGCAGAAGCCATCCGCAGCTTCAATTTCAACCATCCGGCCAGCGGCCGTTCTCCTGTGCTGGAGGTGGACCAGCTGGCCGTGGCCATGGCCAAAATGAAGGACACCCTGTCCGGTTTCCTCGAAATCACCGCCAGCCTCTCGGCCGAAACCCGCTTCGACGCCCTGCTGCGCCGGGTATTGCGCGAAACCGTCGACCTCAGCGGAGCCAGTTGCGGCCTGCTCTATCTGCGCGATGGCGACAGCGGGCGCCTGGAGCCCCACGGCCTGTTCATCAACGACGAACAGCACAGCCTGAGCGAACACCGCATCCCCACCTACACCCCGGATGAGTCGCAGATACCCGAGTGGATTCGCCAGCCCGCCGAAGGTGGCAGCAGCGTCGTCACCGCCATCGGCTTCGATCAGGCCGAAGGGCTGCAGAGCCTGCTGAATACCCTCGACAGCCCCCGCGTGCACCTCTTGAGTACCGGGCTACACAATCGTCAGGGCGAAACCCTCGGCATCCTGATCCTGCTGCATCGCGACAGTGGCGAAGAAACCGACTCGGCCATGCTCGGCCCGCAGCGTATTGCCTATGTCGAGGCCGTCTCAGGTGTCGCAGCCCTGTGCATCGAAAGCCAGCGCCTGCTGGAGCAACAGAAAAAGCTGCTGGACGCCTTTATTCAGCTGATCGCCGGCGCCATTGATGCCAAGAGTCCCTATACCGGAGGGCACTGCCAACGGGTGCCGGAGCTGACCCTGATGCTGGCCAAAGCCGCTGCCGGTAGCAACGAAGAGCCCTTCCGCGACTACCAACCCGGTGAAGAGGACTGGGAAGCTCTGCATATTGCCGCCTGGCTGCATGACTGCGGCAAGGTCACCACGCCGGAATACGTGGTGGACAAGGCCACCAAGCTGGAAACCATCTATGACCGCATCCATGAGGTACGCATGCGCTTCGAAGTGCTCAAGCGCGATGCCTGGGTCGGCTACTGGCAAGGCCTGGTCCAAGGTGGCAGCGAGGCAACCCTGAGCAATCTGCGCGACGAAACCCTGAGCGCCCTGGACGAGGAGTTTGCCTTCGTCGCCCGCTGCAACCTGGGCGGCGAAGCCATGGCCGAGGCCGACCTGGAGCGCCTCAGCAACATCGCTGCGCGCACCTGGACACGCACTCTGGATGATCGCCTGGGCGTGTCCTGGGACGAAAACCAGCGCCAGGCGCGTCGCCCAGCTCCCGAACTCCCCGTGCAGGAGCCCCTTCTGGCAGACAAACCCGAGCACCTGATCGAACGCCCGAGCAGCGAACTGATCCCCACGGACAACCCCTGGGGCTTCCGTCTCGACGTGCCGCACTACAAGCACAACCGCGGCGAGCTGTACAACCTGGGCATAGCCCGCGGCACCCTGACCGCCGAAGAGCGCTACATCATCAACAACCACATCGTGCAGACCATCCTCATGCTCGAACACCTGCCCTTTCCCAAGCACCTGGCCAAGGTGTCTGAAATTGCCGGCGGGCATCACGAAAAGATGGACGGCAGCGGCTACCCGAAACGTCTCAAGCGCGAGGAAATGAGCCTGCCGGCGCGGATGATGGCTATTGCCGACATCTTCGAAGCGCTGACCGCGGTGGATCGCCCCAACAAGAAAGGCAAAACGCTTACCGAGTCCCTCGGCATCATGGCCGGCATGTGCCGGGGCGCCCATATCGACCCTGATCTGTTCGGCCTGTTCGTGCACAGCGGCATCCCGCAGGTCTATGCCGAACGCTATCTGCGCCCCGACCAGAACGACGCGGTCGATAGCGCCGCGATCCTGGCCAAGGCCGGGCTGGCCTGATGGCAGGCACAAAAAAGCCCGGCAAAGTGCCGGGCTCTTTCAGTTCGCCGAAGCGGTCAAGCCTTGTTGACCGGATTCTCCGGGTACCACACGTCGAGCAGCGGGCTCAGGGTGAAGTCGACCAGCTCGTTGCGGCCCTTGAGCCAGGCTTCCAGCTTGGTACGCTGCTCCTCGCTGACCGAACCGCGCGTGGACAGGCAGACGAAGCCGTAGTCCTCGCCACCGACATAACCCAGGCCGTTGCCGTCGATAGCCTCGACCAGAAACTGGTCGACGAACTGATCCGCCTCGGCCTCGCTCAGGCTCTCACGGAAGTTCATGGTCAGTTCGCAGCCCAGCTCCTGGAACTCATCGACGCAAAGTTTCTTGCGCAGACGACGGGAACGGTTAGTGGCCATAGATGCTCCTAGATACTCAATGAATTGCACGGGCGGCACTCTAGCAAATTGCCAGCCCAGTTGCCCGCCCGTTCAGAAAAAATGCTCGTGCAGCCCAGGCGCCAGCTACAAATGCCTCGGGCATAATGCGCTGCAGTTTTTGCCCCTTCTTCAACCTGGGCCCTGCCAATGATCCGATCGCTACGCAATCTCGTCCTCGCTTCTCTGCTTTTGCCCCTATCTTCTCTGCCCATCCAGGCCGCTCAAACCAGCAGCGTCCTGCCGAACAAGGTTGCGCAGGCCCTCAAGGCCAACAAGATATCGCCCAACAGCCTGTCGCTGGTGGCCCTGCCGCTGGATGGCAGCAGCGGCGGCATCATCTACAACGCCGATATTTCGATGAACCCGGCCTCGACCATGAAGCTGGTCACCACCTATGCCGCACTGGAACTGCTCGGCCCCACCCATCAATGGCAAACCGAGTTCTATGGCGACGGCCCGCTGCAGGATGGCGTGCTCAACGGCAACCTCTACCTCAAAGGTGGCGGCGATCCCAAACTGAACATGGAAAGGCTCTGGCTGATGATGCGCGACCTGCGCACCAACGGCGTACAGCGCATCACCGGCGACCTGGTGCTGGATCGCAGCCACTTCAATCTGCCGCAACTACCCACGTTCAACGATGACGGCGGCGACCCCAACAAGCCCTTCCTGGTCGGCCCTGATTCGCTGATGGTCAACCTCAAGTCGGTACGCATGATCAGCCGCACTGCCGGCGGCAAGGTCAGCGTGATGATGGAGCCGCCGCTGACCAACGTACGCATCGACAACCAGGTCAAGGCATTGCCCGCCAGCAAATGCCCAGCCTGGCCAGACGTACGCTACAACCCGGTGACCCAGTTCGACGGCACCACCCTGGTGGTTACCGGCAAGCTGGCCGAAGGCTGCAGCGCCCAGAGCTACCTGGCCCTGCTCGACCACCCGGGCTATGCCGCCGGCGCTGTGCGCGCCATCTGGCAGGAGCTGGGCGGCAGCATCCTCGGCAAGGATCGCCTTGGCGACGTACCGAAAAGCGCCAAACTGCTGGCTCGCACCTTCTCGCCGGATCTCACCGAGGTCATCCGCGACATCAACAAGTACAGCAACAACACCATGGCCCGTCAGCTGTTCCTTAGCCTGGGCGAGTCGTTCCGCGATCGCGCCGACCCCGATGACGCCAAGGCTGCGCAGCGGGTGATCCGCAACTGGCTGGCGAAGAAAGGCATCACCGCGCCGCGCCTGGTGATCGAGAACGGCTCGGGGCTATCCCGCGCCGAGCGCATCAGCGCCCGCGAAATGGCCGGCATGCTACAGGCAGCCTGGCACAGCCCCTATGCCGCCGAGTTCATCGCCTCGATGCCATTGGTCGGCATGGACGGCACCATGCGCAAACGTCTGAAAAACACGGGTATGCGCGGACAAGGCCACATCAAGACCGGCACCCTGAACAACGTACGCGCCATCGCCGGCTTCACCCGCACGGCCAAGGGCAAGAACTGGGTGGTGGTGGCCCTGCTCAATGACCAGCGTCCCTGGGGCGCCTCGGCGATCCTCGACCAGGTGCTGCTGGACATCTACAAGCGCTAGGCCCTCGGCTCACCATATCGCGCCGCGCACCGCTGCTGGGTTACGCCGCTTGAGCGGCTAACCCAGCCTACGTGGACCGGTGCGTTACGCTCCGTAGGCGGGGTCGGGCCGCGTAGGCGAGCAAAGCGCAGGCAGGAATCTCAGGCGCCCGGATTGCATCCAGTCTACGAACTGCGGCTATCGCAACGAAAAAGCCCGCCATTCGGCGGGCTTTTTCATGGGCGCGACTCTCAGGCCTTGGCAGTCAGGCGCCAGGCCCGGTGGATCTTGGCATTGCGCGCGAAGTCCTGATCGACCGTCTGTGCGCTGATCTCCTCCACCGCGTAACGCTCGGCCAGGCCCTCGTCGAGCTGGAACTTGCGGAAGTTGTTGGAGAAGTACAACACGCCGCCCTTGCCCAGACGGGCCATGGCCAAGTCGAGCAGGCGCACATGGTCGCGCTGCACATCGAACACCCCTTCCATGCGTTTGGAGTTGGAGAAGGTCGGCGGGTCGATGAAGATCAGGTCGTACTCGCCACGGTCGGCTTCCAGCCAGGCCATCACGTCGCCCTGCTCCAGGCGCTGCTTGTCGGAGTAACCGTTGAGCGCCAGGTTGCGCCGCGCCCAGTCCAGGTAGGTCTTCGACAGATCGACACTGGTGGTACTGCGCGCGCCACCCTTGGCCGCGTGTACCGTAGCCGTAGCGGTATAGCAGAACAGGTTGAGGAAGCGTTTGCCGGCCGCCTCTTTCTGGATGCGCAGGCGCAGCGGACGGTGGTCGAGGAACAGGCCGGTGTCCAGATAGTCGGTCAGGTTGACCAGCAGGCGCACGCCACCCTCGCTCACTTCCATGAACTGGCCCTGGCTGGCCTGGCGCTCGTACTGCTTGGTGCCGGCCTGGCGCTCGCGGCGCTTGATCACCACCTTGTCCGGCGAGATGCCCAGCGCCACCGGAATCGCCGCCAGCGCATCGAGCAGACGCGCCTGGGCCTTGTCCGGGTCGATGGAGCGTGGCGGTGCGTATTCCTGCACGTGCACCCAGTCGCGGTACAGATCGATGGCCAGGGCGTACTCGGGCATGTCGGCGTCGTACAGGCGGTAGCACTCGATGCCGGCCTTTTTCGCCCATTTGCCCTGGGTCTTGAGGTTCTTCTGCAGGCGGTTGGCAAACATCTGCCCGCCCTCGGACAGGCGCGCCGGCTCGCTGGCCACCGGCGCCGCAGCGCCCTCCTCGCCAGCCTGGCGCCGCTCGCTGCGCTCACCGGTGACGAACTGCTCGGGCAGCACCTTGAACAGCAGCAGCTTGCACGGCAGCGCACCGTTCCAGAACGAATATTGCTTGTGGCTACGCAGGCCCATGCGCTTGCCCAGTTCCGGCGCGCCGGTGAACACCGCCGCCTCCCAGTTCAGGCAGCTCTGGCGCAGGCGCTCGCCGAAGTTCTGGTAAAGATAGAGCAGGCTCGCCTCGTCGCCCAGGCGCTCACCATAGGGCGGGTTGCTGACGATCAGGCCGGTCTGGTTCTTGTCCGGGCGCGGCTCGAAAGTGGCCAGCTCGCCCTGGTACAGCTTGACCCACTCGCCGAGCCCGGCGCGGTCGATGTTGTTGCGGGCCGGCTGGATCAGCCGCGGGTCGGCCTCGTAGCCACGAATCCACAGCGGCGGCTTGGCCAGACCGGCAGCGGCACGTTCTTCGGCTTCGGCGTGCAGCTTCTTCCAGATCGCCGGCACATGGCCGAGCCAGTTGCTGAAGCCCCAGCGCTCGCGGCGCAGGTTCGGTGCCATGTCGGTGGCGATCATTGCCGCCTCCACCAGGAAAGTACCCACGCCGCACATGGGGTCGGCCAGCGCGCCGCCTTCGGCGGCGATGCGCGGCCAGCCGGAGCGAATCAGAATGGCCGCGGCCAGGTTTTCCTTCAGCGGCGCAGCGCCCTGCTGCAGGCGGTAGCCGCGCTGGTGCAGGCTGTGCCCGGAGAGATCCAGCGACAATACAGCCTCGCCCTTGTCCAGGCGCAGGTGCACACGCAGGTGCGGATCGACCTTGTCGATCGACGGGCGCGTGCCGGCCGGGGTACGCAGTTTGTCGACGATCGCATCCTTGACCTTCAGTGCGCCGAAGTGGGTGTTGTCGATGCCGGCGCCATGCCCGCTGAACTCCACCGCCAGAGTGCCGGCCGGGTCCAGATGCTCGGCCCAGTCCACCGCCAGCACACCCTGATAGAGATCCTCGGCGTTGCTCACCGGGAAACGGCGCAGCACCAGCAGCACACGGTTGGCCAGACGCGACCACAGGCACAGGCGATAACCCACCTCGATAGGGGCGAAGCCACGTACGGCGGCGGTTTGCTCGCGAGCCTCCTCCAGGCCCAGACCGCTGGCTTCTTCGAGCAGCAGGCCTTCCAGGCTTTTCGGGCAGGTCAGAATCAGTTCATAGCGGTCAGACATGGGGTTTCCATCTGTAATGGTGGCCACTGGACCACCTGGTGCGACGCGGGGTCGCAAGGCGGCCCTTTCGTCGGAATAAACAAAACTCGCAGCTGCGAGGTATTCGCAATGGCATCCTGGCCGAGCCCTGCGCCAATACTGGATCACAGCCGATCACGGCCTGCCCTTTGACATTAGCTTATGGCCCATGCCCTATTTGCGTTACGCCCTTATGACAAAACGATCATTCACAGGGGGTAAGGCATTGGTTAGAAATCATCTCAGGCCGGCATCGCAATGGTGTTGGCAGGTGGCTCGCCACGCCGGCAGCGAGCACCACTGGCAGAGGCTTTTCTGCCTGGCCCCACAAGAGGGCCAACGGGACATAACAGTCAACAGTGAGGGCAACACCCGATGAGAAGACTTAAGCGTGATCCGTTGGAACGAGCTTTTCTACGCGGTTATCAGCACGGCATTCATGGTAAATCCCGCGATATGTGTCCTTTCACCCACCCGTCCGTTCGCCAAGCCTGGATCAATGGCTGGCGCGAAGGACGCGGCGACAACTGGGACGGACTGACCGGCGCTGCCGGTATCCATAGACTCAACGAACTTCACGCTGTCGGCTGAGCCCGACCCACAGACTTCACCAGACCGTCCCATCCGGACGGTGGGCGAGAGCCCAGGGCCCCCTTCGGGGCCCTTTTTATTGCCTGTTTCACGAGTTGAGCCTGTCCTACTCCCTATTCAGTTCTTCGGCAACGCAGCGATGGCGTCCACCACCTCGCGAATCAACGCCGGTCCTTTGTAGATGAAACCGGAGTAGATCTGCACCAGGCTGGCACCGGCGGCGATCTTCTCGGCCGCATGCGCCCCTTCGGTGATGCCGCCCACGGCGATAATCGGCAGGCGACCCTGCAGCTCACCGGCCAGCACCCGTACGGTATGGGTGCTCTTGTCACGCACCGGCGCGCCGGAAAGGCCACCGGCTTCATTGCCAAATGGCAGGTTCTCCACGCCTTCGCGGCCCAGGGTGGTATTGGTAGCGATCACCGCATCCATGCCGGTCTCGACCAGTGCCTGGGCAACCTGGATGGTTTCCTCGTCACTCATGTCCGGGGCAATCTTGATCGCCAGCGGTACGCGCTTGCCATGCTCGGCAGCCAGGTCTTCCTGGCGCTGACGCAGCGCTTCCAGCAGCTGCTTGAGCTGATCGCCGAACTGCAGGCTGCGCAGGCCCGGAGTGTTGGGCGAGCTGACGTTGACGGTCACGTAGCTGGCGTGGGCATAGACCTTGTCCAGGCCGATCAGGTAATCATCCACCGCCCGCTCGACCGGCGTATCGAAGTTCTTGCCGATATTGATGCCCAGCACGCCCTTGTATTTGGCGGCCGCGACTCGTGCCAACAGGTGGTCGACGCCATGATTGTTGAAGCCCATGCGGTTGATCACCGCGGTCGCTTCCGGCAGGCGGAACAGTCGCGGCTTGGGGTTGCCCGGTTGCGGCCGCGGGGTCACGGTGCCGATCTCGACGAAGCCGAAGCCCAGCTGGGCAAAGCCATCGATGGCATCGCCATTCTTGTCCAGGCCGGCGGCCAGGCCGACCGGGTTAGGAAACTCCAGCCCCATCACCTGTACCGGCAGTTTGGTCGGCGCCTTGCACAGCAGACCGTTGAGGCCCAGGCGGCCACCTGCGCCGATCAGGTCGATGGACAGCTCGTGAGAAGTTTCGGGTTCAAGACGGAACAGCAGCGCGCGGGCCAGGTCGTACATGGGCTAATCGGCTCGGATAGGGTGGCAGTGGCAAATAGGCCGCGATTATAGCCGCCAGCACTAGCCGGCGGCGAGGCAAGGGAGTAATAAGGGAGCCGTTCGCGCACTCATTGCAGCTGACGCAGGCCAAGCAGTTCTCCGGCCGTGCTGAATTCCAGCTCGAACACGCCATGTATGCCGTCATGGCGCAAGAAAGGACGCAGATGATGCGCCGGCAAGCTAACCTTGCGGCCGTCACGGCTATACAACAGAACCCGGTTGGCGCGCCCCTGGTAAACCGCCAGAAAACGCTCCGCAGGCAGCGCGATATCCAGCACCAGGCTGGGCATGGAGGCACCCTCGACAATGAATGGCAGCATTTTGCCACAGACCACGACGCAGCCGGCCAGGCTAACGCCGGCGACCTGCACCCACACGGATGCGAGGTGGCTACAGCTCTGCCACACTGACGAGGTAGTGCCGGGAGTATCCTGCGGGTCATGAGTCTTTCCGAATCCCCTTCCAGTCTGGCGTCACGCCTCTCCGCCCTGGCCCAGCGCCTGGGCTTGAGCGGTCGCGTGGCCAAACTGGTGTTCGAGCGGGCGCGCCACCTGCGCCTGCCGTTCAGGGTGTTGCCCGAGCCTGCTGCCAATGTCTGGTGGCAGGCCGGACCGCCACTCCACCGGCTGGTGGATCTGCCACGCGATGCCCTGTCCGGCCCGGTACAGGAAGACAAAGCCGCCGCCCGCGCCATCCTGATGGGTGTGGTCGAGCGCGAAACCCAACATCTCGACGACTTCGACCTGCGCCTTATCGACGGTTTGTGCAGCCCGCCTCCCAGCCTGGACAGCACCCTGGCCACATTCGAGGAAGTAGCGGCCTGCCCGCTCGGGCGCAGCGTGCGCATCATCAGCTACAAGGATTTCCTCAAGACCATCAGCCAGGCCATGCCACGCTTTCTTGCCGCCGAAGCGGTGGAATTGCGCCAGGCCAGCTGGTATGGCGAGCGCCTGTTCTGGGCGGGCGAGCAACATGGCGAAACCTTCGCCTGCGCCATCGCCTATGCCCGCCTACGCGGTCTGGAAGTCACCCTTCCCGCCGAGCTGACGCGCTACCGCCTGAGCGCCAGCGGCCTGGCTGAGCTGCGCCAGCGCTACCACATGCTGGCCATGCCGGTGCAGGCCTGGAGCGAGCCGGCATTCATGAGCCTGCTGCTCGATCACGGCCTGCCCTATGCCCGATTGTCGCTGCTGCGCTACCCGGATGCGCCGGAGTTTCTTCTGCTGCCTAAGGATTCCGCCGAGGCCAACGCCCTGGGCGAAGGCCTGCGCCTGGCCGGCGCGCCGGACGTAATCAGCTACCTCGAAGCGCTGCAGCAGCGCACCGGTTCCTGATTCGTAGGGAGTTGTGGCGGCCAAACCAGATTTAATGGGTTTGCCGGCGTCTATGGAAAATGCTTAAGCTGGCGCAGGCCAGCAGTGCCCCGAGAAGCACTTCCTTGGTTAAGACCCAAGCGTA
>JAYQUJ010000022.1:0-50222 GCA_038147895.1 Pseudomonas sp.
TGCCATTGGTGGTGATCTGCCCGCCAGTCGAGACGTTGCCGGCGATGGTGCTGCTGGTCAGGCTCAGAACACCTGAGTTACTGGACAAGGTGCTGGCAATGGTGGTGTTGCTGGTGGTGATGTTGGCATCGCTACGCACGCTACCCGACACACTGCTGTTACTCAGGCTGATGGCACCATAGCTGGTCTGCAGGCTGATCGTGGCAGAGCTGCTACCAGCCGTAGTGCCCGTCAGCGTCAGGGTATCCGTAGCGATCAGCGTGATGCTGGTGGCCGTGGAGACGCTCAGTACGTCCCCCGAAGCCGTAGAGATTCGCCCGCTGCAGGTGAAGACATTGCCTGCCCCATTGCGACTCCAGGTGCCCGAGCAGATGGAAGGCGTACCGCTCACCAATGTGGTGCCACTGGTGTTGAAGGTGTAGGTCACGGCCAGGGCGTTGGCCGACATCAGCACGCCCAGCAGGGCCAGAACGCTGCGTACTGTCTTGATCATCGTTCCACCACCGCCGTCAGTTGCCGGTAGGCATAGTCCGGCCGCCCACCCGGTGAGCCGTTCTGCGCCGTCGCGGTGAGACGGAAGATCTGCACCGGGTTGCCCTCGTTATCCGTATAGCTGTTCGACGCGCAGGCCACGTTGACCGTGAACTCGGCCAAGCCACTACCCGCCAAGCTGGGGGTGCCGGCCGAGCAGGCCCCGGCATTGAACGCACGGCTGATACCCCACTCCAGCCCGGCGCGCGCAGCCTGATAGGCGCGCGCCTGCTGGATGGCCAGGCTGTTGCTGCCGTGCTGCACGGCAGACAGCCGGGCCATGGCGATGATCACCAGGGTGACCACGACGATCAGGAACAGCGCCGCGACCAGGCCGAAACCCTTGGCACGGCGGGATACGAGGGATTCAGGGCGCATTGTCGACGTGCACCTGTTGCAGCAGTTGCAGGGTTTCGCCGGCATCGCTGATGCCGAGAGCGAGGGTCAGCAGCCCGGCACGCTGGGTACTGCCGGGCTGATAGGTGAAGTTGCAGTTGATCACTTTGCGCGCCACCGGCTGCGGGTTGGAACCACTCGGCGGGCTGCCGGGCAAAGTGTTCTCCAGGCTGTTGTAGCTATAGCGCAACAGCTGACCGCTCTGGCAGCGATAACCCACCACGGTTTCGGCCAGATACAGTCGGTGTTGCGGCGAGGCAAAGGCGAAGCGAAAGCCGCCCGCCGGCAGATTGCCCAGAGCGATATGGCTCTCCCCGGCCGGAGCCCCGGCTACCGTGGTAAAGCTGGTGCCGGTTGGCGTGATCGAGCCCGGACTGCTCGGTGCCCACACGCTACTGCCCGCCGCCCCGGTGTTGTACAGCACCAGCCAGCGCGCCCCCGCCGGGTTGAAGGCCGGGTCCAGCACCTGGAAGCTGTCGCAACGCCCTCCCTGGGTGGTGCTGCCGCATGTACCGGCGCTTTCCGTGGAGAAACGCAGCCCCTGCTCGCCGACGCGGTTGGGTCGATAACGGGCCGCGCTATGGATCAGCAGCACTTCGACCGCCTGTCCATCGGCCGACACCCGCAACGAGTTGGGCACGGCCAGGCGTACATCGCGGCTCATGCGCTGCAGGGCGCCCGCGGCGATATCCACCAGTTCGGCACGCCGGCTCTGGCCACTGAAGGCCTCCAGCGGCCGCGACAGCACGGTGGTAATCATCACCGCCACCAGACCGGCCAGGGCGATGACCATCACCAGCTCGACCAGGGTAAAACCGCGCAGGCGCTTCATCAGTAGCGCGCCCTGTAGCCATCCAGGCGCAGCACCTGGCCGGCCGGGTCGGTGACCGTCACCTTCACCAGCAATGCATCGCTGGCCGCCAGCACGTCCCAGGCCTGGGGCGTCACCGCCACCTGCACCCGGTAGTTGGCCAGCGCGGTAATGGCCTGACCGCGAGCATCGCGGGCGCCATTGTCGTTCAGGCCGTTGTAGTCGCAGACATTGTCGTAACCGGCACGGCTGGCCGGTGGTGCTGGGCACACCGCGCCGCCGGAATCGAGGTATGGCTGCAACAGGATTTCTTCCAGATAGGCCTCGGCAATCGCCAGGCTCTGCTGGCGCAGCATCGGGTCGGCCGAACGTCCACCGATCGCCGCCATGGCGCTGTACAACGCAGCGGCGGCGATGCCGACGATCACAATGGTGATCACCAGCTCGACCAGCGTCATCCCCACCTGGCGCCTCATTGCACCAGGCCGGTTCCACTGTTCACGCTGATGGTGAACGTGCCGATGGTGGCAGCCGCAGCTGCCGAGGGGCGGCCGAGCGAGTCAAACGCTACCGGAAAGGTGCTACCCGACAGGCTGACGCCATTGGGTAGCGACGCCGCGAAAGGTGTCTGGCCATCCGGGCCCTGCACTTCACTGGAGTAACCACCGGAGGTGCAACTAGCAGCGCGGCGCAAGCGGTAGCCGTTAGCGTCCAGGCTGACCTGGATCAGGCAGCCGCTGGCCACCGCCAGCTTCTGGGCATAGCGCACGGCGGCCAGAGCCTCCTCATAGTAGAGGCGCTCGTCGAACACCCGCCGATCAAAGAAGCGCGGCCCCACCACGGCGGCGAGAATACCGATGATCACGATGACCATCGTCAATTCGACTAGGGTGAAGCCGCGCATTTCAGGCATTAACAGCCTGTTGTCACAAGATTGTTGATAACCGGTGCCGCATCGGCTGCAGCAGCGTTGTACTCAAACTTACACTCCGCAGGAGTTGGAGCTCCGGCGACCTGAATTACAAGAGCAGCAGCACCACCACCAGTAGTTCCAAACTCGGAACTCAACTGAGCCGCAGCAACGATGCCCGCAGCATCAGCCGTTGGGTAGAAGTTGGCCATGGTGATGGCAACACCCTCCAAGGTCACGGAAGTGCTGGCGGTGTTGTTTTTTGCCAAAGTTGCAGAATGCGCGACCGCTGAAGCAGAACGTACAGCCCCCAGAGCGCCATTGAGAGTAGCGATGCGCGCATCCTGGCCAAGGTTGGCAAACCGCGGCAGCGCAAACGCCGCCAGAATGCCGAGAATCACGATCACCATGATCAGTTCGATCAGGGTGAAACCACTTTGCTGCTTTTTCATGGCTCTGCTTCCTTGTGGGATCAGTTGAATGTGTAGGTCACTTCGCCGGTATTGGCGTTGTATTCGATGAAGTCGTCGGCATTGTCTAGCTGGTAGGTGTAGCGGCAGACGGTGCCGGAGGCGGTGGTGACGTAGTCGACGCTACCCGCGGCGGTATCCACGGTGGGCGCCGAGCCCTGCAGCACATTGCTGAAGACCTCATTGCAGGTCGCCGCACTCATGGCCGTAGTCGCTGCGGGAGTTCCCGATGCATTGATACCGACCGGCCAGCCGTTGGCGTTGACGTCGACGTTGTCGTTACCGAAGCCCTGCACGTTGATCTGGCAGTTGCCGCCGGTGCAGCCCTGGGTGCCGCCATTACGGTTCAGCTCATATTGCGAGCGGGCCAGCAACACGGCAGAGGCCAGCGCGCCGGAGGCTCCCTTCACTGCCGCCTCGTGAGCATCCTTGGTGGCATTCATGAAACGCGGCAGGGCCACGGCAGCCAGGATGCCGAGAATCACGATGACGACCACCAGTTCGATCAGGGTAAAGCCTTTGCTGTTTTTCATCTTGCCTCCTTTTTGACTCAAAAACCTCGTGCAGCCAGTTCCGCACCCGGCACCTCGGCCAACTCCAGGGCGAAGCCCCGTCCGGGCAATGCCGAAGTACCAGCCTGAGCGTCGGGCACCGCCCACACGCGCCAGGCTTTCAGCGCATCCGCCTGCCCGGCGAACCTGGGTCGGTACAGCACCCAGGCCTGTTGCGGCAGCCAGTACCAGCAACCGGCCTGGGGTTCGTCACCGGCGCCCAGTTCGCCGCAGTAGTTGTCCTGCTGCCAGCGCAGCAACACGAACGGGTTGCCCCTTTGCCAGCGCCCGTCGACCACCTGGCTCTTCGCCATTTGCTCCGCGGCCAGAGCCGTGAGGCTGGCGGCCAGGTGCTCGCGCGTAGCCTGCATGGCCCTGTTCTCGCTGACCTCGGCCATCTTCCAGCCTAGCGCCAACAGCCCCCCGAGGGTCATGACCAGGATCAGCACCCGGCCCACCAGGCGCGAACGACGCACCCAGTAGCCGGCCTGGTAGTCCGGCGTCACGCGCCACCCTTGGCCACCGATGCCAGTTCCCACATCGGCAGGAACACGCCCAGGGCCAGGATCAGCACCATCACACCCATGGCCACGATGAGAATCGGCTCGATGGCGTCGGCCAACTGTTTGAGATCGTAGTCGACCTCCTGTTCATAAAAATCCGCCACTTCGACGAACAGGTCGTCCAGTGCACCGGTTTCCTCGCCCACCGCCATCATCTGCAGCACCAGCGGTGTGAACAGGCCACTGGCCGACGCGGTGCGGGTCAGCGCCTCACCACGCTCTACCCCCTCGCGCATCGCCAGAATGGCCTGGCCGATATGCCGGTTGCCGACGCTGGCACTGTTGATCGACAGGGTTTGCAGCAGGGGCACGCCGGCCTTGTACATCATGGCGAAGGTACGGGTGAAGCGAGCCAGGGCAATGCGCTCGAAGATGCCGCCGACAATGGGCAGACGCAGCTTGATGCCGTCCCACTTGAGCGCGCCGGCCTCGGTCTGAACCCATTTGAGGAAGGCATACAGGGCACCGCCGCCGAGCATCAGCAGCAACCACCAGAAGTCCTGAAAGAACTGCGAGGTGCCGATCAGCACCTGGGTCGGCCAGGGCAGATCGGCCTTGAACTGCTCGAACACCTTGGCGAAAGCCGGGATCACCAGCAGGTTGATCACCACCAGCGCCACCGCCATGGCACTCAGCACGAACAGCGGGTATCGGGTGGCCTGCTTGATCCGCTTGCGCGTCTCGCGCTCCAGCTCCAGGTAGCTGGAAAGCTGACGGAAAGCCTGGTCGAGCTGACCTGTGTTCTCGCCCACGCTGACCATGCTGATGAACAGGGTGTTGAACACCTTCGGGTGGCTGTGCAGCGCCACGGCCATGCTCATGCCGCCTTCCAGATCGCTGCGCACGTCCTGCAGCACTTCGCGGAAATACTCGTTGCGATGCGACTCGGCCAGGCCGCCAATGGCACGGATGATCGGCACCCCGGCCTTGCTCAGGCTGTACATCTGCCGACAGAAGATGATCAGCTCTTCGAGGTCGACACTGCGCCGACGCAGTTTTTCCTTGAGCACGGCGAACGCATCGCTACTGCGCTGCTCGGCCTGCTCCTCGATGGTCAGCGGGGTGATTCGTTGCGCCAGCAGTTCGCTGGCCACGCTGTCGCTGCTGGTGCCCGGCAGCACGCCAGTCACCTTGCCGCCCTGGGCGTCGCGCCCGGTATAGCGGAACTGGCTCATGGGCGAACCTCCCCTCTCCCCTCGGGAGAGGGGCTGGGGGTGAGGGCATGACCAGTGACGCCAAAGTAGCCCGGATGCAATCCGGGAGGCAGGCAACTCCGGCCCCGGATTGCATCCGGGCTACAGAAGTCTCTCCCAAGCCGCCGGCACGTAATCACGCCACCGCCTCATCGGTCAGGGTGGCGCAGACCTTGAGCACTTCATCGACACTGGTTACCCCGGCCAGGGCGTAATCCAACGCACAGGCCGCCAGCGGTCGGTAATGGGCGCTGTCCTTGGCCGCTTCGGCGAAGCCGTGCGGATCGTTGCGGCGCAGGGCGGCGATCATCGCCTCGTCCATTTCCAGCAGCTCGAACACACCCAGCCGCCCGGAATAGCCGGTGTTGTGGCACTGGTGGCAACCGGCACCATGCTTGAAACTGCGCCCCTGCAACGACGTGCCGTGCAGGCTCTCCAGCCAGGCCAGGTGCTGCGGCTCGGGGCTGTGTTCCTCCATGCAGTTCTCGCATACCCGGCGTACCAGGCGCTGGGCCAGCACCGCATTGAGCGAGGTGGCAACCAGGAAAGGTTCGGCGCCCATGTCGATCAGGCGCATGGCCGAGGTCAGCGCATCGTTGGTGTGCAGGGTGGACAGCACCAGGTGGCCGGTCAGTGCGGCACGCAGGCCGATCTCTGCAGTTTCCTGGTCGCGCATCTCGCCAATCAGCACGATGTCCGGGTCCTGGCGCAAGGCCGCGCGCAGCACACGGGCGAAGCTCAGGTCGATCTTGGTGTTGACCTGCACCTGGTTGATCCGTGGCAGGCGGTACTCGACCGGGTCCTCCACGGTAATGATCTTCTTCTCCGGGCTGTTCAGTTCCGCCAGACCGGCGTACAGCGTGGTGGTCTTGCCCGAGCCGGTGGGCCCCGTCACCAGCACCATGCCGTAGGGGCGCTGCAGCAGACGGCGGAAGCGCGCCAGCATGTCCGGCGGCATGCCACCAGCATCCAGGCTGGCAATGCCGGCACTCTGATCGAGCAGACGCATCACCACCGACTCGCCGTACTGCACCGGCATCGTCGACACCCGCACGTCGATGGCGCGGTTCTTCACCCGGATATTGAAGCGGCCGTCCTGCGGCAGGCGCTTCTCCGAGATATCCAGGCCGGACATGATCTTCAAGCGCATGACCAGCGCCGAGGCGATGCGCTGCTCCTTCATCACCTGCTCGTTGAGCACACCGTCGATGCGCTGGCGAATACGCACCACGCCCTCGTCGGGCTCGATGTGGATGTCGGAGGCCTTCATCTGTACTGCGTCTTCGAACAGGGTCTGCAACAGGCGCACCACTGGCGCATCGCTGACGTTGTCGGCGCCGAGCTTGGCCAGGTCGAAGTCGCTGTCCTGCAGCTCGCCTTCCAGCTCGCCGGCAATCGAGGCAATCTGGCTGGTACGGCGGTAAACCAAATCGAGGGTCGCCAGCAACTCGGCCTCGCGCACCACCGCCGGATGAACGCGGGTCTTGAGGATGCGCTCCATCTCGTCCTGGGCGAACAGATCGAGCGGGTCGGACATGCCGACCAGAATGCCACCGCCCTCGCGCGACAATGGAATCGCCCGAAAGCGCCGGGCCATGGCCTCGGGCAAGGTCTGCACCAGCGCATTGTCGAACTTGAAGTGCTTGAGTTCGATAAAGGGGATCTTCAGCTGCTCTGACAACGCGCTGAGCAGTTTGACCTCGGCGACGAAGCCCAGGTCGATCACCGTGCGACCGAGCTTGGAACCGGTACGCTTCTGCTCCTGCAACGCCAGCTGCAACTGGGCATCGCTGATCAGTCCTGCCTGAATCAGCAGGTCGCCCAGGCGCAGCTTGCGTTGGCGGACGTCATCGCTCATCGGCTACCTCCCAGGGCGGCGGCGCGCTCAGTGGCGAAGTGCCGGGCACTCTCATCCAGGCCCAGCCCCTTGAGGGCGAGGCGATAATGCTCCGCTGCCGCGGCCGGTCGATCGAGTTGCTCCAGGGCAATGGCCAACCCCAACTGCCAGGTGGACTGGCTGGGCCGCAGGGCCACCATCTGCTGGTAGAGCTCGGCGCTCTCCCGCCACTGACCGGTCTGCTGGTAACTGGCAGCGAGCAAGGCGTGATAGGTCGGTTCTTGCGTCAGAGACGGAGCATTCTGCTCCAGCACGGCGACTGCGCCGTGGCTATCACCCGCCTGCAGACGGGCACGTGCCAGCAGCAGGCGAAGCTCGCTGTCACGCGGCATCTGCTCCAACTGAGCCGGCAACCAGGTCAGCAGGCGCTGTTGTTGTCCATCCGCCAGGTAGGCGCGGGCCAGCCAGCGCAGCACCTCTGGGTCACGCCCGCGGGTCTTCTGCAGGGTCTCCAGCTCGCGGATGGCGCTGGCGTAATCGCCAGACTGGATGGCCTGCCGCGCTTTGGCCAAGCCATCGGGTCGATAAGGCTCGACCTTCACTTCCGGTCGCGCTTTGGGTTGGCTGCTTTTCGCCTGATCTGGAACGGATGCCTCGGCCGCCGGCACTGCAGCAGTAGCCCAGGCCGGCATGGCGGGCTCGGCAGCAGGCTCGACAGCGGTTGCCGCCGGCAGCTGATCCAGTTGCAGCGGCGCATCATCCTCGACCACGGGCTCGCTGAACGGTACGTCGACCCACAGCAGGAAGCGATCGCCGGCCGGTTCCAGGCGATCATTTACCTGCAGCGCGCCAGCCAAACCGACCAGCAACACCTGCACATCGTCACCCTGGGCTTCAACCCGCCAGGACAGGCTGCGCCCGTCTCGTTGCACCCGGCCAGACTGAGCTTCGCCGGTCATGTGCACGCCCGGCAGCCGCAGGCTCACCGCGCCGCTCTCTTCGGTGCGCTGGTAGGCCACTGAGCGTTCCAGCAGCAATTGCAGGGTCAGACCACGAGCATCGTGTTGCGGCAACACTTCGAGCAGACGCGGTGCAGCCACCAGCGGGGGCGCTGGCGTCTCGGCTGGGGCGGCCGGGAAAACCCCGCCCCAGGGAATCTGGCCATTGACCACCCGACCGATCATCAGACCGACCATTACGGCCAGCAGCATCACCGCGAGGAACCAGATCGAGCCGCGGCGCATACGTTCCAACCACTCTCGACGCGCCGCCGCAGCCTCGTCGACGGCCTGCAGCCCTTCCAAAGCCAGACGTTCGTTGGGCGCGGCACGGCGCTCTTCGAGGTCACGCAGCATATCGTTGACCAGACTCATGGCAGCAGCCCTCGCCACTGCTGGAGCCAAGGCCAGGCACCGACCACCATCAGGAGCGACAGGCTCAGCGCGGCCAGCCCCCACCCCATTGCGACCGGGCGCCGGCGCAGAAACGGCCGGGCCCCTTCGGTATCCAGTTGCGCCCGCCGCACATGCTCGACACTGACCTGACGCCGCCCTTCGCCATAAGCCGCCATCAGTGACTTATGCGCCAGGATGTTGATCAGGCGCGGAATGCCGCCGCTGCCGCGCACCAACCGGCGAATCGCACGAGGCGCGAACAGCGGTTCACCACGATAGCCGGCCACGGCCAGGCGCTCGCTGAGGTAACGCGTACAGTCGCGTACGTCGAGCGGCCGCAACTGGTAGGAAAAGGTGATGCGCTGGCGCAACTGACGGAACTCGTCGCAGGACAGGGTGGCATCCAGCTCCGGCTGACCGAACAACACCACCTGCAGCAACTTGTCCTGCTCGGTCTCCAGGTTGGTCAGCAGGCGCAAGGCCTCCAGGGTGGCGCTCGGCAGAGCCTGGGCCTCGTCGATCAACAGCACGGTACTGCGTCCCTCGGCAGCCAGTTCAATCAAACGACGGTGCAGGGCATCCAGCACACCCTGCTCGTCCAGGGACTCGACCTGCTCGATCAGCAGTTCGCGGGCCAGGGCCTGGCGCAGCCCTAGCGGACTCATCCCCGGATTGGGCAGGTAGGCCAGCTGGTAGCGCTCGCGCGGCAGCGTGTTAAGCAGCTCGCGGCACAACAGCGTTTTGCCGGTGCCGACCTCACCAGTGACCTTGATAAAGCCCTCTCCCTCACTCAGCGCCACGCGCAGCAGGTTCAAGCACGCCTGATAGGGCGCCAACTGCACCAGAAAGCCGGTGTTAGGAGTCAGCGCGAACGGCTTCTCGCGCAGACCGAAGAACGCTTCGTACATCGACCTACCTCAGCTCGCGGAAGCTTTCCGCGCTGCGCTTGATCTCGTTCAGCCAGACGTCGTCACTGACCACCTGCGGGCGCATCAGGATCACCAGTTCGCTCTTCTGCAGATTCTTGCGCTGTTGCTTGAACAGGTTGCCGACCAGCGGCAGGCTGCTGGCCCACGGCACTTCGGCATCGGTGTTGTCGTTGTTGTTCTGCAGCAGGCCGCCGATCACTACCACCTGGCCACTGCGCGCCCGCACGATGGAGTCGGACTGGCGCGAAGTGGACAGCGCCAGGGGCAGGTTGAAGACATTGTCCTCACCCAGAACGATGGTCTTGTTCTGATCCACCACCCGGCTCACGGTCGGCCGCACATGCAGGGTCACCACATCGTTCTGATCGATCTGCGGAGTCACGTCGAGGGAGATGCCGGAGAAGAAGGGGGTCAGAGTGATGTCCTGACTCGGCTCGGTGATACCCGCCGCGGTGGTAGTGGTGCTGCTGGACGACACCTCGGTGACGAAGAACTCGTCGGTACCGACCTTGATCACCGCCTTCTGGTTGTTCAGCGTGGAAATACGCGGGCTGGACAGCACGCGCACCTCGCCCTGGGTCTGCAGCAGCTGAATCAGCCCAGTGAAGTCGCCAAGGCTGACGATGCCGCTGAACACCCCGCCGATGTCGGTCGGGC
Organism: Pseudomonas sp.; assembly: GCA_038147895.1. Taxonomy (GTDB): domain Bacteria; phylum Pseudomonadota; class Gammaproteobacteria; order Pseudomonadales; family Pseudomonadaceae; genus Aquipseudomonas. Next base: position 10,243 of record JAYQUJ010000022.1, read on the forward strand.
CGGTCAGCGGATCGCCGTCGAGTATCGCGCCGGCATCGCTGCCGATCTGGCTCCAGCTGATGCCCGCCTGGAACTCATCGCTCAGCTGCACTTCGAGAATCTTGGTTTCCAGAATCACCTGCCGTTGCAGGTTGCGTTGTGCCTGTTCGAGGAAGCGCGCGACATTCTCCTGGTCGGCGCTGTTGGCCCGCACCACCAGCAGGCTGGCTTGCGGGTTGACCACCACGCTGTTGCCCTGCTCGTCGCCGACGATGGCCTTGACCACGCCCTCGACCTCACGCCAGAAGTCGACCTTGCTGGTGGTAACCACCTTGCTCGCATTCAGGGTAGTGACCGAGCGATCACTGCTGGTACTGCCATTGTTCGAGTTGCTGCTGGAGCTGTCGCTGGTCTCCACCTGACCGGAGCTGACACGGGTATCCGACTCGCCGTCGCGCTGCAGGTTGAGGTAGTTGAGGTCGTAGCTGCGGGTCACCACCTTGTTCGGCAGGATCTGATAGCCGTAACTGGTGCGCCGGTAGTCGTAGCCATAGCTGTCGCGCACCGCCGCCAGCACTTCCTCCAGGGTTACCCGGCGTAGACTGAAGGTGATGTTGCCGCTGACTTCCGGATGCACCACCAGATTCTGCCCGGCGCCATCCATCAGGCTGAGAAAGAAGTCGCGCGCCGGCATGTCCTTGGCCGACACGTCGAAGCGCGGGCCACTGCTGTACGAGCTGCTCAGTGGCGGCAGCAGCGCGGCCTGCACAGAAGGCGGCGGCGCCACCTTGGCGCTGGCCTGGGCCTGCGCCAGGCTCTCGTCGAGCAGTTTGTTGCTCTGTTCATACAGCTGCTTGTCGCCATCGGTGAAGGTCTGACAGGCACTCAGCAGGCAGATCAGCCCCAAAAGGCCAGGTTTCGACAGCGTGGAAATCATCGGCTTCATCGGCTTGGTTTCACCACGGGTTGGGCCAGACGCAGCAGCAGCTGCTGCCCCTGGCGCTCGATCAGTACGGAATGGGAGTGGATGGCCAGCACACGCATGCCGGCATGGCTTTCGCCGACACGCAGGGTCTGACCGTCGATCACCGCACGACTGCCCTGAGCGCCACGCAGGATGGCCTGCAACTGCAATGCGGACGGAGCGCTTGCCGCGCTGGACGGCCGCAGGTCGCTCGGTGGCTGCGTGGGGTCAACGGCCGCCTGGCACGCCAGACTGGCAAACATGAGGGTGAGCAACAGTGATCTAGACACCGACCCATCCCGCCTTGCGGCTCAAGGTAAAGAGTTTCAGGCTGATCTGAGCCCGTCCCGGGCCAGCCTCGCCGACCTCGTAGTCAAGGCTGTCCCAATTGAGCTTCCAGCCACTGTTCTGCACCGCCTGCAGATAGCTGAGCAGGTCGAAGTAGCCTCCTTCCAGCTGCAGCACCAGGCCATGGCGGTAGAGCGTAACGGGGGACGCGACAGCCTTCTCGCCCGGTTTGTCCGCCCCTGGCAGCTGCACAGGCTCGCTGAAACTCTGCATGGCCAGCAGGCTGAGCCCCTGCTGCACCTGCAGCAGGCTTTGCAGCACGGTCTTCATCTGCTCAGGGGTGACCAGCTCGGCGGTACCCGTGTCGATCTGCTGAATCAGCTCCTCGCGACTGGCCGCAGTGGCTAGCAATGCACTGCGATAGGGAATATTGGGGTCGGCGGCCAGTCGAGCCTGCAGATCGGCCAGGCCGGCGGCGGCCTCGGCAGAACGCGCCTGCGCCATGCGCACCGCTGCCTCCTGACGTGCCACCTTGGCTGCCAACGGATCGCCAATCGACAGCAGATAGAGCATGCCGAGCACAGCCACGGCAACGCCGTAGGTCAGCCACTGCTCGCGTGGTGCCAGGGCCTGCCAGCGCTGCAGCCACTTATTCATCGGCTTTCTCCTGCTCGGCGGAGCGCGACGACAGGTCGAAATCGAACAGCTTGTCCTCACCGCGCTGTACATCAAGACGGGCGAACTCGCGCCCTTTGAAAACCGGACTGCGACCCAGCGCATCGAGGTAGCGCGGCAGCAACTCCTGGCCCTGGCTACGCCCTTGCAGGCGCAATTGCGCGCCGCCGTCGCTCAGGTGAATGCCATTGAGCCACAGACGCTCCTGGGGATGATGTTCGGCCAGCGCCTTCAGTGGCGCGACGAACCCCGCGCCTTGCTGGCTGGCCAACGCTTGCAGGTAGGCGAGCAGGCGCTGCAGCTGACGATTATCCGCCTCGCGGGCAGCCAGCTCTGCCGGCAGGCTCTGATCCAGCGTTGGCTCGACAAAACCGGCCTTCAGTGCCTCCAGGCGCGTTTCCTGTTCCTGGGCATTCAACTCGGCCAGGGCCAACTGCTGCCCGGCACGGTGCAGCTTCCAGCCCTGCCAGGCGCCATGCAGCAGACACAGCGCCAACAGCAGACACAGGCCACCCAGCAACTGCACCCGCTGTGGGCCGGTACGTCGCTGGCGCTCGACCTGATAGAGGTTGAGGTTCTGCATTACGGCGCCTCCTGGCGCAGCGCCGCGCCAACGGCCGCCATGCAGTAGGCCTGCTCGGCAGGCTCCAGTTCGGCGCAGGCCTGCCCCGGAAACAGCTCTCGCAGATCCAGCGCCTGCAGTTTAACCGCCAGGCCGGCGCTCAGAGCCTGCAGAGCGGCCGCACCCTCGCGCTTGGTTGGCAACAGCAGCAAGCGATTGATATAGCCCTTGCCCAGCTGGCTCTCGAAGTAATCCAGCGAACGCTGGATCTCCAGAGTCACGGCGCCGTAGTCGTCATGGGCCGACTCCAGGCCCTGCTCGATACGCCGAACCATGTACAGGTCGGCGCCATTCTGCACGCAGATCAGTCCCTCGCTGGCGCGCAGGCGCAGCAGGGCGATGTTCATGTTGTCCGCCCCGGCCAGCAGGCCGAGGTTGCGAAAGGCCATCGCAGTGATATCGATGCTGTGCAGATGCAGTCCGGCCTGCTCGACCAGATCCCCCAGCGCCTGCATGCGCGCCTTGCCCAGCACGGCGCAATAGGCCATGCGTGAGCGGCCGCGATAGGCATCTTCGGGGAGACAGAAGGCATCCACTACGACCTGATCGATAGGCTCGGCGATCAGGTCCTTGATCCGCCAGCGCATGGCATCACGCAGCTCTTCGGCGGGCACATCGGGAGCATCGAGCAGGAGCATCTGGTAGGTGGCCGGGTGCAGCACCAGATTGACCGGCACATCGGCCAGGCCTCGCTCTGCCACCAGGCTTTTCAGCAGCGCAGGCTGTTCGGCCGGAGCAGCCTTGCGGAACAGGCAGTCGAGCAGTCGCGGCGCCTCACCAGGCACCTGCTGCACCCGGGCCAGGGCGATACCCTCAGGGCCGGTTTCGATACCCAGCAACCCGCCCGCTGTTGTTCTTTTTCTCGCGAACCACACCAACGGCCTTCCCCCTGCAACCCTCGTATCGCCACACCTTCACTGGGCGGGTCGATTACGGAGCATTGTAGAATGTCGAACACTGACCAGCCTGAGCCCAATCAATGTTTCACGTCGTCCTGTTCCAGCCGGAGATTCCCCCTAATACCGGCAACATCATCCGCCTGTGTGCCAATACCGGCTGCCACCTGCATCTGATCGAGCCCCTGGGCTTCGAGCTGGACGACAAGCGCCTGCGGCGCGCCGGCCTGGACTACCACGAATACGCGACATTAAAGCGCCATCATTCATTGGCCGACTGTATCACACAAGTTTCGCCCGCCAGGATATTGGCGTTCACCACCAAGGCTAGCCACAGCTACGCACAAATGGAATATCGCGAAGGCGATATGTTTCTGTTCGGACCGGAGAGTCGCGGCCTACCTGCCGACGTGCTGGCCCAGTTTCCCGATGAGCAACGCCTGCGCATGCCCATGCGCCCGGAATGCCGCAGCCTCAACCTGTCCAACGCGGTAGCCGTGGTGGTCTACGAAGGCTGGCGCCAGCTCGGCTTCGCCGGCTCCTGAAAACGAAAAAGCCGCCCGAAGGCGGCTTTTTTGTATGCACAGGCAATCAGGCCTGAGCAGTGGCCTGCTGACGCTGCAGTTCCTGGGCGTACAGGGCGTCGAAGTTCACCGGCGACAGCATCAGCGCCGGGAACGAGCCACGGATTACCAGGCTGTCCAGGGTTTCACGGGCATAGGGGAACAGGATGTTCGGGCAGAACGCGCCGAGAGTGTGGCTCATGGACGCAGCGTCCAGGCCCTTGATCAGGAAGATACCGGCCTGCTGCACTTCGGCGATGAAGGCAATCTCTTCACCGGTCTTCACGGTCACGGAAAGAGTCAGCACCACTTCGTGGAAGTCACCTTCCAGCGGCTTCTGCTTGGTGTTCAGATCCAGCGCGACGCTCGGCGCCCACTCCTGGCGGAAGATTTCCGGGCTCTTCGGCGCTTCGAAGGACAGGTCCTTCACGTAGATGCGCTGCAGGGAGAATTGCGCGCCTTGTTCGGCCTGGGCGGCACCGTTATTTGCTTGTTCGGTCATGGCGGATCTTCTTGTTTACGGGTTTCTGAAAGGGTTCAGGACTGCAGCAGGGCGTCGAGCTTGCCGGCGCGCTGCAGGGCATAAAGGTCGTCGCAGCCACCGACGTGGGTGGCACCGATCCAGATCTGTGGCACCGAGGTGCGCCCGGCCTTGCGGGTCATTTCGGCGCGGACATCAGGTTGGCCGTCGACGCTGATTTCGCGAAAGGCCACGCCCTTGCTGCTCAACAGCTGCTTGGCGCGGATGCAGTACGGGCACCAGGCGCTGGAGTAGACGACCACTTCAGCCATGTCACTTGACCACGGGCAGGTTGTCGCCGCGCCAGGTAGCGATGCCACCGCCGAGCTTGGCGGCGGTGTAGCCAGCCTTCTGCAGGTCACGGGCAACGCCGCCGGCGTGCTGGCCCAGAGCGTCGACCACGATGATGGTCTTGGCCTTGTGCTTCTCCAGCTCGCTCATGCGGCTGCCGAGCTTTTCATAGGGGATGTTCAGTGCGTCGACGATGTGGCCGGAGGCGAAGTCCTTGTTGTTGCGGACATCCAGCACCAGGCCCTGGTCGGCGTTGACCAGAGCAGTCAGCTCGCGACTGGACAGGCTTTTGCCACCCTTGCGCAGTTCGCTAACGATCAGCAGTACCAGCAGCACGGCAAAAGTACCGCTCAATGCATAGTGGTTAGTGGCAAATTCAATCAGGTGAGCCAACATCGCGGGGTTCCAAAGCCTTAAAATGGCGGCCAGTATACACAGCCCCACAGGTCGGCCAAGCCCCGCCCGGCGGTGACGCCGCAGGCGTTACACCGCTAAAATGCGCGACCTTTTTTGATCACCACAGCGAGCGAGCCTGCATGAGCGCCACGCCCAAACCCCTGGTTCTGATCATCCTCGATGGCTTCGGCCACAGCGACAACCCGGAGTACAACGCCATCCACGCCGCCAATACGCCGGTTTATGACCGTCTGCGGGCGACCTTCCCGCATGGCCTGATCTCAGGCTCGGGCATGGATGTCGGCCTGCCGGACGGGCAGATGGGCAACTCCGAAGTCGGCCACATGAACCTCGGCGCCGGCCGCGTGGTGTACCAGGACTTCACCCGGGTGACCAAGGCGATCCGCGACGGTGAGTTCTTCGACAACGCCGAGATCACTAAGGCGGTGGACAAGGCGGTCGGTGCCGGCAAGGCCGTGCATATCCTCGGCCTGCTCTCCGACGGTGGCGTCCACAGCCACCAGGATCACCTGGTCGCCATGGCCGAACTGGCCGCCCAGCGCGGGGCCGAGAAGATCTACCTGCACGCCTTCCTCGATGGCCGCGACACCCCGCCGAAGAGCGCCCAACCGTCCATCGAGCTGCTCGACGCCACCTTCGCCAGGCTCGGCAAGGGCCGCATCGCCAGCCTCACCGGCCGCTACTTCGCCATGGACCGCGATAACCGCTGGGATCGCGTCGAGCAGGCCTATAACCTGATCGTCGACGGCCAGGGCCAGTTCAACGCCGCTAGCGCCGTAGAAGGTCTGGCCGCCGCCTACGAGCGTGGCGAGAGCGACGAATTCGTCAAAGCCACCACCATCGGCGCCCCGGTGAAAGTGGAAGACGGCGATGCCGTGGTGTTCATGAACTTCCGCGCCGACCGTGCCCGCGAGCTGAGCCGCGCCTTCGTCGAGGCCGACTTCAAGGAATTCGCCCGCCCTCGCGCCCCGCAACTGGCCGGCTTCGTCATGCTGACCCAGTACGCGGCCAGCATTCCGGCGCCCAGCGCATTCAAGCCGGAAGCGCTGACCAACGTGCTCGGCGAGTACCTGGCCAACAACGGCAAGACCCAGCTGCGCATTGCCGAGACCGAGAAGTACGCCCACGTCACCTTCTTCTTCTCCGGCGGCCGCGAAGAGCCCTTCGCCGGCGAAGAGCGCATCCTCATCCCGTCGCCGAACGTCGCCACCTACGACCTCAAGCCGGAGATGAGCGCACCGGAAGTCACTGACAAGATCGTCGACGCCATCGAAAACCAGCGTTATGACGTGATCATCGTCAACTACGCCAACGGCGACATGGTCGGCCACACCGGCGTGTTCGCCGCCGCGGTCGCCGCCGTGGAAACCCTGGACAGCTGCGTCGGCCGTATCGTCGAGGCGCTGGACAAGGTCGGCGGCGAAGCGCTGATCACCGCCGACCACGGTAACGTCGAGCAGATGGAAGACGAGTGCACCGGCCAGGCGCACACCGCACACACCTGCGAGCCAGTGCCCTTCATCTATGTCGGCAAGCGCCCGGCAAGTATCCGCGCTGGCGGCGTGCTGGCCGACGTGGCACCGACCCTGCTGACCCTGATGGGCATGCCGGTACCGGCGGAGATGACCGGCAAGACCATCGTCCAACTGCAATAAGAGCCCGCCTAAAAGGTCGCGAACAGACTCTTAACCAGGGCAATACGTGAAACGCTCGCCGGCTACCGTCTGCGGGCGTTTTTTTTGCCTAGCGCCACGGGCATACTAGGCCGTCCCTCCGCACCCGGTGCCACATCAGCATGCTCCGCGCCCTCGCCCTCGTACTGCTCGCCAGCCTGACCGCGCCCACCTTCGCCGACCAGAAGGCCGAGACCCAGAAGCAACTCGACGCTGCCCGCGCCGACGTCGCCGAGCTGAAAAAAATGCTGGAAAAGCTGCAGCGCGAGAAGTCCAGCGTGCAGCAGGAGCTCAAGCGCAGCGAAACCGAGATGGGTCAGCTGCAGAAGCAGGTCGACAGCCTCGAAGGTGACCTGCAGAAAAGCGAGGAAGAGCTCAAGCGCCTCGATCAGGAGAAAAAAAAACTCCAGCAATCGCGCCTTGAGCAACAGCAACTGATCGCCATCCAGGCCCGCGCCGCCTACCAGAGCGGCCAGCAGGAACCGCTGCGCCTGCTGCTCAACCAGCAGCAGCCGGAACAGCTCTCACGCACCCTCACCTACTATGACTACCTGGGCAAGGCGCGCCTGGAGCAGCTCGAAGCCTTCAACGAAACCCTGCGCCAGCTGGCCAATATCGAAGCCGAGATCGGTAGCCAGCAGGCCCAGCTGCAAGCGCAGAAGAGCGAGCTGGACCAGCGCAAGGAAAAACTCGCCGCCGCGCGCAAGGAACGTCAGCAGGCCCTGGCCAAGCTGAACAAGGAATACGGTGCCGGCGACCGCAAGCTCAAAGCCAAAGAGCAGGAACAGATCGAGCTGGCGCGCGTTCTCAAGACCATCGAGGAAACCCTCGCCCGCCAGGCGCGCGAGGCCGAGGAGGCACGACGCCTGGCCGCGCTTGAGGCGCAGCAGGCGCGCAACCCGAACAGCAAGCCGTTACCGCTAGGCCCGAGCGTGTCCAGTACCGGCGGCAACTTCGGCGGCCCCTTTGCCAAGGCCAAAGGCAAACTGCCCTGGCCGGTCGACGGCCGCCTGGTCGCCCGTTTTGGCAGCCCGCGCGCAGGCGACTCACGGGCCAAGTGGGATGGCGTGCTGATCGGCGCCAGCGCCGGCAGCCAGGTGCATGCCGTGCATGGCGGGCGTGTGGTGTTCGCCGACTGGTTGCGTGGCGCCGGGCTTCTGGTCATTCTCGACCACGGTAACGGCTATTTGAGCCTGTACGGCCATAATCAGAGCCTGCTCAAGGACGCTGGCGATATCGTCAAGGCCGGTGAAGCCATCGCCACAGTCGGTACCAGCGGCGGCCAGGACACCCCGGCGCTGTATTTCGCCATCCGCCAGCAGGGCCGCCCCAGCGACCCGGCGCAATGGTGCCGCGCGCAAGGATGACAGCCGGATAGCTGTCGGCGCTTGATCACTTTTGGGAGTTCACATGCAGCAATTCCGTCGCCTCACCCCCCTCGCCCTGGCCATCGGCCTGCTGTTTGGCGGCCCGGCCATGGCAGCCAACGACGCGGTCGAACCCCCTACCGCAACCGGCAAGGCGCCGCTGCCCCTGGATGAACTGCGCACCTTCGCCGAGGTGATGGACCGCATCAAGTCCGCCTATGTCGAGCCGGTGGACGACAAGACCCTGCTGGAAAACGCCATCAAGGGCATGCTCAGCAACCTCGACCCGCACTCCGCCTACCTGGAGCCGGAGGCCTTCGCCGAGCTGCAGGAGAGCACCAGCGGCGAGTTCGGTGGCCTGGGTATCGAAGTCGGCACCGAGGACGGCTTCGTCAAAGTGGTTTCGCCCATCGACGACACCCCCGCCTCCAAGGCCGGCATCCAGCCGGGCGACCTGATCGTCAAGATCGACGGCCAGCCAACCAAGGGCCTGTCGCTGATGGAAGCGGTGGACAAGATGCGCGGCAAGGCCGGCAGCAAGATCACCCTGACTCTGGTACGCGAAGGCGGCCGGCCGTTCGACGTGGTACTGACCCGCGCGGTGATCAAGGTCAAGAGCGTGAAGAGCCAGCTGCTCGACGACGGCTACGGCCTGATTCGCATCAGCCAGTTCCAGGTCAACACCGGCGACGAAGTCGGCAAGGCCCTGGGCAAGCTGCGCAAGGACAACGGCAAGAAACTCAGCGGCGTGGTGCTGGACCTGCGCAACAACCCGGGCGGCGTGCTGCAGGCCGCAGTGGAAGTGGCCGATCACTTCCTCAAGAAGGGCCTGATCGTCTACACCGAGGGCCGTATCGCCAACTCCGAGCTGCGCTTCAATGCCGACCCGGCCGACGCCAGCGAAGGCGTGCCGCTGGTGGTGCTGATCAACGGCGGCAGCGCCTCGGCCTCGGAGATCGTTGCCGGCGCCCTGCAGGATCACAAGCGCGGCGTGCTGATGGGCACCGACAGCTTCGGCAAGGGTTCGGTACAGACCGTGCTGCCGCTGAACAATGACCGCGCCCTGAAACTGACCACGGCGCTGTACTTCACTCCCAACGGCCGCTCGATCCAGGCCCAGGGCATCGTCCCGGACATTGAAGTCACCCGCGCCAAGGTTACCCGCGAGCAGGGCGACGAGACGGTCAAGGAAGCCGACCTGGCCGGCCACCTGGGCAATGGCAATGGCGGCGCGGACAAGCCCAGCGGCAGCAAGAAAAAGAAAGAGCCGCGCCCGCAGGACGACGACTATCAGCTGAGCCAGGCACTCAACCTGCTCAAGGGTCTGAACGTCACCCGCAGCAACTGAGCCAACGGCACAACAAAAAAGCCCGGGCATGCCCGGGCTTTTTCATGGCCGACTGGTTTTAGTCGACGTACTTCTGGAAGATCTTGTCCACTTCGCCGCTGGCACGCAGACCATCCAGCGCTTTCTGCAGGCGCTCGACCACCTCGTCCGGGGTTTCCGCATTGAGCGCCAGGTACAGCTCGGCGCTGTCGAAACGCAGCACGGTCTTCAGGCCAGTCACACCTTCCTGCTTGGCCAGGTAGCGACCGGCAGGATCGCCAGTGGCCCACAGGTCAATCTTGCCTTCCTGCAGCTTGTGCGCGTTCTCCTGGTCTCGTAGCGAGCTGATCGGCTGCAGCCCCGACTTGAGCAGGTGCTCTTCGATGGCATCGCCCTTGTAGGCACCGACCCGATAGGACTTGGCCTGCTCCAGGCTGATCAGATTGATGTCGCTGTCAGCACGCGCCAGCATCACCCAGTCATCCGGACCGATAGGACCGACCCATTTGAACAGCTTTTCCCGCTCCGGCAATTTGGCCATCACGAAAGCGCCATTGTTCGGCGTTTCCAGGGCCATCTTGTAGACCCGCGCCCAAGGAAAGCGCAGGGTCATGGTGTAGGGAATGCCAGCCGCCTTGAAGGTCTCGCGCACCACGTCCACAGCAATACCGGCAAGATTCTCCTCGCGGGCGAAGTTCTTGCCGTTGGTGGCCATGTTGTAGGGCGGGAAGTTCTCGGTTTGCAGCACTACCTTGTAGTCTTCAGGCAGTTCGGCGCGGGCCGCGGCGCTAAATAGCAGGCCGGCACCCAGCAGCAGCGTAGTCAGTCGCTTCAACAGCATATGGAGTTCCTTGAAAGTCAGGCCACGACGCATCGGCTTGCCGTCCGTGGGGCGCAGAAGGGTAGCACGAAGCGCCACCGCGGACGTGTCTCAGGAGAATAGCCGGCCTGGCTTAGAGGTAGCTGTTGGTGATCTCGTCGACGTAGCCTTCGCTGCGCAGCGCATCCAGCGCCTGCTGCAGGCGGCTGACCACTTCATCCGGCGTTTCCTTGTTCAGCGCCAGATACAGCTCGGCAGCATTGAAGCGCAGCACCACCTTCAGGCCGCTGGCGCCTTCCTGGCGGGCGATGTAGCGGCCGACCGGATCGGTGGTGGCCCACAGGTCGATCTTGCCGCTCATCAGCTTGGCCACGTTCTCCTGGTCGCGCAGGGAGTTGATCGGGGTCATCCCCTGGCTTTCCAGGTGCTGGCTGACGGCGTCGTTCTTGTAGGCGCCGATGGTGTACTGACGCGCCTCTTCCAGGCTGTTCACCTGGATATTGCTGTCAGGCGCGGCCAGCAGCACCCACTCGCTCTTGGCCAGCGGCCCGACCCATTTGAATAGCGGCTTGCGCTCTTCGGTGTAGGTGGTGGAGAACAAGCCATAGCTGGGCTTGTCCAGGGTCAGGCGGTAGATGCGGTCCCAGGGGAAACGCAGGCTGAGGGTGTAGCCGATACCGGCACGTTTGAACACCTCACGCACCAGATCGGCGCTGATACCGTCGATGTTTTCATCGCGGGCGAAGTTCTTCTCGTCGATGGCCATGTTGAATGGCGGGAAGTTCTCCGTCAGCAGAATCACTTTGTAGTCTTCGGGAATCTCGGCGTGGGCCCCGCCAGCCAGGCAGAGCAGACCAAGGAACAACGTCTTGCGCAGATACTTCAACATCGCAGTACAGCTCCAGAATGGTGTTTATGTGGACAGTTTCCTGCTACTGGCAGCCGCCTCTGCGGGCGGTCAGGATGAGCGCGCATAGTGCCACGCGGGCACTTGCTCGCCGTGAGCCAGGTCACAGCGACTGTCTGGCATCTACCCAGGCAGTCGAGTTGCCGCAATAAACACGCAAGAAGCGAACCACGCAGTGCGACTCATCAGTACTGATGAGCGACAGCCTCCAGCGCGCCTTCACTCCGCAATTGCTGGAGCGCCTGGCGCAAACGCTCGACCAGCGCATCCGGAGTGTCCTTGTTGAGCGCCAGATAGAGATCGCCACGGGCAAAGGTCAGCGCCACACGAAAATCCGCATACCCCTGCTGACGCGCCAGGTATTGCCCTGCAACAGACGACGTCACCCACAGGTCAATCTGCCCCTTGGCCAGGCGCTCGGGATTGTCGCGGTCGTATAGCGACAGCTGCACATCCAGCCCCGCATCCACCAGTTTCTGACTGGGCGCATCGCCCTGATAACCACCCAGCCGGTACTTGCGCGCGTCTTCCAGGCCACCCAGCACCAACGGCGAATCGGCCCTCGCCAGCAGCACCCAGTCTTCACTGGCGATCGGCCCGACCCACTTGAACAGCGCCTCGCGCTCGGCTGTGCGGGCTACCGAGAACAGGCCGTAGCCGGGCTCCTGCAGCGCCTGGTCATACACCCGCTGCCAGGGGAAACGCAGAATCTGCTGGCACTCGACCCCGGCGCGCTGACATACCAGGCGCAGGGTCTCGGAGCTGATACCGCCGATCCCCTGGTCGCGGGCGAAATTGCTGCCGTTCAGCGCCATGTTGAATGGCGGCAGGTTCTCAGTCAGCAACACCAGCGAGTCGGCACGGGCAATAGAAACCCCGGCCAGCAGCAATGCTGCCAGCAGTCTGGGCAAAAACATCAGGAACTCCTTGTCACATATAGAGAGAGGCCCGTCCGGAAGGGGACGGGCCGAGGGGGCGCAAGTTTATCCAGGCCCCTGTCGCCGTGCTGGCGACTTGCGCACAGGCGTGATGCCGCTCAGCGCACCACGATGCCGCGACTGGCCAGATAGGCCTTTGCCTCAGGCACGCTGTACTCGCCAAAGTGGAAGATGCTGGCCGCCAGCACTGCATCGGCTTTGCCCTCAATGATACCGGCCGCCAGGTGCTCCAGATTGCCGACACCGCCAGATGCGATCACCGGAATTCCCACGGCCTCGCTGATGGCGCGGGTCACACCGAGGTCGTAGCCGCTCTTCACACCGTCCTGATCCATGCTGGTCAACAGGATCTCGCCGGCGCCCAGACCTTCCATCTTCTTCGCCCACTCGACCGCATCCAGGCCGGTCGGCTTGCGTCCGCCGTGGGTGAAGATTTCCCAGCGCCCGGGCGCGACTCGCTTGGCGTCGATGGCGACGACGATGCACTGCGAACCGAAGCGGTCGGCAGCCTCGCCGACGAATTCCGGGGTGAACACCGCGGCGGTGTTGATCGACACCTTGTCCGCACCGGCGTTGAGCAGGTTGCGTATGTCCTGCACGGTGCGCACGCCACCACCCACGGTCAGCGGGATAAATACCTGGCTGGCCATGCGTTCCACCGTGTGCAGAGTGGTGTCGCGGCCATCGACGCTGGCGGTGATGTCGAGGAAGGTGATCTCGTCGGCGCCCTGCTCGTCGTAGCGGCGAGCGATCTCCACCGGGTCGCCGGCGTCGCGGATGTTCTCGAACTTGACGCCCTTGACCACGCGGCCGTTGTCCACGTCCAAACAAGGGATGATGCGTTTCGCTAGCGCCATGTCAGCAGCCCTCAGCCCTTGAAGTTGTCGCAGAAGGCCTGCGCCTCGGCCACGTCCAGGGTGCCTTCGTAGATGGCACGGCCGGTGATGGCGCCGATGATGCCGGGCGAACGGGCCAGCAGCAGCTTCTCGACATCGCCGAGGTTGTGGATGCCGCCGGAGGCGATCACCGGAATGCGGCTGGCGGCGGCCAGGGCCGCGGTGGCCTCGACGTTGCAGCCCTGCATCATGCCGTCTTTGGCGATGTCGGTATAAACGATGGCGGAAACGCCGTCGGCCTCGAAACGCTTGGCCAGATCGGTGGCTTGCACCGAGCTGACTTCAGCCCAGCCGTCGGTGGCGACGAAGCCGTCTTTGGCGTCCAGGCCGACGATGACCTTGCCCGGGAAGGCCTTGCACGCCTCGGTGACGAATTCCGGCTCTTTCACCGCCTTGGTGCCAATGATCACGTAGCTGACGCCAGCGCGTACGTAGTGCTCGATGGTTTCCAGGGTGCGGATGCCGCCACCGATCTGGATCGGCAGAGTCGGGTAGCGCTTGGCGATGGCGGTGACCACCTCGCCGTTGACCGGCTGGCCTTCGAAGGCGCCGTTGAGGTCGACCAGGTGCAGACGGCGGCAGCCGCCCTCAACCCACTTCGCGGCCATGCTCACCGGGTCGTCGGAGAATACGGTGGAGTCTTCCATGCGGCCCTGGCGCAGGCGCACGCAGGCGCCGTCTTTCAGATCGATAGCGGGGATAATCAGCATCGCTTGAACCTGCTCAATTCGTGATTCGGTGGCGTCAGGCCTTTTCGAGCGCCCACAGGTCGCTCTCCAGGCTGGCGAAGCGATCAGCCAACAACACCTGGGTGTCGGCAATCGCCTTGTTGTAGTAGTGCGGGGCGATCTCGCGGGAGATCAGGTCGAGCACTTCCTGCACCTCGAACGAGCCCAGTTCGAGCTCGAAACGGTCTTCCAGAAAGCGCTGCAGCACCTGCAAGGCAGCCTGTTGCTGGGCGCCTTCGAGCTCCAGCAGCGCGGCCTTCTTGCCCCGGCTCATTTAGCGGCGGCCATCCCAGCCAACGAAATTCTGCAGCAGCTGCAGGCCGTGGCTATGGCTCTTCTCCGGGTGGAACTGCACGGCGAACTTCGAGCCCTCGGCCAGTGCCGCGGCGAAGTCCTTGCCGTAGTGGCCGCGACCGACCACCTGCGCCGGGTTGCCGGCCTCGATGTAATAGCTGTGCACGAAGTAGAAGCGGCCCATGTCCGGAATCTCGTGCCAGAGCGGGTGATCGACGCTCTGCTGCACTTCGTTCCAGCCCATGTGCGGCACCTTCAGATGCTCGCCGTCTTCATGCAGATCCTTGCCGAAGAAGCGCACCTGCCCGGGGAACAGGCCGATGCAGTCGACTCCGCCGTTCTCCTCACTGCGCTCCAGCAGCGCCTGCATGCCGACGCAGATGCCGAGGAACGGACGATCCTGGCTGACTTCGCGCACCAGGGCGTCGAAGCCCAGGCGCTTGATCTCGGCCATGCAGTCGCGGATCGCACCGACGCCGGGGAACACCACACGGTCGGCCTCGCGGATCACATTGGCGTCGCTGGTGACGATCACCCGGCCGGCGCCAACGTGCTCCAGGGCCTTGGCCACCGAGTGCAGGTTGCCCATGCCATAGTCGATTACTGCAACTGTCTGCATTTACAGGCAGCCCTTGGTCGACGGCATCTGCCCGGCCATGCGCGGGTCCAGCTCGACAGCCATGCGCAGGGCGCGACCGAAGGCCTTGAACACGGTCTCGATCTGGTGGTGAGTGTTGGTGCCACGCAGGTTGTCGATGTGCAGGCTGACCAGGGCGTGGTTGACGAAGCCCTGGAAGAATTCCTGGAACAGGTCCACGTCGAAGCCGCCAACCACCGCGCGGGTGAACGGCACGTGCATCTGCAGGCCGGGGCGACCGGAGAAGTCGATCACCACACGCGACAGCGCCTCATCCAGCGGGACGTAGGAGTGGCCGTAGCGAGTCATGCCCTTCTTGTCGCCGACGGCCTTGGCGAAGGCCTGGCCGAGGGTGATGCCGACGTCTTCCACGGTGTGGTGGTCGTCGATATGCAGGTCGCCCTTGCAGTAGATATCCAGGTCGATCAGGCCGTGACGGGCGATCTGGTCGAGCATGTGCTCAAGGAACGGCACGCCAATATCGAACTTGGCCTTGCCGGTGCCATCCAGGTTGATCGAGACCTTGATCTGGGTCTCCAGGGTGTTGCGCTCGACGGATGCCGTACGTTCGGCCATCTCCAGCTCCACAGGCTACTGACGGAAAAAGGCCGACATTATAGGCGGGCCGCACCCTGCGCGGCTACCAGCGGTGGTCGGCGCGCGGGCTATCGGGACGATTGCAGCTGGCAATGCAGATTGCACCTGCCTCTGCCGGCGTAATTTGCGCGGTAGCAACACCGCCGCGCGGTCGGCGCAGCTAGCGATAACCGGCGGCAGACAGAAACCGCTGGGTTTCGTGGTGCTCTACCCAGCCTACGCATTTGGGACACTAGCCTCAGCGCAGCTCGTAGGCTGGCGTAGAGGCGCGCAGCGCCGAAACCCAGCGCCAGACCACGCCCCCGTCACCCGGCCCGAAGCTCCACCGGGCGCGCCGCCAGCCAGGTCAGCCATAGCAGGCTAACAATACAGAGGCTGGCCAGGATCGCGCCCAGCAGCCACTGCCCCGGCGCCAGCCACGTACCCCAGGTCAGCGCCAGCACGGCCAGCAACAGCAACCTACCCGCCTCCAGCCAGAACATGCTGGCACGCCCCTCGAACAGGCGACCGAGACTGACACAGCCCAGTACGATCAACGGCGCCAGGCCGAACAGCGGCCACCACAGGTCAACCTGCTTGACCGCAGCCAGGTAACCCAGGGCCAGACCGTTGATCAGCAAAAACTGGGCGAAGGCATAGCACTTGATGGCGGGCGGACAGGCGCGATCAAAGATTTCCGCGCCCATTTGCGGCCAGGGGCGATCTGCCACATCCGCCGGGCGCCAGCCGGTGGGCATCCACCACAGGCGCAGTTTGTCCCACCATGAACGCGTGGCCACAACATCGGCCCACAGCAGGCGCCACCAGGAAAACTGCAGGCGCAGCGGATCGAAGGTGCGCACCGGGGTGGTCACGCCATAGCGCACCGGCTCGGCCTCGTCGGCAAAGGTGCCGAACAGGCGATCCCAGACGATGAATACGCCGCCGTGGTTCCTGTCGATGCAGTAGTCGTTCTGCCCATGGTGCACGCGGTGATTGCTCGGCGTGACCATGAACCACTCCAGCACGCCCAGGCGGCCGATATGCTGCGAGTGAATCCAGAACTGGTAGACCAGCTGCACGCCGAGCAGCAGCAGAAACAGCGGCAGCGGCAGGCCGAGCAGCGCCAGCGGCAGGTAGAAGGGCCAGTCGAAGGCGGTCTGGAAGGCGCCCTTGCGCAAGGCGGTGGACAGATTGAAGTCCTCGCTAGAGTGATGCGGCTGGTGCGCGCCCCACAACAGGTTGTAGCCATGCAGGCTGCGATGAGCCCAGTAGAAGCAGAAATCCACGGCAACGAAACCAAGCAGCCAGGTCATAGGCGAGGTCGGGTCCAGCGTCCACAACCGCGCATGCTCGTACAGCCAGGCGTAGGGAATCACCAGCAGCAGGCGCAGCGGCCCCTCCAGCAGCACGCGCAGCACGGCGGTGTCGATACTGGTGACGGCATCGGCCAGGCGATAGGTGTGGCGCCCGCTCCAGCGCTCGTAGGCGAGCTCCAGCAGAATCAGCAGGATGTACAGCGGCACGGCCATCACCACCACATTCATCGCAACCTCGGCGAATCTCGTTGTTATGCCGCCAGCCTAAACCCAAATGCCCCGCGGCGGATGGGCCGCAGCCGCCAGGCCTGCCTGCCCCGGATGCCAAACCCAGGGGAACCGCTCGCGGACAGCGCTATCCAAACCCCTGCCACCACCCTGCGGCTCACCGTCGCGCCACCGGCGACGGCGTTATACTCCCGCCGGTCATAAAAGAACCCCACACAAGGACTGGTCCATGAAAGCCTTCGGCAAGATTCTGGGTCTGCTACTACTCGGCCTGTTGCTGATCATCATCGGTCTCGGCTTCGCCCTGACCCATCTGTTCGACCCCAACGACTACAAGGACGAGATCCAGCAACTGGCCCGCGACAAGGCCAATCTCGAACTGCAGCTCAAGGGCGACATCGGCTGGAGCCTGTTCCCCTGGCTCGGCCTGGAGCTGACCGATGCCACCCTGGCCAGCGCCGACACCCCGGACAAACCCTTCGCCGACCTGCGCCTGATCGGCCTGTCCGTGCGCGTGCTGCCACTGCTGCGCAAGGAAGTGCAGATGAGCGACATTCGCGTCGACGGTCTCGACCTGACCCTGCAGCGCGACAAACAGGGCCGCGGCAATTGGGAAGGCGTCGGTCGCCAGGCCGAACAGCCCGGCAACGGCGCCGAGTCGAAGGCTCCCGCCCAGCCTGACGAGCCGGTTGCGCAAACCACCGACGAAAGCGGCCAGCCGCTCAAGCTGGATATCGACAGCCTCACCGTGAGCAACTCGCGCGTCGACTATCACGACGAGCAGAGCGGCCAGCAGTTCAGCGCCGAAGGCATCGAGCTGAGCACCGGCGCCATCCGCGAGAGCGCCGATATCCCGATCAAGCTGCTCGCCTTCCTCGGCAGCAACCAGCCGGTACTGCGCGCCAAGACCGAGCTGGAAGGCCTGCTGCGCTTCGACCGCGCCCTCAAACGCTACCAGCTGCAGGACATCAAGCTGGCCGGCGAGGCCTCCGGCGAGCCGCTCAACGGCAAGACCCTGACCTTCTCCAGCCAGGGTCAGCTGCTGCTCGACCAATCGGCACAGGTGGCCGAATGGACTGGCATCAAGCTGTCCGCCAACCAGCTGCGCGCCCTCGGCGAGCTCAAGCTGCGCGACCTGGACAAGACCGCCAAGCTCGAAGGCAGCCTGTCCGTCGCCCAGTTCAACCTGCGCGAGTTTCTCGACGGCCTCGGCGTGGCCCTGCCAGCGATGCGCGACCAGAGCACCCTGAGCCGCTTCGAGCTGTCCACTCGCCTGGGCGGCACACCGAACAGCATCAGCCTCGACGACCTGGCCCTGAAGCTCGACGACAGCAGCTTCAGCGGCAAGCTGGCCGTCACCGACCTGGCCAAGCAGGCCCTGCGCGTACAGCTCAAGGGCGACAAGCTCGACCTTGACCGCTACCTGCCGCCGGAAGACAAGGACGCCAGCGCCGGCGCCGCACGCAAGAACGAGGTCAAGCAGACCGTCGCCGCCGCCGGCAAGAGCGGCAGCACACCACTGCCGGACGCACCGACCCAGCAGGCCTGGAGCAGCACGCCCATGCTGCCGCTGGATACCCTGCGCAAGCTCGACGTGCAGGCCGATCTCGGCATCGGCCAGCTGACCATCGACAAGCTGCCGCTGGAGAATGCCAGCCTCAAGGCCACCGCCAAAGCCGGCCTGCTCAGCCTGCAGGAGCTGCGTGGCGAGCTGTACGGCGGCGAGTTCAACGCCACCTCGCAACTCGATGCGCGCCCGGCCGTGCCACTGCTCACCGCACGCAAGCAGCTCAAGCGCATCCCCGTGGAAAAACTGATCGAAGCCCAGGGCGAGAAAGCGCCGCTGCGCGGCAAGCTTGATCTCAGCGCCGACGTGCGTACCCAGGGCAACAGTCAGAAAGCCTGGGTCGACGCCCTCACCGGCAAGGCCAATTTCAGCCTGAGCGATGGCGTACTGGTCGACGCCAACCTGGAGCAGCAGCTGTGCCAGGGCATCGCCACCCTCAACCGCAAGTCACTGTCCGGCGAGCAACGCGGCAAGGACACCCCCTTCGAGGAGCTGCGCGGCAGCCTGAACTTCACCAATGGCGTCGCCAGCAACCCCGACCTCAAGGCACGTATTCCCGGCCTGACCGTCAACGGCCACGGCGACGTCGACCTGCGCGTGCTGGGCATGGACTACCGCGTCGGCATCATCATCGAGGGCGACAAGAGCGCCATGCCGGACCCGGCCTGCCAGGTCAACGAGCGCTATGTCGGCCTCGAATGGCCGCTGCGCTGCCGCGGCCCACTGGAGCTGGGTGCCAAGGCCTGCCGCGTGGACAAGGAAGGCCTGACCAAGGTGGCCGCCAAACTGGCCGGCGACAAACTCAGCGAAAAGATCGAAGAGAAGCTCGGCGACAAGGTCAGCCCGGAACTCAAGGACGCGCTCAAGGGCCTGTTCAACCGATGACCCCCGAGCAATTCAACGGCGCCGTGCTGGCCTGGTATGACCAGCACGGACGCAAGGACCTGCCCTGGCAACAGGGCATCACCCCGTACCGGGTGTGGGTCTCCGAGATCATGCTGCAGCAGACCCAGGTCAGCACCGTACTCGGCTACTTCGACCGCTTCATGGAAGCCCTGCCAAGCGTGCAGGCGCTGGCCGAAGCGCCCGAGGACGAAGTGCTACACCTGTGGACCGGCCTCGGCTACTACACCCGTGCGCGCAACCTGCACAAGGCGGCGAAAACGGTGGTCGAGCAGCATGGCGGCGAATTTCCGCGCTCGGTCGAAGCACTCGCCGAGCTGCCCGGTATCGGCCGCTCCACCGCCGGCGCCATCGCCAGCCTGAGCATGGGCCTGCGCGCACCGATACTCGACGGTAACGTCAAGCGCGTGCTGGCCCGCTACAAGGCCCAGCAAGGCTATCCGGGCGAGCCCAAGGTCGCCGAACAGCTGTGGCAACTGGCCGAGCAGCTGACCCCGCATGAACGGGTCAACCACTACACCCAGGCGATGATGGACCTCGGTGCCACCCTCTGTACCCGCAGCAAGCCCAGCTGCCTGCTGTGCCCGGTGCGCGACGGCTGCCGCGCCCATCTGCTCGGCCGCGAAAGCGACTTCCCCGAGCCCAAGCCGCGCAAGGCTCTGCCACAGAAACGTACGCTGATGCCGCTGCTGGCCAATGCCGAAGGTGCCATCCTGCTCTACCGGCGCCCCTCCAGCGGCCTGTGGGGCGGCCTGTGGAGCCTGCCGGAACTGGACGACCTCGGCGCCCTCGACGCCCTGGCTGACCAGCACGCCCTGCAGCTTGGCGAGCGCCAGGCACTGGCCGGGCTGACCCATACCTTCAGCCACTTCCAACTGGCTATCGAACCCTGGCTGGTGCGCGTGGAGCAGCCGGGAGCCGCCGTGGCCGAGGGCGACTGGCTCTGGTATAACCTCGCCAGCCCGCCGCGCCTGGGCCTGGCCGCCCCGGTGAAGAAGCTCCTTAAACGAGCCGCGCAAGAATTGAATGCAGGAGAAGCCTCATGAGTCGTACCGTCCACTGCCGCAAATACAACGAGGAACTGCCCGGCCTCGATCGCCCGCCCTACCCCGGCGCCAAGGGCCAGGACATCTACGACAACGTATCGAAGAAGGCCTGGGAAGAGTGGCAGGCGCACCAGACCATGCTGATCAACGAACGCCGGCTGAACATGATGAACGCCGAGGATCGCAAGTTTCTGCAAACCGAGATGGACAAGTTCTTCTCCGGCCAGGACTACGCCCAGGCCGACGGCTACGTACCACCAAGCGCCTAAGCACTTGTAGGAGGGGCCTTGGCCGCGACCGCCCTGCGGCAGTCGCAACCAGCCCCTCGAACCCGGCAGCCAAACACCGGCTGCCGCTGAAATTCCGTAACCTCCCGTTTGTACTGAAATTTTTTTCATTCCCTTGCTTGACACTACCCGGCCAAATCCGTTTAATAGCGCCCCGTTGCCCAGGTAGCTCAGTCGGTAGAGCAGGGGATTGAAAATCCCCGTGTCGGCGGTTCGATTCCGTCCCTGGGCACCACTAATACCGAAAACCCCGAGTGAAGCGATTCCTCGGGGTTTTTCTTTGTCCGTCTTTCGTGCCATACGCAGCCTTTGTGTACGGGCGCGACACGCAACTGTCACGATGCGACAACCAGCACCGACAGTGCCATGCACAGGCCGCCACCGGCTTGGCTCTGATGCTGGCGCTATGCTAGGTTCACCGGCACGTCAGGAAGACCCCAGCCGCCGGAGCGCATCCGTATAAGAAGAGGAACCCCCATGGCCGAGGCAACGCCCGCGCTGGAAATCCGCAACCTGCACAAACGCTACGGCGACCTCGAAGTGCTCAAGGGCATCTCACTGACCGCACGCGACGGCGACGTGATCTCCATCCTCGGCTCCTCCGGCTCCGGCAAGTCCACCTTCCTGCGCTGCATCAACCTGCTGGAGAACCCGCACCAGGGTCAGATCCTGGTGGCCGGCGAAGAGCTCAAGCTGAAAGCAGCAAAGAACGGCGAGCTGATCGCCGCCGACAACAAGCAGATCAATCGCCTGCGCAGCGAGATCGGCTTCGTTTTCCAGAATTTCAATCTGTGGCCGCACATGAGCGTGCTCGACAACATCATCGAAGCACCGCGCCGCGTGCTCGGCCAGAGCAAGGCCGAGGCCACCGAGGTAGCCGAGGCGCTGCTGGCCAAGGTCGGCATCGCCGACAAGCGCCACGTCTACCCCAACCAGCTTTCCGGCGGCCAGCAACAGCGCGCCGCCATCGCCCGTACCCTGGCCATGCAGCCCAAGGTGATCCTGTTCGACGAGCCAACTTCGGCCCTCGACCCGGAAATGGTACAGGAAGTGCTTAATGTGATCCGCGCATTGGCCGATGAGGGCCGCACCATGCTGCTGGTCACCCACGAGATGAATTTCGCCCGTCAGGTCTCCAGCGAAGTAGTGTTCCTCCATCAGGGCCTGGTTGAAGAGCAGGGTCCGCCCGAACAGGTCTTCACCAACCCGCAATCGGCTCGCTGTAAACAATTCATGTCCAGCAATCACTGAAAAACGGAGCAATCACGCATGCACAACTATAAGAAGATCCTGCTGGCCGCAGCCGCCACCCTGGCCTTCGGTGCCCAGGCGGTAGCCGCTGACAAACTGAAGATCGGTACCGAAGGCGCCTACCCGCCCTTCAACCTGATCGACGCCAGCGGCCAGGTCGGCGGCTTCGATGTGGAAATCGCCCAGGCCCTGTGCGCCAAGATGGGCGCCGAGTGCGAAGTGGTCACTTCCGACTGGGACGGCATCATCCCGGCCCTGAACGCCAAGAAGTTCGACTTCCTGGCCGCCTCCATGTCGATCACCGAAGAGCGCAAGCAGGCCGTCGACTTCACCGATCCCTACTACACCAACAAGCTGCAGTTCATCGCGCCGAAGAGCAGCGACCTGAAAGCCGACAAGGCCAGCCTGAAAGGCAAGGTGATCGGCGCCCAGCGCGCCACCATCGCCGGCACCTGGCTGGAAGACAACCTGGCTGACACCGTCGAAATCAAGCTTTACGACACCCAGGAAAACGCCTACCTCGACCTGTCCTCTGGCCGCCTCGACGGCGTGCTGGCCGACAAGTTCGTCAACTGGGAATGGCTGAAGAGCGACGCCGGCAAGGACTTCGAGTTCAAGGGCGACCCTGTATTCGACAACGACAAGATCGCCATTGCCGTGCGCAAGAACGATCCGCTGCGCGAGAAGCTGAACACCGCCCTGAAAGGCATCGTCGAAGACGGCACCTACAAGAAGATCAACGACAAGTACTTCCCGTTCAGCATCTACTGATGCAACCGGCTAGCGCCGCCCACCTGGGCGGCGCCAGTCCTTCTGCAGTAGCCCTCAGATGACCCTAGACCTACACGGCTTCGGCCCCGCCCTCGCCGCCGGCACGCTGATGACCATCCAGCTGGCCCTGTCCGCCCTGTGCCTCGGCCTGGCGCTCGGACTGCTCGGCGCCCTGGCCAAGACTTCTCCGTACAAGCCGCTGCAATGGCTTGGCGGTACTTACTCCACCATCGTGCGCGGTGTACCCGAGCTGCTCTGGGTACTGCTGATTTACTTCAGCACCGTGAACGTGCTTCGCGCGCTCGGCGAAAGCCTAGGCGTTGGCAGCCTGGAACTAAATCCCTTCGCCGCCGGCACTATCGCCCTCGGCCTGTGTTTCGGCGCCTATGCCACCGAGGTATTCCGCGGCGCCATCCTCGCCATCCCCAAGGGCCACCGCGAGGCCGGCATGGCCCTCGGCATGTCCAAAATACGCATCCTGTGGAAGCTGATCCTGCCGCAGATGTGGCGTATCGCCCTGCCCGGCCTGGGCAACCTGTTCATGATTCTGATGAAAGACACCGCCCTGGTCTCAGTAGTGGGTCTGACCGAGATCATGCGCCAGGCACAGATTGCTGTGACCGCCACCAAGAATCCAATGACCTTCTACTTGGTCGCAGCCCTCATTTATTTGGGGCTAACCATAATCGCCATGGTCGGCCTGCATTTCCTTGAGAAAAAAGCCAAGCGCGGATTCGCAAGGAGCAGCCAATGAATTGGGAGCTGATACTCAAGTACTTGCCGAAGATGTTCGAGGGCGCATTGCTGACCATCGAGTTGCTAGCGGTGGCCGTTATCGCCGGACTGATCCTGGCGCTGCCGATGGGCATAGCCCGCGCCTCCCGGCACTGGTACGTGCGCGCCTTACCCTATGGCTACATCTTCTTCTTCCGTGGCACCCCCATGCTGGTACAGCTATTCCTGGTCTACTACGGCCTCGCTCAGTTCGACGCCGTGCGCCAGGGACCACTGTGGCCCTACTTGCGCGACCCATACTGGTGCGCGGTGATCACCATGACCATGCACACCACCGCTTACATCGCCGAAATCCTGCGCGGCGCCATTCAGGCCGTGCCGCCCGGCGAGGTCGAAGCCGCCCGCGCACTGGGCATGTCGCGAGCACAGGCGATGATTTACATCATCCTGCCGCGCGCCGCGCGTATCGGCCTGCCAGCCTACAGCAACGAGGTGATCCTGATGCTCAAGGCCAGCGCCCTGGCCAGCACAGTAACTCTACTGGAACTGACCGGCATGGCGCGCACCCTCAATGCCCGCACCTACGTCAGTATGGAGTTCTTCTTCACCGCAGCTTTGTTCTACCTAGCGATCACTTTCGTTCTAATCAACGCCTTCAAGCTGCTAGAGCGCAAGCTGCGCGTCGACGCCTGCCAAGGCCGCTAACGAAATAGCCCTCCTCCCCCGGAGGGCTGGATCTCCCGCCATGATCCTCACCGGAACCGCCCTGCTTGAACGCTTCCTGGCGCTGAACGACTTCCTCCTCGCCCACCAGCCGCTATGGCGCCCCAAGCCATTCACCCACCTGACTCTGCCCTGGGAGCAGGATTACCCCGCACTCGCCCACTGGCTGCGCCAGCGCAACCTGGAACAGGCCGAGGCCAGCCACAACCAGCCGCATCTACTGGAGGCACCGGCGCCCTTCCCCGGGTTGGCCCACACCGCACAAACACTCAGTGAAATAGGCGCGCTGCCAGCACGGACACTAACGCCCCTAAACCACCGCCTGAGCGTGGATGTGCCGGGACGCAAGTGGCAGCAGATCGAGGCCTTCTCCAGCGCCCTGAGCTTCGCCAAGAAACCAGAGCACTGGCTGGACTGGTGCGCCGGCAAAGGCCACCTTGGTCGCCTGCTGGCCCATCAGGGCGGTCACCTGACCTGCCTGGAATACGATCCCGCCCTGGTCGCCGCCGGAAAAAAGCTCAGCGCCCGCTTGCAGATAGAGGCTCAGCACCTACAGCAAGACGTACTGGCAGAAGATGCCGCACAGCGCCTGCGCACCGAACACACCCCGGTAGCCCTGCATGCCTGCGGCGACCTGCACGTACGCCTGCTGCAACTGGCCAGCAGCGCTGGTTGCCAGCAGATGGCCGTAGCACCGTGCTGCTACAACCGTATA
The DNA here is from genome assembly GCA_038147895.1 of Pseudomonas sp. Classification (GTDB taxonomy): domain Bacteria; phylum Pseudomonadota; class Gammaproteobacteria; order Pseudomonadales; family Pseudomonadaceae; genus Aquipseudomonas. Next base: position 35,166 of record JAYQUJ010000022.1, read on the forward strand.
GCGGCAGAGAGCTACCAGCCACTTTCCCAGTCCGCCAGAGAATCCGCACTGCACCTATCCCGCGACGACCTCGGCCTGCCCCTCAGCGAAACCGTCACCGCCGGCCGCCGCCAGCGCCTGCAGCGCGACCAGTCGATGGCCCGCCGCCTCGGCTTCGACCTGCTGCAACGACAGCAACGAGGCAGTGACGACTACCTGCCCACTCCCTCCCTGCCGGTCAGCTGGCTGAGCAAGGACTTCGCCAGCTACTGCCACGACCTGGCCGAGATGAAAGGTTTGGCAATCACCGACACCCCGGACTGGCAACATCTGGAACAGGCCGGCTGGCGGCGCCTAGCCGAAGTGCGCAACCTGGAACTCGTCCGCAACCTGTTCCGCCGCCCCCTGGAACTCTGGCTGCTACTCGACCGCGCCCTGTACCTGAGAGAGCAGGGCTACAACGTTCATCTGGGCACCTTCTGCCCCCACAACCTGACCCCACGCAACCTGCTACTGCTAGCCGAACGCGCCTGACACTCGCCCACAGAAACTGTGGATAACTCTGTGCGCAAAGTCTGCAAAAGCGGCTGCACCGCCTGCACCAACTAGCCGCTGTCTAGCTGTACGTTTTCTAGTCAGAATGAAAATAGCTATAGAAAACAGATTCTTAGGAAAAGCAGCGAGATCCCGCACAAAAATCAGCCAGCAACACGCATAACGCCTCTGGATTGTGCATAAGCATTTGCCTACTGATACCCAAGCCCCGTATCTTCTGCTCCGCAACGGGTTTACTCTGCCCACCCAATGGTTATAATGCGCGCCTTCGCCGGTATAGCTCAGCTGGTAGAGCAACTGACTTGTAATCAGTAGGTCCCGGGTTCGACTCCTGGTGCCGGCACCATACAGAAATAGAAAAGGCTCACCTCACGGTGGGCCTTTTCTATTTCTGGCGCGGGAAAGTTCATTGTAAGGCACACATTTTTGCACCTTCTTCCGAAAAGAGATCACGGCAAGTAGCTGCCCGCCCTGCCACCTAGTGCGGAAACTAGGTAGGATCATGTCTGACAGCTCGAATAGCGGCATGTAGCCACATTCTCAGGAACCTGTTTCAAATGCGCATTCTTATAACTGGCGGTGCCGGCTTTATCGGCTCCGCCCTCGTCAGGCATCTGTTACACGGCACGGAGCATGAAGTACTCAACCTCGACGCACTCACCTATGCCGGTAACCTGGAGTCCCTCGCCAGCGTCGAAAGCCACCCGCGCTACCAATTCTTACATGCCGATATCGCCGACAGTCCGACGGTGAGCCTTACATTGGCGCAGTTCCAGCCCGACGCCATCATGCACCTGGCCGCCGAGTCGCATGTCGACCGTTCCATCGATGGTCCGGCAGCCTTTATCCAGACCAATATCGTCGGCACCTACGCCCTGCTGGAAGCCACCCGTGCGTACTGGCTAACGCTGACACCGGAGCGCCAGCAGGCTTTCCGCTTCCACCATATATCCACCGACGAGGTCTACGGTGATTTGCACGGCGTGGACGACCTGTTCACCGAGACCACGCCCTACGCCCCAAGCTCGCCCTATTCGGCGAGCAAGGCTGCGTCCGATCACCTAGTTCGTGCCTGGCAGCGCACTTACGGCTTGCCGGTGCTGATCACCAATTGCTCGAATAACTACGGCCCGTTCCACTTTCCGGAAAAACTGATCCCACTGGTGATCCTCAACGCTCTGGAGGGCAAGCCCTTGCCAGTTTATGGCGATGGCCTGCAGGTTCGCGATTGGCTATTCGTCGAAGATCACGCCCGAGCGCTACTCAAGGTAGTGAGAGAGGGCAAGGTCGGAGAGACCTACAACATCGGCGGGCACAACGAACAAAAGAACATCGAGGTGGTTCGTGCCATCTGCGCCCTGCTGGAAGAATTGGCGCCCAACAAACCGGCTGGGCTGGCTCGCTACGAAGACCTGATCACCTTCGTCAAGGATCGCCCCGGCCACGACCAGCGCTATGCCATCGACGCGAGCAAGATCGAGCGGGAGCTGGGCTGGGTGCCGCAAGAGACCTTCGCCAGCGGTCTGCGCAAGACAGTGCAGTGGTACCTGGACAACCTCGAATGGTGCCGCCATGTCCAGGACGGCAGCTATCAACGCGAACGCCTGGGAGCAAACGCATGAAGGGAATCATCCTAGCCGGAGGCTCCGGCACTCGCTTGCACCCCATCACCCTCGGGGTTTCCAAACAGCTGCTGCCGATCTACGACAAGCCGATGATCTACTACCCGATCTCGGTACTGATGCTGGCTGGCATCCAGGACATCCTGATCATTTCCACCCCCCACGACCTGCCGCAGTTCGAGAAGATGCTTGGCGACGGCAGCCAGTTCGGCGTGCGCTTCCAGTATGCCGAGCAGCCTTCGCCAGATGGACTGGCCCAGGCCTTCCTGATCGGCGAGAAGTTCATTGGCGATGACTCGGTATGCCTGATCCTTGGTGACAACATCTTTCACGGCCAGTCCTTCACCGAGATGCTCAAGCGCGCCGCTGAGCAGCCTAAGGGTGCGACAGTGTTCGGTTATTGGGTGAGAGACCCAGAGCGCTTCGGCGTGGTGGAGTTCGACGCACAAGGCAAGGCCATATCCATCGAGGAGAAACCTGCGAAGCCGAAGTCCAGCTATGCGGTTACGGGGCTGTATTTCTACGACAACGATGTGATCGAGATTGCCAAGGCAGTCAAACCCTCGCCGCGCGGCGAGCTGGAGATCACCGACGTCAACAATGCCTATCTGCAGCGCGGTGACCTATGCGTGGAGCGCTTTGGTCGCGGCTTTGCCTGGCTCGATACCGGTACCCATGACAGTTTGCTGGAAGCCTCTCAATACGTGCAGACCATTGAGCACCGCCAAGGGCTGAAAGTCGCCTGCCTGGAAGAGATCGCCTATCAGCAAGGCTGGATCAACCGCGAGCAACTGCTTGTTCAGGCCAAGGCCTTTGGTAAGACCGGCTATGGCCAGTACCTCTATCAGCTCGCCGGGGATCAATAGTGCACGTCATCGCCACCCACATTCCCGATGTCCTGATTCTGGAACCGAAAGTATTTGGTGATGAGCGCGGCTTCTTCTACGAAAGCTTCAACGCCCATGCCTTTACCCAAGCCACCGGGCTGGAACGCATCTTCGTTCAGGACAACCACTCACGCTCTGCCCGTGGTGTACTACGCGGCCTGCACTATCAGATGCAGCAAGCCCAGGGCAAGCTGGTGCGGGTTTGCGCCGGCGAAGTGCTGGACGTTGCCGTGGACATTCGTCGCAGCTCGCCCACCTTTGGCCAGTGGGTCGGCGTACTCCTGTCGGCCGAGAACAAGCGCCAGCTCTGGATACCCGAAGGGTTCGCCCATGGTTTCGTGGTGCTCAGCGACTACGCGGAGTTTCTCTACAAGACCACCGACTACTATGCCCCGACCCATGAGCGCTGCATCCGCTGGGATGACCCGGAGCTGGCCATCGACTGGCAGTTCGACGGCACCCCACAGCTGTCGCCCAAGGACCTTGCCGGCCTGCGCCTCTGCGAGGCCGAGCTGTTTCCATGAAGATCCTTATTATCGGCCGGCATGGCCAGGTCTCCCGCGAGCTGCAGCTGGCCCTGGCCGGTCAGGCCGAGTTGCTGGTTCTCGGCCAGGAACAGCTAAATCTGGCGCAAAGCACACAGATTCGCGCCCAGGTGGAAGCTATTCGGCCGGACCTGATCATCAACGCCGCAGCCCATACTGCCGTGGACCAGGCCGAGAGCGAGCCCGAACTGGCCTTCGCCATCAATGCCACCGCGCCTGGCCTGCTGGCCGAAGCTGCGGCGCAGTTGAATGTGCCGCTGATCCACTACTCCACCGACTATGTGTTCGACGGCAGCAAGCTTTCTCCTTATACCGAGGACGATGCCACCGCGCCGCTGTGTGTCTACGGCCAGAGCAAGTTGGCCGGTGAGCAGGCCATTCGTGCGACCGGCGCGCAGCACCTGATTCTGCGTACCAGCTGGGTCTACTCGCTACACGGTAAGAACTTCCTGCTGACCATGCAGCGTCTGCTGCAGGCGCGCGAAGAACTGCGCGTGGTCGCGGATCAGATCGGCGCACCGACCTGGGCCGGCACTATCGCCCAGGCCACGGCCGAGCTGGTCGCTCACTGGCGAGCGGGCAACCCCGGTCCCTGGGGCACTTATCACCTGAGTGGCCTGGGCGAGACCTCCTGGCTCGGCTTCGCCGAGGCCATCGCCGAGCAGCTGCGCCTGCAGCACAAGCCCTGCGCGCGACTGGAAGCCATCCCGAGTAGCGCCTACCCGACACCCGCGCAGCGCCCGCTGAACTCGCGGCTGGACTGCTCACGCCTGCAGCAAGCCTGGAATATTCGCCTGCCCGACTGGCACGCGGCCTTGCTGGAATGCCTGGCCAGCCCACGCTGACCTCCGCCCGTGCATAATGCGCCTGTCTTCCAGGCGCATCGCGACATGACCGCTCTCTATCCCCTACACCGCCCCCGCTGGCGCAGCCTGGCACTACTAGCCCTGTTGCTTGCCCCGCTGCTCTGGCCCTTGCAGCAGTTGGCCGAGCGCTACTACCGCAGCGAACTGGCCGAGCAGAATCGTCAGACTCTCGACCTCTATGTGGCCAACCTGCTCGGTACCCTGCGCCGTTTTGAGGTGTTGCCGCCGATCCTCGGCGACCTGCCGGATCTGCGCGGCATGCTGCTGACGCCGGACAGCCCTGCGGCGCTGCAGCGCGCCAACGCGCTGCTTCGGCGTGTGCGCGAGCAGACCGGCGCCGACGTGATCTACCTGATGGATACCGAGGGCGTCACTCGCGCGGCGTCCAACCACGACCAGGCGGACAGCTTCGTCGGTCGCAACTTCAGCTTCCGTCCGTACTTCCAGATGGCTGTGCAGGGCCAACTGGGGCGCTTCTTCGGCCTCGGCACCACTTCCGGCAAACGCGGCTACTTCTATGCCTCGGCGGTACGCGAGGGCGAACGCCTGCTTGGCGTGTTGGTGGTCAAGGTCGACCTCGACTACACCGAGCGCCTGTGGGGGCGAACCCCCGAGCAGCTGCTGGTGACCGACGAGAATGGCGTGATCATCCTCACCTCCGAGCCGGCCTGGCGCTTTCATGCCAGCCGAGCATTGAGTCCGGCGGAGCTGCAGCAAATCGCAGCCGATCAACCCTACCCCAGCCTGCAGCCGCAACTGGCGCAGATCGACTGGAATGCCTGGTTGCAACAGAGCCGCGAACTCGCCGAAACCGGCTGGACGGTGAGCATCCTCGCCCCGCGCAACCAGGTCGACCGCCCGGTACAGAACGTGGTGGCCATCGGCGGCGCCAGCCTGCTGGCCCTGCTCGCCCTGCTCGGCCTGCTGCTGCAGCGCCGGCGCCATTATCTAGAGCGCATCGCCCTGGATGCCCACGCCAAGCGCGAGCTGGAGATCCGCGTGCTGCAGCGCACCCGCGAGCTGGAAAGCCTCAACAGCCGGTTGAAGGACGAAGTGCTGGAGCGCGAGCAAGCCCAGCAGGAACTGGTCCGCACCCAGGACGAATTGGTGCAGGCCGGCAAGCTCACAGCCCTCGGCACCATGAGCGCCAGCATCAGCCATGAACTGAACCAGCCGCTGGGAGCCATCCGCAGCTACGCCGACAACGCCGGCGTGCTGCTCGATCACCAGCGTATGGACGATGCCCGCAACAACCTCAAGCAGATCAGTCAGCTGACCGAACGCATGGCCTCGATCATCGCCCACCTGCGTGCCTTCGCCCGGCGGGATCGCCACGCCCCGGAAAGCGTGGCCCTGCAACCGGCGCTGGACGATGCCCTGGCCCTGCTGGCCAAGCGCCGCCGGGCACTGGACGTCGAGCTGATCCGTGATCTGCCGGACGCCACCCTGTGGGTGCAGGCCGGGGAAACACGCCTGCGCCAGGTACTCGGCAACGTATTGGCCAATGCCCTCGACGCCCTGGCGGAAAAGGCTCCGCCACGCAAACTCTGGCTCAGCAGCGAGACCAGCAGCGAAGGCGTGCGCCTGCTGCTGCGTGACAACGGCCCGGGCTTTTCCGCCCAGGCACTGGCACATGCCCGCGAGCCCTTCTTCACCACCAAGACCAGTACCCAGGGTCTGGGCCTTGGTCTGGCCATCTGCGATACCCTGATGCGCGCCCTCGGTGGCGAACTGCTGCTGGCCAACCATCCCGAAGGCGGCGCCCTGGTCATCCTGCAACTACGCCGCGGCGAACCCGGCGCCAACCTGCAACCGCCCGAGGAGTTCTCATGACGGCCATCGACGCCCGCACCCAGGTCCTGCTGATCGACGACGACGAGCACCTGCGCCAGGCACTGGCACAGACCCTCGACCTGGCCGGTCTGCAGGTGCAGGCCCTGGCCGACGCACGGGACCTGGCGCAGCACATTCCTGCGGACTGGACCGGCGTGGTGGTCAGCGATATCCGCATGCCCGGTATCGATGGCCTGCAACTGCTGACCCAGTTGCGCGAGCGCGACCCGGAGCTGCCGGTGTTGCTGATCACCGGCCATGGCGATGTGCCGCTGGCCGTGCAGGCCATGCGCGCCGGGGCCTATGATTTTCTGGAAAAACCCTTCGCCAGCGAGGCGCTGCTCGACAGCGTGCGCCGCGCCCTGGAGCTGCGCCGTCTGGTGCTGGAAAACCGCAGCCTGCGCCTGGCCCTGGCCGATCGCCAACAACTGGGCGCACGTCTGCTCGGCCAATGCGCGCCCATGCAGCGCCTGCGAGAGCAGGTCGGCGCCCTCGCCGCCATCCACACCGATGTGTTGATCCTCGGCGAAACCGGCGCCGGCAAGGAGGTGGTCGCCCGCGCCCTGCACGATCTGTCAGTACGCAAGCATGGCCCCTTCGTCGCCATCAACGCCGGCGCCCTGGCCGAATCCGTGGTCGAGAGCGAGCTGTTCGGCCACGAAGCCGGCGCCTTTACCGGCGCGCAGAAGCGCCGCATCGGCAAGTTCGAATTCGCCAACGGCGGCACCCTGTTCCTCGACGAGATCGAGAGCATGAGCCCGGACGTACAGGTCAAGTTGCTGCGTCTGCTGCAGGAACGGGTGGTCGAACGCCTCGGCGGCAACCAGCTGATCCCCCTGGATATCCGCGTGATCGCCGCGACCAAGGAAGACCTGCGCGTCGCCGCCGACCAGGGCCGTTTCCGCGCGGACCTCTACTACCGCCTCAATGTCGCGCCACTGCGCATCCCGCCGCTGCGCGAGCGCGGCGACGATATCCTGCTGCTGTTCCAGCACATGGCCGAGGCCGCCAGCCAGCGTCATGGCCTGCCGCCGCGCAGCCTGCAACCAGTGCAGCGCGCACAGCTGTTGAGCCACGCCTGGCCAGGTAATGTGCGCGAGTTGCAGAACGCGGCCGAACGCTTCGCGATGGGCCTGGAACTCGGCCTGCAGCAGCCTGGCCCGCTGTCGAGCCAGCACTCCGGGCAGAGCCTCGGCGAGCAGGTCGACGCCTACGAGCGCGCGCTGATTAGCGCCGAAATGGCCAAAGAGCATGGCTCCCTGCGTAGCCTGGCCGAGGCCCTGGGCCTGCCGCGCAAGACCCTGCACGACAAGCTGCGCAAGCATGGCCTGGCCTGGGGCGGCGAAGAACAGGACTGAGTCAGGCCACTGGCCGGCTAACGCCCCTATCTCAGCCTAAGACCAGCGCCCGCCGCCATCGCCTGAAGAGGCGATCTATATTTCTATTCGCGTTAAATAACTTTTCATTTATCGCGAAGTTATAAATCTGCAAATTGCCAACACGAATAATCGCCTCACAACTGAAACTTGCGAGCGATAAATACTGAACTAGCTTTTCCTCAAGGCACCTCCTGAAGGTGCTGCCACGGCCATCTATCTCGGCGCTCCCGTGCAATTCTGTGCCAGCCGTAGTACGAGGCATTAGCGACGGCAATGGCTGACCGACTATTGACCGAAGTCAAAACCTCTTTTGCCAATCGCGCGCCTAATAGTTGCCACTCTGCTCCGCACACTGGAGGTGTTGGATGTCTGACTCAGCAAACAAACTCAAGTTGGGTGCGTTAATTGCCCTGGTCATCGGTTCCATGGTCGGCGGCGGAATCTTCTCCCTGCCGCAGAACATCGCCGCCAGCGCTGGTGCCGGCGCCACCCTGATCGGCTGGCTGATCACCGGGGTCGGCATGCTGACCCTGGCCTTCGTGTTCCAGACCCTGGCCAACCGCAAGCCTGAACTCGATGGCGGGGTGTACGCCTACGCCAAAGCCGGCTTCGGCGACTACATGGGCTTCTCCTCGGCCTGGGGTTACTGGATCAGCGCCTGGATCGGTAACGTCAGCTACATGGTGTTGCTGTTCTCCACCCTCGGCTATTTCTTCCCCGTGTTCGGCGAGGGCAACACCCTGCCGGCCATCATCTGCGCCTCGATCCTGCTGTGGTTGCTGCACTTCCTGGTGCTGCGCGGGATCAAGGAAGCGGCCTTCATCAACACCATCACCACCATCGCCAAGATGGTGCCGCTGGCGCTGTTCATCGTCATCGCCGCCATCGCCTTCCAGCTCGATGTGTTCACCACCGACTTCTGGGCCGCCGGTAACAGCGACCTGGGCAGCGTGATGGATCAGGTGCGCAACATGATGCTGGTCACCGTCTGGGTGTTCATCGGCATCGAGGGCGCCAGCATCTTCTCCGCCCGCGCCGAGAAGCGCAGCGACGTGGGCAAGGCCACCGTGATCGGTTTCATCGCCGTGCTGCTGCTGTTGGTGCTGGTCAACGTACTGAGCCAGGGCATCATGGCCCAGGCCCAGCTGGCCGGGCTGAAGAACCCGTCGATGGCCGGCGTGCTGGAGCAGGTGGTCGGTCCTTGGGGCGCCCAGCTGATCTCCATCGGCCTGCTGGTGTCGCTGGCCGGGGCCCTGCTGTCGTGGACTCTGCTCTGCGCGGAGATCATCTTCTCCTCGGCCAAGGACCACACCATGCCGGAGTTTCTGCGCAAGGAGAACGCCAACCAGGTGCCGGCCAATGCGCTGTGGCTGACCAACGGGCTGATCCAGCTGTTCCTCATCATCACCCTGTTCAACAGCTCCACCTACCTGAGCCTGCTGTACCTGGCCACCTCGATGATCCTCATCCCCTACTTCTGGTCCAGCGCCTACGCCCTGCTGCTGGCCTGGCGTGGGGAGACCTACGAGAACAGCGCGGGAGAGCGCAACAAGGATCTGCTGATCGCCCTGGTCTCGTCCATCTACGCCATCTGGCTGGTGTATGCCGCCGGCGTGCAGTACCTGCTGCTGTCCGCCCTGCTCTATGCACCAGGCGTCATTCTGTTCGCCAAGGCCAAGCGCGAGCTGGGCCAACCCGTGTTCACCAACATCGAGAAGCTCATCTTCGCCGTTGTCCTGATCGGCGCCGCCATCGCCGCCTATGGCCTGTATGACGGCTTCCTCAGCCTTTAACCCGAGAAGGAGTTCGACATGTCCAAGAAAGCCTTAGGCGTCCATTCCGAGGCCGGCAAACTGCACAAGGTCATGGTGTGCTCGCCGGGCCTGGCGCACCTGCGCCTGACCCCCAACAACTGCGACGAACTGCTGTTCGACGACGTGATCTGGGTCTCCCAGGCCAAGCGTGACCACTTCGACTTCATGACCAAGATGCGCGAGCGCGGCGTCGATGTGGTGGAGATGCACAACCTGCTGGAAGAAACGGTGCAAAACCCCGAGGCCCTGAAGTGGATCCTCGACCGCAAGATCACCCCCAACAGCGGCGGCCTCGGCCTGCAGGGCGAGGTACGTTCCTTTATCGAGAGCCTGGAACCGCGACGCATCGCCGAGTTCCTCATCGGTGGCGTGTCCGGCGCGGATCTGATCAAGTACAAGACCTCCGAGGAGGCGAAGATGTTCGCCTCCTACCTGGGCGAATCCAGCTTCCTCTTCCCACCGCTGCCCAATACCCAGTTCACCCGCGACACTACCTGCTGGATCTACGGCGGCGTAACCCTCAACCCGATGTACTGGCCGGCCCGTCGCCAGGAAACCCTGCTGACCACCGCCATCTATAAATACCACCCGGACTTCATCAACGAAGACTTCCAGATCTGGTACGGCGACCCGGATGTGGATCACGGCGCAGCCACCCTAGAAGGTGGCGACGTGATGCCGATCGGCAACGGCACCGTGCTGATCGGCATGGGCGAACGCAGCTCGCACCAGGCCATCGGCCAGGTGGCCAAGGCCCTGTTCGCCAAGGGCGCCGCCGAGAAAGTGGTGGTGGCCGGATTGGGCAAGTCGCGCGCGGCCATGCACCTGGACACCGTGTTCAGCTTCTGCGACCGCGACCTGGTTACCGTCTTCCCGGAAGTGGCCTACCAGATCGTGCCGTTCGTGCTGCGCCCGGACGAAAGCAAGCCAGGCGGCATCGACGTGCGTCGCGAGGAAAAACCCTTCATCGACGTGGTCGCCGAGTCGCTCAACCTGAAGAAACTACGCGTGGTCGAGACCGGCGGCGACAGCTACGAGGCCGAGCGCGAACAATGGGACGACGGCAATAACGTGGTCTGCCTGGAGCCCGGCGTGGTGGTCGGCTACGACCGCAACACCTACACCAACACCCTGCTGCGCAAGGCCGGGGTCGAGGTGGTCACCATCAGCGCCAGCGAACTGGGCCGTGGCCGCGGCGGTGGCCACTGCATGACCTGCCCGATCATCCGCGACCCTATCGACTATTGATGCCACCCACAGCGGCCCGCACCAGGGCCGCCGTCCACGCCGGGCTTAAGCAGTACCGGCGCAAACGCCATTCTCAAGAGGAATTTCGTCATGGCTTTCAACATGCACAACCGCAACCTGCTCAGCCTGATGCACCACAGCACCCGTGAGCTGCGCTACCTGCTCGACCTCTCGCGCGACCTCAAGCGCGCCAAGTACACCGGCACCGAACAGCCGCACCTGCTGCGCAAGAACATCGCGCTGATCTTCGAGAAGACCTCCACCCGCACCCGCTGCGCCTTCGAGGTGGCCGCCTACGACCAGGGAGCCAACGTCACCTATATCGACCCGGGCTCCTCGCAGATCGGCCACAAGGAGTCGATGAAGGACACCGCCCGCGTGCTCGGCCGTATGTACGACGCCATTGAGTACCGCGGCTTCAAGCAGGAGATCGTCGAAGAGCTGGCCAGCTACGCCGGCGTGCCGGTGTTCAACGGCCTGACCGACGAGTACCACCCAACCCAGATGCTTGCCGACGTGCTGACCATGCGCGAGCACAGCGACAAGCCACTGCACGACATCAGCTACGCCTACCTGGGCGACGCCCGCAACAACATGGGCAACTCGCTGCTGCTGATCGGCGCCAAGCTCGGCATGGACGTGCGCATCGCCGCGCCCAAGGCCCTGTGGCCGACCGACGAGCACGTGGCCGCCTGCAACAAGTTTGCCGAGGAGAGCGGTGCGCGCATCACCCTGACCGAGGACGTCAAAGAGGCGGTCAAGGGCGTCGACTTCGTCCACACCGACGTCTGGGTGTCCATGGGCGAGCCGGTCGAGGCCTGGGGCGAACGTATCCAGGAGCTGCTGCCCTACCAGGTCAACATGGATGTGATGAAGGCCACCGGCAATCCGCGCACCAAGTTCATGCACTGCCTGCCGGCCTTCCACAACAGCGAGACCAAGGTCGGCAAGCAGATCGCCGAACAGTATCCGCACCTGAAGAACGGCATCGAGGTCACCGAAGACGTGTTCGAGTCGCCCTATTGCATCGCCTTCGAGCAGGCGGAAAACCGCATGCATACCATCAAGGCGATTCTGGTCTCGACGCTCGCCGATGTCTGACCACGCTACTTCGTACATGCACGACTAGTCCCCTCTCCCCTTGGGAGAGGGCTAGGGTGAGGGCGTTGCTGACGACTCGGTGCTGCCGGGAGGCTCCCTCACCCCCACCGCCTCTCCCAGAGGGAGAGGGGAGAACGAACAAGGAGAACCAACATGCGACTAGTCATCGCCCTGGGCGGCAACGCCCTGCTGCGCCGTGGCGAGGCCATGACCGCGGAGAACCAGCGCGAGAACGTGCGCATCGCCTGCGAGCAGATCGCCAAGGTGGCGCCCGGCAACGAACTGGTAATCGCCCATGGCAACGGCCCGCAGGTCGGCCTGCTGGCCCTGCAGGGCAACGCCTACGACCCGGCCAACCCCTACCCGCTGGACGTACTCGGCGCCGAAACCGAAGGCATGATCGGCTACATGATCGAACAGGAACTGGGCAACCTGCTGCCGTTCGAGGTGCCCTTCGCCACTATCCTCACCCAGGTCGAGGTAGACAGCGCCGACCCGGCCTTCAAGACACCGACCAAGCCGATCGGCCCGGTCTACCCGAAGGAAGAAGCCGAGCGCCTGGCGGCCGAAAAAGGCTGGAGCATCGCCCCGGATGGCGACAAGTTCCGCCGCGTGGTCGCCAGCCCGCGGCCGCAGCGCATCTTCGAAATCCGCCCGGTCAAATGGCTGCTGGAAAAGGGCAGCGTGGTGATCTGCGCCGGTGGCGGCGGCATCCCCACCATGTATGAGGACGGCAAGCTGCATGGCGTCGAGGCGGTGATCGACAAGGACCTGTGCTCGGCGCTGCTGGCCGAACAACTGGCCAGCGACCTGCTGGTAATCGCCACCGACGTGGACGCCGCCTATATCGACTGGGGCAAGCCCACCCAGAAAGCCATCGCCCAGGCCCACCCGGACGAGCTGGAGCGTCTCGGCTTCGCCGCCGGCTCCATGGGACCCAAGGTCATGGCCGCCTGCGAGTTCGCCCGCAACACCGGCAAGATCGCGGTGATTGGCTCACTGGCCAATATCGAAGCCATCGTCCAGGGCACCTCCGGCACCCGCATCAGCACCGCCGAAGCGGGCCTGAGTTACCGCTGATATAGGAGGCAAGGACGCCTCCACTCCTTCTGCCGATATAGAAACGCGGAGTGACCTTGTGGTCACGAACTGCGTCACCCAGTCATTCCGATTCATTTTGAGTCGCCACCCGGCAGCTGCCGCCTGGCTATAGCCGTTATTGCCCCCTCTCACGCAATAACGGTTTGCCTCTACCAGGCCCGGAGCGATCGAAGGAGTTCTGTGTGATGTCTCGTCTTCCCGTCATCGTCGGCTTCGGCGGCTACAACGCCGCCGGCAGAAGTTCGTTCCACCATGGTTTCCGCCGTATTGTTCAGGAATCTCTGGACAGCACCAGCCGCCAGGAAACCCTGGCCGGCCTGGCCGTGATGATGCAGTTGGTGCAGGTGGTCGACGGGCAGTTCCGGGATCAGGATGGCAGCCCCCTGAGCCTGGCTGAGATCGAGAGCCGCTTTGCCGAGGAGATTCTCGCCGGCACCCTGGTACGCCGTATCGACAAGCGCCTGCTGGATGTCGACGCCGCCCACTGGCAGAAGAGCCTCAGCGCCAGCGGCGCCCAGTTCACCACCCTGCGCAAGCACCTGCCGGAGCCCTTGCCCGCCAGCTGGAATATCGAGCAGCTGGGCGAGCAACAGGTGCTGGTCACCCTTACCGAGACCTGCGAGTTCAAGGTCGACAGCTACCGTGCGCTGCCGGTGAAATCCGCCGGCCAGTTGCCTGCCGGCTTCGAGCCCGGCGCCCTGTACAACTCGCACTTCCACCCCCGCGGCCTACAGCTGGCCGTGGTCGGCGCCACCGACGCCCTGCGCTCCACCGGCCTGGACTGGCAAACCATTCAGGATCAGGTGCAGCCGGATGAAGTCGCCGTGTTCTCCGGCAGCATCATGAGCCAGCTCGACGAATACGGTTTCGGCGGCATGCTGCAGTCGCGCCTGAAGGGTGGCCGGGTGACCGCCAAGCAGTGCCCGCTAGGGCTCAACACCATGCCGGCGGACTTCATCAACGCCTACGTGCTGGGCAGCGTCGGCAGCACCGGCAGCGTCACCGGTGCCTGCGCCACCTTCCTCTACAACCTGCAGAAGGCCATCGAGCAGATCGCCAGCGGCAAGGCCCGCGTCGCCCTGGTGGGCAACGCCGAGGCGCCGATCACCCAGGAAGTCATCGACGGCTACGGCGCCATGGGCGCGCTGGCCACCGAAGAAGGCCTGCGCAAGCTCGAAGGCCGCGACGACGTGGACTTCCGCCGCGCCAGCCGACCGTTCGGCGACAACTGCGGTTTCACCCTTTCCGAGTCGTGCCAGTACCTGGTGCTGATGGATGACGAACTGGCCCTGCAGTTGGGCGCCGATATTCACGGCGCAGTGCCGGACGTGTTCATCAATGCCGACGGCTTCAAGAAGTCCATCTCCGCGCCCGGCCCGGGCAACTACCTGACCCTGGCCAAGGCCGTGGCCAGTGCCACCCAATTGGTCGGCCTCGACGCCGTGCGCACCCGCAGCTTCGTGCATGCCCATGGCTCCAGCACCCCGGCCAACCGCACCACCGAGTCCGAGTTGCTGGACCGAGTCGCCGCCGCCTTCGGCATCGACAACTGGCCGCTCACCGCGATCAAGGCCTTCCTAGGCCACTCGCTGGCCACCGCCAGTGGCGATCAGGTGATCGCCGCCCTGGGCACCTTCCGCCACGGTCTGCTGCCGGGCCTGAAGACCATCGACAAAGTCGCCGACGACGTCCATCGCAAGCACCTGAGCCTGGACACCCAGGATCGCCAGGTGGCTGATATGGAAGTCTGCTTCATCAACTCCAAGGGCTTCGGCGGCAACAACGCCACCGGCGTGGTGCTGGCCCCGCAGGTGGCCGAACGTATGCTGCGCAAGCGCCATGGCGAGGCCGCCTACAGCGCCTGGCTGGACAAGCGCGAAGCCACCCGCGCCAGCGCCGCCCAGTACGACCAGCAGGCCCTGCGCGGCCAGTTCGACATCCTCTACAACTTCGGCAAGGACCTGATCGACGATCAGCAACTGCAATTCAGCGCCGAGGGTATCCAGGTACCGGGCTTCGCCCAGCCGCTGCGTTACAAGAAGGACGAGCGCTACAGCGATATGCTGTAAGCCGCGTAGGCTGGGTAGAGCACCGCGAAACCCAGCGATGAGTCATGCAGGTGGAGAT
>JAYQUJ010000023.1:0-49155 GCA_038147895.1 Pseudomonas sp.
CCTTCAAAACCCCGGAAGGCAAGATCAGCGGCTTCGACTACGACATCGGCAACGCTCTGTGCGAAGAGATGAAGGTCAAGTGCGTATGGATCGAGCAGGAGTTCGACGGCCTGATCCCGGCACTGAAAGTACGCAAGTTCGACGCCGTGCTGTCGTCCATGTCCATCACCGAAGAGCGCAAGCGCTCCGTGGACTTCACCGGCAAGTACTACGCCACCCCGGCGCGCCTGGCGATGAAGGCCGGTACCGAGCTGGCCAATGTGCCGGCTGATCTGAAAGGCAAGAAGATCGGTGTGCAGCGCTCCTCTGTGTACGACCGCTACGCCACCGACGTGTTCGCTCCGGTTGGCGCCGAGATCGTGCGCTACAGCTCGCAGAATGAAATCTTCCTCGATCTGGCTTCCGGTCGCCTCGACGGCACCCTGGCCGATGTCGTGAACATCGACGACGGTTTCCTCAAGACCGGCGCTGGCAAGGGCTTCGCCCTGATCGGCCCGGACTTCACCGACGAGAAATACTTCGGCGAAGGCCAGGGCATCGCCGTGCGCAAGGGTGACAAGGCTCTGGCCGACAAGATCAGTGCCGCCATCCTGGCCATTCGTGCCAACGGCAAGTACCAGGAAGTGCAGGACAAGTACTTCCAGTTCAACGTCTACGGCGAGTAATCGCGCAGTGCCCACCTTCCCCCAGGCGGGGAGGGTGGTGCGCCGGGCCGGGTGAGCGGAGCTCTGCCGGACTCACCTTTGCCCTTCGCTCCGAAGAGAGCGCTCCTCCTGTCTGCAGAGGATAGATTCCATGTTCAATGGCTACGGCTCGACCATTCTCGATGGTGCCTGGCTTACCGTGCAGTTGGCGTTGCTGTCGATGGCCGTCGCCGTCGCACTTGGCCTGTTCGGCGCGGCTTTCCGTCTGTCTCCGGTGAAATGGCTGGCCCTGATGGGCGAGACCTACGCCACCGTAATCCGTGGCATTCCCGATCTGGTGCTGATCCTGCTGATCTTCTACGGCGGCCAGGATCTGGTGAACCGTATCGCCCCGCTGGTGGGCTACGAGGATTACATCGACATCAACCCCTTCGTGGCGGGTGTCGGTACCCTCGGTTTCATTTACGGCGCCTACCTGTCGGAGACCTTCCGCGGTGCCTTCATGGCCATCCCCAAGGGGCAGGGCGAAGCCGGTCTGGCCTACGGCATGAGCCAGTTGCGAGTGTTCTTCCGCATCCTAGTGCCACAGATGATCCGCCTGGCCATTCCGGGCGTGACCAACAACTGGCTGGTGCTGGTCAAGGCCACCGCGCTGATCTCCCTGGTCGGTCTGCAGGACATGATGGCCCGCGCCAAGAGCGCCGGCGATGCGACCCGCGAGCCCTTCACCTACATCCTCCTGGCTGCGGCTATCTACCTGGCGATGACCAGCGTGTCGCTGCTGGTGCTGCGCTACCTTGAACGCCGCTACTCGGTCGGCGTGAAAGCTGCCGAGATCTGAGGGAGTCACCATGCTTTTCGATTACAACGTGGTACTCGACAGCCTGCCGCTCTATTTCGGCGGTGTGCTGGTCACCCTCAAGCTGCTGATCATCGCCCTGGCCGTGGGCCTGCTGCTGGCGATACCGCTGGCGGTGATGCGGGTGTCCAAGCAGCCGGTGATCAACTTCCCGGCCTGGCTCTACACCTATGCCATTCGCGGCACGCCGATGCTGGTGCAGTTGTACCTGCTGTACTACGGCCTGGCCCAGTTCGAGGCGGTGCGCGAGAGCTTCATGTGGCCCTACCTGTCCAGCGCCACCTTCTGCGCCTGCCTGGCCTTCGCCATCAACACCAGCGCCTACAGTGCCGAAATCCTCGCCGGCAGCCTCAAGGCCACACCGCATGGCGAGATCGAGGCGGCCAAGGCCATGGGCATGTCGCGCGGCAAGCTGTACCGCCGCATTTTGCTGCCGTCCGCGCTGCGCCGTGCGCTGCCGCAGTACAGCAATGAGGTGATCATGATGCTGCACACCACCAGCCTGGCTTCGGTGGTGACCCTGATCGACATCACCGGCGCCGCCAAGACCGTCAGTTCGCAGTATTACCTGCCGTTCGAGGCCTACATCACCGCCGGCCTGTTCTATCTGGCGCTGACCTTCATTCTGGTGCGCTTGTTCAAGCTGGCCGAACGTCGCTGGCTGGCCTATCTGGCGCCGCGCAAGTCCTGACCTTCCACGTATTCGTATAGAGAGCCTCGACCATGTACAAACTCGAAGTACAGGACCTGCACAAGCGCTACGGTGACCACGAAGTGCTCAAGGGTGTTTCCCTGGCGGCCAAGGCCGGTGACGTGATCAGCATCATCGGTTCCAGCGGCTCGGGCAAGAGTACCTTCCTGCGCTGCATCAACATGCTGGAGCAGCCCTACGGCGGCAAGATCCTGCTCAACGGCGAGGAGCTCAAGCTGGTGCCGAGCAAGGATGGCGCGCTCAAGGCGGCCGACGCCAAGCAGTTGCAGCGCATGCGCTCGCGCCTGTCCATGGTGTTCCAGCACTTCAATCTGTGGTCGCACATGAGCGCCCTGGAAAACGTCATCGAGGCGCCGGTGCACGTGCTCGGCGTACCGAAGAAGGAAGCCATCGAAAAGGCCGAGCACTACCTGGCCAAGGTCGGCGTCGCTCATCGCAAGGGTGCTTACCCGGCACATATGTCCGGCGGCGAGCAGCAGCGCGTGGCCATCGCCCGTGCTCTGGCCATGGAGCCGGAGGTCATGCTGTTCGACGAGCCGACTTCGGCGCTCGACCCCGAGCTGGTCGGCGAGGTGCTCAAGGTGATGCAGGACCTGGCTCAGGAAGGCCGCACCATGGTGGTGGTGACCCACGAAATGGGCTTTGCCCGCGAGGTGTCCAACCAGCTCATCTTCCTGCACAAGGGCCTGGTGGAAGAAACTGGCTGCCCGAAGGAGGTGCTGGCCAATCCGCAGTCCGAGCGCCTGAAGCAGTTTCTTTCCGGCAGCTTGAAGTAAGCACTAGACTCCCCAGCATGACAGCCACTGCCCACAGTATCGCCTTCCTCATCTGGCCCGAGACCCGGCCCACGACTCTGGCCCTGGCCGAGGAGGCGCTGCGCGTGGCGCAGCGCGTGCACCCGGACGTTTCCTACGAGCTGCGCTTTCTTCAGGCCGAGACGCCCGTAGAGGGGCAGTGGCGCCTGCCGGGTGAGCCCTGGGCGGGGCGGCTGGAGGGCTGTCAGCGAGTGTTCCTGCTGGCCGACGAACCGCCGACACAGATATCCCCGGCGCTGTCCTCCGCACTTAAACAACTGGCGCGTGGCGGTGTTGTGATTGGTGCGCTGTCGGCGGGTGTCTACCCGTTGGCCATGCTGGGTCTGCTCGACGGCTACCGCGCCGCCGTGCACTGGCGCTGGCAGGACGATTTCACCGAACGCTTCCCCAAGGTCATCGCCACCAGTCACCTGTTCGACTGGGATCGTGATCGCCTCAGCGCCTGCGGCGGCCTGGCCGTGCTGGATCTGCTGCTGGCCGTGCTGGCCCGCGACCATGGTGCCGAGCTGGCTGGTGCGGTGAGCGAGGAGTTGGTGGTCGAGCGCATCCGCGAGGGCGGCGAGCGCCAGCGCATTCCGCTGCAGAACCGCATCGGCTCCAGCCATCCGAAGCTGACTCAGGCGGTGTTGTTGATGGAAGCCAACATCGAAGAGCCGCTGACCACCGACGAGATCGCCCAGCACGTGTGCGTGTCACGTCGCCAGCTGGAACGGATCTTCAAGCAGTACCTCAATCGTGTACCCAGCCAGTACTACCTGGAGCTGCGCCTGA
Source organism: Pseudomonas sp. (assembly GCA_038147895.1). GTDB lineage: Bacteria > Pseudomonadota > Gammaproteobacteria > Pseudomonadales > Pseudomonadaceae > Aquipseudomonas. The sequence goes on from JAYQUJ010000023.1 coordinate 3,802, forward strand.
ACAAGGCGCGTCAGTTGTTGATGCAGACCAGCAAGTCGATCATCCAGATCGGGTTGTCCTGCGGCTTCTCCTCGGGGCCGCATTTTTCCAGTGCCTACCGCAACTTCTTCGGTGCCACCCCGCGGGAAGATCGCAATCAACGCCGCAGCGCCAGCCCCTTCGAGATTGCCCCGGCCTCTGTCGAGCGAGGGTAATTAGTTCGCTTCGGGCTTCGTGCCGCTGCTGCTTATCTCGCTGATCGATACCTCTGTTCCGCCCTGCTGGGCGGGTTCCTTTTGGCAGTCGCCCCAAAAGGAACCAAAAGGGCTTGCCCCGCCATCCGGCCCTACGCTTCGCTTCGGGTTCGTTCACTACATCATCGTTCCAGGGGCCCGCGCCGAAGGGTCATCCCTGGCCTATCGGCGCTCTCGCGGCATCCTTGCCGCTCAACCCCTTCCACGACGATTCCGTTCACCCTCCTGAAGGGGCGTTTGGCGCTGCCTCATAGCTCTGCGTTCCTTTTCCTGCGAATTGCGTGCGAACGATCAGATAAAGAAAAGCTACTAGGCAGCTCGGAATCCGAGTCCCCGTCAGGAGGCCGAGTGGAGGTGTTGCGTAGGAGGACGAGCCGCAAGGATGCGGCGAGAGGCGTAAAGGGGCATGGATGCCCCTTGTGCGCCGGCCTCCGGAGCGGCGCCGGAGCGAGGGAAGTCTGGCCGTAGGCCAGACCCGGATGTTGGGGTGCGCTTTCTTTTGCTTACTTTTCTTTGCGCAAACAAAGAAAAGTAAGGCGCCGTACAGGGCGCAATCTGTAGCCAGGTGCCGAGGAAAGTGTTGCGTTCAGGCTATTGAGCACGGGCCGGCAGCCTGGGGGCAGCGAAATACCCCGATCCCCCCGCGCAGCGTTTAAACTGCGCAATTCCGCTGCTTTCTGTCGCATTGCCGAAAGCCCAGGAAATTCGCGGGTTGCCGCTGTAAGAAGTTGTCGCATGGCGACAATGCGGTGCCCCGGACAGCCCCTACAATCCTTTCATCACCTGTGTTCCTACGTTCAGGAGAGCTCCGATGTCCGTTCAGCACGAGCCGGTGCAACGCGCCGATTTCGACCAGTATCTGGTACCCAACTATGCCCCCGCCGCCTTCATTCCGGTGCGCGGTCAGGGCTCCCGAGTCTGGGATCAGAGTGGTCGCGAGCTGATCGACTTCGCCGGCGGTATCGCCGTCAACTCGCTGGGCCATTGCCATCCGGCGCTGGTCAAGGCGCTGACCGAGCAGGCCAACACCCTGTGGCATGTTTCCAACGTGTTCACCAACGAGCCGACCCTGCGTCTGGCGCACAAGCTGGTCAATGCCACCTTTGCCGAGCGCGTGTTCTTCTGTAACTCCGGTGCCGAGGCCAACGAGGCTGCCTTCAAACTGGCGCGTCGTGTCGCTCATGACCGTTTCGGCCCGGAGAAGTGCGAGATCATCGCCGCGTTCAACAGCTTCCATGGTCGTACCCTGTTCACTGTCAGTGTCGGTGGCCAGCCCAAGTATTCCGATGGTTTCGGCCCGAAGATCGAAGGCATCAGCCACATTCCGTACAACGATCTGGACGCCCTGAAAGCGGCCATATCCGACAAGACCTGCGCCGTAGTGCTGGAGCCGATCCAGGGCGAGGGCGGTGTGTTGCCGGCTGATCAGGCCTACCTGGAAGGCGCACGCAAGCTGTGCGACCAGCACAACGCACTGCTGGTCTTCGACGAAGTGCAGAGCGGCATGGGCCGTACCGGCGAGCTGTTCGCCTACATGAATTACGGTGTCACCCCGGACATCCTGTCCAGTGCCAAGAGCCTGGGCGGCGGTTTCCCCATCGGCGCCATGCTGACCACCAGCGAGCTGGCCAAGCACCTGGCCGTCGGCACCCACGGCACCACCTACGGTGGCAACCCGCTGGCCTGTGCGGTGGCCGAAGCGGTGCTGGACACCATCAATACCCCCGAGGTGCTGAACGGCGTCAAGGCCAAGCATGCCCAGTTCAAGCAGCGTCTGCAGACGATTGGCGAGCAGTACGGCCTGTTCAGTGAAATCCGTGGCCTGGGTCTGCTGATTGGCTGCGCCCTGACCGATGCCTGGAAGGGCAAGGCCAAGAGCGTGCTGGACGCCGCCACTGCCGAAGGCGTGATGGTGCTGCAGGCCGGCCCGGATACCGTGCGTTTCGCTCCCAGCCTGGTGGTGGAAGACGCCGATATCAGCGAAGGCCTGGATCGCTTCGAGCGCGCCGTGGCCAAACTGGTCCAAGGCTGATGCCCAACAGGGTGGCACAGGATGTGCTGCCCCTGTTCTCAGGATGAGCCGCTCCATGCGTGATCGGACACAGTCTCCGGTCTTTCTCCAGAAGGGCACCCCCAAGGCCTTCTGGGGCTTTTATTCGAAGTTGCTCCGTCTGTGGCGGGGCACAGTTCCGGGAAAGGAGTAACGTCATGCTGGTGATGCGCCCCGCGCAAATGTCCGACCTTGCCGAAGTGCAGCGTCTGGCTGCGGACAGCCCGGTGGGCGTGACTTCGCTGCCGGATGACGCCAATCGCCTGCGCGACAAGATCGCCTCCTCGGAAGCTTCCTTTTCCGCCGAAGTCAGCTTCAACGGCGAGGAAAGCTACTTCTTCGTGCTCGAAGACACCGCCAGCGGCAAGCTGGTCGGCTGCTCGGCCATCGTCGCCTCGGCGGGCTATTCCGAGCCTTTCTACAGCTTCCGCAACGAGACGTTCGTGCACGCGGCGCGCGAGCTGAAGATCCATAACAAGATTCACGTCCTCTCGCTGTGCCACGACCTCACCGGCAACAGCCTGCTGACCAGTTTCTATGTGCAGCGCGACCTGGTCGACAGCCCCTTCGCCGAGCTGAATTCCCGTGGCCGCCTGCTGTTCATGGCCGGCCAGCCGGAGCGTTTTGCCGATGCCGTGGTAGTGGAGATCGTCGGCCATAGCGACGAGCAGGGCGACTCGCCGTTCTGGGATTCGGTCGGGCGTAACTTCTTCGACATGAACTACGCCGAGGCCGAGCGCCTGTGCGGCCTGAAGAGCCGTACCTTCCTCGCCGAGCTGATGCCGCATTACCCGATCTACGTGCCGTTACTGCCGGACAGCGCCCAGGAAGCCATGGGCCAGGTTCATCCGCGTGCGCAGATCACCTTCGACATCCTGATGCGTGAAGGCTTCGAGACCGACCACTACATCGACATCTTCGACGGTGGCCCGACTCTGCATGCACGTACCTCGGGTATCCGCTCCATCGCCCAGAGCCGTGTGGTGCCGGTCCGTATCGCGGAGCCCGGCAAAGGCGGGCGCCAGTATCTGGTGAGCAACGGCCAGTTGCAGGACTTCCGCGCCATCATCGCCGAGCTCGACTGGGTGCCTGGCAAGCCGGTGACCTTGAGTGCCGAGGCGGCCGAGGCTCTGAGCGTGGGTGAGGGTGCCAGCGTCCGTCTGGTAGCGATTTGATGTTTGAGCCCTTCTCCCGCCGGGAGAAGGTGGCCCGCAGGGCCGGATGAGGGATTTTCCCTCACCCCTGGCCCCGAAAGGGGTGCGAATTCTGGAGGCAATATGATCGTTCGTCCCGTCCGTAGCACCGATCTGCCGGCGCTGATCGACCTGGCCCGTAGCACGGGTACCGGCCTGACCACCTTGCCGGCCAACGAGGCGCGCCTGACGCACCGGGTCGGCTGGGCGGAAAAGACTTTCAATGGCGAGGTCGAGCGCGCCGACGCCGATTATCTCTTCGTGCTGGAGGATGATCACGGCAAGGTGGTCGGCATTTCTGCCGTGGCGGGCGCCGTGGGCCTGCGTGAGCCCTGGTACAACTACCGGGTTGGCCTGACCGTTAGCGCTTCCCAGGAATTGAAGATCCACCGCGAGATTCCGACCCTGTTCCTGGCCAATGACCTGACCGGCAACTCCGAGCTGTGCTCGCTGTTCCTGCATGCCGATCACCGTACCGGGCTCAATGGTCGCCTGCTATCCAAGGCGCGCATGCTGTTCATCGCCGAGTTCCGCGAGCTGTTCGGCAACAAGGTGATCGCCGAGATGCGCGGCATGTCCGACGAGAATGGCCGCTCGCCGTTCTGGGACAGTCTGGGCCGGCACTTCTTCAAGATGGAGTTCGGCCAGGCCGACTACCTCACCGGTGTTGGCAACAAGGCCTTCATCGCCGAGCTGATGCCCAAGTTCCCGCTCTACACCTGTTTCCTCTCCGAGGCGGCGCGTGCCGTTATCGGCCGCGTACACACGGATACCGAGCCGGCGCTGGCCATGCTCAAGGGCGAGGGGTTCAGCTATCAGGGCTATGTCGACATCTTCGACGCCGGCCCGGCGATCGAGGTGGAAACCGACAAGATCCGCGCCGTGCGCGACAGTCAAAGCCTGGTGCTGGCCATCGGCACCCCGGGCGAAGACGCCATTCCCTATCTGATTCACAACCGTAAACGCCAGGATTGCCGCATCACTGCCGCCTCGGCGCGCCTTGCGTCCGGCACCTTGGTGGTCGATGCGCAAACCGCCAAGCGCCTGCAGCTCAGTGCTGGTGCCCAGGTGCGTGCCGTGCCGCTGTCGGCCAAGGAGAGCAAGCAATGACCACCCATTACATCGCCGGTAACTGGCAGGCTGGACAGGGTGAGGCTTTCGACTCGCTGAACCCGGTCACCCAGGAGGCCGTTTGGCATGGCCAGGGTGCCAGCGCTGACCAGGTCGCTGCTGCGGTCAAGGCTGCCCGTGCCGCTTTTCCGGCCTGGGCGCGCCGCTCGCTGGAAGAGCGTATCGCGCTGCTCGAACAGTTTGCTGTCACGCTCAAGAGCCACTCCGACGAACTGGCCCGCTGCATCGGTGAGGAAACCGGCAAGCCGCTGTGGGAATCTGCCACCGAGGTGACCAGTATGGTCAACAAGGTCGCCATTTCCGTGCAGAGCTACCGCGAGCGTACCGGCGAGAAGAGCGGCCCGCTGGCCGACGCCACCGCCGTGCTGCGGCACAAGCCGCATGGCGTGGTAGCCGTGTTCGGCCCCTACAATTTCCCCGGCCATCTGCCCAATGGCCATATCGTGCCGGCGCTGTTGGCTGGCAATGCCGTGGTGTTCAAACCCAGCGAGCTGACGCCCAAGGTCGCCGAGCTGACGGTCAAATGCTGGATCGAAGCCGGTCTGCCTGCCGGTGTGCTCAACCTGGTGCAGGGCGCCCGCGAGACGGGCATGGCTCTGGCGGGCAACGCCGGCATCGACGGCCTGTTCTTCACCGGCTCCAGTCGCACCGGCAACCTGCTGCACGGCCAGTTCGCCGGTCGTCCGGACAAGATTCTGGCGCTGGAGATGGGCGGCAACAATCCGCTGGTGGTGGAGGAGGTCGCCGACCTCGACGCTGCCGTGTACACCATCATCCAGTCCGCCTTCATCTCTGCCGGCCAGCGCTGCACCTGTGCCCGTCGACTGCTGGTGCCGGTCGGCGCCTGGGGCGATGCCCTGCTGGCACGTCTGGTCGCTGTGGCCTCGACCATCAAGGTCGGTGCTTTCGATGAGCAACCGGCACCGTTCATGGGCTCGGTGATTTCCCTGCAGGCGGCCGAGCACCTGCTCAAGGCGCAGAAACACCTGATCGACCAGGGCGCCAAGGTGCTGCTGGAGATGATCCAGCCGGTCTCCGAGGCTGCGTTGCTGACACCAGGCATCCTCGATGTCACCGATGTGCCTGAGCGTATCGATGAAGAGTTCTTCGGCCCGCTGCTGCAGGTGATTCGCTACGAAGGCTTCGCTGCCGCCATCGCCGAGGCCAACAATACCCAGTACGGCCTGGCCGCCGGCCTGCTGTCGGATTCCGCCGAGCGTTACCAGCAGTTCCTGATCGAGAGCCGCGCCGGCATCGTCAACTGGAACAAGCAGCTGACCGGTGCCGCCAGCAGCGCGCCGTTCGGTGGTGTCGGCGCCTCCGGTAACCACCGCGCCAGTGCCTACTACGCGGCCGACTACTGCGCCTACCCGGTTGCTTCGCTGGAAAGCCCCACTCTGAGCCTGCCTGCCACCCTGACCCCGGGAGTGAGTCTGTAATGTCCGCCTATGAAATGAACTTCGACGGCCTGGTTGGCCCGACCCATAACTACGGCGGTCTGTCCTACGGCAACGTGGCTTCGCAGAGCAACTGCCAGGCGGTGTCGAACCCCAAAGAAGCTGCCAAGCAGGGCTTGGGCAAGATGAAGGCGCTGATGGAGATGGGCTTCAAGCAGGGCGTATTCGCCCCGCAGGAGCGCCAGGATGTTGCCGCCCTGCGCAGTCTGGGCTTCACCGGCAGCGATGCCGAGGTGATCGCCAAGGTCGCCAAGGAAGCCATGCCGCTGCTGGCCGCCGTAAGCTCCGCGTCGAGCATGTGGACGGCCAACTCCTGCACCGTCAGCCCCAGCGCCGACACCGCGGATGGCCGCGTGCACTTCACCGCCGCCAACCTCAACTGCAAGTTCCACCGCAGCATCGAGCACCCGACCACCAGCCGCGTACTGCGCGCCATGTTCGCCAACGAGCAGCACTTTGCCCACCATGCCGCACTGCCGGCCGTGGGCCAGTTCGGCGACGAAGGTGCGGCCAACCACACCCGCTTCTGCAAGGGTTATGGCGATGCTGGCGTGGAGTTCTTCGTGTTCGGCCGCAGCGCTTTCGACAGCCGCTTCCCGGCGCCGCAACGCTACCCGGCGCGGCAGACCCTGGAAGCCTGCCAGGCAGTCGCTCGTCTGCACGGCCTGAGCGACGCTGGTGTGGTCTACGCCCAGCAAAACCCGGCGGTTATCGACCAGGGAGTGTTCCACAACGACGTGATCTCGGTGGGTAACGGCGAGGTGCTGTTCTATCACCAGGACGCCTTCCTCGACACCGACAAGGTGCTGGCCGAGCTGGGCGACAAGCTGGCTCGCCGTGGCGGAAACTTCCAGGCCGTACGTGTGCCGAGTAGTGCGGTGAGCGTCGAGGACGCGGTGCGCTCCTACCTGTTCAACAGCCAGCTGCTGACCCGCGAAGACGGCGGCATGCTGCTGATCGTGCCGGAGGAGTGCCGCAACAACGCCAATGTGTGGAACTACCTGAACGAACTGACCAGCGGCACCGGCCCGATTCGTGAGGTCAAGGTGTTCGACCTCAAGCAGAGCATGCAGAACGGCGGCGGCCCGGCCTGCCTGCGCCTACGTGTGGCGCTCAAGGACGAGGAGTTCGCGGCGGTCAACCCGGGTGTGGTGATGACGCCTGAGCTGTTCACCACGCTCAATACCTGGGTCGACAAGCACTACCGTGATCGCCTGGCCGAAAGCGACCTGGCCGACCCGCAACTGCTGATCGAATGCCGCACGGCATTGGATGAACTGACGCAGATCCTTAAACTGGGCTCCGTCTACCCCTTCCAACTCGCCTGAGAGCACTGAATATGTCCGAAGCCCTGCAACTCATCCTCGAAGATACCGACGGCACCCAGCTGGAAACCTCTTGCACTCGCTTCGCTGTGGTCTGGCAGGGCAAGGAAGTCTGGATTCAGGCGGTTGGCGACCAGCTGCTGATCGGTGTGGACGTGGAGGAGGGCGATACCGAGTACGCCAACCTGCTGCTGCGCCCGCAGGCCACCAACCTGGTCGGTCTGCAGCTGGAGATGGAGCCGGCCGATCTGGCTGGTGAAGACGATGACCATGTGCATGGTCCCGACTGCAAACATTGAGGTGACCCCATGCTCGCCCTCGGCAAACTGCTCGAACTGACCCTGGCCGGCCGCGAGCCGACCGAGAAGATTCAGCTGACGCGCGAGGGCGCGCGCCTGCACTGGCTGGGCGAGGGCGCGCTGGAAGTGACGCCGGCGGCCAGTGACGATGGCGGCCTCGACCTGCTGCTCTCTGCCGCTATCCATGGCAATGAAACGGCGCCGATCGAGCTGCTCGATCGCCTGTTGCAGGCCATCGCCTCCGGCCAGCTGTTGCCGAAGGTGCGCATTCTCTTCCTGTTCGGCAACCCGGAGGCCATGCGTCGCGGCGAGCGTTATGTCGAGCAGGACATCAACCGCCTGTTCGATGGTCGGCATGAGCAAAGCAGCGGTTTCGAGGCGCTGCGGGCCAATGAACTGGAGCGCTACGCCGCCGCCTTCTTCTCCCGCGAGGGGCGTGAGCGCCTGCACTACGACCTGCATACCGCGATCCGCGGCTCGAAGATCGAGCAGTTCGCCCTCTACCCCTATGTGGAAGGCCGTGAGCATTCGCGCGCCGAACTGGCCCGTCTCAACGCCGCCGGCATCGACGCCGTGCTGCTGCAGCGCAAGACCGGCATCACCTTCAGCTCCTACACCTATGCGCGCCTGGGGGCTGAGGCCTTTACCCTGGAGCTGGGTAAGGCACGGCCATTCGGGCAGAACGAAATGGTCAATCTCGATCTGCTGGAGCGCCGCCTGCGCCAGTTGGTGGAGCAGTGCGAGCCGCCGGCCGAGTCGCTGGACGGCTTGCAGCTGTTTGCCGTGGCGCGCGAAGTGATCAAGCACAGCGATGCTTTCCAGCTGCACCTGCCGGCGGATATCGAGAACTTCACCGAGCTGGAACCGGGCTTTTTGCTGGCCGAAGACATTGCCGGCACCCGCTGGCTGGTGGAGGAAGAGGGCGCACGCATCATCTTCCCCAACCCCAAGGTCAAGAACGGCCTGCGTGCCGGCATTCTCATCGTTCCCACCGAGCTTTGAGCTTCTTTCTCCCGGGCGCAAGGCCGGGGTGTGCTGTGTAGGGATGTGGCGTTCTGTCTTCTCACCCGTGACCGCCATGCTGCTCCATAGTCGTTTTCTATCCAAATTCCCTGCAAACGGGCTGTCCATGCTGCGCGGTGCCGATATAATGCGGCCCTTTGCCGGTGTTAACCGTGCTGTCGTTTGCCTGGATGAAATAGATGAAAAGCGCAGAAATCCGTGAAGCCTTCCTCCGCTTCTTCGAAGAGAAGGGGCACACCCGCGTCGCCTCCAGTTCGCTGATTCCGGCGAACGACCCGACTCTGCTGTTCACCAACGCCGGCATGAACCAGTTCAAGGACTGCTTCCTCGGCCTGGAGAAGCGCGCCTATACCCGCGCCACCACCAGCCAGAAGTGCGTGCGTGCCGGCGGCAAGCACAACGACTTGGAAAACGTCGGCTACACCGCGCGCCACCACACCTTCTTCGAGATGCTGGGCAACTTCAGCTTCGGCGACTATTTCAAGCGTGATGCCATTAGCTACGCCTGGGAGTTCCTGACCAGCGACAAGTGGCTGAACCTGCCGAAGGAAAAGCTCTGGGTCACCGTCTACGCCAGCGATGACGAGGCCTACGACATCTGGCACAAGGAAGTCGGCATCCCGGCCGAGCGCATGATCCGCATCGGCGACAACAAGGGCGCGCCGTACGCGTCCGACAACTTCTGGGCCATGGGCGATACCGGCCCGTGCGGCCCGTGCACCGAGATCTTCTTCGACCACGGCGAGCACATCTGGGGCGGCCCGCCCGGCTCCCCGGAAGAGGACGGTGACCGCTACATCGAGATCTGGAACAACGTATTCATGCAGTTCAACCGCACTGCAGATGGTGTGCTGCACCCGCTGCCGGCGCCGAGCGTGGATACCGGCATGGGCCTGGAGCGCATCAGCGCCGTGCTGCAGCATGTCAATTCGAACTACGAGATCGACCTGTTCCAGAATCTGCTGAATGCCGCGGCCAAAGCCATTGGCTGCGCCAACGAAGGTCAGGCTTCGCTGAAAGTGGTTGCCGACCATATTCGTTCCTGCAGCTTCCTGGTCGCCGACGGCGTCACCCCATCCAACGAGGGTCGTGGCTACGTGCTGCGTCGCATCGTTCGCCGCGCCTGCCGTCACGGCAACAAGCTGGGCGCCAAGGGCAGCTTCTTCTACCAGATCGTCGCCGCCCTGGTGGCCGAGATGGGCGAAGCCTTCCCCGAGCTGAAGCAGCAACAGGCGCATATCGAGCGCGTGCTGAAGACCGAGGAAGAGCAGTTTGCCAAGACCCTGGAGCAGGGCCTGAAGATTCTCGAACAGGATCTGGCTGGTCTGCAGGGCTCGGTTATTCCTGGCGACATCGTGTTCAAGCTGTACGACACCTATGGTTTTCCGGTCGATCTGACTGGCGACATTGCTCGCGAGCGTGAGCTGACTCTCGACGAAGAAGGCTTCGAGCGTGAGATGGAAGCTCAGCGTGAGCGTGCCCGTTCCGCCAGCGCCTTCGGCATGGACTACAACAGCCTGGTCAAGGTCGACGGCGACACCCGATTCCTCGGCTACGAGGGCACCACGGGCAGCGGCAAGATCGTTGCGCTGTTCAAGGCTGGAGCCGCTGTCGATAGCCTCGGCGAAGGCGATGAAGGCGTTGTGGTGCTGGACCAGACGCCGTTCTACGCCGAGTCCGGTGGCCAGGTGGGTGACTGTGGCTACTTTGAAGGTGCCGGTGTGCGCTTCGATGTGCGCGACACCACCAAGGCCGGCGGCGCCTTCCTCCATCATGGTGTGGTTGCCAAGGGTGGCCTGAGCGTCGGTACTTCGCTGAAAGCCGAAGTTGATGCCTCGGTGCGTCAGGCTACTGCGCTGAACCACTCCGCGACTCACCTGCTGCACGCCGCGCTGCGCCAGGTGCTCGGCGAGCACGTACAGCAGAAGGGGTCGCTGGTCGACAGCCAGCGCCTGCGCTTCGACTTCAGTCATTTTGAATCGATCAAGCCAGAGCAGCTGAAGGCGCTGGAGGATCTGGTCAACGCCGAGATTCGTGGCAACAGCGAAGTCGAAACCGAAGAAACCGACATCGAGACCGCCAAAGCCAAAGGCGCCATGGCGCTGTTCGGTGAGAAGTACGGCGATGATGTGCGCGTACTGAGCATGGGCGGCGGCTTTTCCGTCGAGCTGTGTGGCGGTACCCATGTGTCGCGTACCGGTGACATCGGCCTGTTCAAGATCACCAGTGAAGGCGGCGTGGCTTCGGGTGTGCGTCGTATCGAGGCGGTCACCGGCGCATCCGCTCTGGCCTGGTTGAATGGTGCCGAGGAGCAGCTCAAGGAAGCTGCTGCGCTGGTCAAAGGCAGCCGCGACAATGTGCTGGACAAACTGTCGGCTCTGGTTGAGCGCAATCGCCAGCTGGAAAAAGAGCTGGAGCAGCTCAAGGCCAAGGCTGCCAGTGCGGCCGGAAACGATCTGGCCGGTTCGGCTGTGGACGTGAAGGGCATCAAGGTGCTGGCCTCGCGTCTCGATGGTCTGGATGGCAAGGCCTTGCTGGCTATGGTCGATCAGCTGAAGAACAAGCTGGGCAGTGCAGTGATCTTGCTCGGCGGTGTGTTCGAGGAAAAAGTGGTGCTGGTTGCTGGCGTCACTCAGGATCTGACCGGCAAACTCAAGGCCGGCGATCTGATGAAGCAGGCTGCGGCGACTGTAGGCGGCAAGGGCGGCGGCCGGCCTGATATGGCCCAGGGCGGTGGTGTCGATGCCGGCAAGCTGGACGAGGCGCTGGCGCTGGCTGCGAGCTTTGCCGATAGCGCGCTGTAAAGGTTGATGAGGCAAGGCTTGCAGCGCGTCCGGCGGGCCTTGGCAGTGTGACCCGTTGCGGGTCTAATGGGCGCCCTTCGGGGAATCAGGCGGCTTTTTGACATGGCTTTGATCGTACAGAAGTTTGGGGGCACCTCAGTCGGCACCGTCGAGCGTATTCAGCAGGTGGCCGAAAAGGTGAAGAAGTTCCGCGAGAAGGGCGACGACATTGTCGTCGTGGTTTCCGCCATGAGTGGCGAAACCAATCGCCTGATCGATCTGGCCAAACAGGTCAGCGACGGTCAGCCGGTACCGCGTGAGCTGGATGTGATGGTTTCCACCGGTGAGCAGGTCACGATTGCCCTGTTGGCCATGGCCCTGATCAAGCTTGATGTGCCCGCGGTGTCCTATACCGGCAATCAGGTGCGCATCCTCACCGACAGCGCGCACAACAAGGCGCGCATTCTGCAGATCGACGATGCCAAGATTCGTGCCGACCTCAAGGCTGGTCGTGTAGTTGTGGTCGCCGGTTTCCAGGGTGTGGACGAGCAGGGCAATATCACCACGCTCGGTCGTGGCGGCTCCGATACTACCGGCGTGGCCCTGGCTGCCGCGCTCAAGGCCGACGAGTGCCAGATCTACACCGATGTGGACGGCGTCTACACCACTGACCCGCGCGTAGTGCCCAAGGCTCAGCGTCTGGACAAGATCACCTTCGAAGAGATGCTGGAAATGGCCAGCCTCGGCTCCAAGGTGCTGCAGATCCGTTCGGTGGAGTTCGCCGGCAAGTACAACGTCCCGCTGCGCGTGCTGCACAGCTTCCAGGAGGGTCCGGGCACCCTCATTACCCTTGATGAAGAGGAATCCATGGAACAGCCGATCATCTCCGGCATCGCCTTCAATCGCGACGAAGCCAAGTTGACCATCCGTGGTGTGCCGGATATTCCGGGCGTGGCTTTCAAAATCCTCGGCCCGATCAGTGCCTCCAATATCGAAGTGGACATGATCGTGCAGAATGTCGCGCACGATAACACCACCGATTTCACCTTCACCGTGCACCGCAATGACTACCAGAGCGCCATGAGCGTGCTGGAGAACACCGCTCGTGAGCTGGGTGCGCGCGAGGTTATTGGCGATATCAACATTGCCAAGGTATCCATTGTCGGCGTTGGTATGCGCTCTCATGCCGGTGTTGCCAGTCGCATGTTCGAAGCGCTGGCCAAGGAAACCATCAACATCCAGATGATCTCCACCTCCGAGATCAAAGTCTCTGTGGTTATTGAGGAGAAGTACCTGGAGTTGGCTGTACGTGCCTTGCACACTGCCTTCGATCTGGATGCGCCTGCTCGACAGAGCGAGTGATGCTGGAATTGAAAGGCGCGGCTAGTCCGCGCCTTTCACGTTTTTGAGCGGTTTGGCGGGGAACTTTCCTTTTGCTCGGGCTGGTCAATACTTAGGTGAAGGTCGTGACTTGATCTATGCGCGACTGCCACCATTTTATTTCTGCAGACTGTTGTTCTGAACATTGAAATCCGTGAGGAGAAAGGAATGCTGATTCTGACTCGCCGGGTCGGAGAGACCCTGATGGTGGGTGATGATGTCACTGTCACCGTGTTGGGCGTGAAAGGTAACCAGGTACGGATCGGCGTGAACGCTCCGAAGGAAGTTGCCGTGCACCGCGAAGAGATTTACCAGCGGATCCAAAAAGAGAAGGGTGACGAACCAAGCCATTAATTTTTATAAAAAAATTGGTTTGCAAACGGGGAAAACATGGTTATCATGCGCCCCGTGTTGGAGAGGTGGCCGAGTGGCCGAAGGCGCTCCCCTGCTAAGGGAGTACACCTCAAAAGGGTGTCGGGGGTTCGAATCCCCCCTTCTCCGCCATATTCACAACCTAGGTTGTGTTGGTGCTAAATCCGGTAAGTTATTGAATTTATTCGGAAAAGTTCTTGACCGAAAAGTTAAGCTCTTTATAATGCGCCACCCACGCACTCATAGCTCAGCTGGATAGAGTACCCGGCTACGAACCGGGCGGTCGGAGGTTCGAATCCTCCTGAGTGCGCCATTAGCCAAAAGGCCCGCATTTATGCGGGCCTTTTGCTTTTCAGCGTTTTTTCTTCACGCAGCCTGCTTCATCGAAAGTGACCTGGCGTTTGTTGCCTTGCCGATCGGCATAGTGATAACGAGTGTCGCCGTTCTGAGTAGTGATTTTGTCTGGCTCGCCTAGCGAGCTTTCGATGTCTGCTTGTGTCATGCCGCTGCGAACTTGCTGGCGAATCATGGCGGTGCGTCTCTCGCTGCCGGTGACCAGGTTGCCGCAGCCGTCTTGTTTGCTTCCGACTACGGTCAGCTTTGGTTCGTCAGTTGGTGCTGAATTCTTTCTGTTGGTCTTTTGCGTGTTTTTCGCCATTGGTGTGGCTTTGCCTTGGCCGGGCGTGGGGTTGTGTGCGCTTTGCAGTGATTGGCTGGCATGTGCTGGGCAGCCGCTCAGGGTGTAGGTGATGCGCCCGCTTTCATCCTCGCAGCGGAAGACGGTTGAGGCGTAGAGGTCATTGCTGGGGTATAGCATGCAGGCGCAGAGCGCTGCGCAGATGGGGCGTAGCATGGTTCGTCCTCCTTGACGGTCAGCTGCAGCCTAGCTGAGTGTCTCGGGAGTTCCAGCGTGTCCTGTGAACTGGCGCAAGCGTCGAAGAATCAAGTTGAAGGCAGTGATGCAAGCGCTTGTTCTGGGCTCTATTTGCTGGCCAGGGTGCTGTCCTGCGGTGCTATCATTGTCAGGTCAGCCCCGTCGGGGCTTGTGGGATACCACCATGGACTTACCCAGTAGTTGCTCAAAAATTCCTCCCCCCCAATCGTGTATTGACTGATTGACCCCCGTGGCGCGCCCTGCTGCTGGGGTGGAGCGTGCCGTATGACTGAAGTAGAAGCCAAAAAGCCGCAAGAAAGCCTGCAGGATCGCCTGGCTCAGGTGGTCGAGCTGTTGCATCGCCATAAGCTGGTGGAGGGCTTGACCCATCGTCAGGAGGGGCAGCATCAGGATCTTGTTGAGAACCTGGTACACCGCCAGAACCTCGTTGAGTTGCAGCGCAAGCTGGATGATCTGCACTCGGCTGACGTTGCTCATATTCTGGAAGCTCTTCCGCTCGACGATCGTTTGACCGTATGGCAGCTGGTCAAGGCTGAGCGTGACGGTGACATCCTGCTTGAGGTGTCTGACGCCGTTCGAGAGTCTCTGATCGCCGACATGGATGACCATGAGATTCTGGCGGCGGCCAGGGATATGGATGCTGACGAGCTTGCCGATCTTGCGCCTGAGTTACCGCGCGATGTCGTCTTCGAGCTGATGGAGACTCTCGATGCTCAGCAGCGTGAGCGAGTGCGTTCGGCGCTTTCCTACGAGGAGGATCAGGTTGGTGCGCTGATGGACTTCGAGATGGTTACCATCCGCGAAGATGTCAGTCTGGAAGTCGTACTGCGTTACCTGCGCCGTCTCAAGGAGCTGCCGGGGCACACGGATAAGCTGTTCGTGGTTGACTACGACGGTGTGCTCAAGGGGGTGTTGCCGATCAAGCGACTGCTGGTCAATGATCCTGACAAGCAGGTGAGCGAGGTGATGGCCAGCGATCCTGTGAGCTTTCATCCGGATGAAGATGCTTACGATGCGGCTCAGGCCTTCGAGCGATATGACCTGATTTCCGCTCCTGTGGTGGAGAAGGATGGCAAGCTGGTTGGGCGTCTGACCATTGATGAAATGGTCGATCTGATTCGTGAGGAAAGTGAAAGCGAAGTGCTGAGCATGGCTGGCTTGCGTGAGGAGGAGGACATCTTCGCGTCGGTTTGGAAGTCGGTTGGCAACCGCTGGGCCTGGTTGGCGGTCAACCTGGTTACGGCCTTCTTGGCTTCGCGGGTCATTGGTCTCTTCGAGGGCTCTATCGAGAAGCTGGTGGCGCTTGCTGCGCTAATGCCTATCGTGGCGGGTATTGGGGGTAACTCGGGCAATCAGACTATTACCATGATCGTGCGCGCGCTGGCGCTTGATCAGGTCAGTACGGGTAACACCTCGCGCCTGCTGCGCAAGGAGTTGGGGGTGGCTCTGATCAATGGTGTGGTTTGGGGCGGGGTGATAGGTGCTGTGGCTTACTGGCTGTATGACAGTTGGTCGCTGGGCCTGGTCATGACTGGGGCCATGACTCTGAATCTGTTACTGGCGGCGCTCATGGGGGTTTTGATTCCCATGACCTTGATCAGGAAGGGGCGTGACCCGGCGATGGGGGCCAGTGTGATGATTACGGCCATGACGGACAGTGGCGGGTTCTTTATCTTCCTTGGGTTGGCCACACTGTTCCTGCTCTGATCGACAAGCACAAAAAAGCCGGCATAAGCCGGCTTTTTTGTGCTTGTCGAAGTTATGCCTCTTCGGTCGTCATGCTTGCGTCGTGGGCAATCAGGGCGACGAGGGCGTTCTGCTGTCGGTGGGAAAGCTGACGGAATCGCTGTAATAGTTCGCGTTCGTGCAGGGAAAGTTCTGGGCTGTCCAGTCGCAGGCTTGGCTCGTCACCCAGGGCGCCTTCCTGAAGCAGGCTCTGTTCCAGGCGGGCGATGATTTCCGAGTTCATGCTGCGATGATGATTGCGTGCAACGTCGGAAATGCGCTCGCGCATTCCGTCGGGCAGGCGGACAACGAATTTGTCAGCTGTACGGCTGGAATAGATGGCCTGTTTCATAGGGCGTATACATTAAACCGGTTAGTTCAGGAAAGCGATGCTGGCATTCAGCTATTGAATTATCACTGCTTTGACCATGATAGGCGCTAGCCGTTCAGCCGGTAACCACATCGAATTATTTAGTCGGTCGACTAATTGACGCCAAATACACGGCGAATTTTGCATCTGAATGCAGGCGTATTGCCAGCACCAGTTGTCTGAAATGCGTACGGCTAGTCAAAACTGCCTTGTTGGTCAGTTAGTGAAGATTGTTCTCGAAGTTGTGTGTCGCTAGCTGTCTTGGCTGGGGGATGCTGTCGAGGAGGTATTTGGTTGCAGCTAAGAGGTTGATGTGCATGACAAATACAACGCTGCCCGCTACCATTCGGCCCGTCATATGTCCCAGTAGCTCAATTGGATAGAGCATCCCCCTCCTAAGGGGAAGGTTGGAGGTTCGACCCCTCTCTGGGACGCCACAGCGCTCATGCTTGATTCGGCGCGGTCGAGCAGAATCAGATGGCAAAAAAAAACCGGCCATGAGCCGGTTTTTTTATTTGATGCAGCCTTGTGCAGGCTGATATCGGGAATTGGTCGGAGCGACTGGATTCGAACCAGCGACCTTCTCGTCCCGAACGAGACGCGCTACCAAGCTGCGCTACGCTCCGAAGGATGGCGCGCATTTTACCGAAAAAGTTTTGCTGCACAAGGGGTTAGCGAGAAGTTTTTTATTGCCCCGCGTCCTTGCGAGGCAGTCGTGCGCAAGCCTCAGAGTTCCTTGACGGTGATGACTTGGTCTTTGTTGATACGTGCCGGTTTACCGTCCAGTTGCTCGAATTCGTAGAAACCGGAGTCTTCATCGAATTCCGGCGTGTCCACGGTCTGAACCTGGCTGCCGTCATTGAGCGTGATCACGCTGGGGGTGGAGCAACCGGTCAGGCCGGCGAAGCCGAGGAAGGCAAAGCCGAGGTACAGATTCCGTCGATTCATGGGTATCTCCTTGATTTCAGTGCAAGTACTGAGTTTCTGACGGAGATGATTCGCGTGAGTTCAATCCATTTTTGGTCGTGACACGGCGTTGAGCAGCCCGGGGGTGTTGAGGTTGGTCAGCCGTGGATCATCGGCTGCGCATGGATACGCTTGAGCATTCAGTTGTAGTAACGCGCGTTTCGGACTGCGCTCGCCGTTACGCCACAGAGCTTTCAGGGCCGGATACAGGCTTGTCGGCAGGACGCAGAAGAGTGGCTGCCATTGCTCGCCCTGACGAATCATCAGTGGCCGCAGGGGAGCGTTTTGCGCGGTGGTCAGCAGGGCCTGTAATAGCGCGGCATCTACACTCGGTGCATCGCATGGCAAGACCAGCATCTGTGCGTGGCGGGCCTGGGAAAGGCCGGCGAGTATGCCGGCCAAGGGGCCTGGAAACTCGGATTCGGCATCATTGACCAGATGATCCGCATAGGTCGCATAGCGATCATGGTTGCGGTTGCAGGAAATGATCAGATCATCTGTGAGTGCTCGCGCCTGTTTATGCAGGTGGGCGATCAAGGGCTGTCCTTGCCACTCCATCAAGCCTTTGTCCTGGCCACCCATGCGCTGTCCGCGTCCACCGGCCAACAACAGAATGGAACAGGAATGAGGGAGATGGCTCATGGCGGCGCTCTGGATTGGGTGCTGTGATATAACACCGGCCTGTTTTCGCCACAACCGGACCCTGCCATGAGCCACAAGGCCGAGGCGGCTTTCGTGCCGCTGAACATTGCCGTTTTAACTGTAAGCGATACCCGCTCTCTGGAAACCGATACATCCGGGCAGTTGTTTGTCGAGCGGCTCGGCGCTGCCGGTCACAACTTGGCTGCTCGGGTGCTGCTCAAGGACGACTTGTACCGCATACGTGCTCAGGTGGCGCAATGGATTGCCGAGGACGAGGTGCAGGTGGTGCTAATCACTGGTGGTACCGGGTTTACCGGCCGAGACAGCACACCCGAGGCGGTGGCCTGTCTGCTGGATAAGCAAGTCGATGGTTTCGGCGAGTATTTCCGACAGATATCGGTGGCCGATATCGGCACTTCCACCATACAGTCGCGGGCTTTGGCCGGGCTGGCCAACGGCACGTTGGTATGCTGCCTGCCGGGCTCTACCAATGCTTGCCGCACGGCATGGGACGGCATTCTGGCGGAGCAGTTGGACAATCGTCACCGGCCCTGCAATTTCGTCACCCACCTCAAGTCTGGCGCTCCTTGCGAGACTCGCGGATGAGCCTGCTCCCGGTCGAGGATGCACTTGAGCGCCTATTGGCGCTGGCTGAGCAGGCGCCGATTGGTGAAGTGGAAATGCTGCCGCTGGCGGCAGCAGATGGTCGGGTCTTGGCGACCGAGTTGGTCGCAGGTCTGGATTTGCCGCCTTGGCCCAACAGCGCCATGGATGGTTATGCCTTGCGCCTGGCCGACTACAGCGGCGAGGCTTTGCCGGTCAGTCAGCGCATTCTTGCAGGGCATGCGCCACAGGCACTGCAGCCCGGAACCTGTGCACGAATTTTCACCGGTGCGCCACTGCCTGCCGGGGCGGATACCGTGGAAATGCAGGAAAACTGCGAAGTGCTGGCCGATGGTCGTGTGCGTTTTGTCGAGCCGCTACGTGTTGGTCAGAACGTGCGTCCCCAAGGGCAGGAAACGCGATGCGGCGAAGTGGTGCTCAATGCCGGTACACGCCTTGGCCCTGTCGAGCTGGGACTGGCGGCTTCGCTTGGTTGCGCTGTGCTGCCGGTGCGACGTAAGCCGCGTGTGGAGGTACTTTCCACGGGGGATGAACTGATCGAGCCGGGCCGTGCGCTCGGGCCCGGGCAGATATACAACAGCAACCGCCGGGTGCTCTGTACCTGGCTACAACGCCTTGGATGCGAGGTGCTGGATGCCGGCATTCTGCCGGACGACTTGCAGCAGACTCGTATGGCCCTTGGGGCTCTGGATAAGGCCGACCTGATTCTCTCCACGGGCGGCGTGTCGGTCGGTGAGGCGGACTTTCTCGGCCAGGTGCTGCGCGAAGAGGGCGAGCTGGCCTTGTGGAAGCTGGCGATCAAGCCCGGAAAACCGCTGACCTGCGGTCATTACCGTGGCGTGCCAGTGCTCGGTCTGCCAGGCAATCCGGCTTCGACCCTGGTGACCTTTGGTCTGTTGGCGCGCCCGTATCTGTTGCGTCGCCTGGGGGTGACCGAGGTCGAGCCGGTGGCGTTTTCGGTGCCGGCGGGTTTCATTTGGAGCAAGCCAGGCAATCGCCGCGAATACCTGCGAGCGCGCATGGAGAATGGTCGTGCCGTCCTCTATAGCAACCAGAGCTCCGGCGTGCTGCGTAGCGTCGCCTGGGCCGATGGGTTGGTGGAGGTGCTGGAGAACCGCACCTATGGCGAAGGGGACCTGCTGCGCTTTATCCCGCTGAGCGAGCTACTCGGCTAGCGCCAGGGTTTCAGGCAGAGCGCGATACCGATCAGGCAGGCAGCAGCATAGAGCGTGCTCAGCGGTAACTGCAGCCAGGGATTGGTCAGCGGGTGTAGCAGAATGGCTGCACCCGCCAGCATGGCCAGGCTGGCCAGCCACTGTGTCGGCCAGCTCAGATCGTGCAGCAGGTTCTGTCGTTTGAGCAGTAGCAGGCTGGTCAGGATCACTCCTGCCAGGGCGGCCAGCGCGATGCCTGGCATGCCCAGAATAAAAGGCAGGGTACCGAGCAGCAGGGCATTGGCCGCACTTCCGAGCAGTTCGCAGCGCAAGGGTAGGCGTGTGTCACCGGCTGCGTAGGCATAGCGTGCCAGCATGGCGTTCCAGGCGCCGAATACCAGCGGCACGGCGAACCAGGCCAGCAACGCCGATAGTGGGCTGTCGTGGGCCTGTTGCGGCAGCAGCAGGGTTACCAGGGTTGGGCTGGCGCCAATCAGGCCTACTGCCGCTGGCAGGCTGAGTAAGGTTGCAGCGGCCAAGCCACGGCGGAGCAGGGGTAGCCGTTCGCCACCGGCTTTGCCACTCATCAGACCGAGCAGTACCTGGTTGAGGGCCATCAAGGCGATCAGCGGTAGATTGACCAGCTTGCGCGCCAGGTTCACCCAGGTCACAGCGCCTTCACCCAGCAGGCTGGCGACCAGGCGTTCCAGTAGCGCCAGCCCCTGGCTAGCGGCATTGCTGGCCAGCAGCGGCCCGATACGGCTGAGCAACTCTTTGCCGCTGCCTTTCTCCCCGTTCCACTGCCAAGGGCGCCAACCCAACATACCTGCAGGCCGTAGCAGCACCGCTGGCATCAGCAGGCTACCGGCAACGCAGGCCAGCGCGAGCTGTGAAGTGCTGCTGGCTTCACCGTGCAGGGCCAACAACACTACGGGGGGCAGGTTGAACAGCAGCGAGCCAAGCCCGGCCAGCACGAAGCGTTCGCGGGCCTGCAGTGGAATGCTCAGCCAGGCGTGCAGGAGAAAACCTGGGGCGCACAGCGCCAGCAATTGCAGACTGCTGGCGGCGTCTTGCTGCGCTGTCGTGCTCAGCCCCGGACCGATCAGGCGGCTCCACAGCGGCGCGCCGCAGGCGAGCAGGGTGGCTAGCAAAGCGGCAATCAGTAACAGCCAGGGGGTCAAGCCGTTCAGCCAGAGACTGCGTGCGTGGCCATCACGTTGCTGGTAAAGCGGCAGTGCCGCGGCGCCCAGCAAGCCGGCGGCCAGGGTCATACGCAGCGCTTCGGGCAGGAACAGTGCGACCAGGAAGGCATCGCTGCGTGGCCCGGCGCCCCAGGCTGCGACCAGCAGCCACTCGCGGGCAAAGCCCAAGGTAAGTCCGGCCAGGGTGGCCAGCGTCAGCCATAGCGTACTGTTGAACATGAATCAGTGCAGCAGGGTGAACAGGCCTTTGCCACCGACCTTGTAGTTGAGGTCGTGTGGGCGTTCGCCCATGGGTTTGGCACCGCTACCACCGACGATCTTGTAAGGAGCGACCTCCTTGGCCACTACCGTATTGGCGGTGACCACGGCGCCGCGGCCAATGTGCGAGCCATGGCCGACCAGGGCGCGGCTAGCAATCCAAGCGTAGTCATCGATATAGATGGGGGCGGATACTGACCAGAACTCCGGTGCCGTCAGATCATGGCTGCCGGCGATAATCAGCACATGCGAAGCGATCGCCACATGATCGCCGATGATCAGGCCGGCACGTGCATCTACCTGGCAGTGCCAGGCAATCACGCTGTCGTCACCCATCACCAGGTTTTCCACCCCGAGCACCTCGGTATTGCGCCAGATCGACGAACCCTTGCCGATCTTCGCGCCGCCGGCGCGCAGCCACCAGATACGCAGGTTATGGCTGGGGATCTTGTTGATGATGATGTTGTAGACCTGCTCCCAGGCCCGCAGCCAGCGGTCTTTCAGGGTTGCCCAGTTCTTCCCGTACAAGGGGACGAAGGTGGCCGGTATTTCCTTCTGCAGTAGGGCGTAGAAGCGCCTGGCCAGTGGCTGTTCGATGCGCGGCTCGATGTTCACGGAGGCGATGGCATAGCGCTCGCCTTCCTCGAAGGCCACGTTGTTGGCCAGCATCCACTCCAGCGCTTGGCCTAGCTCCTCGGTGCTGGTGCCGAGCTTCTCGGCGTACTCGGCGAGCTGGTTGCGTAGGTGTGAGCGAAGCATGACGCGGTGTTTCATCGGGCGGATTCCTTGCGGCCAGTGGTTTGCTGCGGGTACAGGCGGGCCTGTTGTAGTGCCAGGCCGGCGAGCAGCCAGAACAGGGCGATGATGACGAAGGTAAAGCTGTAGTAGTGGTCGAAGATGCCGGTGAGCAGCGCGGCCATCACACCGGCCATGCTGCCTAGCCACAGGGCGTTCTCGCGGGTGATGCTGGTGACGCTGGCCAGCGGGCGAACCTCGCGCCACCAGCGCAGGGTAACCAGGACGAACAGGGCCATGCCCGGCAGACCGATCTTGTAGATGAAGTTCAGCCACAGGTTGGAAATGCCCAGCAGGCCGCTGCCCGGTACGGGCGGGTCAATCTTGAAGCCGATACCGAGTGGGTAGCGGGCCATGGCCTCGGGGAACATGGCGTACTCCTCGAAGCGAATTTCGGTGCTGGCATTGCTGGCGGAGAACATGCTGAGCAGTCGCTCCTGCAGCGGCGGATAGAACATCACCAGTGCCGCGCCGAAGGCCGCGCCCAGGCCGATGATGCGGCCGCTGTAGGGCACGCGTTTGTAGCTCAGCCAGAACAGCACCAGTACCAGGGCGACAATGGCCCCGCGGGAAATACTGAACAGCAGACCGGCGCAGCCGAGGATCGCCACACTCAGCCCCAGTAGCCGCCGCCAGCCTTCGCGGGT
This sequence comes from Pseudomonas sp., assembly GCA_038147895.1. Lineage (GTDB taxonomy): Bacteria > Pseudomonadota > Gammaproteobacteria > Pseudomonadales > Pseudomonadaceae > Aquipseudomonas. The sequence continues at coordinate 26,326 of JAYQUJ010000023.1, forward strand.
CCAACCGTAGAGCAGGGCCAGCGGCACCATCAAGGCAAGGATGCCGCCGGTCAGGTTGGGGTGTACCCAGGGCGATGCCATGCGCTGGTAGTTGGCTGAGAAGATGTCCTTGACCGCCTCGGGGTGCGCGTATTTGAGGTCGGTCAGGATCGGGATCATGGTGTTGGCGTCGCGATCCTTGAGGAAGATGAAGATCGACAGGCAGAGCATGGCCAAGTTGCCCAGCAGCAGGGCTACGACCAGTTGATCGCGATCACGCTCAGTGCGCAGTAGAAGCGGTACCAGGAACAGCAGCGACAGGTTCATCAACCAGCGCACCCAGTTCACCGGGCCGTTGCCTTCGGCATGGATGATCAGCATGCCGACCACAAAGGGCAGGGCACTGTAAGCCATCAGCATGGCCAGGCTGCGCTCCAGAGGATGCCAGTGCAGCAACCCGCGGGTACGGCCAAGAAATGCCTGCCAGAACACCGCGACCCAGGTCAGCGCCAGTACGGCCTCGCTGATGGTGGTGCGGATGCCGACCTGCACGGTGGTGTAGGGAATACTGGTGGCCAGCACGGCGAACAGCAGCAGCCCCCACAAAGGCTTGCGCATGAGGGTCAGAGCCAGAACCACGCCGGCCATAAGAATGACCAGCTTGCTGATCGGCAGCACCCAGAGCAGGCCGCCAAACAGCGTGCCGAGCAGGACGGCGATAGGCAGGCCGATATTCACACGCGCAACTCCTCAAGCAATTCGTTCAGGCGTGCGCAATAGGCCGGCATGGTGAAGCGTTGTGCCCATTGTTGCAGGTGAGGCAAGTCGCGCGGGGGAGGCGTGGTCGCCAGTGCCAGCAGGCAATCGAGGATCGCTTGGGTCGAATGGGCGTCGAAGCGCGGCGACTCACCCGGCGCCACTTCATCCAGGGCCGAGCCGCGGGCCAGCGCAACAGGGGTGCCGAGGCCAAGGGCTTCGACTACCGGCAGGCCGAAGCCTTCGGCGTAGGACGGTTGCCAGAGGCATTCGGCATGGTGATAGAGGGCTTGCAGTGCGCTATCGTCCAGGCCGCTCAGCCAGTGCAGACCAGGCTGTGCACGGAGTTCTTCGGGAAGATCGTCCGGGTGGCCGACCAGCACCAGTGCCGGTACCCGTTGCGACTGCTCGCGGGCCTGGCGCCAGGCGTCAACAAAGCGCTGCATGTTCTTGCGCGGTTCGCGCGTGCCCACGGCCAGCCAGTAACGCGCCGGCAGGTTAGCGGGCGCGGCGTTCCCGCTGTCGCAGGGTGCAGGTACCAGGTTATGCAGTACCCGTACTTTGCCCTTGGCGAAGGGGAACAGGCGCTGGGTTTCGCTGGCGGAGAACTGTGACGGGCACCAGACACGGTCTGCTCGCCACACCGACCAGGCGATGGACAGGGTATCGATCAGTCGATAGGCCAGGGCCTTCAGGCGCGAGCGATGATGGTTGTGCTCGGTCAGCTGGAACAGGTCGTGCAGCAGCAAAACCTGGCGTTGGCCGGTGGGTTTGCGTCCGATTGGCAAGCCCATGTTGGCGGTGGCGATATACAGGTCGACCCTTTGCTCGCGCAGGGCGTTGGGCAGGAAGCGCGCCTCGAAACGCAGGCGTACCTGCGGGCGCTGCAGGCCCGCCAGAGGGCTTTCCCAGGCTGGGCAGCAGGCGTTCTGCCGCTGTGGATGGCTTAGCGGGGCCTCGGTGAAACGCAGCAACTCGGTGTGCGGGCGTGCCTGCAGCGCTGCTTCGAGTGCGCGCACCTGACGGCCGATACCGGACTGCGGTGCGACTGTGGCGGGGCGATAGTCCAGGCCTACGCGCATGCGCGATGTTCCTTGTCGGTCATGTGCCGGTAAACCTCTTCCAGCTGGCTGGCTGCGGCCTGCCAGTCATGTTGCTGGTTGGCGTAGAGACGACCTGCTGTGGCGAGCCTGTCGGCCATCTCGGTGTCGTCCAGGAGCTCATGCAGGGCTGCGGCCAGAGCCTGCGCATCCTCGCCAAGACGGTAATCGTGGCCATCGCGTAGCTGTAGGCCGGATGCGCCCTGACTGGTGCTGACCAGCGGCAGCCCGGCGGCCAGAGCCTCCAGTACCTTGAGTTTTGAGCCGCCGCCCTGACGCAGCGGAGCGAGGAACAGACTGCTTTCGGCCTGCAGAGTGCGCAGGTCATCGACGAAGCCATGCCACTCGATGCGTGCGTCTGGCCAACGCTGCGCCCAGTCGGCGGGCATGGCATAGCCGGCCACGGCAAAGCGCGCTTGCGGGCATTGCTGCCAGAGACGCGGCATGATTTCGTCCAGCGCCCAGGATACGGCGTCGACGTTCGGTGGATATTCGTAGTTGCCGACGAACAGGATGCGCTGGCTCTGCGCTGCGCGCTGCACACTGGCAAAGCCACGGCAGTCGACGCCGTTGACCACGACGTTCACCGGGGTCTTGGTCAGCTGGCGCATGGCCTGGGCATCGCTTTCGGTAACTGCCACGACTCGCGCGGCGGCATCGAATACACGGCGTTCCCAGCGCCGGGCACGCCACTGGTCGAAGCGTACGAAAGGTGCCAGCCAGCCGGGGAAACGGCTATAGGTGGCACCACCAAGGCTGGATTCCAGGTTGTGCTCGGTCAGCAGGAAGGGCTGGCCGATGTTTTTCAGTGCTTTTGCGTAGGGCTGGAAGCTGTAACTGTGCTCGACCTGGACGATATCCCACGGCTGTTGCAGCAGCTCGGCGAAGCGCTGCTCCAGCTCCGGCGCCAGGCCATTCACGCAGGTCAGTAGCGGCCAGGGACCGACCAGCGCGGTAGCCAGCGTCAGCGGGTGGCGCAGGCCGCGCCTGGGCAGCACGATCAACTGCTCCAGTAGGGGTTCCAGTGCCTGGCGTGCTTCGTCATTGAGTGCCTGTTTGGACTGCACCAGCAAGGTAATGCGATGCCCGCGCGCCGCCAGGGTGCGCAATAGGTGGTATTGACGCGTCTTGCCACCGCTGGCAGTGGGCCACGGCAGGTAAGGCAGGATCCACAGTATCCGCATCGAGAAGCTCACCAGACCAGCATCTGCAGGCTGGGTTTGGCCTGGAAGCGCAAACCGTTGGCGTCTTCCAGCGTTTGTTTCTTGCCAGTCAGAGGGTCATGCAGGGTGGCGCGGGTGACGCCGGTCAACTGCACCTCGGCGCCGCTGGCGCTCCAGAACAGCCACAGGTTGCGGCCGTCCGAGCGCTTCCAGGCAATGCTGTAGAGGTCATCGATAGTCGCGGCAAGAGTCGGTGGGTCGTTCGGCTCCAGACGCGGCCCGCTGATCGTCAGGAAGCGCTTGAGCGCTTTGTAGGCGGGCTTGGGCTTGCCCTGCAGGTCAAGCAGGCCGTAGTGCTGGTCGCGGGCACTGGCTCGGCTGTCCAGATCGGACAGGGCAAACAGGAAGATGCGGTCGTAGTCCAGCGCGCTCATCAGCGCCAGGCGCCGCAGCAAGTAGTCGGCCTGGCCGTCGGTACCGATGATTTCCTGCAGTTCCTTGGGCCCGGCATAGCTCGACCAGCCCCACTCGGTGGCCCAGATCGCCGGTACCTGCACACTACGCAGCGTGGCATTGAGCTGCTGGGCGCGCAGGATGAAGTCATTGACGCCGGGTTCGTCGCTCTCTGGCTCCTGGGAGTAGGGGTGGTAGGCGACGACGGTGCCCAGCTGTTGTACGCCGAGCTTACCCAGCTCTTCCAGCATCAGCCCGCCCTTGACCGGCATCTGGCTGTAATAGGCCATGCCGGCCATGATCACCGGCTTGCCTGGCGCAGACTGGCGCAGCGCCGGAGCGGTGACTTGCAGCAGGCGGCCATAACCGATCGGGTCTTCGTGGGGGCGCCAGAACGACGGCAGGTTGGGCTCGTTCCACACCTGCCAGGCGTCTACCGAGGGGTAGCGCTTGGCAAACATGCTCATGGCGTCGGCGAATAACTGCGGGTCCTTGGGCGGGTACTGGTCCGGTGTCGGCGAACCGGCCGGTGCACTGGTGGCGTGAGGCGCCGAGCCAACCAGATAAAACACCGACTTGAGTTGCTCCTGCTGTAGCTGCTGGATCACCCCGTCCAGCTCGCTCAAACGGTATTGGTCCTGCTCGGGTTCATGGCGATCCCAGTGTAGGTCAACACGTGTCCAGTCGAGACCCAGTGCCTTCCACTGCTGCATCTGCTGGCTGTACTGCTCGGGCGGAAACCACAGGAAGTGCGCATTGACGCCAAGGAAGTCACGCCATTCCACGGCCCGCGGGGCCTTGAGCTGCACACCGTTGGCCTCTGCTTTTAGGCTGGGGTAAACCGCCAGAGATAAAGCGAACAGGGCGGCCACTGGGGCCGCGATCAATAGTTTGCGCATGTCAGGCTTCTCCGCAGGCAGCGCTGAACAGGGAATGAAAGCGCTCGGCAGTGGCTGCCCAATTGCGCTCCCGGCCAATTTCACCGGCCCGATCCGCCCAGCGCTGGGCATCTGATGGGCACAGGGCCAGCGCTTCGATGGCCTGGGCCAGGGCGGTGACATCACCCTGAGGGTAGGTGGCGCCGTTGCCGCTGGCGACCTCTTCGGCAAAGGCGCGGGCATTGGAGGTTATCACTCCCCGACCGCAGGCATTGGCCCAGGAAAGCGCGCCACTGGTGCCACGCATTTCTCCCAGCAGACCGAGTTTCTTCGACTCCCGATACGGCAGCACCATCACGTGGTGGGCCTGGATCGTGCTGGCAATGGCATCGGCTGGCAGGTCGAGATGCCAGTCCAGGCATTCGCTGAGCACTAACTCGCTGGCCAGGGCACGCAGCTCATCGAGGTAATTGCCGGTTGGCCCAAACGCCATTTCCGGTGCCGTACCGCCGGCCAGCGACAAGCGCAGGCGGCCGCGTAGCTCAGGGCGTCGAGCAAAGACCTGGGCAAGAGCGTTGAGCAGATCCTCGATGCCCTTGCCGCGGTAGATGAAGCCGAAGTAGAGCAGGCGTAGCGGCTCCAGCGGCGGTAGTGCGACCGGTTCAAGTGTCAGGTTGCCATGGGCGATGGTCGCTGATTGCTCGACCCGTAAGCCCATACGTTTTGCCAGGCAACGGCCACCCAACTCGGTCAGCGTGACAGCGCGACGCAGATGATGCGCCAGGCGACGTTCCTCGTGCAGCGTCAGTGGGTCGGTCAGCAAGGCGGCTGCCTGAGGGCAGGGGCGGGGAAGGCGTTCTGCCAGGGACAGCGGCCAGGGCAATTTGGCGCGGCGCCAAACCAGGCGCTCGGGGTCATGTACCGTGGCGGTCAGTGGCAGCTGCGGCTGATGGCGGCGCAGATAGTCGAGCGCATGGAACTCGCGCAGGCGCCCACCGCCAAGCTCACCGTGAGCCAGTTGGACCTGACTCCAGTCAACGCTGGCCAGACGCTGTTCGGGTGTGTCGCCTGGTGCGTCACGCAGCGGCGTGATGACTTCCAGGCCACGCGCGACCAGCGAGCGGCGCAGGTGCTCTGCATAGTCGGCAATACCGGTCTGCTCGGGTGGCAGGGGGGCAAGCAGGGCAATACGCATCAAACCTCGCCCCGTATGCGCTTGACGACATTCAGTACCTTGGCGGGCACCTCGAACTGGCGGCGATTGAGGATCAGCCCGTCTACCTTACCGAACGCCGTGTTGAGCACGGAGAGTGCATTTTCGACAGTCGGTACGGTGCTGGTCTTGGCCTCGATCACAAGGGCAATCAGGTCTGCGCGGCGCAGGGCGAGGAAGGCCTGCTGATTGCTCAGCAAGGCGGCCGCGTCGAGCAGCAGTACTTCGCCTGGGCGGGCCGGCTCATCGCCGGTTTCGCGGACCTGGTGGCCACGTTCTTCGAGCATGGCGCGTAGCTGGCCGATGACAAAAGTCACGCCCTCGCCCGAGCGTGCCGAGGTCAGGGCCAGGGTCAGCCCCTTGCGCTCGATATCTTCGCAGGGGAGCAGACTGTATAGACGGTATAGGCTGGCCGTGAAAGCGCTGCCAATCTTCCAGGGCTGTGGGCCGAGGTCGTGCAAGGTGGTCCACAACGGCACCTTGAAGCGTTCTTCCAGCTGGGCTCCGTCGTGGATGCGCTGTTCCAGCAGGTAGCAGAGATAGAGTGTCAGCAGACCGACGGCGATGCTGGCAGGCAGCGCCAACAGCAGAATCATCAGGCTCTTCGGGAAGACGCGGCTGGGGTTGAACGTTGCTTGCTCGACCAGTGCGATATTGCTGATGCGGTTGTTGTCCAGTTCATGGTCGATGCGCGCCTTCTCCAGGTTCTCGGCATACAAGGCGTAGCTCTTGTCGGCGTTTGCCAGCTGCAGCAGCAGACGGTTGATCTGCGGTTCCGCCAGCATCACGCGCTCACGCTCAGCCTGCAGTTGCTGCAACTGCAGGTCGTAGTCCTTGAGCTGGCCGGCCAGCTGGCGGTCACGCAGCTCGGCATCGATGATCTGTTGCTTGAGGTTGACCACGATGCCGTTGGGCGCGAGGTTCTTGGAGCGCTCCAGGCGCTCGGCCTCCTTGGCGATCAGGCCTTTCATCTGGGCGATGTTCTCTTCGGCTTCCTTGACCGGCGGAGCATCCGGGAGGAAGGTGCGCAGCAGTGCCGCACGCTCCTGTTCAAGGGCATTGAGGCGTCGGCGCAGATCCAGTTGCGAGGGGTTGAGGCTGATCTCGCGGGCAGTGACCACTTCCTGCGGCTGGCGCTTGAGTTGCAGGCGCGCATCGGTGAGGAAACTGCGGATGCCGGCCTGGTCGTTGAGTTTCTCGACTCGGGCATCGGTCAGGCGGTTGATCTGGTCGGTGAGATTCTCCAGGCGCTCCTTGACGCTGACCGAGTGAATATTCTGCAGCTGGCGCTGCAGGTCGCCCTTGAGCTGGTCAATCTGCGAGGCGACCTTGTTCATCTCGGTTTCGTAGAAGGTGTGCAGGCTCTTGCGGCCGAGCGCGCGGGTGCGTTCTTCGAGATAGGCCTCGACCCAGGACTCCACAACTTTCTGGGCGATGGCAGGGTCGTTCCAGGTAAAGCGCACTTCCATCACGGCCGAGCCTGGCTCATGACCGACGGTGAAGTTTTTCTCCAGTTTCTTGGCCAGGCGCTCTACATCGCTCTGTGCTTCGACGATGCCGAGCAGTTGCAGAATGCTGCGGATCAATTCGATACCCCAGTTGACCACCTTGCCGATGTAGAACTTGAGGGTTTTCCAGAAACCTTGCGGCTGATAGCCGGCCATTTGCGCGATATAGCGCTCGGCGACCATGTGCACGATGGGGCGGCCAGTGAGCAGCTTTTCTTCGTCGACGATCGGATCGCGCTGGGTGCTGGGCGCAATCAGAGCTTGGCGATTGGCCACTTCAATGGGCAGCGTGGTGCTCTCGCGCCCGGGTTTGACCAGAAGGCGGGCGTTGGATTCGTACTTGGTCGGCAGAAGAAAGGCGCCCAGTACGGCGATGACCAGCGTAGCGACGACCGCCCACTGAAACTCGCGCCGGAAGATGAAGAACAGCCGCAGCAGATCTCGGAAGGAGCGAATTTCAATCATCGTAAACGTTCCCTATAAAAACGATGGGCGCAGGGCAGGGCATCACGGGGTTTCCCATTGCGGCGCGTCGAGCAGTCTTACGTCTTCGTCGCCGAAGAATTCGCCGAACTGCACTTCATAAAGCTGCACAGGCATTACGCCGGGGTTATGCAGGGCGTGTACCTGCTCCAGGGCGATAGTCAGCGTGTCGCCTGCACGCAGGCGCCGCTGTTGGCCATCGATTTCGACCTGGAGCAGACCACTGAGCACGGTCCAGCGTTTGCTGCGGTGCAGGTGGTAATGCCGAGGCAGTCCCTGGCCGGGCGCAATCTCCAGGCGCAACAGACGATGGCGGGTGTCGTTGGCGAGCACTTGGCTATGGCCCCAGGCGTACGGCTGTACGGCACTGGCGACGGAAGCAGGCTGCTCGGCAGGCATTGTCATGACAGGCGGCTCGGCCGGCGCCGGATGGCTGACCGGCAATGCCGGCGCTATCTCCGTTTCTGGCTTCAGTCGCGGCTCCTGCTGGCTGCGTACAGGCTTTACCGGCTTCTGACGGGTGAATGCACGGCGCAGGCGTTGGCGCAACAGCGTGAGCGGGTTCGGCCCCGGTGCGCTGTTGCGTTCACCCTGACCACGCCAACGGCCGAGCAGGTCGAGCACCGCATAAGGCACTTCGAACTGGCGACGGTTGAGGATGAGGCCATCGACCTTGCCAAAGGCGGTATTGAGCACCGACAGAGCGTTCTCGATCATCGGTACGGTGCTGGTCTTGGCCTCTATCACCAGGGCGATCAGGTCGGCGCGGCGCAGAGCCAGAAAGGCCGCCTGATTGCCCAGAAGGGCGGAAGCGTCGAGCAGAAGTACCTCGCCCGGTTGTGCTGGATGGTCGCCGTCCAGGCGTACGGCGTGGCCACGGTCCAGCAGCATTGCGCGCAAATGCTCAATGACAAAACTGACCCCTTCGCCAGGGCGGGCGGAGGTCAGTGCCAGGGTCAGGCCTTTGTTGTCGATGTCCTCACTGGGGAGCAGGCTGTAGAGCCGATAGAGGCTGGCGGTGAATGGGTTGTTGATCTTCCAGGGTGGCAATCCGAGGTCGCTGAGCGTCGTCCACAGCGGTACCTTGAAGTGCTCCTCAAGCTGGCCGCCATCATGTACGCGCTGGTCGAGCAGGTAGCACAGGTAGAGCGTCATCAGGCCTACGGCGAGTCCGGCGGGGATCGCCAGCAGCAGGATCATCAGGCTCTTGGGGAACACTCGGCTGGGGTTGAAGGTAGCCTGCTCGACCAGCGCGATGTTGCTGATGCGGTTGTTATCCAGCTCGCGGTCGATGCGGGCTTTCTCCAGATTTTCCGCATACAGAGCATAGCTTTTTTCAGCGCTCGCCAGTTGCAACATGATGCGATTGATGCCTGGCTCTTCGTGCAGCACGCGTAGGCGTTCAGTGAGCAGCTGTTGCAACTGCAGGTCGTAATCCTTGATCTGGCCAGCCAGCTGGTGATCGCGTAGTTCGGCGTCGATGATCTGCTGTTTGAGATTGACCAGAATGCCGTTGGGGGCCAGGTTCTTCGAGCGTTCCAGGCGCTCAGTCTCCTTGGCGACCAAGGCTTTTATCTGCGCGATGTTTTCCTCGATCTCCTGCACTGGAGCAGCATCCGGCAGGAAGGTGCGCAGCAGCGTTGCACGCTCCTGCTCAAGCGCATTGAGGCGTCGGCGCATATCCAGTTGCGAAGGATTGAGGCTGATTTCGCGGGCGGTTACCACTTCCTGTGGCTGCTGTTTGAGCTGCAACCGGGCATAGGTGAGGAAACTGAGAGTGCCGGCCTGGTCGTTGAGTTTCTCGACGCGGGCATCGGTGAGGCGGTTGATCTGGTCGGTGAGGTTTTCCAGGCGCTCTTTGATGCTGATCGAATTGATGTGCTCCAGGCGCTCCTGCAGCTCCGTTTTCAGCCGGCTGACCTGACTGTCGACACTGCGCATCTCGTTTTCGTAGAAGTCGTACAGGCTCTTGCGCCCGAGCACGCGCGTGCGTTCCTGAAGATAGACCTCGACCCAGGACTCGACCACTTTTTGGGCGATCGCGGGATCGTCCCAGCTAAAGCTGATTTCCATGACCGCCGAGCCAGGCTCGTGGCCGACGCTGAAATTCTTTTCCAGTTTCTTGGCCAGGCGCTCGACGTCGCTCTGTGCCTCGACGATACCGAGCAGTTGCAGAATGCTGCGGATCAGCTCGATGCCCCAGCTGACCACTTTGCCGACATGGAACTTGATGGTTTTCCAGAAGCCCTGCGGCTGGTAACCGGCCATTTGCGCGATATAGCGCTCGGCGACCATATGCACGATGGGGCGGCCGGTGAGCAGTTTCTCTTCGTCGAGAATCGGGTCGCGCTGGGTGCTGGGGGCGATCAACGCCTGGCGGTTGGCGACCTCGATCGGCAGGGTAGTGCTTTCCCGCCCAGGCTTGACCAGTAGTCGTGAGTGGGACTCGTACTTGGCGGGTAGCAGGAAAGCGCCGAGCACGGCGACCACTATGGTAGTGATCACCGCCCACTGGAACTCGCGGCGGAAGATGAAAAACAGCCGGAGCAGGTCGCGGAACGAGCGAATCTCTAACAACTGGAGGCCTCGATCAGAGCGATACGCATCATGGGGTCACTATGGTCGGGTTGTTGTAGATAGTGTTGCCGCTGTTGCTGACGTCGGTGTCGTTCAGGTCATAGTTGAACCCGACGCCGACGCCCTTGTTGATCGGGATCAGGCGGGTGAAGTACATATCCACCGCCTCCACGGCGCTGCCGATGCCGGACTGCGGTACGTAGATAATGTCGCCGCGTTGCAGGGCGACCATGGGGCGATCCTTGTCTTGCAGCATGCTCGCCAGGCTGAAGAAATACAGTTTGTACTTGCCGTCGTCGCCGGCACGCATCAGGGCTACGTTGTCGCTGTCGGCCGAGGGCAGCACACCACCGGAGGCCAGCAGCACCTGTTCCAGGGTGGCGTGGCCGACCAGGTCGAAGAAGGCCGCGTTGGGAACAGCGCCGCCGACGAACACCTTGTTGCTCGGCGCGATGGCGATATTCACCGTGGCGTTGGGGCGACGGTAGATCTTCGCCAGCTTGCCGGTCACTTCCCTGGCGACGTCCTCAGGTGCGCGGCCGTCTGCCTTGATCAGGCCGACGAAGGGCATGGAGAAGTAGCCATCGGGACGTACCACGAACAGGGTCATGTCGTCTTTTTCCGACGGTTCCTGAGCGTCGCGTACGATACGCAGGGTGTCGCCGCTTTGAATGCGTACCTTTGGCGGTGGCAGCTCGGCGAGCTTGTATAGCTCCTTATGGCGGTAATCGAGAACCTCGTCATCGGGCAGGTGTACGCGGGCCGGCGTGCTGCAGGCCGTCAGCGTGGCGATGAGCAGAGAGGAGCACAGCAGTCGGTACAGGATGTTGGGCGACATGATTCAGTTCCAGTAGGCAGCGAACATGCTGAGTTGTCGTTTCAGGGCGCGCGGCAGCGCCTGGCCGTGGTAGCCGAGCTTGTAGCCGAACAGTTTCAGGGCGCTGCGCAGGATGACCTCAGGCAAGCGCCACAAGGCACCCGCGGCACGCAGTGCGCTGATCTCGGCAAGCAGGTAGCGCTTGCCTTCGCCGCCAGCGCGGCCAAAGGCCTGTGCTATCCAGCGCTCACGGCCGTAGAAGGTGCCTATGTCGAAATAGCGACGGAATTCTTCCAGCAGCCGGTAGTCATGGGAGTGCTGCACGCAGGCGCTGGCGGCGTAGCGCACTGCCTGGCCGGCCAGCAGCAGCTTGCCAGCCACATAGGCATCCTCGCTGCCGATCACGTCGCAGGGGAACCCGCCTATGGCTTCTAATGCGCTACGCCGGTAGGCGGCGAAGGAGTCCGAGCTGAAGCAGGTCTTGATGCCCAGTTCGGTGGCGTCGGCCAGACGCTTGGTCCGCCCTTGCTCTGGGTAGTTGAAGCGGCGGGCCTGGCTGGCCAGCAGGCCGGCATTCGGGTGTGGCAGCTGACGTCCATAAGCCACGCCGATATCCGGCTCGGCCAGCAGTTCGTTGCGTAGGTTGGCCAGCGCGTGCGGGTCTGCAGGAATGGCGTCCTGGGTCAGGTAGATCAGCACATCGGCATCGACCTGCTGACTGGCCCACCGGCGCGTGCCGCCATGATTGAACTGAGTGGTCGCGATCACTTCGACCCGAGCGCCGAACTCGCGCAGACGCGCGACGGTGTCATCGCTTGAACTGCTGTCGACAACCAGGAATACATCCGGTTGCAGGCTCTGCTGGCTCAGCGCGGGCAATAGCCGATCCAGATGCGGGCCGGCATTGCGGGTCGGGATGATCAGGGCGGTTCGCATCAGCTACGGGGCTCGCTGCGGCCGTAAATGTCTTCGAAGCGGACGATGTCGTCTTCGCCGAGGTATTCGCCGCTCTGTACTTCGATCATGACCAGGTCGATCACCCCGGGATTACTCAGACGATGACTGTGGCCGGCAGGAATGAAGGTCGACTGATTGGTGTCGAGCATGAAGTCGCGCTCGCCGTTGACCACTCGGGCCATGCCGCTGACGACTATCCAGTGCTCGCTTCGGTGGTGGTGCATCTGTAGCGACAGCGCCGCGCCAGGACGGACGACGATGCGTTTGATCTTGAATCGCGGCCCTTCCTCGATGACGCTGTAGCTGCCCCAGGGTCGGCTGACCGTGCGATGCAGGCGATAGGCTTCATGGCCGCGACGCTTCAGTTCGGTGACGATGTGTTTGACGTCTTGGCTGCGCTGGGCGTCGGCGATCAGCAGCGCGTCCGGGGTGTCGACTACGATCAGGTCTTGCACGCCAACGGCGCCGACCAGGCGCTCGGGGCTGTCGATGTAGCAGTTGTTTACCTCGTGCAGGATCGCTTCGCCGCGCACCTGGTTGCCCTGAGCGTCGCTGGGCATCAATTCACGCAAGGTGAGCCAGGAGCCGATGTCGTTCCAGCCGATGTCGCAGGGCACCACGGCCACTTTTTTCGAGCGCTCCATCAGGGCGTAGTCGAAGGAGATGTCCGGCGCCTTGGCAAAGACGCTGCGCTCCAGTTCGCACTGCAGGCATTCCTTGCCCTGCAGTTGCTGGCCGGCGTCCAGGCTGGCGCGGGCGGCCTCCAGTACGTCGGGCGCGCAATGCTGCAGTTCCTCCAGAAGGCAGTCGACCTGCAGGCAGAACATGCCGGCGTTCCACAGGTGACGGCCACCTTCGAGATACTGCTGGGCCGTGGTGGCGTCCGGCTTTTCGACAAAGCGGGCGACTTCCTGACCGCCCGCGCTCAGCGGGGCGCCAGATTCGATATAGCCATAGCCGGTTTCTGCACGGGTCGGCTGGATGCCGAAGGTCACCAGACTGCCGCTGGCGGCCAGCTTGCGAGCCGTATTCACGGCACTGGCGAAGGCCTGTTCATCCTGGATCAGGTGGTCGGCTGGCAGTATCAGCAGCTGGCTGTCGTTACCGTACTGGCGCTGGGCATGCAGGGCCGCGACGGCAATGGCTGGAGCGGTATTGCGGCCGCAGGGTTCGAGCAGCAAGTCCAGCGAGATGCCAAGGCTGTTGACCTCGCGGTAGTCATCCAGGGTGGTAAACAGCAGGTCGCGGTTGGTGACCGTGATCACCCGCTGCACGCCATCCAGTTGGGCGGCGCGCAAAAAGGTCTTCTGCAGCAGGCTCTGGCCATCGTCCAGGCGCATGAAAGGTTTGGGGCGCGTTTCGCGCGATACGGGCCACAGTCGGCTGCCGGCGCCGCCAGCGATGATGCAGGGAATCAGGGCGCTCATTAGTAGGCTTCCTTGGTAAATATAATGGCTGGCAGGGTGCGGGTGAGGATGTAGAGGTCGAACCACACCGACCAGCGCTCAATGTATTCCAGATCCAGCTCGACGCGTTTTTCGATTTTTTCCAGGGTGTCTGTTTCGCCACGATAACCATTGATCTGAGCCCAGCCCGTGATACCAGGCTTGACTCTGTGCCGCGCGCTGTAGGTTTCCACTGCGTCCTCGAAGAGGATGCCGGCGGCCTTGGTGGCGGTGGCGTGGGGGCGCGGTCCGACCATTGACATGCTGCCCAGCAGCACGTTGAGAAGCTGGGGTAGCTCATCCAGGCTGGTACGGCGGATAAAGGCACCTATGCGGGTGATGCGCGGATCGCCGCGGGTGGTCTGGCGCTCGGCATTAGCGTCGGCCATGCGGTGGTACATCGAGCGGAACTTGTAAACCGAAATCAGTCGGTTGTTGTAGCCGTAGCGCTTCTGGCGAAACAGTATCGGGCCTGGCGAATCGAGCTTGATGGCGGCGGCGACTGCTAGCATCAGTGGGGCCAACAAGAACAGGGCGATACTGGCAAGTATCAGGTCTTCGAGACGCTTTATCAGTGGCGACCAACCCTGTAGCGGTAGCTGAGATGCGTTGAACATCGGCAGGCCGGCAATTTCACTGATGCGGTTGTGCGAGTGACGCAAGGCCAGCATGTCTGGCACCAGCAGTACGCTGACAGGCAGCTTGCGCAGGCGGGTGATCAGCTGTCCGATGCGGTTGTCCGCACTCCAGGGCAGGGCTACCAGCACTTGCTGTACCTGCTCCTTGCGGATCATCTGCTCCAGGGTCTCGGAGTTACCTAGCAGGGGAAGCCCGGCTATTACCTTGTCGCTGCGCTTGATCCGATCGTCAATGAATCCGAGCAGGCCCATGCGGATATCGCCATTGCGCAGCAGGTAGTCGGCGATACGGATACCGTTTTCCGTGCCGCCGAGGATAACGGCGTTCTGCAGATGGTGTCCCTGGTTGATCAGCGAACGCAGAATCTGCAACAGCAGGAGGCGCTCTGCGCCGAACATTAACAGGCTGGAGCCGAACCAGACCACAAGCTGTTTGCTGGAAACCAGACCAAACAACCCCAGGGCCTGATGCATGAATACCAGAAGACCGAAGGCCGCCAGCCAGCTGAGCAGCATCAGGCGAAAGCGCAGCAAATTACTGAACAGTTCTTCGCTGTAAACGCCGAACGCCTGAAACAGCAGCACAGTAATCAGGGCGAAGAACATCATCAGGGCGGTGTAATACTCACCCTGATTGCCGGCCCCGTCGTGTAGCCACCAAATCAGCAGCAGGCCTGGTAGTACGGCGGTAAAGCCGTGCAACAGGCGGGTGAATGCGACGAAATACTGAATGAAGCCAGGTTTATTAATGAGCTGGCTTTCTATCGACTGCGGACGCAACAGCTCCCCCAGATGGCTCATCTCTATGGCGATAAGCTCAAATCAATAATCGGCAGTAAGTCAATTTAATGGCGACGTTTTCTTGTTGACTTTTTATTGTGCCGGTTTTATGTCGATTGGATCACAGGTGTCCAAGGCTGGCAATCGCTCCGTAATGGCATTTTGGTGTCTTTCTCGAAACATTCCGGGAGTAAGGCCGGTCCAGGCCTTGAAGCTGCGGTGAAAGGAGCGCGATTCGGTGAAGCCGAGATAACTGGCGATATCCTGGATCGCCAGGTCGCTGCGCAGCAGGTAGTGCTCGGCCAGTTCCTGGCGTAGTTGGTCGAGAATGTCCTGATAGCTGGTGCCGGCCTGTTGCAGGTGGCGTTGCAGGGTGCGCACCGTCATGTGGAACTTCTCCGCCACTTTCTCCTTGCGCGGCAGGCCATCCTTGAGCAGCAGGCGCAGGGCGTTCTTCACCCGTTGCGGCAGCGGCTCGTTGTCGTCCAGCCCGGCCATCATGGTCAGCGCGTGTTCTTCCAGGGTGCGCAGCAGGTTGGCGTCAGCCTGGCGCAGGGGAATGGCCAGGTAGTCCAGTGGCACCAGCAGGGCGTTGCACGGCTGGCCGAAGTGCACCGGGCAGCCGAACACTTCTTCGTAGGCTACCTGCGGCGCTTCGCTGGGGCGCTGGTGCTCGAACCATACTGCGCGTGGCGACCTGTCCATTTCGGCGATCCAGCGCGCATAGAGCATCCAGGAGGCCAGCACGTTCTCCACCATATGACGACGAATGCCAGGGCTCTCATGGCGGCAGTTCCAGATCAGTCTGACATGGTCGTCGACCATTTCCAGGCGGCTGGTGCCCATGTCGCCCACCAGTTTTTCGTAGGGCACGATGCGGCTCATGGCCTCGCCGAGGGTGGCGCAATTCATGGTGATGTAGCCGAGCACGCTCCATGAGCCGGGTTGCACATGGCGCGCCGAGTGCAGGCCGAATAGCGGATCGCCGGAGACCTGCATCAGGTGTTGCAACAAGCGTTCATGGGCCTCGCTGGGAATGCGTTTGCCGTTGTCGGTCAGCTCGTCCAGGGTCACGCCGGCGGCGGCGCGCGCGGCCTCCAGATCCAGGCCGAGGGTTTCGGCGTGGCGCAGGTACTTGAGCAGGGCGGGGACGGAGGTGTAGCCGAGGGTCAGCATCGTTCTTGTTGTTCTGCTTGGCTTGATTGGCGATAGCGCCTGTCCCGATACGACAGTGACCGGGACGAGCGGCTGGCTAGTATAGGCAGCCATTGAGAATGACCGGAATAGGTGGGGCAAGCATGCGACGTTGGAATGGATGGGGCGACGAAGCCACCGTGGTGGAGCTGCCGGCGCATGGCGCGGCCTTCCTCGAAGGGCTGGTCGGCGCAGGCCAGCGCCTGCCGGACGCTACCCTGGAGCAGGTTCTGGCGCGGGTGCCCGAGTCGCGCCTGAGCCTGCGCCATCCGCTTGTCAGCGTCGACGCCGAAGTGCGCGTGCGCCACGCCCGCGGGCAGAGCCTGCCGGACTGGCTGGCCATGCGCTCCGGCGAATTTGGTGTGTTTCCCGACGGTGTGGCCTTGCCGGAGACTGCCGCGCAGATTCGCGAGCTGCTGGGCTGGGCCCGGGAGCAGGACGTCATTGTCATCCCCTACGGTGGTGGCACCTCGGTGGCCGGCCATATCAACCCGGTCGAGTCCGCCAAGCCGGTGCTGACCCTGTCGCTGGAGCGCATGACTCAGCTGCTTGATCTCGACGAGCAGAGCCAGATCGCGACCTTCGGCCCTGGCGCCAACGGCCCGCAGGTGGAGGCGCAGCTGCGCGCGCGCGGCTACACCCTTGGCCACTTCCCGCAGTCCTGGGAGCTGTCCACCCTGGGTGGTTGGGTCGCCAGCCGCTCCAGCGGCCAGCAATCACTGCGCTATGGACGTATCGAGCAGTTGTTCGCCGGCGGCAAGGTCGAAACCTTCGCCGGCACCCTGGATATCCCGACTTTTCCGGCCTCGGCCGCCGGGCCGGACCTGCGCGAGTTGATCCTCGGCAGCGAAGGGCGCTTCGGTGTGATTTCCGAGGTGCGCGTGCGGGTGACCCGGCTGGCCGAGCAGGAGCAGTTCTTCTCCGTGTTCCTGCCCAACTGGCAGCAGGCCCTGGCCGGTATCCGTGCCCTGGTGCAGGCGCGCATCCCGCTGTCCATGCTGCGCCTGTCTAACGCCATCGAGACCGAGACCCAGCTGGCCCTGGCTGGCCATCCGGAGCAAATCGCCCTGCTGGAGAAATACCTGGCTCTGCGCGGCGCCCGTGCCGGCAAGTGCATGCTGACCTTCGGCGTTACCGGCAATCGCAGCCAGAACGCACTGTCGGTGAAGCAGGCGAAAAAACTGCTGAAGGGCTTTGGTGGCGTGTTCACCGGCACCCTGCTGGGCAAGAAGTGGGCGGAGAACCGCTTCCGCTTCCCCTACCTGCGTCACGGCCTGTGGGAGGCCGGCTATGCGGTGGATACCCTGGAGACGGCCACCGACTGGAGCAACGTCGACAACCTGTTGAACAAGGTCGAGGCCAGCCTGCGTCAGGGCCTGGCGGACGAGGGTGAGCAGGTCCACGTGTTCACCCACCTGTCGCACGTCTACGGCCAGGGTTCGAGCATCTACACCACCTACGTGTTCCGCCCGGGTGACAGCTACGCGGCGACTCAGGCGCGTTGGGCCAAGCTCAAGCAGGTCGCCAGCCGGACCATCGCTGACAACCTCGGCACCATCAGCCACCAGCACGGCGTCGGTCGCGACCACGCGCCCTATCTGGCGGCGGAGAAGGGCGAGCTGGGCATGGCGGCGCTCAAGGCCATGGCCAAGCATTTCGATCCGGAGCAACGTCTGGCTCCGGGCGTCCTCCTGGAAAACTGACATGGCCTGGAACGCCGCCTGGCGCGAGACGGTGCTGCCCGAGCTGGCGGCGCGCGACTGGGACCTGATCGTGGTCGGCGGTGGCATCAGCGGCGCCGGCATTCTGCGCGAGGCGGCGCGGCGTGGTTGGAGCTGCCTGCTGCTGGAGCAGCGCGACTTCGCCTGGGGCACCTCCAGTCGCTCGTCGAAGATGGTTCACGGTGGCCTGCGCTATATCGCCAAGGGCCAGCTGGGCCTGACCCGCGACTCGGTGCGCGAGCGCCAGCGCCTGCTCGGCGAGGCGCCGGGGCTGGTCGACCCGCTGCCGTTTCTGTTCCCCCACTATCGCGGCAAGTTCCCCGGGCCCAAGGTGTTCGGCGGCCTGCTCGGCGTGTACGACGCCCTGGCCGGGCAACGCCTGCACCGCTATCACCCGGCCGGCGAGCTGCGCTATCTGGCGCCGGGCCTGAACGACGCCGAGCTGCTCGGCGGCACCCTGTTTACCGACGCGGTCACCGACGATGCGCGCCTGGTCATGCGCGTGCTGGGCGAGGCGCGCGCCGAGGGTGGTGAGGCGCTCAACGGCCTGCGTGTGGTCGAGCTGAGTCGCGATGGCGAACGAGTGCACGGCCTGGTCGCCGAGGACAGCGAGAGTGGCCAGCGTTTCAGCTTCCGCGCCCGCGTCGTGGCTCAGGCCACTGGCGCCTGGGCCGACGAACTGCGCAAGAAGAGCGGCCTGGAACATATCCGCCCGCTGCGCGGCAGCCATCTGCTGCTGCCGGCCTGGCGCCTGCCGGTGGCCCAGGCCATCAGCTTCATGCATCCCGAGGACCAGCGCCCGGTGTTCGTCTTCCCCTGGGAAGGCGCTACGGTGATCGGCACCACCGACCTGGACCATAGCGATGGGTTGAACAGCGATGCGCGCATTACCGCCGCCGAGGTCGACTATCTGCTGGCGGCCTGCGCCAGAGTGTTCCCCCTTGCCGGTGTCAGCCGCGCCGATGTGCTGTCCACCTGGGCCGGTGTGCGCCCGGTGGTCAGTGCGGAGGAGGGGGGCAGCAAGAAGCCCTCGGACGAGAAACGCGAGCACACCCTGTGGGTCGAGCCCGGCTGCGTGACCCTGGCTGGCGGCAAGCTGACCACCTTCCGCTTGCTGGCCCTGGAAGTGCTGCGTGCCTGCGCGCCGATGCTCGGGCGCAAGGTGGCGGATGTCGGTCAGGCGGTTTTCCGCGCGCCGCCGCAGGTACTGCTGCCCGGGCTGTGCCTGAGCCAGCAGCGCCGCCTGGCCGGTCGCTATGGTCATGCGCTGCCGCGCCTGGCCGAGCTGATCGGCGAGCAGGGCAGCGAGTGCATCGGCGCCAGTGCCACGCTCTGGGCCGAACTGGCGCTGGCCTGCGAGAACGAACTGGTGCTGCAACTGGACGACCTGCTGCTACGGCGAACCCGCATCGGCCTGCTCCTGGCCGATGGCGCCGCCGCCGAGCTGCCGCGCATACGCGCCCTGTGCCAGCCGCGTCTGGGCTGGAGCGATGCGCGCTGGGAACAACAACAACAACGTTATCTGGCGCTGTGGCGCCAGTGCTACAGCCTGCCCGGTGAAACCTCGTGAGCGAACAACCCTATCTGCTGGCCATCGACAACGGCACCCAGAGCGTGCGCGCGCTGCTCTTCGACCTAGCCGGCAATCTGGTCGGCAAAGGCAAGGTGGAGCTGGAGCCCTATTACTCCGAGCACCCCGGCTGGGCCGAGCAGGACCCGGAATACTACTGGCAGAGCCTCGGTGAGGCCTGCCGCCAGCTGTGGGCCAGCGTCGATATCGACAGGAGCCAGATCGCCGGGGTGTCGCTGACCACCCAGCGCGGCACCCTGATCAACGTCGACGAAGCCGGCCAGCCGTTGCGCCCGGCCATTCTCTGGCTCGACCAGCGCCGCGCCGAGATCGAGGGACATATCAAGGGGCCGTGGGGCTGGCTGTTCAAGCTGATCCGCGAAGAAGAGACCATCGACTATTTCCGCAGCCAGGCCGAGGCCAACTGGATCACTCAGCAGCAGCCGGAGATCTGGGCGCGCACGCACAAGTTCCTGCTCCTCTCGGGCTTCCTCACCCATCGCCTGTGCGGCCGTTTCGCCGACTCGGTGGGCAGCTGCGTGGCCTACCTGCCGTTCGACTACAAGCGCCTGTGCTGGGCCAAGCACAGCGACTGGAAGTGGCAGGCCATCCCGCTGCGCCCGGACATGCTGCCGGAGCTGGTCAAGCCGGGTGAGCGCATCGGCAGCATCAGTGCCGAGGCTAGCCGGCACACTGGCATTCCCGAGGGCCTGCCGCTGATTGCCGCGGCTTCGGACAAGGCCTGCGAGGTGATCGGTGCCGGCGGTGTTGAGCCGAGCACGGCGTGCCTGTCCTACGGCACCACGGCGACCATCAACACCACCCGCGCCAAGTACCTGGAGACCATCCCGCTGATCCCGCCGTACCCAGCGGCGATCCCCGACCATTACAACACCGAGGTCATGGTGTTTCGCGGCTTCTGGATGGTCAGCTGGTTCAAGGAACAGTTCGGCCACGCCGAGCGCCAGCGCGGCCTGGAGCTGGGGGTAGCGGCCGAGACCTTGTTCGACGAACTGGTGCAAAGCGTGCCGCCGGGCTCCATGGGCCTGATGCTGCAGCCGTTCTGGTCGCCGGGCATCCGCGAGCCGGGGTTGGAGGCCAAGGGTTCGATCATCGGCTTCGGCGACGTGCACACCCGCGCGCACCTGTACCGCGCCATGCTCGAAGGCCTGGCCTACGCCCTGCGCCAGGGCAAGGAGCGCATCGAGAAACGCTCGGGCACACGCATCGAGCGCCTGCGCATCTCCGGTGGTGGTTCACAGAGCGATGCGGCCATGCAGCTGACTGCCGACATCTTCAACCTGCCGGCCGAGCGCCCGCACCTGTACGAGGCCTCAGGCTTGGGCGCGGCCATCGACTGCGCCGTCGGCCTCGGCCTGCACCCGGACTTCCCCACGGCCATCGCCGCCATGACCCGCGTCGGCAAGGTCTTCCAGCCCAACCCGCAGGCGGTGGCGGTGTACGAGCGCCTGTACCGCGAGGTCTACCTGCGCATGTACAAGCAGCTCAAACCGCTGTATCGCAGCATTCGCGAGATCACCGGCTATCCCGCCTGAGGCACTTCCGCGACCGGACTGTGGTCTGCATATACTCGCAGCGACATCGGTAAGGAGGGCGTCATGGCTGAACGCAAGGCATTGCTGATCCTGCACGGCAAGCAGGCACAGAACGAAGAGGTGCGCGCCGCAGTGATGGCTCGGCGTGAGGAGGGCTGGCAACTGGATGTGCGCCTGACCTGGGAGGGCGGTGACGCCGCCCGGCTGGTGGGCGAGGCGCTGGCTGCGGGTTACTCCACATTGATCGCCGGGGGTGGCGACGGCACCTTGCGTGAGGTGGCAGAGGCGCTGGCCTTGGCTGGTGCTGAGGCAACGTTGGCCTTGCTGCCGCTGGGCACTGCCAACGATTTTTGCAGGGCTGCCGGCATTCCTCTCGACGCCGCGCAGGCTCTGGCGCTATTGGATGTCGAGCCGCGCGCAGTCGATCTGGGGGAGGTCGACGGGCAGCTGTTTCTCAACATGGCTACTGGTGGCTTTGGTTCTCAAGTTACCGCCAGCACCCCGGAAGAGCTCAAGAGTCTGCTAGGCGGCGCAGCCTACTTTCTTACGGGGCTGACGCGTTTTGCTGAAGTGCACTCGGCGTTCGGCCGTTTTTCCGGGCCGGATTTTTCCTGGGAGGGGGAATTCCTGGCGCTGGGCATCGGTAATGGGTGCCAGGCTGGCGGGGGACATGTGCTGTGCCCGCAGGCGTGTATTGACGATGGCCTGCTGGATATTTGCATCGTGCCGGCGCCGCATGATGTGGTTGAAACCCTGGGGACACTTCTGTCTGGCGGGATTCTTGGCCTGGAATCGGTATCCATCAGCGCACGTTTGCCCTGGCTTGAAGTAGAGGCCGTGGAAGGTCTGGACATCAATCTGGATGGTGAGCCGCTGGAAGGACGCCACTTGCGCTTTGCGGCCCGGGCCAAGGCCGTACGATTGCATCTGCCGGCAGAGTCGGGATTGTTGGGTAGCAAGTGACGAGCTTCTGGTGCCGCGTCCATGGCTGCGGCATGATGGCGAACAGCCATGGCCCTGTGGTTTCCGTCATTTCGGCCGATACAGCACTAGGTGCTGGGCTAGACTCGGTACAGATAACAGGAGCGCATGATGGCCGGCATTCTCGACACAGTGGATCAACGCACGCAGCTGGTGGGTGAGAACCGCCTGGAAATTCTCATGTTCCGCCTGGCGGGCCGGCAGATGTTCGCCATCAACGTGTTCAAGGTGCAGGAAGTTCTGCAGCTGCCCAAGCTGACGCTGATGCCCCATCGCCACCCCTTCGTCTGCGGGGTGGTCAACCTGCGTGGCCAGACCCTGCCGGTGATCGACTTGTCCCAGGCTATCGGCATGCGTCCGATCACGCCGAACGAGAACAGCACCATCATCGTCACCGAGTACAACCGCTCGGTGCAGGCCTTCCTGGTCGGGGGCGTTGATCGCATCCTCAATCTCAACTGGGAGTCCATCCTGCCGCCGCCAGGTGGCGCCGGTCGCCAGCATTATCTGACTGCCATTACCAAGGTCGAGGATCAGATCGTCGAAGTCATCGATGTGGAAAAGGTGTTGGCGGAAATCGCACCGATGAGCACCAAGGTGTCCGACGAGAAACTGGCTGATCCGATTCTGGCCGGTGCCGTTGGGCGCGAAGTGCTGCTGGTGGACGACTCCAGTGTGGCTCTGAACCAGCTACGTGAAACCCTGGCCCAGCTGGGTATTCGCACCCACAGCGCCAGTGATGGCCTCAAGGGGCTGCAACTGCTGAAAAAGTGGGCCGACAGCGGCGAGGTGATGACCGACAAGCTGCTGATGATCTTCACCGATGCCGAGATGCCGGAGATGGACGGCTATCGCCTGACCACCGAGATTCGTAACGATCCGCGTCTGCGTGGTCTTTACGTGGTGCTGCACACCTCGCTGTCCGGCAGTTTCAACGAAGCCATGGTGAAGAAGGTCGGTTGCGACAACTTCCTCTCCAAGTTCCAGCCGGACAAACTGGTCGACGTGATTGCCGACCGCCTTCGCCGCGACGCCTGAGCGCCGCGGCTTTCTCCTTTAAA
>JAYQUJ010000024.1:0-48411 GCA_038147895.1 Pseudomonas sp.
ACATTTACCTGTCCAACCAGCGGGCCATTACCGGCCGCTGAAAATCGCAGGCAAACAAAAGCCCGGGCTAGGCCGTAATGCTGTTCAGTTAAGAGTCGAGCTCTGTCTCCCCTCTCCCGTTTACGGGAGAGGGGCTGGGGGAGAGGGCCAACAACACCGAGAAACTGCCGAGCACATCCCCTCTCCCTAACCCTCTCCCCGCAGGGGAGAGGGAACAAACCGCACAGAGCTTGGCTTATGTGAACAGCACTACGGCCTAGGCCGGGCTTTTCGTAGGGCGGGTGCAACCTGCGTGATCCGTTCCGCGGGTTTCACCCGTCCTACGCGATCAGCCGTTGATGCGCTTCACCAGCCGCGCCTGCAGCGCCTTCAATTCTTCCGCGTCTCCCTGATGGGTGGCGTGGATGCCGAGCTGGTCGCCCTCGTAGCGCGGCACGATGTGCACGTGAATGTGGAACACCGTCTGCCCCGCCGGCGCACCGTTGAACTGTGCCACCTGCACGCCGGCCGGCTGCAGCTCGTCCACCACCGCCTGGGTAACCTTGCGCACGGCGGCCATCAGCTTGGCCAGGTTGGCGTCGTCGATCTCCAGGATATTGCGCGCCTCTGCCTTCTTCGGGATCACCAGGCAATGGCCACGGGATTGCGGGAACAGATCGAGGAAGGCGAGCACGTCATCGTCCTCGTACAGCTTGTAGCAAGGGGCCTCGCCACGAATGATCTTGGCGAAGATGTTCTGCGCATCGTATTGGCCGTGCAGGCTCATGGTGAAAGCTCCGTGACCCGGTTGAGAAAGTTCGCACCATACCGGCTCGGCTCCGCGCAGGGAACCAGATGCCAATCAGCCCTGTCGATGGGCATTAGCATGAAGTTCAATTTCCCCCTGTGTGCGCGAGATGTTCTGATCGCCGCACAACTCAACGTCATCAGGGAATCCCATGACCGACCTGTCAGCCTTCGCCATCACCCACAAATGGCCCGCCCAGCACCCCGAGCGCCTGCAGCTGTATTCGCTGCCCACGCCCAACGGCGTCAAGGTATCGATCATGCTGGAGGAACTGGGACTGGCCTACGAGCCGCACCTGGTCAGTTTCGAGACCAATGACCAGCTCAGCCCCGAGTTCCTCTCGCTGAACCCGAACAACAAGATCCCCGCCATCCTCGACCCCAACGGGCCGAACGGCGAGCCGCTGGCCCTTTTCGAGTCCGGCGCCATCCTCATCTACCTGGCCGACAAGACCGGCCAGTTGCTGCCACAGGACCCGGCCCTGCGCTACCAAGCCATCCAGTGGCTGATGTTCCAGATGGGTGGCATCGGCCCGATGTTCGGCCAGCTCGGCTTCTTCCACAAATTCGCCGGCAAGGACTACGAGGACAAGCGTCCGCGCGACCGTTATGTCGCCGAGTCCGCTCGCCTGCTCGGCGTGCTGGACAAGCACCTGCAAGGCCGCCAGTGGATCATGGGCGAGGACTACAGCATCGCCGACATCGCCACCTTCCCCTGGATTCGCAACCTGATCGGCTTCTACGAGGCCGGCGAGCTGGTGCAGTTCGAGCGTTTCACCAATGTGCGCCGTGTGCTCGACGCCTTCGTCGCCCGCCCGGCCGTTCAGCGCGGCCTGAGTATTCCCCAGCGCGGTTGAGCCACTGTGCCCGTCGCGCCACCAGGACGCGACGGGCAACTCTGACCGACCGTCCACTTTCTAGCTGAAAAGCCCGATTTAGAGCCATCCAACGAGCATCTTGCTCGTATAATGGCGCGCTTTTTCCCGCCGTGAGCCCTCCATGCAAGCCTCCTCTACTAGCGCGCCCTCGCTGTCGCGCGGCGCCATCCTGTTGATCGAATTGGCCCTGGCCCTCGGCGGCTTCGCCATCGGCACCGGCGAGTTCTCCATCATGGGCCTGATGCCCGAAGTGGCCAGCGGCCTGGGCGTCAGCGAGCCGCAGGTCGGCCACGTGATCAGCGCCTATGCCCTCGGCGTGGTGGTGGGCGCGCCGCTGCTCGCCCTGCTCGGCGCCCGCCTGCTGCGCAAGCACCTGCTTCTGCTGCTGATGGGCTGCTTCGCGCTTGGCAACTTCACCAGTGCCCTGGCGCCGGACTACGCCTCGCTGATGCTGTTCCGCTTCATCGCCGGCCTGCCGCACGGCGCCTACTTTGGCGTGGCCATGCTGGTGGCCGCGTCCATGGCACCACCGCACAAACGGGCCAAGGCGGTGAGCCGGGTACTGGCCGGCCTGACCATCGCCATTCTCGTCGGTAACCCGCTGGCCACCTGGCTCGGCCAGCACCTGAGCTGGCGCTACACCTTCGCCCTGGTCGGGGTGATCGCCCTGGTCACCATCGCCATGGTCGCGCTGTTCCTGCCGCTGGATCGCAGCGAAGTGCGCAACAGCCCCACCGGCGAGCTGAAGGCCTTCAACCGCACGCCGATCTGGCTGACCATGGCCATCGGCTCCATCGGTTTCGCCGGCATGTTCTGCGTGTTCAGCTACGTGGCGCCGACTCTGCTGGAAGTTACCCGGGTAAGCGCCAGCTGGATTCCGGTGACCCTGGCGGTATTCGGCGTCGGCGCCATCGTCGGCAACATGACCGGCGGCTGGCTGTTCGACCGCCTGCGCTTCAAGGCGGTGGCCTGGATCCTGGCCTGGAGCGCCCTGGTCCTGCTGCTGTTCCCGCTGGCCGCGCAGCAGCTGTGGAGCATGCTGCTGATCAGCTTCGCCCTGGGCAGCATGATCGCCCTCGGCCCGGCCCTGCAGACCCACCTGATGGACATCGCCACCGGCGCGCAGACCCTCGCCGCCGCCTCCAACCACGCCGCCTTCAATCTGGCCAACGCCCTCGGCCCCTGGCTCGGCGGTCTGGCCATCAGCGCCGGCCTGGGCTGGACCATTACCGGCTATATCGGCGCCGCCACCGCCCTGCTCGGCCTGGCCCTGTTCGCCGTGGCCTGGCGCGTGCAGCAACGCAGCTGAACAGGTGCGCACGGGCGCGGCTGCAGGTATCTTCTGCGCCCAGTCGTATCAGCCAGAACCCGTAGTCCCTATGAGCAGTAACCGCATGCGCGCCGCCTTCCTCTGCCTGACGGCGCTTGTCAGCCACAGCGCCCTGGCCAAGGTCGAGGTCGAATCGGGCGAACAGAAGCCCCTCGGCCACGTGCTGGTCGCCAAGATTTCCGAGGAGATCGCCCCCGGCGACTACGACGCCCTGCTCAAGGGCCTGCGCGCCCACCCCGGCAAGTTCGCCCGCAAGATTGTCCTGCTCGACAGCATCGGCGGCAGCACCGCCGAAGCCATGCGCATGGGCCGCCTGCTGCGCGAGACCGGCTTCGACACGCTGGTGCCCTCCACCGGCGTGTGCCAGGGCAGCTGCGTCTACCTGCTGGCCGCCGGACGCAAAAGGACGGTGACAGGCTACGTCGCCATCCACCGCCCACACTTTCCCGCCGGCGAATCTGCCCAGGCCAGCCGCGCCGGCATGCCCTATAACGTGGCCGGCTACCTGAGCAGCATGGGCGTTTCACCAAGCCTGGCCAGCGACATGCACGCCATCGAACCGCAGCGCATGAAGGTGCTCACGGCGCAGGAGCTGGCGCGCTACCGGTTGAACTGACCCCGAACTTCACCGCATGCGGCTGTGGAAGAGGCCTTGACCGCGACCAGGGCAGTGCAAGAGCGTCGCGGCCAAGGCCCCTCCTACAGTGCGCAGACAAGCTTTTGTGGGAGCGGCTGGGCGGCATTCCGCTTCAGCCGCGATGCTTTTTCTGCAAGGCCCCAATCGTGGCTAAAGCCACTCCCACAAAAAAACGGTGCCCAGACCACCTGCTGGGGGTAGACCGTGAAGCGAGTAGGCTGGGTAGAACACCGCGAAACCCAGCGCCGCTCACACCCTGGCGGTTGGCCCACCGGGCAGGGTTGCGTACCATAGCGCCCCTCGCATGTTGATCACGGCCGGGCAAACCGGCTGCCATCGTTTCTGGAAGCCCATGAAAATCGCCCGTCTGCGCGCCGACGTTCTCGCCGGTCTCACCTCGTCCTTCGCCCTGGTGCCCGAGTGCATCGCCTTCGCTCTGGTCGCTCAGCTCAACCCGCTGATGGGCCTGTACGGCGCGTTCATCATCTGCACCATCACCGCCCTGTTCGGCGGCCGCCCGGGAATGATCTCCGGCGCGGCCGGTTCGATGGCCGTGGTCATCGTCGCGTTGGTGGTACAACACGGCGCGCAATACCTGCTGGCCACGGTGCTGCTCGGCGGCCTGCTGATGATCCTGTTCGGCGTGCTGCGCCTGGGCAAGCTGGTGCGCATGGTGCCGCACCCGGTGATGCTCGGCTTCGTCAACGGCCTGGCCATCGTCATCGCCCTGTCTCAGCTGGAACACTTCCACAGCGAAGAAGGCTGGCTCAGCGGCACGCCGCTGTACTGGATGCTCGGCCTGGTGGCCCTGACCATGGCGGTGGTCTACCTGTTGCCGAAATTGACCCGCGCGGTGCCGGCGGCGCTGGTGGCAATCCTCGGCGTCGGCCTGCTGGTCTACCTGCTCGACCTGCCGACCCGCACCCTCGGCGACATGGCACACATCGCCGGCGGCCTGCCACAGTTCGCCCTGCCGGATATTCCCTGGAACCTGGAAACCCTCGGCATCATCGCCCCCTACGCCACTCTCATGGCCCTGGTCGGTCTGCTGGAAACCCTGCTGACGCTGAACCTCACCGACGAAATCACCCAGAGCCGCGGCCACACCAACCGCGAGTGCGTGGCCCTGGGCGCGGCCAACATGGTCTCCGGTGCATTCGGCGGCATGGGCGGCTGCGCGATGATCGGCCAGACCGTGATCAACCTCAGCTCCGGTGGCCGTGGTCGCCTGTCCGGGGTGGTCAGCGGGGTGATGATCCTGCTGTTTATCCTGTTCCTCTCGCCGCTGATCGAGCTGATCCCGCTGGCCGCGCTGGTCGGGGTGATGTTCGTGGTGTCGCAGCAGACCTTCGCCTGGGGCTCGCTGCGCGTGCTCGGCAAGGTACCGACCAGCGACGTACTGGTGATCGGCGCGGTAACGGTGATCACCGTGTTCACCGACCTGGCCACCGCCGTGCTCTGCGGCATCGTCATCGCCGCACTCAACTTCGCCTGGCACCACGCCCGCGAGCTGTACGCCGACAGCGACGAACAGGCCGACGGCAGCAAGCTGTACCGCGCCCACGGCACGCTGTTCTTCGCCAGCACCACACCCTTCCTCAACCTGTTCGACGTGGCCAATGACCCGCAGCAGGTGACTCTGGATTGCCGCCACCTGAGCTTCGTCGACTACTCCGCCATCGCCGCTCTGAAGACCCTGCGCGAGCGTTACGAGCGCGCCGGCAAGCACCTGCGCGTGGTGCACCTGTCCGAACGCTGCAAGCAACTGCTCAAGCGCGCCGGCGCCCACGACTGAAGTTCAACGCAGCAACGTCCACAGCCCCATGGCGATCATCGCCAGGTTCTCGCTGAGAGAAATGAAGCCCAGCGGGACGTTGCTGCCGCCGCCAACACAGGCGCACTTCAGCTCGCGCTTGTCGATATACACGGCCTTGAACACCGAAACCGCGCCCACCACACCGATGAATAACGCCAGCGGGCCGGACAACCACGGCCACAACCCGGCGACCATCAGCAGCCCGGCCAACAGCTCGCCAAAGGGATAGACATAGGCATACGGCACCATGCGCTGGGCCAGCAGGTCATAGCCCAGGAACATGTTGGAAAAGCTCTGTAGATCACGCAGCTTGAGGCAGGCCAGCAAGCACATGGCGAAAGCCACCACCCACTCCAGCGCCCGCCAGCTCAGCAAGGTGGCGAACGCCGCCCAGTGCGCCGCCAGCGCCATCGCCGCCGCCACGACGAACACCGCCAGCACCGGCGTATAGCGCGTGGCATCCGGGTTGCGCACATGCAGGCCGAAGTAGCGCCGCAGGTCGTCATAACCACCAATACGGCGCCCCTCGACAAAAGTCTGCGGCGTGGTATCCACCCCTTCGCGCTCCTTGAACGCATCGGTTTCGTCACGATCCCGCAGCAGGTGGTCGTCCACCGTATAGCCCTTGCGCCGCAGCAGATGGCGGGACTTGAGGCCGAACGGGCAGATGTGTTCGGCCGTCACCATGCGGTACAGGTCGGCGTGCTTGCGTGGGTCATCCATGGGTGGCTCCTCGATACCGGTCAACTACCCAACAGACCGACAGAAGCCGCCCGGGATTCCCCAGTAACGTCACACACCGCCGAGATGAACCAGCGCCGCTCCGGTCGCCTAGCAGAGACGGATCAGTCCGGCGGGTTCTGCGGGTCGCCCTCGTTGGAGCGGCTGCGTGGCTGCTCGCCGGGAATATTCTCGTCAGGCTGCTCATGCTCCGGAGGCGGCTCGTTGGAGTGCTTGGGCGGAATGGGTGGCGGTTTGGCCGGTTGGTTCGGTTTCATGCATCACCTCCACGGGCTGATCCCAGTATGAGTTGGAGGACGATGCACGACCGAGCGTTCCAGTTGAAACAGCGCCACTCAGCGGAGTGTGTAGCCCTTGTCGACTACCCAGTCCTGGCCGTACACGCCGCGTGCGCCGTGGGACAGCTGGAACAGCACCACCTCGGCCACCGCCTCGGAACTGAGGAACTCGCCATCCACCAGGCGCGCATTCACCTCGCTGGCAACCCCGGCCAGCGCCTCGTCCGGCAGGCCCAGGCTGTTCCAGATCGGCGTGGCAGTCGGCCCCGGCGACACCAGGTTCAGGCGCACGCCCTCGCCCGCATGTTCCAGCGCCAGGCTGCGCACCAGCGCCGACAGCGCCGCCTTGCTGGCGATATAAGCGCCCAGACCGACGAAGCCCAGGTGGCGCAGAAAGGTGCTGATGAACACCACCGACGCCGGCCCAGCCAGCTGTGCCTTCAGCGCATGGAAGGTATTCACCGCGCCAGCACCGTTGACCCGCCACTGCTCGTCGAAAGCCTGCAGATCGCTACCCGGTGCCAGCTTGGCGATGCCGGCGTTGGGCACCAGGTAATGCACCTCGCCCAGCTCGGCAGCGCGCTCGGTCAGGGCCTTGAGCGAGGCATCGCTAGTCACGTCGCCCTCCTGCCAGAACAGCTGCTCGGGATAACGCGCCAGCAGCGGCTCCAAACCACCCAGCCGGCGCGACATCGCCAGCACCCGCGCGCCGCGCTGCAACAGCAGCTCGCTCACGGCCAGACCAATACCGGAACTGGCGCCAGTCACCACCGCCAGGCGTTGTTCGAATTCGTTGTTCATCACTACCTCGGAAATAGAAAGAGAGAGTCGCGCCCCGGACGGTGCCCGGAGCGAAGGCAAAGGCATCAGCGATAGAGGATTCGCCCCTGGCGCAGCTCGACCTGCTGGCCGGGCTCGAAGCGCTGCTTGGGCGAGCGAACCCAGCGCTCCTCGCCTTCGTCGTCGCGCACGATGTAAGCGGTGCCGGTGTTGCCACTGGCGCTCTGCACCTGCGCCCCACTCCAGCCACCGACCGCTGCGCCGACCACAGCCCCAATCGGCCCACCGGCAGCGGCGCCGACCATCAATCCGGTCAGCCCACCGAAACCGGTGCCGACCGAGTTCTCTTCCTGCTCCGCCACCACCTGGGCGGCCTGAATGGATTGCACGGCCAACAGGCCGGTAGTGAAAGCAAGCAAGGCAAAGCGATTCATCTGAGTTTCTCCGTTGTGTAGGCGTTGCGCCGGGAGCTACTCAGGATTTGTGCCAGGTATTTTTCTGTTTAATTTCAGTTGCTTGTGAAAAATAGAAGTCGCTATGACAGCGACGAAGCGCTGTCGATAGGACATGGTGAATGGTCGTAATGACAGCGAAGCGGCACTCGATCTCCCCATAGAACGAAAGGACAAGTTGCGTGACGGGGTTCTCATTGGATAAGTTCGGCAAATGCTAATGGCGATGCGCCACCCCAACCGCATCGTCGAACAGGATGTAGGCCCCCGGGCCTGTTAGCCGAGCCGGCTCGGCGCGATAAGGAACTCGCTATGCGCTTTGGATTCTGGAAGCGACTATCCACCTCCCCCTTTCCGGTCTGGCTATTTGGCCAACCCGTACCTGCCATCTCATTAAAACAATTCTTTTCTTACTTGACCGTAGCATGCAGAAAGTACGCTCCGGATATTTAAATTAGAGATTTTTAAATTTCGAATGCACAAGGCAGATAATGGACAAATCTATAAAGCGCAGAATTAAAAATCAGATCTTTAAATTCGAAGCAAAAATAAGTCAAAAAAGTGAAGACAGCGCATTTACCCTTGACTACGAGAGCGGTATCTACAGACAGAATGAGCTAATAGGACTAATAAGAGACGTCGTTCCTTATTTCGCCCTAACAGCAGAGGAAATAAGCACGCTAGATTTATCAGAAATCAACAAGAAAAGCTTTAATAGAATCTCAGACGCCCACAAGAGCTCCAAAGGCGACTATGGCGAATTGCTTTTATTTTTAATACTTAGCATTTTTTATAAAGCGCCTAAATTTGTTACCAAAGCCAGACTTAGATCCAATACAGGTGAGCAAATAAAGGGCTTCGACTGCGCCCATTTCTCTATAGAGAATGATGATGTAACACTCTGGCTAGGCGAAGCAAAATTCCACAAAAGCATATCTAGCGCAATATCTTCAGCCTTTAAATCTTTAACCGAACACCTAGACGAGCATAAACGAATAAAATCAGAGCTGAAAATTCTTGGCGGAGAGATAGAAGTAAACGCTCATCTGAACGATAACGATCACGACAAATTATTGGAGTATGTTTCTGGCGGGCGCTCTCTCGACAAAGTTGATATTGCCGTACCCGTACTTATGACCTACGACAGTAAAATAATAAAGAAACACATCTCAGAAGAAACTGCCGATATATCCTGCGATGCATTTCGAAATGATCTAGAGGAAGAGTTATGTGCACACATGGAGAAAATTCACTCTAAAGCCTGGCCAAAAAAGAAGAACATAAAAATAATATTCATAGCTTTGCCACTTGAGTCCGTCGCAGATCTTAAGACGGGAATTGAACTAGTAGAAATGGCAATGAAATTCTAGGAGGGAGCAAATGAAAGAGAAACTAAAAGACCACCTAGAAAAAATAAAATCAAAGAAAAAAATAGACAACATAGATTACGAAGATGCCCTAATAACGACATACAGGTTACTAGACTCAAAATTAGAGTCTGACTATAACCTCTGCCTCTCTGCGATATGCCACATTGCAAACCTAAACATCTCAGACCAGATGATCCAGCAGCTACTCCATGACTGCATAATAAAATCAAGAGTATTCCTCTATGATCCACTCTTAGCAAAGCTCAGCCCCCACTACACTCCTCCCCCTTCTGCACAAGATAGTTTTTTAAGGTCCGTATACACGAGCGGAAAAACAAACACCACGCTCACCAAGCCGCAAAAAGAAGTATTTGATACCTTTCAAAAGGAACGGCGGCTAATTGTCAGCGCACCAACATCTTTTGGAAAGACAAGAATAATCCGAGAGATAATCGCACATAACAAATACAAGAACATAGCCCTGATCATGCCAACAGTATCTCTTCTATCAGAGCTTTATCAAGATATGAGAGCAAGCATTGAAGGCTATACAATATCGAAGTCCTCTAAGGTAAAAATAGAAGAAGATCAGAAGTATATTTTAATCCTGACCCCTGAGCGCATGTGCTCCTTCCTCGAAGAAAATCCGAGCTTTCAAATTGACTTCTTCGCCATGGATGAGATTTACAAGATAGACCACAAGCTCAACGATGATAGACATAAGGTCTTTTCAGATACTTTATATCGTCTCGCCAAATCAAATTCCGACTTCTACCTTTTAGGCCCATACATAAGCGATTTCAGCATAAAATTCAGAGAAAAATTCAGATGCGCTATGAAGATTTTCTCAACCGAGATCGTGCAAAAGGACCACTACAAACTAGATAACGAAGCAAATAAAGGGACGCACCTAATTGAAAGCGGTAGCGTGAAGATTATTGGCGATAAATTTAAGAATTTACTCCGGATAGTCTCGCAAGAATCTATCGATGGGAAATTCTTAATTTATAGATACACCAAACAGTATGTCGAGGATACTGCGAAAAAATTCATAGAGACATGGCCAATAAAACCTCACAACGAAGAGCTCATTGACTACCTAAGTAAAAATGTGTCTGAAGATTGGGAGTTAATATCTTGCATTAAGCGTGGAGTCGCCTTCCATCATGGAGCTATGCCGAGACACATCCAAGATCTAATTGTTGAAGAATTCAACAAGCAAACCACTGATGGAATAGACTATCTCTTCTGCACTACTTCCCTAACAGAAGGCATAAATTCAACAGCAAAAAATGTAATCCTATACGATAAGAAGATTGGATCTGGAAGTGATTTAGGCACATTAGACAGGAAAAATATTGAGGGACGAGCTGGGCGCTTCATGCAGCACTTTATCGGGCGAGTATTTCATCTTGAAACACAAACAGAAGCCGACGAAGACACCCATATTGAAATAGAATTCCTAGACAAGGAATCCCCTTCCATTGAAACCTTAATACAACTAGACCCCTCAGATATCCCTGAAAACCAAAAGGAAACAACAGAATCTCTCAAGCAACAATTCGAACGACTCGGAGTGCCTCAAACTCTAATTAAAGAGAACAAATTCGTTTCCATTGACGGCCAAATGAAATTGATAGCTCATCTGCGAGAGCTAAATAATTTAGATAAATATCATTTCGATGGACAATTCCCTGAGCTAGAGACACTACGGGAAATACTCTCAACAATATACGACTACTTATTTACGGACAACGATAAAGGACGAAACTTCGACAATGAAACTGGCAAATCAGTGCTAATCCAGCTAACAAATTACTACGTGTACCACAAACCAACATTCAAAGAACTACTGAGCTCCAACACTATTATTTGGGCAAGAAAAGAGAACAACTCCCGCATAAGATACGTCTTCGATCTAACATCAAAATACTTCGAGTTTGTCTGGCCAAAATACATCAAAGCTTTTGAGAAAATATATAATTTTTCTGCTTCTATGCGAAACCAGAAAAGCATTTCGCTAGACATGCTAGTGGCACAGCTAGAATACGGTACAACTAAACCTCATGAAATCATACTGAAAGACTCTGGACTGCCTAATGAAGTAATTAAAAAAATCTCACCAATATTTCAAGACTGCAAAACCTTCGAAGACGTCCAAACCATCAAAAAATCCAAATCTGAAGTAATTAAGAAGCTAGTACACCCAGTAGAGTCTCGAGTAATAGAGAAATACATATAGCTAGCCTTTTATACTCAACACGCATCTGAGAGGCCAAATAAGTTTCCCCGCATGAGTGAAAGCATCATACTTACGCATGCATCTTCAATCCTTTATTCACCCAACGTATAACCGAGCAAAAATGATGAGCAACGACCCCCTCCACGGCCTAACCCTGAAAGCCATCCTCCAGGCCCTGGTCGACAAACACGGCTGGGATCGCCTCGGCCAGCTCATCGCCATCCGCTGCTTCACCCACGAACCCAGCGTCGAATCCAGCCTCAAGTTCCTGCGCAAAACGCCCTGGGCGCGGGAGAAGGTCGAGGCGCTGTATATCAAGGACATTACCCGGCGCTGATTGAGCGGCGATGCGGGGGGCGCACCGAGTTGCCGGTTATCGCGGCTCAAGCCGCTCCCACGGATGCCCCCACGGAAAACGTGCGCGGCGCATCTGCACAAATGTTCTAAACCCCGCACGGCAGATCGCGCTAAGGTCGCAGTCCCCCTTCCCCGCCCGGAACGCCCCGTGAGCACTCGCAACTGGATCGACTTCAAACAGGATGCCAGCACCGGCATCGAGTCGATTCGCGCCCACTTCGAGGGCCACGCCTACGACCCGCACTGGCACGACAGCTACCTGGTCGGCGTCACCGAGCAGGGTGTGCAGCAGTTCAATTGCCGGCGCGAGAAGCACATGAGCACGCCGGGCCAAGTGATCCTGCTGGAGCCGGGGGAGATCCACGACGGCCATGCGCCGACCGAGGAAGGCTTCACCTACTCCATGCTGTACCTCGACCCGCAGTGGCTGGAGCGCGAACTGCATGCGCTGTTCGAGCATGCGCCGGCGGACAGCACGCCGAGCTTCGCCAGCATCCTCAATACCGACAACCGCATGGCCGGCGCGATCTTCCGCGCCTTCCACACGCTGCATGAGGGCGACCTGCGCATCGTGCGGCAGACCGCCATCGACGACCTGCTCGGCGCCATGACCAGCCGCCTGCAATGGCGCAAACGGGACAACCCGGACCCGCGCCTACCCCTGGTTGCACAGCGCGCCCGCGACTACCTGCACGCGCACTACGACCGCGATATCGGTCTGGACGAGATCGCCCAGGCCTGCGCGGTGGACCGCTTCCGCCTCAGCCGCGCGTTCAAGAGCGCCTTCGGCGTGGCGCCGCACGCCTACCTGATCCAGCTGCGTCTGGCCAAGGCTCGCCAGCGCCTGGCCCGTGGCGAGACACCGGCAGACGTGGCCAGCGCCCTGGGTTTCGCCGACCAGAGCCACCTGGGCCGCTGGTTCCGCCGCGCCTACCAGCTCACCCCCGCCGACTACCGTCGCCGCTGCTCAAAGCTTCCAGACTGACCCACCCACGCAAGGGAACATGGCGTATCCCAACCGGAGACGCCATGTCATGCAATCGCTCTTACCCTTTG
Source organism: Pseudomonas sp. (assembly GCA_038147895.1). Lineage (GTDB taxonomy): Bacteria > Pseudomonadota > Gammaproteobacteria > Pseudomonadales > Pseudomonadaceae > Aquipseudomonas. Next base: position 12,724 of record JAYQUJ010000024.1, read on the forward strand.
TGCTGTTCGCCTTCGTCGCCACCATCACGCCGGGGCCGACCAATATCCTGGCACTGAGCCACGCCGCGCGCTTTGGCCTGCGCGCCACCTGGCCGCTGGTGCTCGGCGCCTGTATCGCGGCGGCACTGATCATGATGCTGGTCGGACTGGGCCTGGGCGAGGCGCTGCTGCGCTACCCGCGCGTGCAACTGGCGATGAGCTGGCTCGGCGCGCTGTGGCTGAGCTGGCTGGCCTGGCAACTGTGGCGCAGCGCGGCCAAGCCGCTGAACACCGAGGCCAGCGGCCAGCGCGAGCTAGGCCCGCTGGGCGCGGCGCTGTTGCAGTTGGTGAACCCCAAGGTGTGGATGATGGCGGTCGCGGTGGTCAGCGTGTTCGCCGCCGGCAGCGCGGACAAGGCTGCGCGGGTGCTGCAGCTGTCGCTGATCTTCCTGCTGCTGGCCGTGCCCAGCATGAGCGCCTGGGCTCTGCTCGGCGCCGGCAGCGCGCGACTGCTGCAGGCGCCCAAGCGGGTGCAGCGTTTCAACCAGGCGCTGGCGTTGCTGCTGTTGGTATCGACCTGGGCGGCGCTGCTGCTCTAGGCCTTGATGCCCTTCACCGCCTCGATCCAGGCCAGATCGAGGCGGCTCTGCTCGGGGTCGAGCCCGCGCTGCTCCATCAGCTCGCGGTGGGCATCCATTTCGCGCACCAGTTGGCTCTGCTCGCTGCTGTTGCCGTCCAGCTGGTACATCTGGTGGATGCCCAGGTGATAGAAACGCAGCAGCTTGATGGCGCTGTCGTCACCCGCCGCCACACCGGCCTTCACATGGTGCATGACGTTGGTGACGCGCATCAGGCTGCGCTTGAGGCCCCAGCCGTAGGCAGCGGCCGCCATGAACGGGCGCTGCCACAGCAGTTGGCGCACTATGGCCACGGTCAACGCCAGGCCGGCGAGCACGCCGAGCAGGTTCCACTTGAAGTTGTCGCCGCCGGGCGTGCCCAGCAACTGGGTGCCGAGGGTAGAACAGAGCATGGCCAGCGCCAGGAACAACACGGCGATCAGCAGGGTGCTGCGCCGGGTCTGCTGGCGGTAGAGCTCGGGGCTCATGGGCTGGATTTCGAACATGGCGGACAACTCCAAACGGCGCAATGACAGGCCGCGCATTATGCCGAGGCCGGCCGCCTACCGGTATTGCCGGTGATCAAAGCAGTTCGATGCGGTCGCGGCCGCCTTCCTTGGCCTTGTACAGCGCACGGTCGGCACGGTCGAGCATGCTCTGCGGGCTCTCGTCGTCCTGAAACTGGGTTACGCCGAAGCTGGCCGTCTTGTGCCGTACGGTGTTGAACTCGCACTCGCGCACCAGGCGCTGCAGGGTGCTGGCGACGGCCATGGCCTGCTGCTCGTCGGCCTCCGGCAGCAACACGAGGAACTCCTCGCCCCCCAGGCGCCCCACCTGATCGACGCTGCGCACGTTGTTGCCGAGCAGGCTGGCGAACTGGCGCAGTACGGCATCGCCCACGGCATGGCCGTGGTTGTCGTTGACCTGCTTGAAGTGATCGATATCGATCAGGATGGCCGCGAACTGGGTGTCATAGCGCTGCGCACGGGCGATTTCCTCACTGAATAGCTGGTCGATGCGCGCGCGATTCCACAGCCCGGTCAGGCCGTCGATGCTGGCACTGAGCGCCAGCTGGCTCTGCTGCAGAAACATGCGTTTGTGCGCGTTCTCCAGCATGAAGGCGCACATCAGGCCGAAGGAGAACGAGGCCAGTATCCAGATGCAATGCAGACGCTGCACTCCCGGCTGCAGGGCATCGCCCAGGGTAACGACCAGCAGAATCAGCAGCGAGGTAGAGGCCGTCAGGGAGGCCTGGCGCAGGGTCAGCCCAGAGACGGCAAAGGTCCACATCAGGTTGAGGTAGATCTCGGGAACGAAGTAGGCGAAGTCGGCGTTGCGACTGTTGAGGCCGAGGTTAGTGATCACCGCCGCCACCGGTGCCACGCAGAGCAACAGCTGCATCCGGCCGTGCCAGGCCTCGCGGAAGCTGAACAGGCCAACGGCGAGCAGCACGATGGGCACCAGGACGCCATGGGCCACCAGGCGCAAGCCTAGATAATCCTCCGCCACGTTCTGTTCGATGACGGCATAGATCAGGTATAGCGCCATGGTCAGGAAGGCGACACAGCGGATCTGCGGCAGCTTGGCCTGGCAATACCAAACGCCAAACTCGTGCCGAGTTAAAGCGGAAACCCCACGCAGAGGATCCAGCGAATCAGCCAGCCGCTCAATAAACGCCACCTGCTTCCCCCGCCTCGTGTACGTAAATTACGCACTCGACAGGAATCTACCGGAGATGCGCCAACTGACTGCATATTGCCATCACGCGCTTGCCAAACTCCAGCCTCCGCCAGGACACAGGGCTAGGCAGCACACCCGCGACCGCTGCCAGTGCTGTTGGCGGGCAACTGAAAATCCAGGCACCTGACCAGTCCACTGGCCAGTAGCTGGCCAAGGACTTGCTGGCAACAATCATCGTGACAGATAACGGGCAACTCCAGCCGATAAGGGTCGAGCGCATGTGCCGGCTGGAGCAGTGACCAGCCTTGAGGAAGGTGCTTCGCCAACGTTGCCAACTCGACGTGAGCATAAAGATGAAGGCAGACGGTCAGGCACATGGCGGCCTCCGCAGGGGAATGACGTTTGGGGGATAGCGGCGGCCTGCCGGCCGCCGCAAGGTCTTACACCGTTCAGGCCACGACCGGGATCAGCGGATCGGCGGCTGCCAATGCAGCACTGCGTTCCGCCACCGGGGGATAGATCCACTGGCTGTTGATCTGTTGCTTGAGCGCCTTGCCCTCTGCCTTCTCCAGCTTGACCTGGCGATCCCAACCCTCGGTGAACACCGCTCCCCAACCGCCCAGATCGAGGCAGGTCACGTACTTGGGCTGGCGATAGGCAATCGGTGTCACACCAATCAGGCTGGCCGCGGCGTTGTTGCCAGCCGAGCGCCCCAGGGCGATGGCATGCTGACACGACATCAGCGCGTGATTGCCGGCATCGTCCACCACGGCTCGCGCCACGTCACCGGTGGCAAATACCGCGTCAAGGCCATGCACCAACAGGTTGTCGTCGACATGCAGACGCCCTTGGGCATCACGCTGTCCCGGCACTTGCTCCGCCAGCGAGCTGGCACGCACACCAACCGTCCAGATCACCGTGTCGGCGGCGATGCGCTCACCGCTGTCGAGGGTCACGCCGCCGGCATCCACCTGAACCACGCTGCTGCTCAGGCGCCACTCCAGGCCAAGCTGTTCGCTGGCCTCGACGATGGCCGCTCGCGGCCCCTCGCCCAGCGCCGCGCCAATCTCGCTGCCGCGATCGACCACCACCACGCGTACCGCAGCATCAGCGCCGAGCACTGCACGCAGCCGCGCCGGCATCTCCGCGGCTGTTTCGATGCCGGTAAAGCCACCGCCTGCGACCACTACCGTATTGCGAGCGGCGCTGGGTGATTTGGTCGCCAGCGCCTGCAGATGACGTTCGAGGCGTACCGCCTCATCGAGCTGATCAACGTCGAACGCATGCTCCATACCCGCCAGTTGCGGGCGTACCACCTGGCTGCCGCTGGCCAGTACAAGGCGATCGTAAGCCACTAATGCGGACTGCCCCTGGTCATTGCGGTAACGCACGGTCTTGCTGTGCACATCGATGGCATCAGCCGAGCCCTGGATGAAGGTCACACCAACGGCATCGAACAGCTCGCCCAGCGGCGCCACCATACGGTGCACCTCGGGCTCGTAGAAGCGTGGCCGCACGCGCAATTCGGCCTGCGGCGCGAGGACGGCGACTTCCACGTCGCGGCGGGCGTGCAGGTCGAGCAGGCGAGCGGCGCTGAGCGCGCTCCACATACCGCCAAAACCGGCGCCAATGATAAGGATGCGTTGAGTCATGAAAGGTCTCCAGTAATCACCAGTAACGGCCGGAACGGGGATTCCGCCCGGCAACCCGAGCGAGTGGAGTGATTCCCTCAACGCCGGACAACTACGACAATAATAGTCGTAGTTAAATCGAGCAAGCATTTTTCCTTGCCTCTCCTCGCCGCTCGTCGCCATCATCTGTTCTGCGCGTCATGTTTTCGCCATAAAAAGCCACTGCAGGCGTAAGATAGGCGGCGCAAGACAACCTCAAACGGTGGCAAAGACGATCCGTAAAGCCAGCCACCTGCGTGCTTAACCGGTCACAAACAAAGATTTATTCAGTCGGAGTTAAACATGGCAATGTACAGCGCCGGCGTGGAGTACGGCATCCACTGTCTGCTCTTCCTGTGCGACGAGAAGGGCGATAGCCGCGAGGCCAGCGTGCGCAACCTGGCCGAACTGCAGGGCGTGCCGCCGGAGCTGCTGGCCAAGGTATTTACGCGCCTGGCCAAGGCCGGACTGGTGGCGGCGACCGAAGGCACGCGAGGAGGCTTTCGCCTGGCGCGCCCGGCCGACGAGATCAGCGTGCTGGACATCGTTCGCGCCATCGATGGTGATAAGCGCATCTTCGATTGCCGCGGCGTGCGCGAGCGCTGTGCCGTGTTCGACGGCTGCACGCCGGATTGGGCCGTGGCCGGCCCCTGCTCGATCAATGCAGTCATGCTGGAGGCACAGCAACGCATGGAGGCTGCGCTGGCCCAGCACACGGTGCTGGACCTGGTGCGCCGGGTCTCACGCAAGACGCCGCCGGAGTTCGGCGAGCAGGTCATCCGCTGGATGCACGACCGTCGCGACGGCCGCAGCGCCGACTAAGTCAGCTTAGCGGCGCACGGCACCTACCTCAGGCGTCGACCTGACTCCACTGCTTGCTCAGGCGCTTGTCCGACACCGCCATCTTGGTGCCGAGCTGCTGGGCAAACAGCGAGACGCGGTATTCCTCCAGCATCCAGCGGTACAGCACCAACTCGGCGTCGCGCTTACCTTCCTGGGCGTGTTTGGCCGTACGCGCCTGGTACTGCTCCCAGCAGGCCGTCAGTTCGCCAGTCCACACGCGGTCGCGCTGCACCTGGGCGCCAACCTTGTCCAGGCGCTGTTCGATGGCCTTGAGATAGCGCGGAACTTCCTTCAGCCACTCGCCCGGCGTCTCGCGGACAAAGCCGGGATAGACCAAGTTGGCCAACTGCTGCTTGATGTCGTTGAGCGCCATGGCCTGGGCCAGGTCGATCTTGCCCTTGAAGCGCTTCTGCAAGCCGTGGGTGAGCTTGAGGATGTCCAGCACCAGCCTGGCGATACGCTCGGCATGGCCAATCCAGTCGCCGCGCTTCTTCTCGGCCAGGGCCGCCAGGGCCGCGCCATCACGGGGCAGGCTGGCTTCGCCGTCGAGAATGCAGGCATCCAGGCTGGCCAACAGGATGTCCTCGACCAGTGCCTCGGGCCGGCCCAGCTCGCGATACAGCAGGCCTAGCTCGGTGAGCCCCGGCAGTTTGCCGCGCAGGTACTTGGCCGGTTCGGCCAGTTGCTGCAGCAGCAGCTTCTGCAGGGCGCGGCGGTGCTGGAAGTCGGCCTCGGCCTGGGTCGGGAAGCGGCCCTCCTTGACCACCCCACCCTCTTCCACCAGCGCCGGGAACACGGTCATGGAGAGGCCGGCGATCTTCTGCTGGGTCTTCTCGGCGACCTGGGCGAAGGCCTTGGCCTCCACCGGTTTCTGTTCCTGCTTCTGCTGCGGGATGGCCAGGGCGGCCTGGCTGGCCTCGGCGAAGCGCGCGGTCAGCTCGGCCAGGTCGCGGCCCTCGCCGAGGAACTTGCCACGGGCGTCGACCACCTCCAGGTTCATCTTCAAGTGGCCTTCCAACTGCTGTGCCGCTTCCTCCCAGGCCTCGTCGGAAACGCGGGCTCCAGTCATGCGGGTCAGTTCGCGGCCGAGCGATTCGGGTAGCGAGCCCTGGCCGAAGGCGATCTTGGAAAGCGCCGCGCCGACGAAGTCCGGCACCGGCACGAAGTTCTTGCGAATCGCCTTGGGCAGACCGCGCACCAGGGCAATGGCCTTGGCTTCGATCAGGCCTGGAACCAGCCATTCCAAGCGGTCCGCCGGCAGTTGCGGCAGCAGCGGTGCCGGCACGCGCAGGGTCACACCGTCGCGCGGGTGATTGGGCTCGAAGTGGTAGCTCAGCGGCAGCTGCAGCTCGCCGAGCTGGAGGATGTCCGGGTACTGCGCGGCGGTGACTTCCTTGGCGTCACGCGCCAGAACGTCTTCCTCGCGCATGATCAGCAGCTGCGGATTCTTCTGGCTCTCGCTCTTGTACCAATGCTCGAAAGTGGCGGCCTGGTGGATCTCCGCCGGGATACGCGCCTCATAGAAGGCGTACAGGGTTTCCTCGTCGGCGAGGATGTCGCGGCGCCGGGCCTTGGCCTCCAGCTCGTCGAGCCGCTCCAGCAACTCGCGATTGGCCGCCAGGCACTTGGCGCGGCTGTTGATCTCGCCACGGACCAGACCTTCGCGGATGAACAGTTCGCGCGAGGCCACCGGGTCGACCGGACCGAAATGCACCGGACGGCGGCCGACCACAATCAGCCCGTACAGGGTGACCTGCTCGAAGGCCACTACCTGGCCACGGCGTTTCTCCCAGTGCGGCTCGAAGTGGTTCTTCTTGATCAGGTGGCCGGCCAGCGGCTCGATCCAGTCCGGCTCGATCTTCGCCACCATGCGCGCGAACAGCTTGGTGGTCTCGACCAGCTCGGCGGTCATCAGCCAGGCTGGCTTCTTGCGCCCCAGTACCGACGAGGGATGCACCCAGAAGCGCCGCTGCCGCGCGCCCAGATAATCACCGTCCTCGCTCTTCTGGCCGATCTGGCTAAGCAGGCCGGACAAAATCGCCTTGTGCACCGCGGCATAGCTCTTGGCGCGCTGCGCCGCCTCGCTGGCCTCGGCCTGCTCGCGGACGATGACGTTGACCTTGGTGTCTTTGGTTGGCTCTGGCCCGCTTTTGTGGGAGGGGCCTTGGCCGCGACCGGCAGCCTGCGCGACCGTATCGCGGCTCAAGCCGCTCCCACCTGCTGCCGACAGCTGCAGATCGCGGGCGATCAGCACCAGCTGGCGGTGAGCGTCACGCCACTCCCGGAGCCTGAGGTAATTAAGGAAATTCTTCTTGCACCAGTTGCGCAGCGGGTTGCTGCCCAGCTCCTGGCGCTTCTCCTCGAAGCCGCGCCACAGGTTGATCAGCGCGGCGAAGTCGGAGTCCACGTCCTTCCACTGTGCATGGGCCTGATCGGCGGCCTGCTGACGATCCATCGGTCGCTCGCGCGGGTCCTGCACGGACAGCGCCGAAGCGACAATCAGAATCTCCTCCAGGCTGCCGAGTTTGGCCGCCTCCAGCACCATGCGCCCCAGGCGTGGGTCGATGGGCAGGCGCGCCAGCTGGCGGCCGATGGGCGTGAGCTGGCTCTCGCGGTTGACCGCCGAGAGCTCCTGCAACAGGGTGAAGCCGTCACTGATGGCCTTGCCATCTGGCGGCTCGATAAAGGGGAAGTCCTCGATGCTGCCCAGGCGCAGATGCAGCATCTGCAGGATTACCGCCGCCAGGTTGGTGCGCAGGATTTCCGGATCGGTGAATTCGGGGCGGCCGAGGAAATCTTCCTCGCTGTACAGGCGGATGCAGATGCCCGGCTCGACCCGGCCGCAACGGCCCTTGCGCTGGTTGGCGCTGGCCTGCGACACAGCCTCGATAGGCAGGCGCTGCACCTTGGCGCGGTAGCTGTAGCGGCTGATGCGTGCGGTACCCGAGTCGATCACATAGCGAATGCCCGGTACGGTCAGCGAAGTCTCGGCGACGTTGGTGGCCAGCACGATCTTGCGTCCGGCCATGGGTGCGAAGATTTTCTGCTGCTCGGCCGGGGTCAGCCGCGCATACAGCGGCAGCACTTCGGTGAAACGCAGGTTGGCCTTGCGTAGAACCTCGGCGGCCTCGCGAATCTCGCGCTCGCCGGGGAGGAACACCAGCACATCGCCGGGGCGCTTGCCCTCGGCACTCTCATGCGCGGCGATCTCGTCCAGCGCGGCGAGGATGCCCTGATCGACGGTGAGGTCGTCGAGCAGGCTCTCGCCCTCTTCGTCCACCTCGGCAGCCAGCGGGCGGTACCAGGTGTCCACCGGGTAGGTACGGCCGGACACCTCGATGATCGGCGCATCGTTGAAGTGTTTGCTGAAACGCTCCAGGTCGATGGTCGCCGACGTGATGATCAGCTTCAGATCGGGGCGACGCGGCAGAAGGGTTTTCAGGTAGCCGAGCAGGAAGTCGATATTGAGGCTACGTTCGTGCGCCTCGTCGACGATGATGGTGTCGTACTTTTCCAGGAAGCGGTCGTGCTGGGTCTCGGCCAGCAGGATGCCGTCGGTCATCAGCTTGATCAGGCTGCGCTCGTTGGACTGATCCTCGAAGCGCACCTGGTAGCCGACCAGCTCGCCCAGTGGCGAGCCGATCTCCTCGGCCACGCGGGTAGCGACGCTGCGCGCGGCCAGGCGCCGCGGCTGGGTGTGGCCAATCAGGCCATGCACGCCGCGGCCCAGCTCCAGGCAGATTTTCGGCAGCTGGGTGGTCTTGCCAGAGCCAGTCTCGCCGGCAATCACCACCACCTGGCTCTTTTGCAGCGCGGCCTTGATCTCGTCACGCTTGGCCGCAATCGGCAGGGCGTCGTCGTAGCGGATCGTCGGGATACTGCGCTGGCGCGCCTCGACCTTGGCGCAGGAGGCCTGGAAGCGCTCCAGCCACTGTGCCAACTTGGCCTCGTCCGGTTTCTTCTGCAGCTCGTGCAACTGGCGGCGCAGGCGGTGACGGTCGGCCTGCATGGCCTGGTCGAGGTTCTTCAGCAGAGAGGCGTGGTTATCGGTCATCGGGCGGGAAAGGCACAGTTTCGGCAAGGCGGCGATTGTCGCAGATTGTCGACGCCGGGCCTAACCGGGTACGGACATCCAGAAAACGCCAAGAGCAGCTTTTGTAGGAGCGACTTCAGTCGCGATAGCGACTGCACGGAGAATCACCGCGACTAAAGTTGCTCCCAAGCAACACCGCAAACGCCTTAAAGATTGCCCAAGCGCGACCGCTAACCCGAGCAGATGACCTTCGCTTGACCCCGATCAACCCCGGACGCATTGTCGCAGGCAAGATAGCGGCCTTGTGCCATCCCTCAACTCGCAGATGAAGTTCGCTATGGCTGCATGGATTCGTGATCTCTCGCTGAAGTACAAATTCTGGGCCGTCAACCTGGTAGCTTTCGCCACCACCCTGCTGTTGGTGCTGTTCGCCATGCAGCAGGAGCACAGCGGCCGTGCCGAACAGGCTCGCCAGGCGGCCCAGGCTCACGCAGCGCTGCTGGCCAGCTGGCCATCCGGCAGCCAGCTGCCGAACGATGCGCAAGTCCTGCCCTTTGCCGCGGGCGGCAAGCCGCCATTGGGCCTGAGCGCCAGCGCGCGCGGCTGGGTGGAAATTGAACACGATGGCTTGTGGGGCGACTCGCCGGTGATCGGTGCCTGGGTCCAGGACATCGCTGGCCAGCGTGTAGCCGTGCCGGCCAGGGCACCGAGCCTATGGCAGGTGTTCGAGGCCCGCGCCGGCGCCTACGCGGTTTGCGTGTTGGTGTTGATGCTGTTGCTGCTGGGCGCCTCGCAGTTGCTGATCCGCTTTATCCTAAGCCACCTCAACCAGCTCAAGGACGTGATGTTGCACGTCGAGCGCAGCGGCGACCTCGCCGCCCGTGTGCAGCTCGACAGCCGCGACGAGGTTGGCCAGATGGCCAGCGCCTTCAACGCCATGCAGGCCGGCTACCAGCGCGTGGTCGGCACCGTGGCCCAGGCCGCGGCCAGCCTGGACGACGGCGCCCGCCGTCTGGCCGGCAGCATGGAGCAGGTACGCAGCGGCATGCTCGGCCAGCAGAGCGAGACCGACCTGGCGGCCACGGCGATCAACGAGATGTCCACCACCGTGCACCACATCGCCCAGCACGCCGCCGATACCCGCGACCAGTCCACCGAGGCGGATCGCCTCAGCGGCGTCGGCCAGCAGGTAGTCGGTCGCGCCAGCCAGGCTATCGCCAGCCTGTCCCAGGGCGTGCAGCAGACCGCGGAGATGATCCAGAAGCTGGCCGATGACAGCCACACCATCGGCAGCATGGTCGAAACCATCCACGGCATAGCCGAGCAGACCAATCTCTTGGCGCTCAACGCCGCCATCGAAGCCGCCCGCGCCGGCGAAATGGGTCGCGGCTTCGCCGTGGTCGCCGACGAAGTGCGCAACCTGGCCAAGCGCGTCCAGGACTCCACCGACGAAATCACCCGCATGATCGGCAACCTGCAGGCCACCAGCCGCGACGCAGTGGAATTCATGCAGGAAAGCTCGTTCAAGGCCGACCACTGCGTGCAGGAAGCCAATGCCGCCGGTGAAGCACTCGGCGATATCGCCCATGCGGTGGCCTTGATGCGCGAGAGCAACACGCAGATCGCCGTGGCCGCCGAGCAACAGAGCCAGGTGGCCGAGGAAATGACCCGCTCGGTGGTAGGCATTCGCGACGTCACCGAACAGACCGTGCAGCAGACCCAGGCCTCGGCCAGTACCAGCGCCGAGCTGGTCGAGCTGGCCGATGCGCTCGGCAAGGCGATTCGCAAGCTGAAGCTGTAGCGCCTGTTCATCGCCGGCATGGGCAGGCAGAATCGGGGTTCATCGACCGAGCCGAGCCGCCCATGACCGCACGCTGGCAATGGATTATCAGAAAGATCGGCAAGCGCCTGTGGTTCCGCGCCAGCCTGTTTTCCCTGCTCGGCGTGGTCAGCGCCCTGCTCGCCCTGGCCTTCAAGGACTATGTGCCGGAGAGCCTGGCCGACAGTGTCGGCGCCGACGCGGTGGACAAGATCCTCAGCATCCTCGCCACCAGCATGCTGACGGTGACCACCTTTTCCCTGAGCATCATGGTGGCCGCCTACTCCGCCGCCACCAGCACCGTCACCCCGCGCGCCACCCCCCTGGTGATTGAAGACAGCATCACGCAGAACGCACTGGGTACCTTTATCGGCTCCTTCCTGTTCAGCCTGGTCGGCATCATCGCCCTGAGCACGGGCGCCTATGGCGACAAAGGCCGCGTACTGCTGTTTGTGGTTACCCTGGCGGTCATCGTGCTGATCGTCATCGCCCTGCTGCGCTGGGTCGACCACCTGGCCCAGCTCGGCCGCGTAGGCGAAACCAGCGACCGGGTCGAAAACGCCACCCGCGACGCCCTGATCGAACGCCTGCGCCTGCCCAACCTGGGTGGCCGCCGCCTGGCCTCTGCCGACGATATCCCCCGCGAGGCACGGCGCATCTACCCGCAGCAGATCGGCTACGTACAACATATCGACATGCCGGCCCTGGCCGAACTGAGTCAGGCCGAGGGCTCCGCCATCTACCTGCAGGTCGTACCCGGCAGCTTCATCGCCCCCGGCGAGCCGCTGGCCGCCGTGCTGGACATCGACGAGAACGATGATGAGAAGCTGCGTGCGGCATTCACCATCGGCACACGTCGCTCCTACCAGCAGGACCCACGCTTTGGTGCCGCCGTATTGGCGGAAATCGCTTCGCGGGCGCTGTCCCCGGCAGTCAACGACCCCGGCACCGCCATCGACATCCTCGGCCGCAGCGTGCGTGTGTTGGCACTGTGGACGCAGACAGAGGCCGACGCCGACAGCGATATCGACTGCAGCCGCATTCATGCCCCGGACCTTTGCCTGGACGACCTGTTCGACGATTTGTTCACCCCCATCGCCCGCGATGGCGCCGCGCTGATCGAGGTGTGCATTCGCCTGCAAAAAGCCCTGCTGACCCTGGCTCTGCTCGACCCGCGCTACCGCGTCGACGCCCAGCGCCACTCCAGCCTGGCTCTCAAGCGTGCCGAAGCGGTGCTGACGCTAGAGGAAGACAAGCAGCGCCTGCGCGAACTGTCGGCCGAGGTGCTGGCCGTATAGGCCGTGCGGCGAAAGTCGACTGCCCCCGTGCCTCCCCGCGTGTCAGGATGCACGCAAACAATAACAACCTGCGAGGTAACCCATGCTCAAGGCGCGTCTGGCGTTGGTTCTGATCGGTATCCTGCTTCCCTACCTGGCCCGCTTGCCGGGCGGCATGGACTGGCTCAACCAGTACACCGGCACCGGCCTGGCCGGCGCCCTGTTCCTCGGCGCCCTGAATGCCATCGCCTGGGGCAGCCTGCTGGCCATCAGTTTCCTCTACCGCAAGCCGCTGTCGCTGTTCGTCGCGGTACTGCCAGCCTTTTTGTTCCTGGCCTGGGCTCACTACTCCCTCGACCTCTCCTCGGACGCCCAATCCGCCCTCGGCATCGTCATGTTCCCGGTCTACGCACTGCTGCCCGTTCTGGTCGGCGGCATCTCCGGTTACCTGCTGGACAAACGTATGCGGCCGGCCAACTGAGCGAGTAAATCCGGCAGCGGCTTGCACGCTATGCCCGCTGCCCGCCCTCTGACCCCCACAGGCGCCATCAGCCATGCCCTTCATCACCCAGCGCACCATCCTGTTTGGCGACTGCGACCCGGCCGGGATCGTCTACACGCCGCGCATCAGCTATTTCGTAATCGAGGCAATTCACGAATTTCTCTCCCACCGTCTCGGCGGCGAAGGCCTGCGCAAGGTTTTCGCCATGGGCATCCTGCCGCCTGCGCGGGCGCTGTCGATAGAGTTTCTCTCGCCCATGACCTGGGACGAGGTGATCAGCATCGAAGTGCACAGCGAAGCACCCGGCACCAGCTCGTTCAGCTTCGCCGTGGAAGGGCGCCAGGCCTCGGGCCAAGCGACCTTCCGTGCCTCGATGACTCAAGTGTGCATCTGCCCCGAGAGCAAGCAGCCAACCGCCCTGCCCGAGGCGTTGCGCCAGGCTCTACTGCCCGAATAGCGAAGTGCAGAAACAAAAAAGCCCCGCCGAAGCGGGGCTTTTCATATCAGCGAAGATCAGGCCGCAGCCAGTTTCTTCAGCTCCTCGTCACGCAGCTCGCGGCGCAGGATCTTACCGACGTTGGTGGTCGGCAGGCTGTCGCGGAACTCGACGAAGCGCGGCACCTTGTAGCCGGTGAGGTTGGAGCGCATGTGCTCCATCACCTGGTCCTTGTTCAGGCTCTCGCCCGGCTTGACCACGATGAACACCTTGATCGCCTCGCCCGACTTCTCGTCCGGCACGCCGATAGCGGCACACTGCAGCACGCCCGGCAGGGTGGCGAGCACGTCTTCCAGCTCGTTCGGGTACACGTTGAAACCGGACACCAGGATCATGTCCTTCTTGCGGTCAACGATGCGCAGGTAACCGTCGTCCTGAATCACGGCGATGTCGCCGGTCTTCAGCCAGCCGTCGCTGAGGATTTCGTCGGTGGCTTCCTGACGCTGCCAGTAGCCCTTCATCACCTGAGGCCCCTTGACGCACAGTTCGCCACGCTCGCCCAGCGGCAGGTCGTTGCCTTCGTCGTCGATGACCTTGCACAGGGTCGACGGCACCGGGATGCCGATGGTACCGATCTGGATGTTCTGGTACGGGTTGACGGTGGCGACCGGGCTGGTCTCGGTCATGCCGTAGCCTTCGCAGATGGAGCAGCCGGTGACTTCCTTCCAGCGCTCGGCAGTGGCCAGTTGCAGGGCCATGCCACCGGACAGGGTCAGCTTCAGGCTGGACAGATCCAGGCGACGGAAGTCTTCGTTGTTACACAGGGCGACGAACAGGGTGTTGAGACCCACGAAGGTGCTGAACTTCCAGTTCGACAGTTCCTTCACCGTGCCCGGCAGGTCGCGCGGGTTGGTGATCAGGATGTTGTGGTTGCCGGTGAGCATCATCGCCATGCAATGGAAGGTGAAGGCGTAGATGTGGTACAGCGGCAGCGGACAGATGACGATCTCGCAGCCCTCGCCCAGGTTGGAGCCCATCAGCGCCTTGGATTGCAGCATGTTGGCCACCAGGTTGCGGTGGGTCAGCATGGCGCCCTTGGCTACGCCGGTGGTGCCACCGGTGTACTGCAGCACGGCGATATCGCCATTGCTCGGGTTGGCCTCGGTGAACGACTTGCCACGGCCCAGGGCCAGTGCCTTGTTCAGCTTGACGGCCTGCGGCAGGTTGAACGCCGGCACCATCTTCTTCACATGCTTGACCACGGCGTTGACCAGCAGGCGCTTGAGCGGCGGCAGCAGATCACCCACCTCGGTGACGATCACATGTTTGACGCCGGTCTTGGGCAGCACTTCTTCGGCCAAGTGAGCCATGTTGGCCAGGCAGACCAGGGCCTTGGCGCCGGAGTCGTTGAATTGGTGTTCCATCTCCCGCGCGGTGTACAGCGGGTTGGTGTTGACCACGATCATGCCGGCACGCATGGCGCCGAACACCACGACCGGGTATTGCAGAACGTTGGGCAGTTGCACGGCGATGCGATCGCCGGCCTTGAGGTCGGTGTGGTTCTGCAGGTAGGCGGCGAAAACGCCAGAGAGTTCGTACAGCTCGCCGTAGGACAGGGTCTTGCCCATGTTGCTGAAAGCAGGCTTATCGGCAAAGCGTTGGCAGGACTCTTTCAGTACGGCCTGGATGTTGGGGTACTGGTCGGCATCGATTTCGGAGGAGATCCCGACAGGGTATTTGTCCTTCCAGAAGTTATCGGTCATGGAAGCCTACTCCTGAGCAACAGCTTGTCTACACCGCGCATGATGGCGGCTATTTGTTGTGATGTTTTGCCCTTGGCGCGAGGTGGGGCCTGGCGCAAAGCGTGCCGAGAGTAGCAGCTTTGCCTGGGAGCGCCTAGCACCAAACATGGCCACCCCGGTCAGAAAAATGACCGATCAACATCGATCGGTCATTTCCTGATTCGTGGGTAAAGAAGGCGCCTGAATCGTGCTTCAGGCGATGTCGCGCAGTTCGCGACGGAGGATCTTGCCGACCGGAGTCATCGGCAGCGCGTCCTTGAGGACGATATGCTTGGGTACCTTGTAGCCGGTGAAATTTTCCCGACAGAAGGCCTTCAGCTCATCCACGGAAACACCACCTTCACGCGCCACCACGAACAGCTTGACCGCCTCGCCGGACTTCTCGTCCGGCACACCGATCGCCGCACAGGCCGCGACCTTCGGGTGAGCCATGACCACGTCCTCGATCTCGTTGGGGTACACGTTGAAGCCGGAGACGATGATCATGTCCTTCTTGCGATCGACGATGCGCACGTAACCATCCGGGTCGATCACCGCGATGTCGCCGGTCTTGAACCAGCCCTCGGCATCCAGCACCTCGGCGGTGGCTTCCTCACGCTGCCAGTAGCCCTTCATTACCTGCGGGCCCTTGATACACAGTTCGCCACGCTCACCAACCGGCTGCTCGACACCATTGTCGTCAATGACCTTGAGCGCAGTACCTGCCACCGGGATACCCACGGTACCCAGACGCGACAGCGGGCCGTAGCAGTTGGTGGTGGCCACAGGCGAGGTCTCGGTCAGACCATAGCCTTCGACGACCGCGCAGCCGGTCACCTGCTCCCAGCGCTCGGCAGTGGCCTTGACCAGCGCGGTGCCGCCCGAGTTGGTCAGCTTGAAGTTGGAGAAGTCGAGGTTCTTGAACTCGGGGTGATCCATCAGCGCCACGAACAGGGTGTTGAGCCCCAGCAGTGCGGAAAACTTCCACTTGCCCAGCTCCTTGACGAAGCCGGGAATATCGCGGGGATTGGTGATCAGCACGTTGTGGTTACCGCTGACCATCATGCACATGCAGTTCGCGGTGAAGGCATAGATGTGGTAGAGCGGCAGCGGTGCGATCATGATCTCGCTGCCTTCCTTCATCAGCGGCTGGCCGTCATCGCCGAGCTGCTGCATGCAGTTGTGCACCTGCTGCATGTTGGCCACCAGGTTGCCGTGGGTGAGCATGGCGCCCTTGGCCACCCCGGTGGTACCGCCGGTGTATTGCAGCACGGCCACGTCATCCAGGCCCACCTGGGCCGGCTTCAGCGCATGGCCCTTGCCGGCGCGCAGCACGTCCTTGAAGGAGATGGCCTGGGGCAGATGGTAATCCGGCACCATCTTCTTCACTTTCTTGACCACGGTATTGACCAGCCAGCCTTTCAGGCTCGGCATGAAATCGCCCATGCGCGCTTCGATCAGGTATTCGAGCTGGGTGTCCGGCAGCACCTCCTGCACCGACTTGCCGAAGGTATTGAGGTAGACCAGGGCACGCACACCGGCATCGTTGAATTGGTGGCGCATCTCGCGCACGGTATACAGCGGGTTGGTGTTGACCACGATCAGCCCGGCACGCATGGCGCCGAACACGGCAATCGGGTAATGCAGCACGTTGGGCATCTGCACCGCGATGCGGTCGCCCGGCTTGAGGTCGGTGTTCTGCTGCAGCCAGGCGCCGAAGGCCGCCGACTGACGCTCCACTTCGGCGTAGCTGAGGGTAACGCCGAGGTTGCTGAAGGCCGGACGGTCGGCGAACTTCTTGCAGGATCGTTCGAACACTTCGACCACCGAGCGGTAGGCGGTCAGATCAACTTGGTTGGCGACTCCGGCCGGGCGCTTGTCGTCCCAGAAATCAGGTTGCATTGTTGTTATCCCCTTGCCCTGAATGTGCTGGCCAGTCGCCTGCGAATGCGACCGGGCTGTGCCGGAACTTAGCAGCTCCTCGGGCGCTGGCAAATAGCCGAACGTGCCCATTGACCGTGTGAATCTTTGCCATGCTTTACAGCGATTCCCTGCGGTCTGAGCTATAGCTAGAACTCACCTCTCACCGAGCGCCCCATGCCCCGCCTGCTCCTGTTGCCAATATTGGCTTTGCTTGGTCTGTCGCTTCAGGCCGAACCACGGCTGGCCACCCTGGAATATCCACCCTACAGCTCCACCGGGCTGAAGGGTGGCGGCAGTATCGTCGAACTGACACGCCGCGCCTTCGCTTCCCAGGGTTATCAGCCACAGATCGACTTTCTGCCCTGGGCACGGGTACGCGCCGAGTTGCGCGCGGGCACTTACCAGGGCGCTCTGGCCCTGTGGCCGCAGGAGATAAAAGAAGAAAATCTCATCGCTTCACGGCCGCTGTTCTACAGCCAGCTAGGCCTGTTCACCCGCAGGCAGGATCCCGTGCACTTCGCCAGCCTCGACGACCTGCGCGGATACAAGGTCGGCATCGTGCGCGGTTACGGTTACCCGCCAGGCATCCTGACCTCTGGTGTGATTACCGAGGAAGCAGTCGACGACATCAGCAACCTGCGCAAGCTGGCCGCCCGGCGCTTCGACCTGGTGCTGCTGGAACGCATCGTCGGCGAACATCTGGTCGCCGGACACAGCGACCTCCGCGGTCGCCTGGTGTGGCAGGAGCCGGCACTGGAGCGCATCCCCCTGGTGGTGGGCTTTGCCACTCACCAGGAAGGCCAGCCGGACTGGGCAGCCATCTTCGAGCGCGGCTTACGCGAGCTGCACGGCAGCGGCGAATACACGCGCATCCTCAAGCGCTATGCGGCACCACCCTTTGCGCAATGAGCGCAGCGATGCACAATGCCGCGACTTCCCGGGCACAAGGACCCGCCATGCAACAAGAACACTCCTGGATCGGCGCCAGTGACGGCACCGCCCTGCACCTCACCCGCTGGTACTCGTACGGCGCCCCGAAAGCGGTGTTGATGATCGCCCACGGCATGGCCGAGCACTCGGCGCGCTATGCCCGGCTCGCCAGCGAGCTGGTGGACAATGGTTACGAGGTCTATGCCATCGATCAGCGCGGCCACGGCCAGACGGCGCAGCGCGGTATCCAGGGGCACTATGCCGACCGGGACGGCTGGAGCAAGGTGGTCGGCGACCTCGCCAGCCTCAATCATCACATCCGCAAACAGCATCCGCAGGCGCCGATATTCCTGCTCGGCCACAGCATGGGCAGCTACATCGGCATGGCCTACCTGATGCAGCACAGCTGTAGCCTGCAGGGCGCCATCCTGTCCGGCTCCAACTACCAGCCGCTGCCGGTGTACAAGGCCGCAGCGCTGGTCGCCCGCTTCGAGCGCTGGCGCCTGGGCCCGACCGGGCGCAGCAGGCTGATCGACTTCCTCTCCTTCGGCTCGTTCAACAAGGCGTTCAAGCCCAACCGCACCGACTTCGACTGGCTCAGCCGCGACCCGGACGAGGTGGACAAGTACGTCGATGATCCGCAATGCGGCTTTGTCTGCACCACCCAACTGTGGTGTGACCTGATGCAGGGCCTGCAGCAGATCACCCCCGTCGACAACCTGGCGCAGATCGACAGCGACCTGCCTCTGCTGGTCACCGGTGGTGAGTGCGACCCGGTCAGCGCCGGCAAACGCCTGAGCGACCTTGCTGGAGCACTGCGTACCGCCGGCATCAAGGACGTGGAGCTGAAGGTCTACCCCGAGGCCCGTCATGAGCTGCTCAACGAGAGCAACCGCGACGAGGTCACCAACTACCTGCGCGACTGGCTGGAACGGGCCCTGACCCGCAGCCGCCAGTGCCCCACCCCATAGAAGGAACAGGCCATGAGCCAGATCACCAACATCCCCTACGAAAAACTGGAAGTCGGCCAGCAGGCCAGCCTGGTCAAGACCGTCGAAGAGCGCGACGTGCAGCTGTTCGCCGCCGTATCCGGCGACAACAACCCGGTGCACCTGGATGCCAGCTTCGCCGCCGAGACCATGTTCAAGGAACGCATCGCCCACGGCATGTTCAGTGGCGCGCTGATCAGCGCGGCCATTGCCTGCAACCTGCCCGGCCCCGGCACCATCTATCTCGGCCAGCAACTCAAGTTCACCCGCCCGGTGAAGCTCGGCGACACCCTCACCGTGCAGCTGGAAGTGCTGGAAAAGCTGCCGAAGAACCGCGTGCGTATCGCCACTCGCGTGTTCAACCAGAACAACGAGCAGGTGGTCGATGGGGAAGCCGAAGTGCTGGCTCCGCGCGCCGAGCAGACCCTGAGCATGCCGCCGATGCCACAGGTCACCGTCGGCTGAGCCCCTCCGGCAGGCCGGGAACCCCTGGCCTGCCGCACCTGCACCAGCGCACAACACGCGGACACGCCTGCCAATCCCCCGGGCGAATCCGATAAACTCCGCTGCATTGCTGTCCGGAGTCCGTTATGCGCACAGAGCTGAACCAGGGCCTGATCGATTTCCTCAAGGCCTCGCCCACCCCTTTCCACGCCACCCGCAGCCTGGCCCAGCGCCTGCAAGCCGCCGGCTACAAGCCGCTGGACGAGCGCGAGCCCTGGCACACCGAGCCCGGCGGCCGCTACTACGTCACCCGCAACGACTCCTCCATCATCGCCATTCGCCTGGGCAACCGCGCGCCACTGGAAGGCGGTCTGCGCCTGGTCGGCGCGCATACTGACAGCCCCTGCCTGCGGGTCAAGCCGCAGCCGGAGCTGCAACGCCAGGGCTTCTTCCAGCTCGGCGTGGAAGTCTATGGCGGCGCCCTGCTCGCCCCCTGGTTCGACCGCGACCTGTCGCTGGCCGGCCGCGTCACCTTCCGCGAAGGCGGCAAGGTGCAGAGCCTGCTGATCGACTTCCAGCAGCCCATCGCGGTTATTCCCAACCTGGCCATCCACCTCAACCGCGAGGCCAACCAGGGCTGGGCCATCAACCCGCAGACCGAACTGCCGCCGATCCTGGCGCAGCTCTCCGGCGACGACAAAGCCGATTTCCGCGCCCTGATCACCGAACGCCTGGCCGAGGAGCACGGGGTCAGCGCCGACGCAGTGCTGGACTACGAGCTGAGCTTCTACGACACCCAAGGTGCTGCGGTGATTGGCTTCAATCAGGAATTCATCGCCGGCGCGCGCCTGGACAACCTGCTGTCCTGCTACGCCGGTCTGCAGGCCCTGCTGGCCGCCGAAGGCGACGAAACCTGCGTGCTGGTGTGCACCGACCACGAGGAGATCGGCTCCTGCTCGGCCTGCGGCGCAGACGGCCCGTTCCTCGAACAGGTACTGCGCCGCGTACTGCCGGAAGGCGACGGTTTCGTCCGTACTATCCAGAAATCCCTGCTGGTCTCCGCCGACAACGCCCACGGCGTACACCCCAACTACGCCGACAAGCACGACGCCAACCACGGCCCCAAGCTCAACGCCGGCCCGGTGATCAAGGTCAACAGCAACCAGCGCTACGCCACCAACAGCGAAACCGCCGGGTTCTTCCGCCACCTGTGCCTGGCCGAGGAAGTGCCGGTACAGAGCTTCGTGGTGCGCAGCGACATGGGCTGCGGCTCGACCATCGGTCCGATCACCGCCAGCCAGCTCGGCGTGCGCACCGTCGACATCGGCCTGCCGACTTTCGCCATGCACTCGATCCGTGAGCTGGCCGGCAGCCAGGACCTGGCACATCTGGTGAAAGTGCTCAGCGCGTTCTACGCCAGCGTCGAGCTGGCGTGATGCAGGAGGGAGAAGCTCAGCCTCTCCCCCTTTCTTCTTACTCTGGAACTTCGACGCGCACCCGCACCGCGTCGTGGCGCCAGTACTCCACGTCGCAGTCGATGATCCGCCCGTGCTGGTCGCGGTTGACCCGGGTGATGCACAGCCCCGGGCTGCCCGGGGCTGCCTTGAGATTGGCTGCCGCCTCGGCCGGTAGCGCCGTGGGCAGGATGTCGAACGCCACCCGCCCGTAGTGGATGTCGTACTGCCGTTCATACATCTCGGTCAACGAGGTGGTCAGGTCGTTGTCGAGAATGCTGGGGAAATAGGCCGGGTTGAGGTAGTGCTCGACATACAGCACCAGCCGTCCGTCGATGCGCCGCACCCGGCGGATCTGCAACACCGACGACAGCGCCGGCAGGCCCAGGCGCGCACAGATATCCGCCGGCGCCGGCATGCTGCGCGCACTGATCAGTTCGGTGGAGGGCACTCGCCCCTGCTCGCGCACCATCGCGTGATAGTGGCTGCGTCCCAGCGGGTTGTAGTCCAGCCGGGATGGCGAGACGAACCAGCCGCGGCGCTCCTCGCGGTAGATCAGGCCTTCCGACTCCAGCTGCCCCAGCGCCTCGCGCAAGGTGATGCGCGTGGTGTCGAACAACTCGCTGAGCTTGCGCTCGGCCGGCAGTTTGCCGCCCTGGGGCAACAGGCCGTGATCGATCTGCTCCTGCAGGGCACGGCAAATGGCGGTGACGGTACGCGGCGCTTCTTCGCGCATGCAAATCTCCATTCTGGAATAGACCAGCACCAAATCGGTGCCTGTGGCGGCCATGCTAGGCAGCCTAGATGACTCTCAGATGACAGTCTCAAGCCACCCACGCATTCCTGCACGCCTTGTGCCACGGAACAGCAAAGCAGCCAGAAAAATCAGCAACTTGACCATGGTCTACGCTTTCCTGCGACACGCACGGAGCGAAGATCGCTGCGTGTTCGCCATAAAAGCGTCACAGAAGGCCTCTAGATTTGGCCTGGGTCTTGCTGATCTAGACCAACCTTTCACCTGACAAGGAGCTCCACATGAAACGCCTGCTGCTGGCTTCACTGCTGGGATCGGCCATCGTTCTGGGTAACCAGGCCATGGCCAACGAGGACTTGAAAGCGCTGGAACAAGCCGCCCGCACCGAGGGCGAAGTCAACAGCGTCGGTATGCCCGACAGCTGGGCCAACTGGAAAGACACCTGGGTCGACCTGGGCAAGCTCTACGGTCTCAAGCACATGGACACCGACATGAGCTCGGCCCAGGAAATCGCCAAGTTCGACGCCGAGAAAGACAATGCCACCGCCGATATTGGTGACGTCGGCGCCGCCTTCGGCCCCATCGCCGTGCAAAAGGGCGTGACCCAGCCGTACAAGCCGAGCACCTGGGAGCAGATCCCGGCCTGGGCCAAGGATCAGGACGGCCACTGGATGCTGGCCTATACCGGCTCCATCGCCTTCATCGTCAACAAGAAGCTGGTCAAGGAAGTACCCAAGTCCTGGGCCGACCTGAAGCAGGGCAAGTACAAGGTCGCTATCGGTGACGTCAGCGCCGCCGCTCAGGCGGTGAACGGCGTACTGGCCGCCGCCATCGCCAACGGCGGTGACGAGAAGAACATCCAGCCGGGTCTGGACTTCTTCGCCGAGATCGCCAAGCAGGGCCGCCTGTCGCTGTCCAACCCGACCATCCAGACCCTGGAAAAGGGTGAAGTGGAAGTCGGCGTGGTGTGGGACTTCAACGGTCTGTCCTATCGCGACCAGATCGACGCCAGCCGCTTCGAGGTGCTGATCCCGTCCGACGGCTCGGTGATCTCCGGCTACACCACCATCATCAACAAGTACGCCAAGCACCCCAACGCCGCCAAGCTGGCGCGTGAGTACATCCTTTCCGACGCCGGCCAGATCAACCTGGCCAAGGGCAACGCCCGGCCGATCCGTGCCGAGCACCTGACCCTGCCGGCCGAGGTACAGGCCAAGCTGCTGCCCAACGAGCAGTACGCCAAGGTCCAGCCGATCAAGGATGCCGCCGCCTGGGAAGCCACTTCCAAGGCCCTGCCGCAGCAATGGCAGGAAAACGTGATCATCGAAATGCAGTAAGGCTGAATGGGGACTGCGCTTTAGCTCCCTCTCCCGTTTACGGGAGAGGGCCGGGGAGAGGGTGGCAAGGTAGGCCCTCTCCCCCAGCCCCTCTCCCACATGTGGGAGAGGGGAGCAGAGCGCCCTGCTTTCACCGAGGAAAAAACGATGAAGCACAAAGTCATCCTGGTACTGCTCGACGGCCTCAACTTCGAGGTCGCCAGCCACGCCCTGGGCCATCTTTACGCCTATCGCAACGCCGGCCGCGCCCAGCTGTACAAACTGGAATGCGAACTACCGGCGCTGTCGCGCCCGCTCTACGAATGCATCCTCACCGGCGTCGCGCCGATCGACAGCGGCGTGGTGCATAACGACGTGGTGCGCCTGTCCAACCAGCGCAGCGTGTTCCACTACGCCCGCGACGCAGGCCTCTCCACCGCCGCCGCGGCCTACCACTGGGTCAGCGAGCTGTATAACCGCGCGCCCTTCGTCAGCGCCCGCGATCGCCTGACCTGCGACAGCAGCCTGCCGATCCAGCAGGGCCTGTTCTACTGGGCCGACCATTACCCGGATTCGCACCTGTTCGCCGATGCCGAGAGCCTGCGCCTGGCGCACAGCCCGGACTTCCTGCTGGTGCACCCGATGAACATCGACGACGCCGGCCATCGCCACGGCGGCCAGTCGCCCGAATACCGCAACGCCGCCCGTCGCGCCGACGTGATCCTCGCCGACTACCTGCAACGCTGGCTCGACGCCGGCTACCAGGTGCTGGTGACCGCTGACCACGGCATGAACGCGGACCGCTCGCACAACGGCCTGCTCGCCGAGGAACGCGAAGTGCCGCTGCTGGTACTGGGCGATGCCTTCAGCCTCGATGCGCAGGCTGCACCGCGTCAGACCGAGCTGTGCGGCACCATTTGCGCCCTGCTCGGCGCGCCCCACGACAAGACTCTGTGCAAGGAACTGCTCAAGTGATGTCTGCATTACGCGGCAAATGGCTGCCCCTTCTCTGCCTGCTGCCCTTCGCCCTCTTTTTCTTCGCCTTCCAGATCGCCCCGCTGCTGTGGGTGGCGATCAACAGCCTGATCGTTGGCGATACCTGGAGCCTGGCCAACTTCCAGAAGATCTTCTCGTCCAAGTTCTACCTGCAGGCGATCAAGCACAGCCTGCAGATCGCCTTCTGGTCGAGCCTGTTCGGCATCGTCATCGCCATCCTCGGCAGCTACTCGCTGCGCCAGGTGGACTCGAAGCTGCGCGACTTCGTCATGGCCTTCTCCAACATGACCAGCAACTTCGCCGGCGTGCCGCTGGCCTTCGCCTTCATCATCCTGCTCGGCTTCAACGGCGCACTGACCCTGCTGCTCAAGCAGGTCGGGCTGATCGAGGATTTCAACCTCTACTCCAAGACCGGCCTGATCGTGCTCTACACCTACTTCCAGATTCCGCTGGGCGTGCTGCTGCTCTACCCGGCCTTCGACGCCCTGCGCCAGGATTGGCGCGAGTCGGCGCAACTGCTTGGCGCCGGCACCTGGGACTTCTGGCGGCATATCGGTCTGCCGGTACTGACCCCGGCGCTGCTCGGTACCTTCGTCATCCTGCTGGCCAACGCCCTGGGCGCCTACGCCACCGTCTATTACCTGACCACCGGCAACTTCAACGTGATGCCGATCCGCATCGCCGGCCTGGTCGCCGGTGACATCAGCCTAGACCCCAACCTCGCCAGCGCCCTGGCCATGGTGCTGGTCGCGCTGATGGCGCTGATCACCGTGGTCCACCAATGGCTGCTGCGCAGGAGCTACAAAGATGCGCGCTGAAAGCAAACCCGCCGCTCTGTACCACCGCGTGGTGGTCTGGCTGCTGTTCCTGATTCTGCTGCTGCCGCTGGCCGCCACCCTGCTCTACTCGCTGTCCACCAGTTGGGGCGCGACCATCCTGCCGGATGGCCTGACCCTCAAGTGGTACCTGGCGCTGTGGAGCGACAGCCGCTTTCTCGCCGCCTTCGGCCAGTCGCTGCTGGTGTGCTTCGGCGCCCTGGCATTGTCGGCGCTGCT
This sequence comes from Pseudomonas sp., assembly GCA_038147895.1. Taxonomy (GTDB): domain Bacteria; phylum Pseudomonadota; class Gammaproteobacteria; order Pseudomonadales; family Pseudomonadaceae; genus Aquipseudomonas. The sequence goes on from JAYQUJ010000024.1 coordinate 37,222, forward strand.
GATCCTGCCGCTGCTGTTCGTGGTGCATTACCACTTCCCCAAGCTGGACGGGCTGATGAACATCCTTATCCTGCTGCCGTTCGCCGTGCCGCCGGTGGTGTCCTCGGTGGGCCTGCTGCAGGTCTACGGCTCCGGCCCGCTGGCCATGGTAGGCACGCCGTGGATATTGATCGGCTGCTACTTCACCGTGGCCCTGCCGTTCATGTACCGCGCCATCACCAACAACCTGCAGGCGATCAACCTGCGCGACCTGATGGACGCCGCCCACCTGCTCGGCGCCAGCACCTGGAAGGCCGCCTTCCTGGTGGTGCTGCCCAACCTGCGCAACGGCCTGATGGTCTCGCTGTTCCTCTCCTTCAGCTTCCTGTTCGGCGAGTTCGTGTTCGCCAACCTGCTGGTCGGCACCCGCTACGAGACCCTGCAGGTGTACCTGAACAACATGCGCAACAGCAGCGGCCACTTCAACAGCGCCCTGGTCATCTCCTACTTCTTCTTCGTACTGGTCTTCACCTGGGCGGCCACTCGCCTGAATAAGGACAAGGCATGAGTTACCTTTCCATCCGTAATCTGCACAAAAGCTACGGCAACACCTCGATCTTCAGCGACATCAACTGCGAGATCGAACAGGGCGAATTCGTCACCCTGCTCGGCCCTTCCGGCTGCGGTAAATCCACCCTGCTGCGCTGCATCGCCGGCCTCACCGAAGTCGACGGCGGGCAGATCCTCCTCGGCGAGCAGGACCTGGTGCCGCTGGCGCCACAGAAGCGCGGCATCGGCATGGTGTTCCAGAGCTATGCGCTGTTCCCCAACATGACGGTGGCGCAGAACGTCGCCTTCGGCCTGCGCATGCAGAAGGTCGGCAAGGACGAGAGCGCACAGCGCGTCGACGAAGTGCTGCGCCTGGTGGAGCTGCACGAGTTCGCCGCGCGCTACCCGCACCAACTCTCCGGCGGCCAATGCCAGCGCGTGGCCCTGGCCCGCTCGCTGGTCACCCGCCCGCGTCTGCTGCTGCTCGACGAGCCGCTGTCGGCCCTCGACGCGCGCATCCGCAAGCACTTGCGTGAACAGATCCGCGCCATCCAGCAGGAGCTGGGCCTGACCACCATCTTCGTCACCCACGATCAGGAAGAGGCGCTGACCATGAGCGACCGCATCTTCCTGATGAACGCCGGCAAGATTGTCCAGAGCGGCAATGCGGAATCCCTCTACACCGCTCCGGTGGATGCCTTTGCCGCCGGCTTCATCGGCAACTACAACCTGCTCGATGCCGACACCGCCAGCCGCCTGCTGCTGCGCCCGGTACACAGCCGCATCGCCATCCGCCCCGAGGCCATCCAGCTGCACGACAGCGGCGCCATCGCCGCCGAAGTGCTCGGCCACAGTCTGCTGGGCAACGTCATTCGCTACCGGGTCCAGGCCAACGGCGTGGAGCTGCTGGTGGACGTACTCAATCGCAGCGAAGGCGAGCTGATCGGCAAGGGCCAGTGCATCGGCCTGTCCATCGACGCCAACGCAATCCGGGAGGTGGCCTGATGGCCCTGGCAATCTTCGATCTCGACGAAACCCTGATCCACGGCGACTGCGCCTCGCTGTGGGCCGAGCACATGGTCGACCTGCAGTGGGTCGACCGCGACAGCTTCCTGACCCGCGAACAGGAGCTGATGACCCTCTACTCCCAAGGCAAGCTGGCCATGGAGGACTATATGGCCTTCACCCTGTCGCCCCTGGTTGGGCGCACACCGGAGGAAGTGGCCTTCGTCGTCGAGCCCTTCGTCGAGGATGTGATCGAACCGATCATCTACAGCGACGCCATGCGCTGCCTGGCCAGCCACCGCGCGGCCGGCGACCGCCTGCTGATCATCTCCGCCTCGGCGCACTTCCTGGTCAGCGCCATCGGCGAGCGTCTGGGCGTGGAAGAGGTGCTGGCCATCGACTGCGAGCTGCAGCACGGCTGCTACAGCGGCCGCACCCAGGGCGTGCTGACCTACCGCGAAGGCAAGGTCACCCGCCTCGACGCCTGGCTGCAGGCCGAAGGCGAAAGCCTGGAGGGGGCGCACTTCTACTCGGATTCGCGCAACGACCTGCCGCTGCTAGCGCAGGTGCCCTATCCGCACGCGATCAATCCCGATCCGACGCTGCGCGAACATGCGCAGCGCGAGGGCTGGGACATCCTGCAGTGGCAGTAACTCAGACCAGGCTCTCGTCGAGCTGCAGCACCAGCTTGCCACTGACCTGATTGCTGGCCAGCGCGGCGAAGGCCGCTTCGGCGTCCTTGGCCGTATAGGCGCGCTCCAGCTGCGGCTTCAGCCGCCCCTCGGCGAACAGCGGCCAGACGTGGTGCTGCAAATCCGCCATCAGCTCGGCCTTGAACTGCTCGTCGCGGTTGCGCAGGGTCGAGCCGGTCAGCTGGATGCGCTTGCCCAGCAGCAGCGCCATGTCCAGCTGCGCCTTGCTGCCACCCATCAAGCCGATGCACACCCAGCGCCCATCGCGGGCCAGCAGTTGCAGGTTGAGGTCGGCATAGCTGGCACCGACCGGATCGAGAATCGCATTGAAGGGACCGAAGTCGCGCAGGCTTTGCAGATCCTCACTGCGAATCGCCCCGCCCTGGGCACCCAGCGCTTCGCAGTAGGCCAGACGCTCGGCCGAACCGACGCTGACCCAGCAGGGGTTGCCGAACGCCTTGCACAGCTGGATCGCTGCCGAGCCGACACCGCTGGCACCCGCGTGCAACAGCACCTTCTCGCCGGGCTTGATAGCCGCCAGCTGGAACAGATTGAGCCAGGCCGTGGCATAGACTTCCGGTAGCGCCGCAGCCTCAAGCAGTGACACGCCTTCCGGCACCGGCAGCGCATGGCGCGCATCGACCAGCACTTCCTCTGCCATGCCACCACCCGCCAGCAGCGCGCAGACCCGCTCGCCCACCTGCCACTGACTGCCCGGCCCAGCCTCGACCACAACCCCGGAGCACTCCAGGCCGAGCGTATCGCTGGCCCCCGGTGGCGGTGGATAGTGGCCGGCGCGTTGCAACAGGTCCGCACGGTTGAGGCCAGCTGCGGCGACACGAATACGGATCTGCCCCACATCGCAGGCAGAAAGCGACCGCTCCACCCATTCCAACTGCCCTTCAACGCCTTGCAATGCCTTCATGCTGCCTCCATAGTGAATGAGACCCCGGCGTAGACGGCGCGCGGCTTGCGCCACCGAACTCCGGGTTTTTGCATTTTGCCGCTCGGCTCCAACGGAACCGGCGCCCTACTAGACGGCCTAATATGCGTTATCACCTGCCTTCGCGTCGAACCACCATGCAGAGACTTATCCCCGCTACCGCCCTCGCCCTGCTGCTTGGGCTCAATGCCCTGCCCGCCGCCGCCAAGGCCGCGGCCGAGAACTGGGCCTACCTGCAGCCGGATCGCGAGCAGGTGATCGCCAGCCTCAATGTGGTCGAGCTGCTCAAGCGCCACCACTACAACAAGCCGCCACTGGACGATGCCCGCTCGCAGAAGATCTACGAGGGCTACCTGCAGATGCTCGACCCGGCGCGCAGCTACTTCACCGCCGCCGATATCGAGAAGTTCGACCGCTGGAGCAAGCGCTTCGACGACCTGCTCAAGGGCGGCGACCTGGAGCCGGGCTTCATCATCTACCGCACCTACCTGCAGCGCTCCGAAGAGCGCCTGGACTATGTCGATGCCCTGCTCACCAAAGGTGTCGACAAGATCGACTTCAGCATCGACGAGAGTCTGCTGGTGGATCGCGAAAAAGCCCCCTGGGCCAAGAACAACGCCGAACTGGATGACCTCTGGCGCAAGCGCGTCAAGGACGAAGTACTGCGCCTGAAGATCGCCGGCAAGGAGCCCAAGGACATCCAGGAGCTGCTGCAGAAGCGCTACAAGAATCAGCGCAAGCGTCTGGCGCAAACCCGTGGCGAAGACGTGTTCCAGGCCTACATCAACGCCTTCGCGCAGACCTACGACCCGCACACCAACTACCTCTCGCCGGACAACGCGGAAAACTTCGACATCAACATGAGTCTGTCGCTGGAAGGCATTGGCGCCGTCCTGCAGAACGACAACGAGTACGTCAAGGTCGTGCGCCTGGTACCGGCCGGCCCTGCCGAGAAGAGCAAGGTGATCTCCCCCGCCGACAAGATCATTGGCGTGGCCCAGGGCGACAAGGAAATGGTCGACGTGATTGGCTGGCGCCTGGATGAGGTGGTCAAGCTGATCCGTGGCCCGAAAGGCTCCAAGGTGCGCCTGGAAGTGATCCCCGCCAGCAACGCGCCGAGCGACCTGACCAGCAAGGTGGTCACCATCGTTCGCGAGGCAGTCAAGCTGGAGGAACAGGCGGCGCAGAAGTCCGTACTCAAGCTGCAGCATGAAGGCCGCGAATACAAGCTCGGGGTGATCAAGGTTCCGGCCTTCTACCTCGACTTCAAGGCCTACCGCGCCCAGGACCCGAACTACAAGAGCACTACCCGCGACGTGAAACGCCTGCTCGGCGAACTGAAGCAGGAAAAAGTCGACGGCGTGGTCATCGACCTGCGCGATAACGGCGGCGGCTCCCTGCAGGAAGCCACCGAACTGACCGGCCTGTTCATCGATCAGGGCCCCACCGTACTGGTACGCAACAGCGACGGCCGCGTCGACGTACTGGCCGACGAGGAACCCGGCGTGTTCTACAACGGCCCGATGGCCGTGCTGGTGGATCGCCTGTCCGCCTCCGCTTCGGAAATTTTCGCCGGCGCCATGCAGGACTACCACCGTGCACTGATCCTCGGTGGCCAGACCTTCGGCAAGGGCACGGTGCAGACCATCCAGCCGCTCAACCATGGCGAGCTGAAGCTGACCCTGGCCAAGTTCTACCGGGTTTCCGGGCAGAGCACCCAACACCAGGGCGTGCTGCCGGATATCGCCTACCCGAACATCGTCGACACCAAGGAAATCGGCGAGAGCGCCCTGCCCGAGGCCATGCCCTGGGACAGCATCAAGGCGGCAATCGACCCCGAGAGCAACCCCTACAAACCCTTCCTCGCCGAGCTCAAGGCCCGTCACGAGTCGCGCACGGCGAACGATCCGGACTTCGTCTTCACCCGCGACCGCCTGGCGCTGACCCAGGAGCTGATGGCCGAGACCAGCGTCAGCCTCAACGAGGAAAAACGCCGCGCTCAGCATTCCGATATCGAGAAGCGTCAACTGGCCTTGGAAAACACCAAGCGCAAAGCCAAGGGCGAAGAGCTGCTCAAGGAAATCAAGGCAGTAGACGAGGACGCAGCTCCCGCCGAGCCGGAAAAGACCAAGCCGGAAGACGACGCCTACCTGGCCGAAAGCGGGCGCATCCTGCTCGACTACCTGGGGCTGGAAGCAACCCTGGCCAAGCATTGACAGTACGCCACGCAAGGCGTCATCAAACAGTCATTGAACTGTCGTGAAATAAAGGCCGGTAGCGATACCGGCCTTTTTCTTTTCCGCCAGATCGAGACACCCCATGACCGTCACCGAGCAGTTGAGCGCCCTGGAGTCCATCCTTGCTCACGGCGACCTCCATAGCCTGTTCCAGCCCATCATCAGCCTCTCCGAGCAACGTATTCTCGGCTACGAGGCGCTGACCCGCGGCCCGTCAAACAGCCCACTGCATGCCCCCATTGCCCTGTTCAGCGTGGCACGCAACTGCGGGCGCCTGAGCGAACTGGAACTGGCCAGCCGCAAGAGTGCCTGCCAGCGCTTTCGCGAACAAAACCTCAACGGCAAGCTGTTCCTCAACGTATCGCCGGAATCGCTGCTGGAGCCCAGCCACCAGCCGGGCCGTACGCTCAAGTTGCTCAGGGACTTCGGCATTCCGCCGGATCAGGTCGTCATCGAACTGACCGAGCAGGCCCCCATCGACGATTTCGCTCTGCTCGACACCGCCCTGCACCACTACCGCGCCATGGGTTTCTCCATCGCCCTGGACGATCTGGGCGCCGGTTATTCCAGCCTGCGCCTGTGGTCGGAACTGCGCCCGGACTACGTGAAGATCGACCGCCACTTCATCGACGGCATCCACCAGGATGCGGTCAAACGCGAGTTCGTCGATTCCATCCTGAAGATGGCCCGTGCCTCGCGCGCCCAGGTGATCGCCGAAGGCATCGAACTGGAAGAGGAGCTGGCCACGCTGATCGAGATGGGCATCGACCTGGTACAGGGCTATCTGCTCTGCCGTCCTCAGGAACAGCCGCCCCGCGATGCGCAGAAGCTGCTGCCACGCCTGGACAATCTGTCCCCCGCCCTGGGCGAAGACAGCGGTGACCTATCGGCCCTGCTCAACGAGCAACAGGCCGTATCGCAACAGACCGCCATCGCCGAAGTGCTGGAGGCCTTCCGCGCCCAGGCCAACCTCAACTCCCTGGCGGTGCTCGACGAGCAGGACCAGCCGGTGGGCATCGTCCATCGCCACTCGCTGTCGGACGCACTGCTCAAGCCCTTCGCCACCGACCTGTTCGCCCGCAAACCGATCAGCCGTCTGATGAGCACGGACTTCCTCGCCGTGGACATCGCTCAGTCCCTGCAACAGGTCAGCCGACTTCTTACCAGCCGCGCACGGCAGCGCATGGAGGAAGACTTCATCATCGTGCAGAACGGCCGCTACCGTGGCCTGGGGCGAGTCATCGACGTGCTCAAGCTGATCACCGAACTGAAAATCCAGCAGGCCCGCCACGCCAATCCACTAACCCTGCTACCGGGCAACGTACCGATCCAGCAATGCCTGGGACGCCTGCTGCAGCAGGGCCGCGAAGCCGTGGTGTGCTATGTGGATATCGACAGCTTCAAGCCGTTCAACGACCTGTACGGCTATGCCAAGGGCGACGAAGTGCTGCTGTGCCTGGCGCAGTGCCTGAACGAGCGGGTCGACCCCAGCCGCGACTTCGTCGGACATATCGGCGGCGACGACTTTCTCCTGGTGCTGGGCTCGGTGGACTGGCGCAAGCGCCTCAATCAGTTGCTGGAAGATTTTCAGGCCCAGTGCCGGCGTTTCTACCATGAGGAACACCTGCAGGCTGGCTGCTTCGTCAGCCACAACCGCCAGGGCAAGCGCGAGGAGTTTCCGCTGTTATCCCTGTCGGTCGGCGTGGTTCATCTGCACCCGCAAAGCTGCCAGCACCTGGACGCCAGTCAGCTGGCCGGCATGGCTTCCGAGGCCAAGCGCCACGCCAAGGCGGTGCCGGGCTACAGCCTGCACATCCTCGACACTCTCAGCCTCTCGGCTTGAGCCCAAGCTCCACGGCACGCCGAGCATATTGCTCGGCCAGAAGTGGGTCCGCCTCAACACCGGGAGCACCATCACGGTAGAGGTTGGCCAGACGCTGAGCCGCCAGCGGGTGCCCCGCCTCGGTAGCCAGCCCCCACCAGCGGGCCGCCGCTTCGCCATCAGGCGCCTGGCGACTATCGCCCGCCAGCGCCTGCACACCCACCTGATAAGCCGCCTTGCCATCACCGCCCTGGGCAGCCAGACGCAACAGACGCAGCCCCTCTTCGCGGGCTCCCAAGCCCTGGCCGCGAAACAGCAGGATATGGCCATAGAAGCTTTGCGCCGGCACATCGCCCATGGCAGCCATCCGGGCGTACTGCCCCTGCATCCAGGCCCCGGCACGCGGCTGGCGCAGTAGCCAGGGCCAGTGGAACAGGCGCCGCGCCAGCCAGTAACTCAGGCGGGCACGCAGACGCAGAAGCATCAGGGCTCCTCGGGGTAGATGAACTCGAAAACCCGCGCCACTTCGGCGGCATGCCAGGATGCAGCGGCCACACCATCGGAGGGGCCGGTAAAGCGCCCCAGACGCGTGACGTAATCGAAGAAGCCGGTACGCGGCAGACGGCTGGCGCCCTGACTGATCACCAGCGCACTGCGCAGTGGACGCTCGGCGCGCGCATCCAGCGCGGCCAGATGCTCCAGCGCGGCAGTCAGGGTCTGCATGGCGGGAGTCGGCAGCTGCAGGCGCTCGACCAGAGCACGGTAGGTCAGCAGGTGGCGTTGGCGCCGGGCATGCTCCAGCTCCCCGAGCAAAGCCTGCCAGTGCTGTCGATGAATGCGTACGCTCAAGACGGCTGCTCCCAGTCAGCCACTTCGAGCACCCGCGCCAGCGAACGCAGAATCGCGCCATCCGGCTCGCGTTCTCCGCTCTCGATCAGGCCCAGATAGTGCGGGCTGATTCCCACGGCACGCGCCAGATCGGCCAGGGACATTCCTTTTGCCTCGCGCAGCTCTGCCAATCGACTTAGTGGCGAACTGGCAGTCTCCGCCGCCGGCGCCACAGCCTGCCCGGCAGCCTGTAGCAGGGCCTGATACTCGGCCCAGGGCAGCACGGCGTATTCCGGTGCCCCCTCGCGCATGATCACTTGCACACTCATACAACACTCCATGAAACCCAGTGCCAACACGCCCGGCACGTCCTTGCAGCTCATGTTCAACAGCCCGGTTATGGTGCAAGCCTGACCTATACTGACCCCGCAGACAAGAGTCGAGAGGCCGCAGCGTGGCGATACGCAGCTTTCTAGCAGGGGCGCTGCTCTTAGGCGGCACTCCAGCCACGGCAGAGTTGCTCTGGGGCTTCGGCCCGCATGACGGCATGCCCTATGTCGCCGTGCGCCAGCAGCAGTTGATCGGCGGTTTCACCCGCCTGCTGGGTGAGCGGGTGAGCAGTGAACTGGCCATCCCGGTGCGTTTCATCGAGACCCCCAACAACCGCCTCGAAGGCTTTCTGCTGGAAGGCCGCATCCAGATCATCTGCAATGCCCACCCGGACTGGATGCCTCAGGCCAGTCGACTGCACTGGTCTGCGCCGCTGTATGAGGAAGAGGATCGCCTGCTGCAACATGTGCAGAGCCCCGACTTCAGCGACCTTGCCAAGCTGCAGGGCAAGAGCCTGGGTACCAGCCTGGGCTTCGTCTACATCGAGCCGCTGATGAGCGCTTTCAGCAAGGGCAACGTGCTGCGCCAGGATGTGAGCGATCTGGAAACCCGCTTGCAGATGCTCAGCCGTCAGCGCCTGGATGCCCTGATCGACATGCAGCGTCCACTGGCCTACCGACTGAGCCGAAACCCGACGCTACCGGTGCGTTTCAGCAGCTGGGTGGTAAGCCGATACTGGATGCATTGCGCCTACAGTCCGCACCTGGAAGTGGCAGCGGAACAACTCGACCAAGTACTGCTGGAGCTACGCGACAGCGGTGCAATAGAGGCACTGTTCGAACAGGCCCACCGGGAAAGCTACTAACCCTCCTGGGGCAGCTTCTCGATACGCACCAGTTCCTGCGGTGTCTGTTGAGCTCGCCAATCCGCATAACGCTGCAACTCGTCTTCCCAGGTGCGCAGTACCCAGGCCAGCACGGCCAGATCATCCAGCAACCCCAAGCCCAGCAGCCAGTCCGGTACCGCATCCAGCGGCGCCAGGAAGTACACCAGCGCAGCGACCACCGCCAGCAGGGCCTGGGTATTAATGGCGCGATATTCACCGCGCCACCAGGCCGCACATAGCCCTTGCAGTAGCGTCAGATCATGACGCAACCGAGAGAATCGCTCGCTGCTAGTGCTTTTTCTCGACACCGCCAGCAGCAATGCCGGCAACCGTCCACGACTCAATACACGTCGAGCCTGACGCAGGTAACGGTCACCTACCGCACGATATTTCATCGTCACCTCCAGCAATACCGCGCCACCACTGAGTCGCGGCAGGTTATCCACCAAGCCTGTGGATAACCCTGTGAACACATCCTTTACAACAAGAGCAAACGCCCATGCCACGGGGCCGTACAACAGATCGAACATTTTTTGCCCAGCAGAAAAAACTCATGTAAATCATGAAGTTATGCTAGAGGCCTTATTCGCTGAAAGCGTAACAGTCGCGACCAGAAGAGTTACCACACGAATGTGCATAAGCGTAACACCTGACCTGCCGACTCTCCCTTTCAGACTCACCAGTCGCCGATTAATCCGCCACAAATGAAAACGCCCCGACAAGCGGGGCGTTGCGGACCAAGAGGTCGTGTTACTGCGCAGGTGCGGCCGGGTCTTTGATCGCCAGCAGTTCCAGATCGAACACCAGTACCGAGTTGGCCGGAATCGCCGGGCTCGGGCTCTGCGCGCCGTAGGCCAGTTCGCTGGGGATGTACAGCTTGTACTTCTCGCCCACGTGCATCAGCTGCAGACCTTCCACCCAACCCGGAATCACGCCACTGACCGGCAGATCGATGGGGCTGCCACGCTCGACGGAGCTGTCGAATACGCTGCCATCGGTCAGCTTGCCTTCGTAGTGCACGGTCACCACGTCGGTAGCCTTGGGCTGGGCGCCGTCGGTTTTCTTGATCACTTCGTACTGCAGGCCGGACTCGGTGGTGACCACGCCTTCCTTCTTGCCGTTCTCTTCAAGGAACTTCTTGCCGGCAGCTGCCGATTCCTCGTTGAGCTTGGCCATGCGTTCCTCTGCGCGCTTCTGCAGGAAGGCAAAGGCTTCGGACAGTTCCTCATCCTTCAGCTTCTGCTCTTTCTTGCCGATGGCGTCCTCGATACCCAGCGCAACAGCCTTGGAGTCCAGGTCATCCAGGCCTTCCTGCGACAGGCTCTTGCCCATGTTCAGGCCGATGCCGTAGGAGGCTTTCTGCGCGGGAGTCTTCAGCTCCACTTCGCTGGTCTGTGCATCGCAGCCAGCCAGAACCAGGCCAACCAGGGCAACCGCTGCCGCAAGACGATGTTGTTTCATGCTTGTTCCTTGTGATGCCGCGTGGGGCGAAAAGAGAGAGCGCGAGCTTAGCAGCCCGCGACAAGCACTGGCTACGGCACATTAGGAACAGTGAACCAGAGATAAGTTCAGATATTGGCGGGCATCCAAGCTGCGAAGCAGCGCAGGATTTGCAGGCAAAAAAAAGCGACCTTTGTGGTCGCTTTTTTCAGCTCGATCAACAGCCTGATCAAAGCTTGTATATGGCGCAGCGGACGGGACTCGAACCCGCGACCCCCGGCGTGACAGGCCGGTATTCTAACCGACTGAACTACCGCTGCGCGTAACCTGCTTGCTGACGAGAGTTCAAAGGGCTCGCCGCAAAAAAAAACGACCTTTGAGGCCGTTTCTTTCAGCTTTGGTCTTCAGTCTAACCAAGGCTTTAATATGGCGCAGCGGACGGGACTCGAACCCGCGACCCCCGGCGTGACAGGCCGGTA